>NZ_VCJS01000298.1 GCF_005893125.1 Nonomuraea basaltis | reverse complement strand
CCCGCGCCCAGAGCACCCCCACCCCCAGCCCGGCCAAGGCCGAGACCTCCACGGAGCCCAGTCCGCAGCCGCAGGCCGCGAGCGCGACAGGGTTAACGGCCAGGGACATCTTCATCTGGCTCGCGGCGGCGCTGATCGCCATCGGCACGATCACCTTCATCGCCCGCCGCACCCGTTAGATTCCTCGCGATAGGTAGGGGGTCATCGACCTTCAGGGTTGTCTTTTGGTTCGCCGCACCGCGCGTCGTCGACAATCTCGGCGGTAGTCATCGCTGGCCGCACAATGCCCATCCCACAGCCCACCAGCGGTCCCGAGGATAAGCGGGTCCGAGTATCTCCCGTGGCTGCCGACAAGCCCAAGCGCCTACGATTCACTCATGCGCAGCGTGTTCGTGTTCCCCTCAGGCGCGCGAGCCGAGACCATCGCCACACTCGATCAACACCTGCCTCAGCAGCGTGATCCGTGGACTCTGGCCGGCCTCAACATCGACATCGATGACGAGCAGACCGGCTGGCTCTTCTCCGACTGGGATCCCGACGACGTGACGGTTCTCGAAGCGGCCCTCGGTCACCGCCCCACCTGGGCAGTGCAGATCGACATATCCGGGCGGATCGACGGCACCGCAGAGGTTCACCAACTGGTCACGCTTCTCCTCCAACAGGGCGGCGCTGCAGTGGACGACTACTCCGCCCACCCTTGGACGCTGCAGGAAATCAAGTCCGGGACCGTGATCGACGGCCTGCGCTTCTTCGACTTTCGGGCTAGGCGTGCCTCCGGCGGGGGCCTCTGACTCCAGGCGCACAGCCCAAGCCGTGACGGAGATCGTGAACGTGGAAGCGTTCCGCAGCCTCCGGAACGGTCAGCATCTGTTCGTCCGGGGCCAGGGCGTCCACCCGGCGGTTCAAGCGACACGAACCCCGTGCTTCTCGTGGTTCACGATTCCTTCTCATGCTTCCGGAAGGTGAACCGGACACCCACGTGAAGGACGACACCCACACCCCCTCCGACCAGGGCGAACACAACCAGCTGGCTGGCCCGCGTGGTTTCGAATCATCGGCGGCGTCGGGGGCGGGTCCCAGTGACACCCAGCGTCGCTACCTCATCGGAAGTTGCGCATGGTCGCGGTGAACATGTCGCCCCGCAAGGCTTGTTCGACGACGGCGATGGAGCGGGTCAGGCGGACCAGACGTGGCCCCTCCTCGCGATAGACGTCGAGCACCGCCTCGACAGCATGAGGAGGGAGCTGGCCTTTGAGATCCACCGCGGCGCTCCGGTACCCCGCCCGAGCGGCTTCAACCGCCGCGTTCACGTGGTGGAGAGCCATCCTGGCCAAGGCGATTGGGTAGCGTTTCAAAATTTCATGGGCCCTATAGTCAGGGGGCACCGCGTCGAGCAGCCAGGCCACTGCCGACGTCTCCCAGTCGGGAACGCTGGGTGGACGGACCTCGGGCGGCCACTCCGGCGGCAGATACATGAGTCCATCGTACTCACGTTCGATTATGGGGCATGAGGCTGTCAGGCCATGATGGTGTGGTGCCTCAACTGAAGGTGATCGTCTTCGATGCGATGGGCGTTTTGTATCGGTTCGGCGATGTTCAAGGCCGTGTTCTGATCCCGTACCTACGTGCTCATGGATGCAGGTGGACCGAGCCGGAGATCCGTGCCGCCTACCGTTCGGCCACGCTCGGACGCATCACGACCGACCAGTTCTGGGCGGCGGCCGGGCTGCCGGAGGAAGGCCGTGACGCGGACTACTGCCAGCGGCACCAGCTCACAGAAGGTGCTCTGGAGGCTCTTGCGGAACTGGCTGGCGATGGCCTGGAACTCGCCTGCCTGAGCAACGACACGGTGGTGTGGTCCGCACTCGTCCGCCGGCGTTTCGGCCTGGAGGGGTATATCCGGCAGTGGTTCATCAGCTCTGATCTGCAAGCCCGCAAGCCTGACGTGGCCGCCTACGGGGTGGCGCTCAGCGCGTTGGGCGCCTCTCCGGAGGAGGCGGTGTTCGTCGACGACCGGCCGGTCAATCTCGCTCCCGCGCGTTCACTGGGGATGAGGACGATTCTCTTCCGCAGCGACGACACCGACGCCCACCCCGAACCCTCTGCTGAACGAGACCCACACCACAGCGTCAGGACGATGCCAGAGTTGGTCGCCGCCATTCGCGAACGGCCGATTCGTCCCTGTCCGGACCCGAGTTGACCCGCGCGGCCGCTGTCGCCTCAGCCAGAGCAAACGTCTGGCGCCCACAAGCACTGGCCGATTACCTCGATCGCCTGACACGCATCCACTTCACCGCCGAGTGGCTGCGCCCCCTGCGGGCCGGCATCCTGCCCACTGCCGGTCCCGAGGATTCGGCTCGGAGACTTGCCGCCGCAGGGCATCCCCTGCTCATGCTCCATGGACGGCACGACATGACTTTCCCTGCGGCCCTGATTGAGGATGCGGCGAAGTTGATCCCCTCCGCCAGAGCCGTGGTGATCGAGGAAGCGGGCCACATGGCGCATATCGACCAGCCGCAAGAGTGGCTGAACGCCGTCGCCCAGTTCCTATGCTGAGGCCCGCACGTCGACTTCCATGCAACACGACGTTTGCAATCGCCACAACGCCAGGTGCGGCAACACAGCGATCTTCCGGGGAATAACGTGATGGAGAGCCATCCTGGCCAAGGCGGTTGGGTAGCGTTTCAAAATTTCATAGGCCCTATAGTCCGGGGGCACGGCGTCGAGCAGCCAAGCCACGGCCGAGGTCTCCCAGTCGGGAACGCTGGGTTGGCGGACCTCGGGCGGCCACTCCGGCGGGAGATACATGAACCTATCGTACTAGCGTTCGATAGACTCTCTCGGAGTCCCTTAGGACATTCTTTTCTGGCCAAGGTTTCCGGCGGCCTTCGGGTCAGGTTCGACGGCTGCTGATTGGCTTCCTGGCGTCGTAGTCCAGCCGGGCCTGCTCGACCTCGCCTAGGTTAACCGACCACTCGGCGAGCGCTGCGAACAGCGGCGCCAGCCGTCGTCCCAGTTCGCTGATCTCATACTCCACCCGCGGCGGAACCTCGGGGTGGTAGGTGCGCACGACGAGCCCGTCGCGTTCCAGTCGCCGCAGCCCTTCGGTCAGCACCTTAGGCGTGATGGTAGTGATACGGCGTTCCAGCTCCACGAATCGATGCCGCCCGAATTCATGGAGCACCCAAAGGATGGGGGTGGTCCAGCGACTGAAGACGATGTCGACCACCGGGGCGATCGGGCACGCCTGCTCCGGGGTGACGTCGGCAGGGGGCGCCCAAGCTGTGTCGTTGGTCACAATAAGCCTTCCTTGCCAATACTTTCGTCTAGGTACCTACTATCACAGCACTAGTAGCTTCCATCGAGTCCACAAAGGGCATCGACAACCGGGAGTGAACATGATTGTGGTGACTGGAGCCACGGGCAACGTCGGGCAGCCGCTCATGCAGACGCTTGTCGCGGCCGGCGAGCAGGTGACGGCGGTGTCACGAAGGATCTCAGAGTTGGACGTGCCGGTGGGGGTGCGGCACCAGCAGGCCGACCTGGCTGAGCCTGCGAGCCTCAAGCCCGCCCTCCAAGGAGCCGAAGCGCTGTTCTTGTTGACCTCCCCCGACTTCATGGCGAACGGCAATCTCGGTGACGTCATGAACGTCGTGCGGGCGGTCGGCGTCCGGCGGGTCGTGTTGCTGTCCTCCCATGGCGTGGGCACGCAACGCCACCCCTCGCATCTGGAAGACGCGGTCAAGCAGTCGGGTCTGGAATGGACGATGCTGCGGCCGGGCAACTTCGACTCCAACACGTTCCAATGGGCCGATTCGATCCGCGCGCAACGGGTGGTCCGGGCGCCGTTCGGCGCCGTCGCGGTGCCGGCCATCGACCCGGCCGACATTGCCGAGGTCGCTGCCGTCGCACTGCGCGAACCGGGCCACGAGGGCAACGTCTACACGCTGACCGGACCGCTGCCGATCTCGCCCCAGCAGCAGGCCGCGGCGATCGGGGACGCCCTGGGCGAGTCGGTGCAGTTCGCTGAGCAAAGCCGCGAGGAGGCGCGGAAGCAGATGCTGGCATACATGCCCGAGCCGGTCGTGGAGGCCACCCTCGGCGCCCTCGGCACACCCTCCGCCGCCGAGCAGCGCGTCAGCCCCGACGTCGAGCGGCTCCTCGGCCGCTCGCCTCACACCTTCGCCCAGTGGGCGGAGCGCAACGTTGCGGCCTTTAAATAACGCGCCCGCGTGAAGACAAAGTACTCGCACGGCCGGCTGCGAACACAACACGATGGCGGCCGGCCTGCAGCACCTGCTGGAGCAACATCACGATCTTCCGGGGAAGAACTTCGTAGCCCTGTAGTCGGCGGGCACGGCGTCGAGCAGCCAGGCCACGGCCGAGGTCTCCCAGTCGGGAACGCTCGGGCGGACCTCGGGCGGCCACTCCGGCGGCAGATACATGAGTCCATCGTACTCATGTTCGATTCTGAGTCTTGAGGCTGTCGGGACATGATGGTGTGATGCCTCAGCCAACGATGATCGTCTTCGATGCCATGGGCGTTTTTTATCGATGCGGCAATGTCCAAGGCCGTGTTCTGACCCCGTACCTGCGCGCGCATGGATGCAGACGGACAGAGCAGGAAATCCCCGGGAGGGCTGGACCACTGATCCCGATGTTCACCAAAGCACGGTAGCCGTGTCCAGCGAGCCGGCCGGTTCCCCGCGGCCGGGGCGAGCTGGCGGACGACGCGGTGGAGTTCGTGGCCCGGCAGGTCGGCGTCGAACCGGACGAGCTTGGCCTTTACGAGTGGTCGGGCCGCACCATCGAATACCACCCGGCGCAGATGCTTCCGCGACGAGCTGCTGGCGCGCTGCCGAACGGAGCGGATCGAGCCGCCAGCGGCCGGGCGGATCGACCGGATCATGCGCTCGGCGCCGCACCAGGCCGAGCAGGCGCTGACCGCCCGGATCGTGGCTCGGCTGATTTGGGGCCTCTGTCGTCATCTCATCACTGGTTGCATTTGTCGCAGCGGACGTCGCTGGGCGGTTTGCCGGTTACGAGCTGTTTGAGCCAGTCGATCAAGCGGACGTCGTGGACCTTGAGGTCGTAGAACCTGTCGAACTCGAAGAGTCCGTGGCCGTCGCCGGGCGCCGTATAGCTGTGCAGGATCACCCCGGCGGTCTCGATCGCGGTCTCGTTGGCGTCGATGACGGCCAGGAGGTTCGGTGGGTTCCCGGGCATCCATGCGGTCACCTCCACCGCGGCGGCGGGGTCGAAGGCGTAGTCGAAGCGGGACAGGACGAGTTCAGGAGCATGATGGGCGGCTTGGACCCAGAACCGGGGGATGCCCCAGTTGCGGACGGTGAGCCCGTCGACCGCCCAGGCGGGCACGGCGTCATAGGCACCCCACGCCTTGCCGAGGACCTTGGCGTTGAAGTCGGGATTGTCGGGCCAGGCGCCGGACTGCGCACCGAACACGGTGACCTTGGCGTGCGGGAGCCGGTCGGCGACCAGGCCGCCGTAGAGGGGAGCGGCGATCGACCCCGCGGTCTTGCCTATGATGACAACCTGGGCGGCGCTCGGATAGTGCGTGGCGAGGTAGTCGAGCGCCGCGGTGCCGTTGACATAGCCGCGGTGCTGGACGGTCAGCGTCGGCGAGTACTTCTGGGCGACGTCGCCGAGGTGCGCGTCGCCGGTGCAGGAACTCACGTAGATGATCGAGTATCCGGCGAACGGGTTGTCGGCCTGGGTCAGGTCGAAGAAGCCGGACTTCTGATCGTACGGTCTCTCGCCGCCCTGGTCGTTCCAGTCGTAGAAGTCGTTCTCGCCCGGCTGGCCGGTGCTGGTGAAGGCGCACATCTCGGCGTCCCAGCAAACGCCTCCACCATTGAGGAACAGCACGACCCTGGTCGGATCGGCCTGCCGTTCCCAAAAGGAGAACCTGCCGCCGTTGGCACACTGGCAGTCGCCTCCCGGCACGATCTGTCTCCACGCATGCGTTCCGGTGTCGATGCCCCCCGACGGCGCCGCGGTGCGCTGTTCACTGTCACTGCGGAAGGCGAACGCCGTACCCGCGCCCACCATCAGCACCAAAACGGCGATGACGGTGAGCCGCCATCTGCGCGGAACCCGCCGCCGTTCCCGCTCGTGGCCGGCCCACAGGAACGCTACGAGCGCGGTCGCCAGGACGGCAGTCCAGCGGTAGTGCGACGCTGTCCAGTGCGGGTCGGTGGGCGTGAGGATCAGTGCCACCGGGCGCGGCAGGAACCAGGCGACGGCTGCGAGTAGCAGCACGGCCGGCGCCGCGATGACGCCCGTGTTCCCGTCGGCGGTGCGCCGCTGCGCGATGGCGGCTAGGGCGAGGGCGGCGGCCAGCAGGGTCGCCGCCTCCAGCGTCAACGCGCCGACGGGCAGGTGTGCGGCGGCCGCGTGGTGGCCGGTCGTCTTCGCGAGGCCGAGAGTGAGCGTCCACCACAGCGCGACGACCGGCACGGCCAGGGTGACCCGGACCAGGTTGCGGGCCAGGCGTGGAGTCGGCATCGTGGGGGTGCTGCGGGTGGCGGGGTCGTCGAGGAGGAACGCCGCGCCGAGCGCGACGCAGATCGCCGAGATGCGGGCCAGATCGGTCAGGTGGGTACCGGTCAGCCTTGCGCTCAGCGCCTCGGGCACCAGCAGGATGGCCAGTCCCAGAGCCGCGCCGACCACCGTCGGCCGCCACGTGATGGCGTGCGCGGTGGACCGCAGCAGCGGGAAGAGGGTCCTGGTGTTCATCAGCAGGCCGTGCTCGTGGCCGGGGCAGGCACGCCGAGGATCTGCGCGGCCTGCGCGGCGGTTGTGCCGGGCGCGGTCAGCGTGGCCCAGGACTGCTGGACGCGGGCGGCGATGTCGGCGCGCGGGCGGGCCAGCGCCTGCGTCGCCACAGCGAGTTCGGGCGCCGGTACGTAGACGGTGGGGAACAGCTGCGTCTCGTAAAACGAGACGCCACCTCGTTCATCGCGCTCGTCCTGGGCGAGCAGGCGCAGCCCGGTGCTGGCCTGCCCGGCGAGCCATACGACGAGCACGCCCGCGCCGCCACAGGCGGTGGCGCCGTCGCGGTCCTCGACGCCTGCCTCGCCTGCCTCGCCGGTCTCGCCGGTCTCGCCGGTGACCAGCCGGTAGGCGACCTGCGCGGCGAGGTCGGCGGCGGCGCGGCTGTCACCCCATTGGGTGCCGATGCCGATCGCCCTGGGGGTGCCGGCGGCGGCGTCGTCCGCCCGCCACACGGCAAGCAGCTGCTCCGGCCTGGTCCCAGGGTCGAAGGCCATGACCACGATGCGTTGCCGGACGGTCAGCTGGGTGGACCGGGCCGTGGCGGGTACCGCGGCCACGACAGCCTGCACGACCATGTTCCACGCGGGGATCCAGCGGCTGAATCCCGCGAGGGCGCAGTAGGTGACGTGTCCGAGCTCCTGGCAGGTCTCGTGCTGGGACGGGTGGTTCATGACCGCGGTCCGGGCCGCGGCGACGGCGCGACTCGGCGGGGACAGCTGTGCCGTGCCGCCCGCCACCGTGCAGGCCAGCGCCACCGCCCCGGCCACGGCCACCCGGACGCCACGGGCGCCGGCGCGCAGCACGGCGGCGGTGGCCAGCAGCCCGGCCAGGCCGAGGAGGTACCCGAGGTGGGCCGCGGCCGGGCGGGCCATCAGGGATACCGGCGTGGGCATCTCGAGGGCCGGCCCGCCCTGCAGTGCCAGCCACATGGCCTTGCCGCCACCGTTGGTGAGCGGCTCGAGCGCGACGAAGCTGGCGAGCAGGACGAGCAGCGCCAGGGGTGCGACGACCGCCGACCGGGTGAGCCGGCCCAGCAATACGCCGAGCGCGCCGAGCAGCAGGACGGCGGCCGGCCCGATCGCGAGCTCGTACGGGTTCGGGTGGCCCGCGGCTGGGGCGCAGATCGCGAGGACCGCCATGCGGGCGAGGATCAGGACGGAGCCGACCACGGCCAGTGGGAGCATGGCGAGCAGGTGCGCGAGGGTACGCGCGCGGTCCGGGAGGATGAGTACCTGGCTCAGGCCCGTGGTGCCGTCGCGGTGCGTCCGCAGTACAGCAAGGTTGCCGACGATCAGCGCGGCGCCGCCGAGCAGAATCATCATGCCTATCGCGCTGTCGCGGTCGAGTTCCTGCAGCACGGGGTAGCGGGTGGTCCCGATCGCGAACCAGGCGGACACCCAACTGCCGGCCAGCAAGAGGGTCGCGGCGACCGTCACCGGGTGCCGCAGCATCCGTACCATCTCCACCCGGGCCAGGGCCAGGACGGCCCGGCGCGGCGCCGTGGCGTCGATCGCCGGGGTGCCGGGTGCTTCGGCCAGCACCGCGGTCATGCCGCACGCCCCGCGAGGCTCGCGGCGTCGATCAACATCAGGTACCCGTCCTCGATGCTCGGATCGACCAGCCGCGCGTCGGGCGGCGGGTCGCCGATGTTGTGGTAGTCACCGTTGCCGGTGCGCCACGCGGCGAGCGCGCCATCCGCGCGGGCCGGGCTGGTCCACACCCGGCCGCGCGCCATGCCGGCCAGCGCCACCGGCTCGCCCTCGAACCGGATCCGGCCCTGGTTCAGGACGATGACGCGCTGGCATACGGTGGCCACGTCCTCGGTCTGGTGGGTGGACAGCAGCACGGTACGACCCTCGCCGATATGCGCGATGAGCTCGCGGAACCGCAGCCGCTGCTCGGGATCCAGGCCGACGGTGGGCTCGTCGAGGATCACCAGCGCCGGGTCGTCGAGCAGCGCCGCGGCCAACCCGACGCGCTGGCGCATCCCCCCGGACAAGGCTTTGATCTTCTTGCCGCGCTGGTCGTCCAGGCCGACCGCGTGCAGCACCCGGCGTACTTCGTCGTGCCGGCCATCCACGATCTCCTTGAGAATCGCGATGTAGTCGACGAACTCGAACGCGGTGAAGTGCTGGTGGAAGCCGGGGTTCTGCGGCAGGTACCCGAGGCGACGCCGGACCGCCAGCCGCCCGGCGGCGCCACGCGGGTCCGCGCCGAGGATGCGCAACTGCCCGGCGTCCGCCGGGATCGCGGTGGCCAGGATGCGCAGCAGCGTGGTCTTGCCCGCGCCGTTCGGCCCGAGCAGCCCGGTGACCCCGTCGTGCAGCGTGAACGACACGTCTTCCAGGGCTGTCGTGCGCCCGAACCGCAGCGACAGTCCCTCGGCATGCACCGTCGTCACATCGTCCTCCTCGCGCTCGGGTCGGCGACGCGACCCAGGTGGTGGGTGGTATCGAAGGCGGCGCGGACCTTCCACAGGGCCATCGCCGCCGCGGCGGCACCGGCCGCGAGCCCCGCCTGGCCGGGCGCAGTGAACAGGACCGACTCGCCGGTGGTGCGTTGCACGGTGGCCCCCAGCAGCGCCAGCCAACCGAGCCCCACGGCGAGGGGCGCCGTGACCGGGCCGAACCGGGGCATCAGGGCCAGGCTCAGCAACGTCAACGCCAGCGACGGGGCGAGCCAGCCGAGCACCACCGCGCCGTACGCCGGCACCGTGATGCTGGCCACGCCGGTCAGCGCCGTGGTCGTGGACAGCACCGCCGCGCAGCGCAGCAACAGCAGGCGGAAGGTGTGCAACGGAGCGACGACGGCCAGCTCGTAACTGGGGTCCACGCGTGGGCCGAACGAGATCGCCACGCCGATCAGCGGGAGCAGCGGGGCGATCGCAAGCAGCGGGATCGGCACCGTCATCGACCGGCCTAGGTGCGCGGCGCCCGCGGCGACCGCGAGGGTGAAGCCCACCGCGGCGAGCCACGACCTGCGCAGCCCCGGCGTGCAGGCCAGCAGCCGTGCGGTGTGCGCCGCCACGCCCAGCCGCACCAGGAGCGCCTCGACCGGGCCGGGCCGCGGGGCGTCCAGCTCGGCGTCCAGCCGCGCCCAGCCGGCGCGGACCGCAGCCGGGTCGACGCGCCGCGCCAGCCGTTGGCGGCAGCGCGGGCAGGTCCCGAGGTGCGCCTCGGTCGACCACAGCCACGGCGGCCGCGCCGCACCGTCGGCGTATGCCCGCAAGTCGTCGTCCGCGACGTGCCAGTCATCGGCGCTCATCGCCCACCTCCCAGGGTCGTCATGTCAGGTCCGCGCGCAGTTGCCGCCGCGCCCGCATCGCCCGGGTCTTGACAGTGCCCACCGGGATACCCAGCAGGGCCGCCGCCTCGTGCGTGCTCAGCCCGTCCAGCACCGTGGCCTGCATAACCGCGCGCAGCTCGGGGGACAGGCGGGCCAGCGCCCCAGCCAGGTCGCCATGCTCCACGCCCAGCAGCAGCTCCTCCTCCGCCGAGGGCGCGGTACGCCAGCGGTGACCAGCCAGCAGCCGCAGCAGCCTGTCCCGGGCGCGCTGCCCGCGGATCGCGTCGACCAGCCGCCGGAAGCCGATCTGCCACAGCCAGCCGGCGACGTCACCGCCCTCCCGGTACCGGGCCGAACCGCGCCATACCGCCAGGAATGTCTCCTGCACCGCGTCGTCCACCAGGGCAGCGTCCGGGCACCGGTACCGTAGCCGGACCGCCAACCACGGCCCGTGGCGTTGGTACAGCGCCTCGAACGCTGCGCGGTCGCCGGTCGTGGTTGCGGCCAGCAACTCCGCGTCGCTCTGCTCAGGTACGGCGCTCACACCCCATCATCGGATCGAACCCCCACAACGGTTCACGCTTCAAAAATGGCCTTTTCAGGGGCTGGGTGACGCGAACGAGGTGAGTTCGGGGAAAGTGACGCAGCTTGTCACGGCGTCTCTTCGATCTGGGTGTCCATGATGGCTTGGGCTATTGCCGCGTATCGGCTTTCGACGATCTCTTCCGCCGGCATGCACCGCCGATCCACCGCTACGCCGCCCGCCGGCTAGGCAGCCACCTCGCCGATGACATCGTCGCCGCGACCTTCCATCAGGCGCTCAAGCACCGCCACAGCTACGACCCGCAAGGACGCCCGAAGGTGACCCACCCCGCTAGGCTGGCTGCCACTAGCAAAATGATCACCTGTGTTGCGACGACCCTTCGAATGCGCCCTGCGGGCTGACCAGGGATGTTTCTCGGGCGCCGTCTTGGCCCCCCGGGCCGCGGCTGCTCATGCTGGTTCGTCGGTTCGCAAGTGTTCAGCGGCTTGCTGATAGGCGTCGGCGGCGCGGGCGAAGTAGTCGAACAGGACGTCGCGTTGCTCGGGTGGGTAGCCGGCGAGGAGTTCACCGATCTTCTGCCGGGCGGGAGCCATGACCCGGTCGAGTTCGGCGGGTTTGCCGATCGGTTCGACGATCACCTTGCGGCGATCGCTGGGCGCCGGGGCACGGCGTACGTACCCGGCCTGCTCGAGCCGGTCGATGAGCCGGGTCGTCGGCCCGGTCGTCAAACCCGTACGCGCGCCCAGTTCCCCCGGGGTCATCGCACCCGAAAGCTCCAAGATGTTCAGCGCGTAGAGGTCGGTCGCCCCGAGACCACAGGCCTTGGCGCCGGCGTGGCCGTGCAGCATCACTGCGCTGAGGTAGCGGCGGTAGACCTGGCTCGCATCCGACTGTGCCCGTGGAGTTGACACAAGATCCCCCCTCTCCTAATCTCTTCCTAAACGAAGAGAAATCTTTAAAGAAGAAACTTCTTTTAAGAAGCTATCATGAGAGGGCGCGCCATGAGCACCACCACACGGAGCATCGGCGACACGAGTGCCACCACAGTGGCGTACCGACCGGAAACACCGAAGCCACGCGGACGCCGCCTCAAACGGACCCTGGCGGTGACCGGATTGACGCTGGGGCTGGCCGCCGCGGGCGGATACGCCTGGCTCAACGGCACCTCCGAGGTCCACAACACCGGAACCAGCCAGTGCACCGCGGTCACGCCGTCCGGGCCCGCAGACGCCCACCGGCAGGTCTGCGGCGTGTTGGAGCAACTGACCGGCGCCTGGAGCCGCAGTGACGCCGACGCCTACGGCGCCCTGTTCACCGGCGACGCCACCTATACGACCTACGTCGGTACGCACTACCAGGGCCGCCGCGACATCACCGAAGCCCACAGGGCACTGTTCGGAGGCTTCGTCAAGGGCACCAAGCTGGCCGACTCCTACCTCGGCATCCGCTTCTACGGACCCGGCACCGCGATCGTCACCAGCCGCGGTGACACCTACGACGGCGAACCCAAGCAGCCCGGCGAGCTGTCGAAGACCCAGACCTACACCCTGATCCGCCAGGACGACGGCGCATGGCGCATCGCCGCCTTCCACAACACCCAGCGCCAGCCGGTGATGGAACGCATCTCCTTCCTGTTCGCCCCCCAGAGCCAGCCCCAAGCCGAGAAGTGACCCCATCCAAGAAGGGACCCGCCGTCATGAACACCACCGCGATCCACGCCGAGACCGCCGAGACTGACATCGCCGCGATCCGCAGCCTCCTCCAGCAGAGCCAGGACGCCTGGAACCGTGGCGACGGCGCCGCCTACGGCGAGCTGTTCACCGACGACGCCACCGACGTCACCTACGTGGGCACCGTCTACCACGGCGGACCCGAGATCGGCCGCGCCCACCAGGCCCTGTTCGACAGCTTCCTCAAAGACAGCCAACTCGCCATCGAGATCGTCGACATCCGCTTCTACGGCACCGACACGGCCGTCGTCGTCACCCGCGGCGACGTCCACAAGGGCAAGCCGAAGAAGCTCGGTAAGCTCGCCACCTACACGCTCGTCCGTCACGGCGGCCGCTGGCGGATCGCCGCCGTCCAGAAGACCCAGCGCAAAGCGCTGATGGAAGCCATCTCCTTTAAGTTCCAGCCCGCCACCAAGCCCGCCGCGCACTGAGGAGTACGACCCTCATGACCTCCATCGCCTCCATCGCCGTCATCGCCGTCATCGGCGCCACCGGCCGCACGGGGCGGCTCATCGTCGAGCAGGCCCTGGCCGCCGGACACCGCTTTCGCGACGGCACGGAGGCCTGAACAGAGGTCCCCACTTCAGGCGTGGTCTCACGACAGGGTTCGGGC
>NZ_VCJS01000297.1 GCF_005893125.1 Nonomuraea basaltis | reverse complement strand
AGACCGTTGTACGGCTGCGCCCCCGCCCGCACCCCGGCCGCGATCCGGTCGAAGTCGGCCTGGCTGTGCAGCAGCCCCGGATGCTTGAACGCCGCCGCCTGCGCCGCGGACGGCAGCGCGGGCAGCACGGCGACGCCCGCCGCCGCCTTCAGCAGGCTCCGCCGGCTGGTCTGGAGAACCATGTGTGTCCTTTCACGAGACGACCTCTCTGCGCTAGGAGAGCGGCCGAAGGCGCCCGCATAACACTTTTTCCGACAGGACTCACACAGTGATCCACTCGCTGGCGGTGGTCACCTCGTCGAGCACCGCCGGGATCGGCTCGACACCCAGTCCCGGCCCGGCCGGGACCTCCAGATGCCCGTCCACCAGCTCGAACGGCTCCGTCACGTCGGTCGCGTAGTAGCGCCGCGACCCCGACGTGTCGCCCGGCAGCGTGAATCCCGGCAGCGCCGCCAGAGCCACGTTCGCCGCCCGGCCGAGGCCGGTCTCCAGCATGCCGCCGCACCACACCGCGATCCCGTTCGCCCGGCACAGGTCGTGGATGCGCCGCGCCTCCAGGTAGCCGCCGATCCGGCCCGGCTTGATGTTGACGATCGAGCAGGAGCCGAGCGCGATCGCGGCGGCGGCGTGCTCGGCCGACTCGATCGACTCGTCCAGGCAGATCGGCGTCCTGAGCCGCTGGGCGAGCTTGGCGTGCTGGACCAGGTCGTCGTTGGCCAGCGGCTGCTCGATCAGCAGCAGGTCGAACGCGTCAAGCCGGGCCAGGCGGGGCGCGTCGGTCAGCGCGTAGGCGGCGTTCGCGTCCACCTGCAGCAGCAGGTCGTCGCCGAACCGCTCGCGCACGGCCCGGACCGGCTCGACGTCCCAGCCGGGCTCGATCTTCAGCTTGATGCGGACGTACCCCTCGTCCACGTAGCCCTCGACGGCGTCGAGCAGCTGCGGGATCGAGTCCATGATGCCGACCGACACCCCGCACGGCACCCGCGTGCGGGACGCGCCGAGGAAGCGGCCGAACGACTCGCCCGCGGCCCGCAGCTGCGCGTCCAGCACCGCCGTCTCCAGCGCGGCCTTGGCCATGCGGTGCCCCTTGATCGGCTCGAGCGCGCGGCCGACGTCGTGCACGTCGAGGTTCCGCGGCAGGGCGGGCAGCAGGAAGCGGCGGATCACCTCGGCGGCTCCGTCGGTGTACTCGGAGGAGTAGAGCGGCTCGGCCATCGCCACGCACTCGCCCCATCCCTCGGCGTCCGGCGTCACGACCCTGACCAGCAGGATGTCGCGCGACGTCTCGGTGCCGAACGAGGTGCGGAACGGCGCCACCAGCGGCATCGCGATCCGCCGCAGCTCAACCCCAGTGATCTTCACGATCTCTCCACTACGTAGTAGGACTTCCCGGTGAACCCCGTCACGGTGCGGCCCTCCGCCATCAAACCCCCCAGAACATCCCGTACGGCGTGCCGCCACGCCTTGGCCGCTCCCGGGTCCGTACGGCGCAACCCCTCGATGTCGGCCGGCACGGCGACCAGCACCGTGCCGGCGTCCACCAAGCCGGGCACCGGCCGCCCGCCCTCGTCCGCCAGCGCGACCACCGCATCGTCAGGCACCGGCGTGACGTACGGCTCCCGCCGCGCCAGCGCCACCACGTGCGGCGCCGACAGCGGCCAGTCGGCCACCAGCCGGTCGGACTCGTCGCCCCGGTTGATCGCGTCTCCCATGACGCCGTAGAAGTTCGGCAGGTACTCGCGCGGCCGCGCACCCAGCTTGGCCAGGTTGAAATGGGCGTTGCGGCGCACCAGCGGATCGTAGGTCCAGGTGATCCGCTCCAGCCCGCGCTCCAGCGCCCAGCGGCGCTGGTGCAGCTTGAGCTCGAACCCGACGCCGCGCCCCGCCGCCGTGCCCGTGACGTGCGAGTGCAGCGCGCCGCCGGCCGCGAGGAACCCGGCCGAGGCGCCCACCAGCCGGTCGCCGTCGAACGCGCCCGCCACGTATCCGCCCGCGTGCGACAGCGCCCGCATCAACTCCACCGTGATCGGCGGCTCGCCGGGGCCGAAGTGCCAGATGTCGTCGAACAGCGCGTGGACGCGCACGAACTCCTCGATCTCGTGGAGCTCCCTGACCGCGATCAACCTGCCGCCTCTCCTCATGGGTCCTACTGGCGACGGTATGCCATGGCGCGGGCGCCCGGATTGGTGCCTGGCACCAAGACAAGCCCCGTCCTTCGTCGCGGCGACCTAGCGAGTGCCCGCGCAGGGCGCTATGAGGATCCTGCTGGGCGCCTCCTGTCTGAGACGCACCGACTCCAGCGGGACCGTGACCTCCGGGGTGCGGTAGCGGCCGCCCGGGAAGCGGTCGGCCAGGCGGGCGCGCACCGCCGCCGCCGTCGCGTGCCCGTCGAGCGAGCCGCGGCCGTCGCGGCAGATCTCCACCGCGCACGGGCCCCGCTGCGCGGCAAGCGCCAGCCCCGCGACCGTCGCGCCGGCCAGCGCGCCGAGGTCGCGGCGCGTCCACCCGTAGTGCCACATGCCCGCCGCCACCACGGGCGCGGCCGGGCAGGAGTCCGGCTCGATCAGCACCACGTCCAGCCCGCGGAACAGCTGTGTGGCGATCTCCTCGGCGCCCCTGGCGACCATGGTGCCGGTACGCAGCCCTGGGAACTCCGGCACCCGGTCGCCGATCCCGAGGATGAGCTTGATGCCCGTTTCGAGATGCCCGGGGCCGCTGTCACGCCACCCGCAGGCGACGAGGTCGACCGAGTCTGCAGACCTCCACGTACCGATGCGCAGCATGTTCTTTTGACTACCCTTTGCCGCTTACGATCACACACCGTTACCTCTTCAAGGTCTTCGAGGCAGACCCCTAGCGGTCGAGCACCTGCAGGGCAGGCGGGCCCGGGCCCAGCACCAGCGGGCCCGTCTCCGTGCAGGCCACCACGTCCGCCACCCGGGCGCCGAACAGGTCGGGCACGAAGATGGCCGGCTCCAGGCAGAACGTCATGCCGGCCGCCAGCGGCGTGTCCTCGCCCAGCCGCGGCCCCTCGTCCGGGCCCAGGCCGACGCCCCGGCCGGCGTGCTCGGCGGCGAACCGGCCGTAGCCGCTGCCGTCGATCACGTCGCCCACCGCCCGCGCGACGTCCGCGACCGGCGCCGGCGGGCGTACCGACGCCAGGGCCGCGCGGTGGGCGGCGAGCACCACCGAGTACATGGCCTCGAAGTCCTCGGGCGGCTCCGCGACCGCGAACACGCGGGCCACCTCCGCGCAGTAGCCGTCCCACCGCCCGCACAGCGACACCAGCAGCGCGTCGCCTGGGTTGATCACGCGCTCGCCGGGCAGGTGCGCGGGCCGCGCCGTGTGCTCGCCCGCCGCCACCCGCAGCGCGAGCACCTCCTCGCAGCCCGACTCCAGCGCCAGCGCCCGCAGCCGGACCGCCATCGCCCGCTCGGTCGCGCCGAACCAGGCCAGCTCGCGCGCCTGCCGCAGCACTCCCTCGGCGCTGAGCACGGCCCGCTCGATGGCCGCGATCTCGTACGGCTCCTTGAGCAGCCGCAGCGGGGCCAGCACGGCGGACGCGGGCACGAGCTCGGCCTCGATCGCCAGCCCGAACAGCTCGCGCACCCGCATCTCCGGATCGACCCCGACCCGCCGCGCGTCCTGCGGCACCAGCCCGGCCGGGTCGGAGGTCTCGGTGACCGCGTCCTCGGTCACCACGAGGAACGCCGCCCCGTCCCCACCGCCCAGGAACCGGAAGTCCGGGGATGGCCGCAGCACCAGGGCGTCCACCCCGGCCTCGCCCATAGCCGCCCGCACGGCCTCCAGCCGCGCCGTCTCCCGCACCTCGTCCTGCCCCGGCGTCACTTCGGTTCGTGCAGCCAGCAGGCGGCCGGTCCGAAGTCGGGCTCCTTCACCCGGCACACGTCCATCACGAACGGACAGCGCGGGTGGAACCTGCACCCCTCCGGAGGATTCGCCGGATCTGGCACGTCACCGGGCAGCTCTGCGGGCAGCACGCCCATCCCGTCCGGCTTGGGAATCGCCTTCAGCAGGGCCTGCGTGTACGGATGCCGCGGCCCGGCCCAGACCTCCTCCGTGTCACCCACCTCGACGATCTTGCCCAGGTACATGACCGCGATCCGGTCCGCGATCAACCGCACCACGGACAGGTCGTGGCTGATGAACAGCAGCCCCGCCCCCGATTCCACGGCCAGATCCCGCATCAGCGTGGCCACCTGCGACTGCGCCGACGCGTCCAGCGCCGAGATCGGCTCGTCGCCGATCAGCAGCCGCGGCCGCGCCGCCAGCGCCCTGGCGATCGCCACCCGCTGCCGCTGCCCGCCGGAGAACTCGTGCGGATGCCGCCCCGCGAAGTCCCGCGGCAGCCCCACGCGCTCCAGCAGGTCGGCGGGCGAGGGGGCAGCTCTTGTCAGCTCGGGAGCTCCGCTCCCCTCGCGGTCCCGCGCGGTACGCAGCCCGTCGGCGATCTGGTCGCCCACGCGGCGGCGCGGGTTCAGCGACGTGTACGGATCCTGGAACACCATCTGGATCCCGGTCAGCTTCCTCCGCCGCAGCCCCAAGGGCGTGACCGGCTGCCCGTCGAATGTGATCGACCCCTCGGCGATCGGGTTCAGCCCGCAGACCGCGCGGGCCAGCGTCGATTTGCCGCACCCGGACTCGCCCACCAGCCCGACGACCTCGCCGGGATGGACGGCCAGGCTGGCCCCCGCCACGGCCCGCACGACCGGACGGCCGGGGGAGCGGTGCTCGACGACCAGGTCGTCGACGGTCAGCAGACTCATCGTGCCTCCGCGTCGGGCAGGGATTCCAGCAGGGAACGGGTGTAGGCGTGCGCGGGCTCCCGCAGCACCCGGCCGCGCGGCCCGGACTCGACCACCAGGCCGTCCTTCATGACGCTCACCTCGTCCGCGACCGCCGACATCACGCCCAGGTCGTGGGTGACCAGCAGCAAAGCCAGCCCCAGCTCGTCGCAGAGCCCGCGCAGCAGCCGCAGCACGCCCGCCTGCACGGTCACGTCCAGCGCGGTCGTCGGCTCGTCGGCGATCAGCACCTTCGGCGCGCAGGCCAGCGCGATGGCGATGGCGATCCGCTGCCGCATCCCGCCGGAGAACTGGTGCGGGAACCGCCCGTACGCCTCCTCGGCGCCTGGGATGCGTACCTTGCCGAGCAGTTCCATCGCCCGTGCCCGCGCGTCGCCCTTATTGAGGCCCAGGTGGTGGCGCATGTGCTCGGTGAGCTGCCGCCCGATCGTCAGCATCGGATGCAGGCTGGTGGCCGGGTCCTGGAAGACCATGGCGACCTCGCCGCCGCGGACCCGGTTCAGCTCCTTGGGCGGCAGCGTCAGCAGTTCGCGCTCGCCGAGCCGGATGGCGCCCGTCGCCCGCGAGCCGTGCGGCAGCAGCCCCAGGACGGCCAGCCCGGTCATCGTCTTGCCCGACCCGCTCTCGCCGGCCAGCCCGTGCACCCGGCCCGCCTCCAGCCGCAGATCGACGCCGCGCAGGATCTCCTTGCCGCGGATCGACACCTTCAGTCCGATGATGTCCAGCGTCACAGCGCACGCTCCTTGATCGCGCGGGCCGTACGGGGGTCGAGCGCGTCCCGCAGCGTGTCGCCGAGGAAGTTGAACGCCAGCACCACCGTCAGGATCGCCAGCCCCGGGAACGTCGCCACCCACCAGCTGTCGAACACGTCCACGCCCGAGGCCACCATCGCCCCCCACTCCGGAGACGGCGGCTTGGCCCCCAGCCCCAGGAACGACAGCCCGGACAGCAGCAGCAGGGCGGTGCCGATGTCCAGCGTCGCCAGCACCAGCACCGGGCCGGTCACATTGGGGAGCACGTCCACCCGCAGCGACCGCCACACCGAGAAGCCCAGCAGCCGCCCGCTCAGCACGAACTCCCGCTCCCGCACCCCCAGCACCAGCCCGCGCGTGACCCGCGCATAGGCGGGCCAGGCCACGACCAGCACGGCCAGCACGGCGTTCGTCAGGCTCGCGCCCAGCGCCGCGGCCACCACCATGGCCAGGATCACGGTCGGGAACGCGAACACCAGGTCCGCCACCCGCATGATCGTCTCATCCACCCACCTGCCGAAATATCCGGCGCACGCGCCGAGCAGGCCGCCGATCAGCACCGACAGCGTCACCAGCAGCAGCGTCAGCGGGATCGACACCCGCGCCCCGTACATGACGCGGCTCAGGATGTCGCGCCCGAGCTGGTCCGTCCCGAACCAGTGCCCGGGGCCGGGCGCCGTCAGCCGCGGCAGGTCCTGCGCGAGCGGGTCGTGCGGTGCCAGCACCGGCGCGGCCAGCGCGATCACCAGCCAGGCCACCGCCAGCACGCCGCCGGTGACCGCCAGCGGCTGCCGCCACGCCTCGGGAAGCCGCCTCAGCAGGGGATTACGGCCTCTCATTGCAGCCTCACTCGGGGATCGATGACGCCGTACAGGACGTCCACGATCAGGTTGATGACCAGGTACACGACGCCCACGACCAGGCCGACGCCCATGACGGCGGGCAGGTCGAGGGTGGTGGCGCTCTTGTACGCGTACTGGCCGACGCCCGGCCAGGCGAAGATCGCCTCGACCAGCACGGTGCCCGACAGCAGGCTGCCGAACGCGAGGCCCGCCACGGTGATGATGGGCACCAGCGCGGAGCGGAGCACGTACCGGAAGAGGATCACCCTGCCGGGCAGGCCCTTGGCCCGGGCGGCGCGCACGTAGTCCTGCCCGAGCACCTCCAGCACCGCCGACCGGGTGAAGCGGGTGAGCAGGCCGATCGTGTAGAGCGCCAGCACGAGGGCGGGCGTGATCAGGTGGCCGACGGCGGAGGTGAAGATGTCCCACCGGCCCGCCAGCAGCGCGTCCACCGTCTGCAGCCCGGTCACGGGCGGCGCCAGGCCGAGCGCCGCGTCCACCCGGCCGCTGCCCGGGGTGAGCTGCAGCCGGTAGAAGAACACGTAGAACGCCACCAGCGCCAGCCAGAACGTCGGTACGGAGATGCCGATGAGGCTCACCAGCCGTAGCGCGTGATCCGCCAGCCGGTCCCTGCGCAGGGCGGCGACCACGCCGAACGCCACGCCCAGCACCAGCGACACCAGGATCGCCGCCCCGGCCAGCTCCAGCGTCGCCGGGACGAACTCGGCCAGGTCCTCGCTCACCGGGCGGTGGCTCTGCTGGCTGGTGCCCAGGTCGCCCTGGAGCAGGCCTTGCAGGTGCAAGGCGTACTGCTGCCAGAGCGGCTTGTCCAGCCCGTGCTCCGCCCGCCACTGCGCCACGATCGCCGGATCGCCCAGCGCCCGCTGGCCGAGGTTGGCGGCCACGGGATCGCCGGGGACGAGGTTCGTCAGAATGAACGTGACGAGTGTGATGCCCCAGGCCATCAGCACGGCCAGCAGGATCCGGCGAACGAGAAACCGTGCCAGCGGATGCACCCGCCGCCGCCTCGAGGCCTCCACTACCGGCGCGTCCGGGTTGTCGGACACCTTCGTGAACCCCTTACTTCGCGCCGAGGTCGGCGACGTCGACCGTCCACACCGGGTGATACTCGAGCCCGGTCACCGACCCCGCCGTCACGATGTTCTGGCTCGGCTGGATCAGCGGAATGAACGGCCCAGAGGCGTTGAGCCGGGTCTGCACGTCGGCGTACGCGGCCGTGCGGGCGTCGTCGCCGATCGCCGTCGCGGCCTTGTCACCGGCGGCCTCGATCTCCTTGGCCGCGCCCGCCTTCCACCCGGCCCGCAGCCCCACCAGCTTGCCGGGCAGGAACGCCAGGTAGTCGCTGGGGTCCGGGTAGTCGGGACCCCAGTACCACAGGCCCATCTCCTCCTTGCCGTTGCGGTAGTTGTCCAGAGCCGTGGTGACCGGCGCCGGCTGGAGGTCCACCGTGATGCCGACCTCCTTGAGGTTGGCCTGGATCCGCTCGGCCAGCGGCTGGAACGACAGCCCGTTCACGGTCAGCTCGCTCGGGTACTCCAGCTTCACGGACGGATTCGACAGCCCGCTGGCCGCCAGCGCCGCCTTGGCGCCCTCGACGTCGCGCTTGGCCCCCTGCTCGGGCGGCAGCGCGCCGAGGAGCTGCGACGGGATGACGCCCGGCGCCTGCGTCGAGCCCTCGCCGGCCAGCTCCAGCAGCCCCGCGTAGTCCACGCCCTTGCGCACGGCCTCGACGAACTTGGCGTTCGTCGTGGTCTTGCTGATCGCGGAGTCCTGGTTGGCCAGCAGGAAGATGACGTTCGCCGAGGCGGTCTTCTTGACCTGCAGGGTCGCGGGCATGCCGGTGACCTGGTCGCCGGACAGGTTCAGCGCCACCTGGCTGTCGCCGCGCTGCACGTTCAGCTTCTGCGTGGCGGCCTCGACGTTGCGCAGGACGACCTTGTCATAGGCGGGCTTCGTACCGTAGTACTTCGGGTTCGCCTTGAGTGTGACCTGGCTGCTCACGTTGAACGACTCGATCATGTACGGTCCCGAGCCGGCCGAGCTGGAGTTCAGCCACTGCTCGGCCTTGTCCTGGGCGTCCGTCGTCGCGCCGTGCTGCTGGGCCAGCTTGCTGTTGATGATGCCGAGCGCCGGGTTCGGCAGGATGTACGCCAGCGCCGGGTTCGCCGTCTTCGACGTCAGCGTGATCGTCGTGTCGTCGGTCTTGGCCACCTCGACGCCGTCCAGCAGGAACGACGGAGTACCCTTCATGTCGCGCACGCGGGTCAGCGAGAACACCACGTCGTCCGCGGTCACCGGCGAGCCGTCGGCGAACGTCGCTCCCTGCTTCAGCTTCAGGGTCAGCGTCTTGCCGTCCTCCGTCAGCTCGTACGACTCGGCCAGGGCCGGCACCGGCTTGGTCACGTCGGCGCCGTCGAAGGTGAGCAGCGTCTCGTAGACCGCCTTGCCGACGATCAGCCCCGTCGGCTCGTACGTGCGGCCCGGATCGGCCGTCTTGAGGTCGAAGGACGTGTCGATGACGAGGGTCTTGGCTCCGCCTCCTGAGGCCGCGGGGGACTGGGAGGTGCCGCCGCTTCCGCAGGCGGCGAGGGCGAGTGCACCGGCGAGCAGTACAGCCGCCGTCTGCGAGCGGGTCGCCATGGTTGGTCCTCCAAGATTTGGACGTTCAGCAGAAGGATGTCGAGGATTGTGCGGCAGAACGTCCAGGCACCGTACGGTCAGCTAGACGTATATAAAGGTCGAAGAGGTAATGATGAGTGAAATTTCCAGAAATGGTGTCGGCGGTGGCGGTCAGCCTGGACGGATCGGTATCGGTCTCGAGCTGGACGACATCCATATGAAGATCCTCGAGGTCCTGCGCGAGAACGGCAGGATCTCGGTCGCCGCGTTGGCCGAGCGGGTGGGCATCTCCCGGGCGAGCGCCTACACCCGCTTCGAGGCGCTGCGCGCGGACGGCGCGATCAAACGGTTCACCGCCGAGATCGACCACGTGCGGGCCGGGCTCGGCATCACCGCGTTGATCTTCGTGACCGTGCGCCAGCAGATGTGGAAGCAGTTCAGGGCTGAGCTGGCCAGGATGCCGGAGGTGGAGTACTGCGCGATCACCACCGGCCAGCACGACGCGATGATCCAGGTACGCGTGTCCGACGTGGCCGCGGTGCACACCATGGTGACCGAGCGGCTGGCCAACATCCCGGCGGTCAAGGCGACCGAGACGGTGTTCATCCTGGACGAGGTGCTCAGGCGGCCGTACGTGCTGCCCAGCGACGGCCAGCAGTCCCGTCCGGCGCGCCGGACGGCCCAGGAGACGCAGGGCGACGTGCCGCTCGGCAAGATGCGTTTCGTCGGGGCCGCCGAGGGCCGGGCCGCCCTCCAGAAGGAGGACTAGCCGAGCTGTCTAGTCTGGGACCTCGGCGCACACGCTCACGTGCCGCGTGTCGTCGCCCTCGAACGTGAACTCCTCAATGAGGCGGAGCAGCCCGTCGTCCCCGGTCTCGACGCGGCTGCTGCTCTGCCCGCCCGCCGTCCCGCCGGCCTTCAGCGCGTGCGCGTACGAGATCGAGACCAGGTCGCCCGCCCGCGTGCCGACGAAGCGCCCGAGGGTCACGGTGTCGCCGGTGTAGCTGCCCCACACCACCCCGTCGGCCTCCCGGTACAGGAACTCCGTGGGACTGTTCCGGTTGACCACGCTCGCCGTCGAGCTCACCATCACGAATTTGCGGCCGTTGAGATTCACGGTCCCTATGGTCCACATATTTCCGATTCATCACCATATGGCTGGACGAATGGTCAAAACGGCGGGTCGTAGTCATCAATCCGTCCAGCGGTGAACCCGGCTCGGCCTCGTACGGGAGCCATCAGTTCATGATCCTATTGGCGAGCGCCATCCGCGAGCTCCCTCCGAGCTTGGCACAGCTCGCCGCCCGCCTCTGTACCCCCTGGGAAATCCCTGGGGCGTACCCCGGCGCGCCGGCCCATGCCGGAGCTTTACCTTGCGGGGCCTCACGCCATCATTGCACAGTGTGATAGTAATGTGACACTGTGTATCCGAAGTGTTTCGGGAGATCTTCATGGTGGCGTACACGCTCTCGATCGTGGCGGCGGTGGGCGTGGTGATGCTCACCGCGCTGGTGTTCCGGCTGGTGAAGAGGACCGGAGCGGATCGCGACCCCGACGGCCCGTCCGCCTCCCACGCGGGGGCGATGCTGTCGGCCATGTTCCTGCTGGTGTTCGCCATCGCGATCATCGTTCCGTGGACCACCGCCGACGCCGCCCGCCAGAACACCCAAGCCGAGAGCCAGGCCGCGATCGACGCCTACTGGGCGGCCGACGGCCTGCCGGACACCGCGCCCCAGCAGGTGCGCGGCGCGCTGCGCGACTACGTCACCTTCGTGGTCAGGGACGAGTGGCCGCTCATGGCGCAGGGCCGGATGGACCCGGTCGGCGCCGCCCGGATGGACGAGCTCCGCGGCCGGGTCATCGACCTCGAGGTGAGCGGTTCGGACGAGGAGGAGGCCAAGGCCGACGTGCTGGAGCACATCAGCGCGATCTCCACCGCCCGCGCCCAGCGCACCGCCGACGCCGCCGCGGCCCCGCCCGGGGGGCTGCTGTTCCTGACGATCCTCACCGGCGTGGTCGTCATCGTCTTCCCGTTCCTGGCCGGGGCCCGGCCGAGCGGGCCGGCGATCGTGCCGCTGCTGATGATGGCGGCGCTGCTCGGCTTCGGCGTCCACCTGACGTGGGACATCTCCCGCGCCTTCGACGGCCCGCTGGCCGTCGGGCCGGAGGCGTTCCAGGGGGCGCTGCAGGAGTTCGCCCGCGTCGGCGGGGGGATGTGAGGGTGGGGCTCGGGCGTGCGCCGCTGCTGCTCGCCGCCGCCCTGGTCGCCCTCAGCGCCGCGGGCCCCGCGGCGGCCGACCGGGAGCCGCGGCCCGGCCTGCCCCAGGCGTCCGTGGTCCCCAAGGCCTTTGCGGTCCCCAAGCCGTCCGTACGGCCACCGGCGGCTCCCCGCAAGGTCTCCGTGGACGGGTCCGTGCCGGGGGTGTCGGTGTGGCGGTTGCCGGTTCCCGGAGTGTCGATCTCGGTCCGGCAGGGGAAGCGGCGGCCGGTCCCCAAGGTCACGGTGCCGGGGATGACGATCTACCAGGGCTCCGTGTGCGGCGACCGGGTGCAGGTGGGGGAATGCCCGCGCAGGAGACCGCGCGAGATCCCCAGGCCGGTGCCCGGCCGCGCAGTGCCGGTACGCGTGCCGGCTCCCACTCTGACGCCCACCCCCACCCCCACGTCCAAGGTCACGCCTCCGATCCGGGCCGAGCAGGCCGCGCCGCCGGTGCGCCGCAAGAACCCGCTGGCCACCGTCCTGGTCATGGTCGTGCTGGTGTCGGCCATCGCCTCCACGACCGCCGTCGCCTTCGGCTCCCGCCGCTGACCGGCCCTGAGCCTGCCGCGGCCGCTGCCGGCGTGCGGCGGCCGTTCGTTCGTGGGCACACGGGCCAATGGTGATCAGCCGGCGGCGTGGACGCCGACCAGCGTGGCTGAGGGGCATGGGAAGACTCCGGAGGCGTCGGCGGTTTCCTCTGATCGTGGAGGAGACCGAGGTTGTGGTGATCGGCGCCGGGCAGGCGGGGCTGTCCAGCGCGTACTTCCTGGGGCGGTTCGGATTCGAGCCGGTCGTGCTGGACTCCGCCCCGGGGCCCGGAGGAGCGTGGCGGCACCGTTCCCCGTCGCTGACCATGGACAAGGTGCACGGCATCTTCGACCTGCCGGGCGTACGCCGCCCGCCGGACGCGGACGGCGGGCGGCCCGCCGCCGAGGTCGTCCCCGCGTACTTCGGCGCCTATGAGAGCACCGTGGGCCTGGACGTCGTACGGCCGGTCAAGGTGAGCGCCGTCCGGCACGGGGAGGGCGGCCGGTTGGTGATCGGAACGGACGCGGGGGAGTGGGCGGCCCGCGCGGTGGTCAACGCCACCGGCACGTGGACGCGCCCGTACTGGCCCTACTATCCGGGCGCGCCGGCGTTCGAGGGGCGGCAGCTCCACTACGCGAGCTACCGGGGGCCGGGGGAGTTCGCGGGGCGGCGCGTGGTCGTGGTCGGCGGTGGCGCGTCGGCGATGCACATGCTGTCCGAGATCGCCGGGATCGCCGCCGCGACGGCGTGGGTGACGCGGCATCCGCCGGTCTTCCGGGACGACGACTTCGGGGAGGACGCCAGGCGGGAGGCCGTGGCCATGGTCGAGGAGCGCGTACGGGCCGGGCTCCCGCCGCAGAGCGTCGTCAGCGTCACCGGGCTCGGCTACACGCCCGTCGTGAGGGAGGCGCTGGCGAAGGGGGTGCTGGAACGGCTGCCGATGTTCGAGCACATCACCGGGAACGGCGTCGCCTGGGCGGACGGGCGGCGGCTGGAGGCGGACACGATCATCTGGGCCACCGGTTTCCGCTCCGCCCTCGACCACCTCGCACCCCTGCGGCTCAGGGAGCCGGGCGGCGGCATCAAGGTGGACGGCACCCAGGTCGTCAACGAACCCGCGCTCCAGCTCGTCGGCTACGGCCCCTCCGCCAGCACGATCGGCGCCAACCGCGCCGGACGCGCGGCCGCCCGCAACGTC
>NZ_VCJS01000296.1 GCF_005893125.1 Nonomuraea basaltis | reverse complement strand
GCCCGCTGCTGGAGCAGGAAGACCGCCTTCCCGAACGGGCACCCATCCGCTATCGCACGGCGGCCGATCTCCTTGCCAGAGCACCAGAGAGCCGCGACACGCCGACAAGTTGATTCCTTACGGCTTCTGTGAAACCAGCACCTCTGCACCCTGGCCTGCGGAAACACCTCGCCAAGCGCGGACCAGAAGCCCAGCGCGCCGTCCCCGATCGCCAGCACCGGCGCCCGCATGCCGCGCCGCTTGGCATCGCGCAGCAGGTCGGCCCAGGACTCGCTCGACTCGCGATAGCCGTCGGCGAGCGCGACCAGTTCCTTGCGGCCGTCGGCACGTACCCCGATCATCACCAGCAGGCACAGCTTGTGCTCCTCCAACCGGATGTTGACGTGGATGCCATCGACCCACAGGTAGACGTAGTCCACCCCGGACAGGTCGCGAGCGGCGAAGGCACGCTGCTCGCCCTGCCACTGCTCGGTCAACCTGGTGATCACTGAAGCGGACAGGCCAGCCGTCGAGCCGAGGAACTGGCCCAGCGCCGGAATGAAGTCCCCACTGGACAGGCCGTGCAGATACAGCAGCGGCAACACCTCGCTGACCTGCGGGGTCTTACGCGCCCAGGCAGGCAGGATCGCCGAGGAGAACCGCTGCCGCTCGCCGCTCTGTTCGTCGATGCGCTTGTCGTTGACCCGCGGCGCGGTGACCTCGAGCGCGCCGGCCGCGGTGAGAATCTCTCGCGACTGATGGTAGCCGTTGCGCACGACCAGGCGGCGGCCGGTCTCGTCGCGTTCGTCGGCGAAGGCGGCGATATAGGCCTCCACCTCGGCCTGCAACGCCGCGGCCAGCATCTTTCGTGCGCCCTCGCGGACGAGTTGATCGATCAGTGAGGAGAAGCCGGGCATCGCCGTCAGATTGCTGTCGTCAGCGGGCAGACCGGGTACTACGGTGAACGGCACGGGTGTACCTTCCCGACCGACGCGCCAACGTCGACCTTATCTCGAAACCATCATCGGATGACCCGGGAAGGTACACCCCTTCCCGACGGATCCACAGGTTTCGATCATTGCTCGGTCAGCACCTCACCGGCGCATCTGTGAATGGTGAGGTACAGTACGACGCTCAAGCAGATCGCCGCAGGCCGCCATAGTGGCCCATGGCTCGTGCTGTATGCCTTTGGCTCCTCTCGTCGGGACGTCTGCGACCCTCGATGCGGGGGCCATAGGTGATCACGCATGATGGGTTGCGGTCAAGACCTAAATTCGTGACCACAGGAAGCTTCGCGTCTCCCCTTTCTAGTGGTCGTGGCGGCATCCCGGTTCGGGGAGTGCGACGGAATTCGAGGTGCGCGAGATCCGGGACCGCAGGGCCTGAAGAGGCTGACCGCCGAGTGGGAGGCCACACAGTGCCTTGAGGTGGGCGGTATTGATCCGCCGCGTCTCGCATGTTCCCTATTGACGGGTTGCGCGTGAAAGTTTACGGTCGGGGCCATAATTGAGCATGATCGAGCATGTTCTCTGGAGGTGCGGTCATGACGAGAGTGCGCTTGGCCCGGTTGGCGGCTCTGGCCGCATTGAGCTCGATGGTTGTGCTGCTCGCCGTACCGCTCGAGCCCGTGCAGGCGGCCGACCTGCGGATCACCAACAGCGGCTTCGACGAGGGGCTGACCGGCTGGAGCGGCTCGCACAGCCCCGGCGGCGTCACCGCCGTGACCTGGGACGGTCGCACCGCGGCGCGCGTCGCGGACACCGAGCCGGAGAACGCCTACGGCAGGGAGAGTCAGCCGGGCCTGCCCGCCACGGCAGGAGTTCGCTATACCGCCTTCGCCAAGGTGTGGGCCGACAATGGCAGCGCCGACCTCTACCTGCGCTTCAGGGGAGCCTCGGGCCAGCTCCTCGGCAGCGCGAACGCCTCGGTCTCAGGCAGGCGGTGGAACGACGTCACGGCCTCGGGCATCGCGCCCGCCGGGACGGCCACGGTCTCGGCGCTCATCTACTCGGGCGTGGCCAACGTGGGCACCGCGTACTGGGACGAGGTGCTGATCAGCAAGGACGTGACCGATCTCGGTGTGCAGATCGAGAGCAGCGTGCCCAACGCCACCACCTTTGGGGCAGGCAGCGCCTACGCCGTCTACACCGGCACCGCCGACGCCAACCCGCAGCTTGCCGTGATCGACGTGGCCACGGAGAAGGTGACCAGGAGGATCACCATCCCCGACTCGGCCGCCTCCCCCACCGTCGGCGGCTGGGCGGCGGCCACGGCCACCGACGGCAGCGTCTACCTCGGCACCTACCCCAACTCCAAGCTCTACCGGCACGTGCCCGGCCAGGCGACGGTGACCGACCTCGGCAGGGCGGAGGGCGGTTACTCCTTCATCTGGGACCTGGAGCCGGGAGCGGGCGGGAAGGTGTACGGCGGCACCTACAACGACGGCCGGTACTTCAAGTACGACGACGGCGCCTTCACCACGATCGGCAGCGTGCCCATCGTGGCCGGGGCCGAGTACGTGCGCAGCCTCGCCCACGACCCGGCCGCCAACGCCACCTACCTGGGCACGGGCACGAACGCCGCGCTGATCAGGTTCGACAACGTCACGGGGAAGGCGGACAGCCTGCTGCCCGCCGCCTACGCGGACAACTCCATGGTGGGCGGCCTGACGTGGACGGGCGGCAGGCTGCTGGCCTGGATCGACCGCACTCTGCTAGTCCTGCGGATCGTCAGGAACGCCGACGGCTCCCACACCGCCGTCACTGACGCCGCGATCACCGACGTGGACCTGCACCACTCCCCCGAGCGCGACGGCAAGGTCTGGTTCGTCAAGGACGGCCTGCTGCACTCCTACGACGTGGCCACCAAGGCCGTGCAGGCGACGGCCGTACGGCCGGGCCTGGAGGTCACCGGCTACACCTGGGCTGACGGCATGCTCGTCGGCCTCGGCGCGGCCGAGGACGGCACCCGGATCTTCAAGTACGCACCCGCGACCGGCCAGTGGCGCAGCAGGGTCGTGAGCGACACCCCGGTCCTGCCCGCCGCGATCAACGCGCTCGGCGCAGGCCCCGACGGGAAGATCTACACCGGCGGCTACCTGACAGGTGGCACCGGCAGCTACGACCCGCTGCGCGGCGACGCCGACGACGGCAAACCCGACACCCCCACCCGCACCGGCCTCAGCCAGACCGACAGCCTGCTGACCCACAACGGCCTGCTCTACATCGCCGCCTACCCCTCGGCCAAGCTCTACAGCTACCGGCCCGACGGCACCTGGCCACCCACGCTCCACTACACCGGCGGCCAGGCGGGCAACAAGGCCCACGACTGCGAGCCGGGCAACGGCCCACCGCCGCAGGACCGCCCCTACGCACTCGCCGCCGCCCCCGACGGCACCGTCTACATGGGCACCGTGCCCAAGTACGGCAAACGCAGCGGCGCTCTCACCATCTGGAAACAAGGCACAGCCGGGCAGACCCTCTGCGCCGTGCGCAACCAGGCCGTCGTCTCGCTCGCCTACGCCGGAGGCAAGGTCTTCGGCGGCACCTCCACCCGCGGTGCGCTGGGCGTCAACCCCGTCTACGCTCCAGGGGCGTCGGCCACGCTGTTCTCCTACGATCCCCCGACCGGCGGCGTGCGACTCCATCCGCTCCCGCTGACGGAACCCAAGGCCGTCACCGCCCTCACCGAGGTCGACGGCCAGCTCTGGGGCCTCGCCGGCGGGTCGCTGTTCACCCTCGACCCGGCCCGACCCGACGCGATCACGGTGAAGCGATTGTTCCCCGACCCCGACTACACCGCCAAACCCAGCTTGGCCTGGCGTGACGGGGTCCTGCTGACCATCGCCAAGGATCCCGGCCACGTCTATGGCACGGCCGGCGACCAGATCTTCAGGATCGACAAAACGACGAAGACACTGACCGTGCTCCTCACCGATCCAGGAATGGAGGGACTGACGGCCGACAAATTCGGCAACCTCTACTACAAGATCAACGAACGACTCCGCAGGCTCACGGTTACGGAGCCGTAGGCTCGTTCACCGGCTTCCGGTGCTTGAGCGGAATCCACCCCGGGACATACCACCTCCAACAAAGCCGGAGTGGTTCACCGAGCATGATCGGCTACTTAACCGCTCCGCGTCACAAGATCAGCGACATAGCCCGTTGTTCAGTAGTCATCGCGGGCGGCTGGTCCGGCCGCGATGACGCCGGCGATTCCCCGGATGAACAGGCCTGCGGCGCGTTCGGCCATGTGCTGTTCGGCTCGCTGCGCGTCGCCCAGCCGGTTCGGCCGGCCGGCCGTGGCGGACTCGTCGGCGGCCGGGATCGGCGGCCGGGATCAGCAGCCGGTTGAGCACGACCCAGGAGAACAGCATGCCCATGTACGAGCGGGCGGTCTGAACCAGTTCGTCGTGCTCGCCGAATCCCAGCGCCGCGAGATGCTCGGCTATCGCGTCGCTCCCGGCTTCGACAGCCGAGCCGACGAATGCGCGTGACAGTTTCGGGTTGCGCGGGCCTTCGGCGAGCAGGATTCGTAGCAGGCTGACCCGGTCGGGGTCGCGGAAAGCCGCGAGGTAGGCGCGGGCCACCGAGGTCAGGTACGCCTCGGCCGGTCCGGCGGCGGTGCCGTCGGATTCGGCTGCGGCGCGGCCCTCTGCCCTGGTCACCCCTCGACTCCGGCGGTGGTCATCTGCTCGACCTGGGTGATGAGGGCGCCGAAAAGCTCCTCCTTGCTCCGGAAGTAGCCGTAGAGTGCGGCCTTGGTGACGTCGGCGGCGGCGATCTCGTCGAGGGTGGCTCCTTCGTACCCTTTTTTCCGAAGACCCGCAGCGCGGCGCGCAGGATCTCGGCCTTGCGTGCGGAGCGGCATGGGGAGGGGAAGTCGAGTTCGGGCCGGCCGACCGTGTCGAAGAGCTCACGTTTGCCGCGGAAGTGAAGGTAGAGCGTGGTGGGTGTCACGCTGGCGCGCCGGGCGATGGCCGCGACGGTGGTTCCGGCGTAGCCCGCTTCGGCGAAGCACGCCTCTGCGGCCGCGCGGATGCGCTCGCGCGTGCCTGGCCCGCGCCCTTGTGTGGGCGAGACCTGGTCGCTCATGCCATGACCAGCCGACGTCGCGCGGTCACGGGGCGGCCAGACTGGCCACGACGAACAGGGCAAGCCAGACGGCATTGGTCGCCACTGCGCCCCCGTCCCCGTACAACACCAGGGCGCGCAGGCCGTCGTCGGTGTAGGTGATCGGGAGGAAGGCCGCGATGGTGCGGATGATCGGCGGGTAGAGCTGGAAGCCAGGACGCCAGCCGACAGAGTCAGGCCGGAGGGCAGGGCCAGGACGCCCAGCAGCAGGAGGCCGCTCACGACGACGCCGAGGAGTGCGTAGATCGTCTTGCTGGCGAGGATAAAGGCCAGCGAGCGCGGGGCGAGCAGGAGCGGCTTGAAATGGTCTGCGTTTTGTACTCGCTGAGCAGGCCGTTGAAACCGTTGAACAGGCCCGCGAGGATGATGGCGAGCCCGGCCAGCCCCATGCCGATCGAGCTGATCCATGCGATGCGCGGGCCGTCGTCGTGGGTCTCCTTGAGGGTAGTCGTCTTGCCCGCTCCATTCGGGCCGAGCAGGCCCATCACCTCGCCCTGGCGGATCTCCAGCGATAGATCGTCGATGGCGATGGTGTGACCGAACCTCTTGGTCACACCGGAAAGCGCGACTGCGTCTGACATGGCTGCCAGCTCTCGATCTTTATAGATTATCGACTGTCTAGTCGGTAGTAGGTCTATAAACTTGACGAACGTTACGGACAGTGGATCATGATCCACTCCCTCCTCGACAGGCGAGGTCGTTTCGCCACGCTCCCGGGGCCGCTGTGGACGGTCATCTCCCGCTCTGGTCTGGAGCGGGGCCGAGCAGTGTGTCGAGGATCCGGTTGATGTGCCGCTCGGCGTCGCCGGTGTCGGGCTCCAGCCTGGCTCCGAGCACGCCGGCTGACAGGGCGGGCAGCGCGAACGGCGCGGCGCCGGCCGTGAGCATGAACAGAAACATCGACGCCTGGTCGAAGCCGCGCAGGTAGCCGTCGTCCTGGGCCGCCTTGAACAGCGGCGCCATGGTCGCGGCGACCTGTAGATACCGGCTGAGCAGGAAGTCCAGGCGGCTGCCGCCGCCGATGCTTTCGTGCAGCATCAGCCGCACCACCCGTGGATGTCTCATGGAGACCTCCAGGAAGCCGCGCGCGGCGGCACGGGTTGCGGCCAGGGGGTCGGCGGTGTTGGCGGCGGCGCGTGCGGCATGCGGTGTCATGGCGGCGGCATAGCGGTCGATAGCGCGATCGATCATCGCCCGCCACAACCCTTCCTTCGAGGCGAAATAGTGGCGTACCAGCCCGTGCGCGACGCCGGCCTGGTCGGTGACGTCGCGAATGCTTGTGGCCTCGAAGCCGCGCTCGGCGAACACCTGCTCCGCGGCGTCGAGAAGTGCGGTGCGGCTCTGGGCGGAGGAGGCGCGCCTGAAGTTCTCCATATGGAGAATAATATGGTATTCTCCATATGGAGAATAATATGGTATTCTCCATATGGAGAATAAGCGGCAAGCGGCTGGCCCGGTCGACGAACGGAGGGCACCATGAGCGGCACGTGGAAGCATCCGACGAGACAACTGCTGTCGCGGCAGAAGCGGGCGTGGGCATCGGGCGGTCCGACCGCGGTGCTGCTCGTCGGCGCCCTGGCCAGGTCGATCGGCCTGATCGCCCGGGGAAGGGTCAGGCTCGAGCGCTCGCGCGTCGGTGAGATCCTCGCGATGCAGGACGGCGAAAGGATGCGCATCTTCCGCCGGCTGCGGATCGCATCGCCGGGCAGCGGTGAACCGGGCGGCGAGTTCCGAGTGCGCTTCACCACGAAGATGCCCGCACGGATCAACGTGCTCTTCTCCTGGCTGCCCATCGTGCTGTTCATGGGACTGCCCGGCTTCGTGAGCAAGACCTGGGTCGTCAACGACGCCACGGGGACGTTCGGCGGCATCTACCGGTGGCGAACGCAGGAAGACGCGTTGCGCTACTCGCGCAGCGCGGCCCTCCGCTTCATGACGAGACGATCGGTGCCGGGCAGCGTGTCCTTCGGGATTTACGCGCCGCCGAGCCGCAGCCTGGAGACGCCGTGGCCGCCGGCGGCCGAGGGGAAGGCGTGAGAATCGTGACGAACGACCGCCAGGTGATCGTCCAGGCCGGGCCGGTCCGCGCGCTCACAGTGGCCGCGATCGGCTGACCGGCCCGACGACCAGGATCTTCATCGACGAGTTTCTGCGGGTGGGACTCACGGTGCGGTTGCTGGCACGGGACCCCACCGGATCGCCGCACGCCATCCCGGCGCACAGATCGTGCCGGGAAGCATGATGAACGCCGAAGACGTCGCGATAGCGATGAAGGACGCCGATGTGGGCTTCCTGGTCACACCGATCGGCCCCCGCGGTGACATGAGCGTCGAGATCGACGCGGCGCACGCGGCCGTGGCCGCCGCCACGACCGCGCGCCTTCGGCACCTGGTGTACGTGTCGGTGATCGGCATCGACAGACCCACCGGCGTTCCGATCCTGGACGCCAAACGGCACGTCGAGAGGATTCTCGCCACGAGCGGGATCGCGTGGACTTCGATCCGGTGCGGCAGCTACCTGAAAGACGTCATCGACAACCGGCTCGAACTGATCCGGCGGCGGGGGATCTTCGTCCTGCCCGTAGCGCGTGATCGCCGGTTCAGCTTCACCTGTCAGCGGGATGTGCCACGGCTGGTGGGACGGCTGCTCTCGGACGGCCAGGCACTCAACCGGCCGATAGACCTCATCGATCCGGAAGCTCGTAGCGTGGCCGACACGGCGCAGCTGCTGGCCGAGCTCTTCGGGCGAAAGGTCACCGCGACCGGCAAATGCCCCTCTATTACCTCCTGCTCCTCGCCCAGCCGTTCTACTCCTGGCGCAGACACCGGATGTCCAGCATCATCCCGCTGCTCCGCCACTTCAACCGCAACGGCTACACCGGCGACCCCCGCCAGCTGGCACAGGTCCTTCCGTCCTTCGACGTCACGACGCTGGAGCAACACCTACGGTCCGTGATCGGAACGCCCACCGCACGGCAGGCGGCGACCTGAGCCGGGCGCGTCAGGGCGGTGTCCTGCCTGGGAGCCGGTCATGGCGCTCGGTGGTCCAGTCGACGATCTCGACCTCGTGGGCCACTGGGACGACGAGGCCGTTGGCGCCGCAGGCCGGGCAGCAGGTGAGCCAGTCGCCGGGGTATTCGTGGCCGCAGCCCAGACAGGCGAGGATGTCCTCGGCCCGCTGCCGGGTGACCAGCGCGCCTTCGGGCCGCACCCCGGCCGCGGCCTGCCGCCATGCCTGTTCCGCCGCGCCCTGGGCCACGCCTGGACCATGGCGGGGGTGACTTGGCGCACCGGCCGTCCCGCCGCGGCCGTGACGACCGCGGCCACCACCGTGGGTCATGGGACGGTTGCGCCGGTGGGCCGAAGGTCCCTTGTTCGCCGCCGAAGGTCAGCGGCTGGGTGCCGGGCATGGGCATCGGTTTGAGTATTTGCTCTAATTAGAGTATGGACTCGAAAGAGCTGGGCAGGAGCGAGTCTCGCCCGGGGGCGAGGGCGAAGTCGCAGGCCACCCGGGCCCGTATTCTGGACGCCGCGCAGGAGCAGTTCAACGAGCTGGGCACCGCCGCGGTCAGCACCAACCACATCGCCGCGGCGGCCGGGCTGAGCCCGGGGAACCTGTACTACCACTTCGCCGACAAGAAAGAGATCATCCGGGCTCTGTTCGCCCGGTACGCCGCGGCGCACGAGGATCGGTTGCGCGCGGATGCCGATGGGCGGGTCAACCTGGTGACGCTATGTCGCAACCTGACCGAGGGTGCGGCGCTGGCCTGGCGGTACCGGTTCTTCGAGCGGGAGATCCTGGCGCTGCTGCGCGCCGATGCGCAGTTGCGCGCCGACTACCAGGGGGTGTACGAGCGCAGGCTGGGCCAGTGGCTGGCCTTCGCCGAGCAACTGGTGGCGCAGGGACTGCTCCGCCCGCCGCGCCCGCCGGGCACGCTTCGCCAGTTGACGATCGCGCTGTGGCTGATCGCCGAGAACTGGTTGGTGTTTCTGGACGTGGTGGGTGATCCCCAGGACCCCGGCCAGGTCGCCGAGGGAATGGACCTGGTCGTGGTGGCACTCGAGCCGTACCTGACTGCGCGGGGTCGCCACCACTGGCAGGCCGTCCCGCCGGGACAGGAAGCCGGGGCGGGCATTCCGGCCGGCGACGCCGAGACCGCATCGGCGGCGCCCGGCATCCTCAACAGGGAAAGGAGTTCCGGTGATGAACCGCAATCATCTTGAGGAAACACGTCACGGCGAGCCGGTCCACGCGGACGGGGACGTCTCGACGCGGCCGGAGCGCCGGACGCTCGGCCGGCGCCGGTTCCTGCGGATGGCGGGCTTGGGTGCCGGCACCGTGGCCTTGGCCGGGGCCGGTAGCCTGACGTGGCGGGCGGTGCAGGAAGGCGTGTTCGCGACCGGGATCGGGCCCGCGTACGCCGCCTGGGACCAATGGCACCCGCCGGGCCATGACGTACTGAACCTGGTACGCGCCGCGGTGCTGGCCGCCAGCGCCCACAACACCCAGCCGTGGCTGTTCCGGGCCGGCCGGGACCGCATCGACCTGTACGCCGACTTCGAGCGCGGCATGGGCAGCATGGATCCGCTGCGCCGCGAGATGTACCTGTCGCTGGGCTGCGCCCTGGAGAACCTGGTGCTGGCCGGCCCGCCCAACGGCGCGCGGCCAACGGTCGCGCTGATGCCCGACCCCGCACAGCCCGCGCTGGTGGCGCGGGTCGCCCTGGAGACGGCACCCGCCACACGATCGCCGCTGTACTCCGCCATCCCGCACAGGCGAACGAACCGCGGCGCCTACGACACCGGACGCCCACTGGCCGCCGACGCCCGCGAGGCGTTGACCGGTCTGCTCGACGTCGATACCGCTCGTCTGGTCTGGTTCACCACCGGGGTGGACAGACACGCCTTCGGCGAGCTCACCGTGCGGGCCACCCAGGAGATCATCGACGACCCGCGGCAGGCCATCGACGACTTCTCCTGGTACCGGACGAGCTGGCAACAGATCCAGCAGACCATGGACGGGATCACCATCGACGCCTCGGGCCAGCCGCCGCTGATCCGTGCCGCGGCCAAACTGCTGGGCACCTCCCTCGGGCAGAACCACGACGGGTGGCTGCGGGCCACCCGCGACGCCCACGTCGCCACTGCGGCGGCGTTCGGGCTGCTGGCGGTGCGCGACCCGCTCGATGCGGTCCAGCGCATCCAGACCGGCCGGATCTGGCAGCGCATGCACCTGTGGGCCACCACCCGAGGGCTGGCGATGCAACCGCTCAACCAAGTGCTCGAACGCATCGACCGGGAACGCTCCACCGAGCTGTCTCCTCAGGTCACCGATGCGATGGCGGGCATGCTGCCGACCGGGTGGCAGCCGGTGATGGCGTTCCGGATCGGCTACCCCACCATCGACGCGCTGCCCAGCCCGCGCCGCCCGGCCGAGCAGGTCCGACTTCCCTGACCCGAAAGGGGACACAATGAACCGCGTACCGCCTGCCTGGTGGCCCACCGCACTGACGGCGGCACTCGCCGCGCTGTACGGATGGATCGCCCTGGCCGGGCACGGCCTGACCCGGGCCCTGGCCCTGGCCGGCGCCCTGCTCATCCTCACCGCACTGGCGGCCACGCAGATCCTGGCCCATCGCCACGGTCCTGCTTGTCCTGGGGGCGCTGCCCCTGGCCATCGCGGCCTGGTGGAGCATCGCCGCGCCAGTGCTCGGGTCGCTGACGCTGCTGCTGGGATGGCCCGCCATCCGCACCCAGGCAGCCACCGCCGCCCGGGCGAAGGTCTGAAAGGGCGGACGATGGCCAGGACCTATCGCATCTCCACCGGCACGCGCCTGATCAATCGGGTGTTCACAGCGCGGGGACAGCCATACGTCCAGGCCAAGTTCGAGAGCGAGTTCAGTCGCCGTCATCAACCTGTCCTGGCTGGTGCCCGCGATCCATACCGCGTCGCAGTGCAGTTCGTCACGGATGATGGTCAGGTCATGGTGGGTCTGTGCGGCATCGAACACCTGTCGCGACAGGAAGGCCCGCTCTGGGTTCCGACGTCGTAGTTGATTCCTCTTCTGATCATATCGTCAACTTTAGTTGACGAACTGGGAAGGCATCAACCTAAGTAGACACCCACGGCCAGGGTCCGACGGCAGTACTTATGATCAAGCAGTGAGGGCGTATCCCTGCTGGTGGCGGGCCTGTTGGATACGGTGTTGTTCGCGGTCGAGGTGATAGGTCCAGCAGGTGTCCAGGTCACATTGCTGATCACAGCGCGGAACTTCAGGATCGCTTCGGCTCCGGCCAGTCCCCACCGGGCGCCGGTGATCTCCAGGCGGTCTCCGACGAGATGGCGAGCGGTGCCTTCAATGACGCCGGTGGCGATCGGCCAGCCCTGCTCCAGGGCGTGGTCGTAACGCAGGAACTCACAGTGGCTGGTCAGGTAGTGGACGGCGGTCTCCAGCCCGTCGCGCCGGTCGACGGGTAGCGCGGCGGCCTGGGTCGTCATGTCGTCGATGACCTGGTCGGTGTTGCCGGCCAGCAGGCCCAGCGCCCAGGCGGCGTTCACGCTGGTCCGCGCCGGCCCGATGGTCGATGCGCCTTTCGTGGCGGCGGCGGCCTCGCCGCTGGCGGATGCGGTGGGTGCGGTGCTGGCGGTGGCGACCGGCGAGCGCTTCGCCGAGCTGGCGGACGTGGCGGCGAGCGCGCCGTGGGAGGTGGCCTGTGCGGTCACCGGCGGGAGGCTGCTGGCTCCGCCGCCCGTCGGCTTCCGGATCAACATGAATCACACCCTGGTCGCTTTCAGTCGCTGACCGTCAGCCTCGTGGGTTGTGTCCGACCCCACGTCAGGAGGACGAACGGTGACGAAAGCCGAAGACGAGCGCCGGCGGCGGGCCAAGCAGGCCCGCCAGGTCGGTCTGTGGCGCTATCAGGGGATCCAGGACCTCATCGATCCGGCGCTGACGGCTAAGCAGCGTGGCGCGCTGGCCCGGGCCGCGGCCGAGCGGGTTCACATCGGCCTGTCCGGAGCACCGGAACGCATTTCACGCAAGACGATCGACCGGTGGCTGCGCTGGTATCGCATCGGCGGGTTCGACGCGCTGGTCCCGCGCCCGACGCAGGCGCCGCCGCGGACCGCACCGGAGGTGCTCGCTTTGGCCGAGGCGCTCAAGCGGGAAAACCCGGCCCGCACCGCCGCCCAAGTACGGCGGATCTTGACCCTCAGCGTCGGCTCCGCGCCCTCCGATCGGACCCTGCAGCGCCTGTTCGCCCGGCTGGAGCTGGCCACCCCGCCCGCCCCATCGGCGCTGTTCGGCCGGTTCGAAGCCGCCCGGCCCAACGATCTTTGGGTCGGGGACGCTTGCCACGGGCCGGTCATCGCAGGCCGGCGGGCGATCTGCTTCGCCTTCCTCGACGATCACTCCCGAGCGGTCATGGGCGCCTGGTGGGGCTACCGCGAAGACGTGGTGCGCCCGTCCTTGTAAGCCCGCGGCATCCCGGTCGCGATCTTCGTCGACAACGGCGCCGCCTACATCAATGCTTGGCTGCTACGGGCATGCGCGTGCCTGGGCATCAAACTGATCCACTCCACCCCGCACCGGCCAGAGGGCAAACCGTTGGCTTCACACTGCACCCCTTCGGTTCGATTCGCTTGTTTCTGGTGTTTGTGCAGGTCGCCGGTCGGCGAGCTTGGGGAGTCCGTGATGCGGGGTCGGCGGATTGGGGCCTGGCGGGTCGTAGAGGATCTGTCCCTTGTCGTTGTAGCACTGGCCGCTGACAATTCCCGCGTGGAACCAGTGCTTGACGGTGGAGGTGGACACGCCGAGGCGTGGGCCATCTGGTTCAGGGTGAGCAGCCCTGCGTCAGGGACTGTACGGTTTTCGGTGTAACTCCTGATCAAGGAGAACGCACCTGATGAGTACTGTGATCCAGGCATCGACGGAGATCGACCTGGAGGACACCGCGGTGGCACGCACGGAGCCCAAGGACGCA
>NZ_VCJS01000295.1 GCF_005893125.1 Nonomuraea basaltis | reverse complement strand
CGAGCATGGTCTGTCCCGCGTTGCTGCCGATGGGGAACGCGTGCAGGAAATGCCGGGAGTGTGACAGTTTGCGGCGTCGCGGATGGGCGGAGACGCCGTAGGCGAGATTGGCGTGGGTGGCGCCGACGCCTTTGGCCCGGCCCGTGGTGCCCGAGGTGTAGATGATCTGCGCCAGCGCGCCGGGGTTGACGTCCCGCCGTACCGGGCCGTCCTCGCCCTGATCCAGCTCCGCCGGCGTCGCCCGCCATGCGCCCACGTCCGGCGGCTCGGTGCCGGGCCCGTGCAGCACGGCGGTCACGGAGCAGTCGGCCAGCGCGTGGCGCACCTCGGCGGGGGCCAGTCGTCCGGACAGCGGCACGGCGGCGCAGCCCGCCCGCATGACCGCGCACCAGGCGACGGCCAAGTCGATCCAGTCCCGCTCGTCGAACAGCAGCCCGACCCGATGTCCGGACGGCACGCCGCGATCGATCAGAGCGCGGGCGACCGCGTTGGACCGGCGGTCCCACGCGGCGAACGAGATCGTCCCCACATCGGCCACCACGAGGGCCGGGCTCTCGGGCTGCTCCTCGGCGCGATGTGCGAGCAGGTCGGCAAGCAGGAGCCGACCGTCACCGCTCACCACGGCACGTAACCGAAATATTTCGAGTGCACAACCTACCCCCGATCAACCGCCCCGTCGGATCGAGCCTATTTGGGCCTCTTCAAACCCACCTGGTCCGAAGAATAGGCAATGCGGGACGGTTCACAACAGAGAAATTTTAAGTATTTTTCCGAAACTTTCGGCGGTGCGGCCGGGCCAGGGACACGCACGCCAGCCGATCACGGCGCGACATGAAGGTTGACCATCAAAGCGCCGTCCGGGCGCCCGCCCCACCCGGCTTCCGGTCGCCTACGACACGGTCCTTGGCGAGTACGCCGGCGCGTTGGAACACGCGCCACTGTCGGCCGAGATCCGGCGCACCTATCGCTCCCGCGTGCGTATCTTCCTGGCCTGGCTGGCCGATCGCGCCGCCGGCGGCATCATCGCCGAAATCGCCCAGAGGGCCGGCCTGGACGATCCCACCACCGCGCCCGTCCTGCGACACACGCTCGCCACCACGCTGGTCCGCGGCAAAACTGACCTGGTTGTGGTCGCCGAGATCCTCGGCCACGCCCGCCTGGAGACCACCCGCCGCTACAGCTTGCGTCCGACACCGACAAGGACGCGGCCTGACCGAGCGGCGACGTCCGCCCTACCAATGCCCCCCAAGCGGGCCGGGTTCCACTTTTTCAAGGTCGTTTGAGGCGCGTGAGAGCCGTCCCGAAAACGCCCGTTATCTTTAGCCCGATCAACTTATGGCTCTCCGAACTGGGTGTTTGTGTCAACGACGTTGTCCGTCAGGTGAGCGCGGCGGCTCCTGATCATCCGGCTGGCATCGTTTGATCGTTATCAGAACGGGATGCGTTGATCCGTAGGATTGCTTCATGGGGTGGTCTCCGCCTGTCGGCGTACTTGTAGACGTGCAGAGCTGCGTACGGGTGAGCGCGTGCAGAGGGCGCTGGCGCGGGTGCCGTGGCGGTCCTCGACACTATGCACGGAGTGGCAGGCGTCCGGGTATGTCGCCAATGTCGGCGACGTCATCGAGGTTCCGACCGCTGCAGGGGTTGTCCGCGGCCGCATTACCGGCTATCCGTTGATCAGCTTCGTCGATCGCAGGTGGGGCGATGCCAGGCGTGGACGCGCTCAGCACCTTCCTCGGCGCGGTCGCTACCTGCGCCGACTGATCAAGGATCAAGACGCCGGAGGGCCCGTTGACGACAGATGAGAACGGAACGGCCGTGAAGGACACAGCGGACGGGAGGCAGGTGTTCATGGCGCTGCCGGCCCGAACGGATGACGACAGGGCGTCGTTCCAGCATTGTCTGGCGGCCGTGGTCGACGTGGTCGGGATCGAGGTCGCGCCTGAGCGAGCTCCCGGCGATCAGCGGCGCTGGAATCAGCTGGCACGGGTGGCGCTCCGAGAAGCCTGCCGCAACGGCCTGACGCTGTCTGATGCGTCCTTCGACGTACTCATCAAGGCAGCCGTCTACGACCCGGACCCGAGCTTCAACCGTCAGTTCGTCGAACCAGCTTTGAACGCATTCGGACGTCGGCGCGTCCGATCAGCGCTGCTTGATTATCTGCGAACGGGCACCGACGGGGAGCGGGCCGGCGCTGCGCGAGCGTGGTACTGGTCGGCTCTGCCACTTCGGCTCCACCAAGTGCAAGCAGAGACTCCGAACACCGGGAGCCAGGCAGAGTCAGATGACCGGTCGGTCCTGACGCGGGACTGGTACCAGGCCGCGCTTCAGGAGTTCGTGAGCAACGAGCACTTGGACGTTCGGCGATGCATTCTCCCCGGACTACCGCTCTGGCGATCCGCGTACCCGCCGGAGCTGCAGGACCTCGTGGACGCGGCAGTGTCGATCGCCCGCTCGCATCCAGACGAGTACATCCGTCATCGCGTGGAACATCAGGTCCGCAGTTGACCATATGTCGAGCGCGCTCCCTTCGTCGGTGCGCTCGGCCGTGAAGGCTAGAACTGCCCATGTGTCCGGGTCCTGCGGGCCGATCAAGTTCTCGTCGGGGTTGTCCCGTCTCATTTGATATGGCGGAATCTCATCAGAGGTGGCGCATTCCTTGATCTGTTCAGTTGTGGAGGCGGGTGCGACGATGACTGGCTGGATGTGGCGTTGCACGCCCTTGGATTGATGGCAGTCCTGTTCACCGGGTTCGTGATGCCGGTACTTGCGCGCCGCCGCGCCGCCGGCACCAGGGCGAAGGTGGAGACCACGCTGGCCATCGGTGCCGAGGTCGGCTCGCCTTCAACGGCAAAGCGGTGTTTGCGAGAGCCACATTCAGCGGACCCGTTCGATTTCCCAAGGAGGCACAGCATGTCGATCTCGACGAAGCCTTAGTGGAGCCCAAGGCGTTAGGTAAACATCTGCAGTGGCCGTTGGGATGGCTGATGGAGCCTGATGAGAAAGGGGGTCGCCTCCTGCGACGCGAATCTTCGTCCAACCCGAACGTGGACCCTGGCTCACCGGAGGTCCCTGCCTAAACAGGCATTTCGCGAACCACTCTTGATCAACTTCTTAGTTCAGTGAAGTCAACTGGATGGACTTCGCCACCCCCGACGCGGTCTCCACGATCGTTATCTAGGGTTGGAGGACCCTTCCAGCAGGTCAGAGGACGATGATCTCTTCTTTCACGTAGGCCAAGTTGACCGAGCTCGGCCCGCGACGCCACCCGCCAGGCGGACGGGTGCCGCCCACTCCCGTCCGACGAACCCTGCGAAAGGGGCAGACACCCGTGGAGATGCGTCAAGCCTGGCAAGCCCCGCGGTGAGCGGCTGGCACTCGAGACCTACGAGCCCGGCCCCCCGGTGCTGTCCGCGTTGCCGAGGGTTCGGCCCAGCTGGTCGATGCGCCGCACCCGTCCGTCCTCGGTGACCTCGCCGATGAGGATCCACTCGATCACCACGTGTCCGAGTTTGCGGTGGTCGGTGCTGAGGTAGCAGCGTGCGGCGAACCGGGGGCCGTCGACGACGAGATCGTCGATGCGCATCTCGCAGGCGGTGACGTTCTTGCGGGCCGGAGGCGCGTGCGCGATCAGCTGGTCGCGGGTGAGTTTCGTGCCGTCGGTCACCCAGACCGCATCGTCGGTCAGGGCGCTGGGCAGCCGCTTGAAGGCCTGTCAGGCACGTCAGGCACGTAGGTTGGCCATGGCTGTCGCGCGTGGGCCGCAGGAACCGTGACGCGGTTCCTCCCCGTGGGGCTCGATCCCCGGACGGTGCTGATGGCTTCGGGCTTGATATTCGCTGTGCCTGGGTGAGGCGTGTTCGTAGGATCCGTGCATGACGGACGAGGATGAGCGTGCCGTGCAAGCGGCCATCGATGGTGAGTTGCGGCTTCTCGATCCGGAGGTGCGCGCTTCTCCGGCCCTTGTCCGGGAGCTTCTGGATCCGGAGTTCACCGAGATCGGAGCCTCAGGACGCTGGTGGGACGCGGAGTCGATCCTCACTGTGATGGAGGGATCGGTGGCTCCGGAGTCGCCGGTCACGGTCAGCAAGATGTCAGGGGTCGTGCTGGCTCGGGGGATCGTTCACCTGACGTACTTTGCTGATAATCAGGGGCGCCGGGCATGGCGGAGCTCTCTATGGCGCCTGACGGAGACTGGCTGGCGCGTCTACTTTCATCAGGGCACTTTGGCTGGACGCCTTGAGCAGTGACTCTCTCAGGCCAGGAGGCCCAGGGTTTCGGGCGCTTCTATGACGGTCAACTGCCGCTCGGGGTCGGTTTCCTGGTGCGCGAACTGGCTGATCAGGTCGGTGAGGGCTTGCCGGTCCTGTCCGGGGAGGATCGACGTCCACGTGATCCCTGCCAACCCGGCCAAGGGAGAGCCGGCGCAACCTGCACGCCGACTTCCGCTTCGCGTTCTGGGCGAAGGGGACGGAGATCGTTATCCAGACCGAGGAGGTGTCAGCGTTCGCGTGGAGGGATCCGGCGGACCTTCCCACCCCGCGCCTGGCGGCGAGCGTCGCTGCGATCTGAGAGCCGTGCCGTTGGACGCCTCTTTCTCAAGGGAGCGGGCGTGACAGGGCGCTGGGGTGGGGTCGGTTGGGCGACCACTCGTGACGGTGGTCCTGTCGGTGATACTGCACCTGCAACTCGGCCGAGCGCTCCGGCGAGCACGCGGTGATGAGACGGCGGCCGCGTAGCCCTGGGCTGGCATGAAACACTGAGGCGTCCGACAACTCCGGGAGTTGGTGTAATAGACGCGCCCCTGGTCCAACGCCGGGATGCACCACATGACCTCGTGCTCGCTGCGCATCAAGACATAGGCGCGCCGGCCATCAGGAGCCAGCGCGAAGGTCGCCGCAGCGTCCTTTCCATTGGTCACGTCGGCAGAGCCATAACCAACACCGAGAGTGACGTTAAATCGCAAGCTTAGCCGAGCAGTCGCGAGAATGCCCTTTCTCGGGCAAATCCGTACTCTCCCGAAAAGCCAGTCGATGCGGCACGCACACCTCGTGTGCCTTGTCCGTCCCGCCGCTCAGCCGCTCGGCCAGCAGGTCCACCGCCGACTGCGCGATCAGCGCCTTGTCGGGCGCCACGGTCGACAGTGTGGGCGTGGCGAACCGGCCGTCCTGGATGTCGTCGAACCCCATCACCATCACGTCGCCCGGCACCTCGCACCCCCGCTTGAGCAGCGTCCGCAGGGCGCCCAGCGCGAGCGTGTCGTTGAAGCAGAAGACCGCGTCCGGCGCGCCGGAGTCGAGCAGGCGGCTCATGGCCTCGGCGCCGTCGGCGCGCCCCCAGCGCGCGACCAGCGCGACCAGTGACGGGTCGGCGGGGACGCCGGCCTCGGCGAGCGCCTGCCGGTAGCCCTTCAGCCGCAGGCGGCCCGTCGCGGCGGCGGCCGTGCGCTGCACGCCGATGGCGGCGATCCTGCGCCTGCCGCGCTCGGCCAGGTGCAGGGTGGCCGCCCGCGCGGCGGCCACGTTGTCGATGCCGACGTGATCGTACGGCGAGCGGCCCGTCCCGATGCGCTCCCCGAGCAGCACCATCGGCGTACGCTCGTCGCGCCCGGCCAGGTCCTTGCCCGTGAGCGCGAGAGGGCTGAACAGCAGCCCGTCGATGAGGTGGTCGCGGATCCCGGAGATCACCACGCGTTCCTTGGCCCGGTCGCCCTGGGTCTGGTCGATGAGCACGGTCCAGCCTCGCCGGTCGGCCGCCTCGATGACGTTCGTGGCCAGTTCGGCGAAGTAGGGGTTGTCCAGGTCGGGCACCGCCAGCGCGACCACGCCGGAGCGGCCCGCGCGCAGGCTGCGCGCCGACAGGTTCGGCCGGTAGGAGAGCTCGGCTATCGCCGCCTCCACCCGGGCGCGTGTCACGTCACTGACATGGGGATAGTCGTTGACTACGTTGGACACGGTCTTGATCGACACCCCGGCCAGCTTGGCGACGTCCTTCAGCCTCGGCCGCACCATGCCCCCTTCGCCATCGGAACCCTACCTTGTTTACAACGATGTAACGAACTGGCGCGAGGCAATTTACAACGTTGGAACCAACGATGTAAAACGTCCGTAACCTCACGGGCAGGAGTGATCTGGTATGTCCCTCGACAACCTCTCCAGGCGGCGCGCACTGGGCCTGGGCCTCGGCGCGCTGGTCATCGGCGCCGCCGGCTGCGGCGGAGGCGGCGGCCCCAAGCAGGCGCAGGCGCCGGCCACCACGGCGGCGCCCACCGAATACACCGGTCCCTCGGTCTCGCTGAAGTTCTGGAACGGCTTCACCGGCGGCGACGGCCCGGTTATGAAGAAGCTGGTGGACCAGTTCAACGCCGAGCACCAGAACATCAAGGTGACGATGAACGTCTACCAGTGGGCCGACTACTACGCGAAGGTTCCCGCGGCCGTCTCCGCAGGTCAAGGCCCTGACATCGGCATCATGCACGTCGACAGCGTCGCCACCAACGCGGCACGGCAGGTGGTCCTGCCCCTCGACGACGTGGCCAACGCGCTCAGCCTCACCGAGGCGGACTTCTCCCCGCCGGTCTGGAAGGCCGGCGGCTACAAGGGCACGCGCTACTCGATCCCGCTCGACGTGCACCCGCTCGGCATGTTCTACAACAAGACGGTCATGAAGAAGGCCGGGCTCGACCCGGAGCAGCCGCCCAAGACCGGCGAGGAGTACATGGCGGCGCTGGAGGCGCTGAAGAAGGTGGGCATCCAGGGGCACTGGGCCACGCCGTTCCCGTTCACCGGAAGCATGCAGTTCGGGACGCTGCTCTACCAGAACGGCGGCCAGCTCTTCGCCGACGACGCCAGCGTCTCGCGCTTCGCCGAGGACCCCGGCGTGCAGGCCCTGACCTGGCTCGTCGACCTCATCAACAAGGGCTACAGCCCCAAGAACGTCGGCCAGGACGCCGACTTCATCGCCCTGCAGAACGGCAAGGCCGCGTTCAACTGGAACGGCATCTGGTCCATCAACACGCTCAAGGAGATCAAGGACCTGGAGTGGGGCGTCGCGCCGCTCCCGCAGATCGGGTCGAAACCGGCGGCGTGGGCGGGCTCCCACCAGTTCGTGGTGTTCAAGCAGCGTACACCCGACCAGAACAAGCTGACCGCGGCCAAGGTGTTCATCAACTGGATCAGTGGCCACTCGCTGGAGTGGGCCAAGGGCGGCCAGGTGCCGGCACGCAAGTCGATCCGCGACGGCGCGGAGTTCGCGGCGCTGAAGGAGCAGGCCACGATCGGCACCCAGATCGACTACCTGTACTTCCTGCCGTCTGTGGCGGGCATCGGGGACGCCTCCGCGGTTGTCGACCAGGCGATCAACGCGGCGATCCTGCTCAAGAAGAGCCCCAAGGACGCGCTCACGGAGGCCGCCGCCAAGGCCGACAAGATCCTTGAGGCCAACCGGAAGAAGTACGGCGCCTGATGGTCGCGATTTCGGTGAAGGGGGCGGCGGAAGAGACGCCGGGGCGGGACGTGCGCGTTCCCCGATCGGGCAAGGCGACGCCGTACCTGTTCCTGGCGCCGTACCTGATCCTGTTCTCCGTGTTCGTGCTGGCCCCGGCCCTGTTCGGGATCTGGGTGAGCCTGCACGACTGGGACTACATGCTCGAGGGCAAGCCGTTCGTCGGCCTGGACAACTACACGGCGCTGTTCGACGACCAGTCGCCCGTCTACGGCGACTTCTGGATGTCGATGCGGGCGACCGGGATCTTCACAGTGTTCAGCGTGCCGTTCCTGGTCGTGCTGCCGCTCGGGGTGGCGTTGCTGCTCAACCGGCCCTTCCGGGGCAGGACGCTGTTCCGGGGGCTGTTCTTCGCGCCGTTCGTGCTGGGCGTGGCGGTGGTGTGCCTGATGTGGCGGCTGCTGCTCGACCCGAACCTCGGCCTGGTCGACTGGATACTCGGCACGCCGATCCCCTGGACCACCGCGACGCCGTGGGCCTGGATCGCGCTGGTCGGGGTGACGGTCTGGTGGACGCTCGGGTTCAACGCGGTGATCTACCTGGCCGGGATGCAGGACATCCCGCGTGAGCTGTACGACGCGGCGAAGGTGGACGGCGCGGGGCGGTGGGGCGAGTTCGTCCACGTCACGCTGCCGGGACTGCGGCCCGTCGCGCTGTTCGTGGTGACGACGACGATCCTGGCCTCGGCGAACATGTTCGGGCAGTCGTACCTGCTGACCCAGGGGGCGCCGGGCGGGGACACACGGACCGCGATCATGTACATACTCCAGCAAGGGCTCAGAGAGTACAAGATGGGCAGCGCCTCGGCCATGAGCTACCTGCTCACGCTGCTGCTGATCCTGGTCAGCGTGGTCAACTTCCGGCTGTTCAGGACCCGGTCATGAAGCGCTACACGGGCCTGCTGGCCCTCGCCGTGCTGTTCGTGGGGCCGCTGGTGTGGGCCTTGGGCGTGTCGTTCAAGACGCAGACCGAGGCCACCCGGGTACCGCCCACCCTGCTGCCCGCCGAGCCGACGACGTCCGCGTACGGGACGGTCTTCCAGGGCACCACGGACACGCCGGTGCTGCGCTGGTTCGCCAACAGTCTCATCGCCGCCACAGGGCACATGCTGCTGGTGCTCGCGGTGTCGTCGCTGGCCGCGTACGCGCTGGCCAGGCTGGAGTTCCACGGCAAGAAGCTGATGTTCGGGGTGATCGTCGGCACGCTGCTGGTGCCGGGGTTCGTCTTCCTCATCCCGCAGTTCCTGATCGTCGACCAGCTCGGCTGGCTGGACAGCCTGACGGCGCTCATCGTGCCGGGTGCGGCGGGCGCGTTCGGGGTGTTCTTCCTGCGGCAGTTCTTCCTCGGGCTGCCGCGTGAGCTGGACGAGGCCGCGCTGATGGAGGGCGCCAACCACTGGCACATCTTCTGGCGGATCACGCTGCCGCTGTCGCGGCCCGCGCTGGCCACGCTGGCCGTGCTGAGCTTCCTGTCCAACTGGAACGACTTCATCTGGCCGATCTACGTGATCTTCAGTCCCGAGTACTTCACGCTGCCGCCGGGCCTGTCGATCCTGCAGGGCGCGTACACGATCCACTATCCGGTGATCATGGCGGGCGCGGTGCTGGCCAGCATCCCCGTCCTGATCCTCTTCAGTCTGACCCAGCGGTACGTCATCGAAGGCATCTCTCGTAGTGGCCTGAAAGGCTGACATATGCACTTGGCTGTCATCGCCACGCTGATCCTCTCCCTCTTCGCCAATCCGGTGTCCAACTCCTTCTCCGACACGTTCGCCGACCCGTCGGTGATCCGCGGGCAGGACGGCTACTGGTACTCCTACGGCACGTCGGACCCGCTGCGCGAGGGTGAGAAGGTCATGCACACGCTGCCGATCGCCCGCTCCAGCGACCTGGTCAACTGGACCTACGTGGGCGACGCGTTCGGGCCGGACAACCTGCCGTCGTACGCGGCCCCGGGCAGTCTGTTCTGGGCACCGGACATCCGTTACCTCGACGGCCGGTACGTCATGTACTTCACCGTCACCGACACCGCCACCACGCCCGCCAACTGGGACTACTCGATCGGCGCCGCCACGGCACCCACGCCGACCGGGCCGTGGACGCACATCGACGCCCCGGTCGTCGCCCCGCGTCCCTCGGGCAACTCGTACTGGAACACGATCGACCCCTCGCAGTTCACCGACGTGGACGGGCGCAAATACCTGTACTTCGGCGGGTTCTTCGGCGGCCTGTGGGTGACCGAGCTGTCCGACGACGGGCTGCACGCCACCGGGCAGCCGCAGCAGGTCGCGATCGACAACAAGTTCGAGGGCGCGTACGTGGTGCGCCACGACGGCTACTACTATCTGCTCGGCTCCTCGGCGAACTGCTGCGCCGGGCCGACCACCGGTTACTCGGTGCTGGCCGGGCGCTCGACCAGCCCGCGCGGGCCGTTCGTCGACCGCGAGGGCGTGCCGCTGCTGGCCTCGCGCGCCGGTGGCACCCCTGTTCTGGACCAGAACGGCAACCGCTACATCGGCACCGGCCACCACGCCCAGCTCACCGACCTTTCCGGTCAGGACTGGATGCTCTACCACGCCATCGATCGAAGCGACCCGTTCCTGGACGAGCCGTACGGGATCAACGAGCGGCCCATGCTGCTGGACCGGCTGGACTGGATCGACGGCTGGCCGACCGTGCGCGCGGGGGCCGGGCCTTCCGAGCAGTCGCGGGAGACGCCGGTGACCCGCGGGGTCGTGGACGATCAGTTCGCGGGCGATCTGTCGGGCTGGCGGAACACGGCCGGCTGGACCGTACAGGATGGATATGTCCGTGGCCAGGGCACGCTCATCAGCCGCAAGTCGTTCGGTGGGGACGTCCGCGTCGAGACCGACCTCAAGACGGACAAGTCCGCCGGGATTCGCATCGGCGGCACGACCGCGGTCGTTTCGCGCGACGGGTTGATGCTTATCTCGGGCGGCGCGTCCCGTACGGTGGCGCTGCCCGGAGGGGCCGCGACCTGGCACAATCTGGCCGTCACCGTCAAGGGACGGACGATCACCGCCGAAGTGACCGAGGCCCGGCTCCGTGACCCGCAGGCGAGCGTCACCGTCACGGGCAGAGCGAACGGCCCGATCGGGCTGGTCGCCGACGAGGGCGCCGACTTCGACAACGTCTCCGCCGCCCCGCTGTTCAAGGCCGTCACCAAGGCGGCGCCGACGCCGCGTACGGGCAGGCTGCTGGACGCCGACGAGTTCAACGGGCCGCTCGACTCCCGCTGGATCTGGGTGCGGCAGGACGCTGCGGCCAAGATCGAGGAGGGCGCGCTGCGCTGGCCCGTCCAGGGCGCCGACCTGGTCGGGGCCGCCAACAAGGCGTCGGTGCTGCTGCGCGAGGCCCCCAAGGGGGACTACGTCGTGGAGACCAAGGTCACGCTCGACCTGGGTGAGGACGCCGTACGCAACTACCAGCAGGCCGGGCTGGTCGCCTACGCCTCCGACGACGACTTCGCCCGCCTGTCCCAGGTCGCCATCTGGAACACCCGCCAGGTCGAGTACGGCCGCGAGCTGACCTTCGCCGGCCGCCTGTCCTACGGCGGCAACATCGTCGGCCCGCCCGCCAAGACCACCTGGCTGCGGCTAGCGCACCATGTGGACCCGGCCAACGGGGAGCACGAGTTCCGCGCCGGATCCAGCCGCGACGGCAAGACCTGGACCTGGGGCGGCGTGTGGACCTTCCCCAATGACACGGCCGTGCGCATCGGCCTGGTCTCCCACGGAGGGGCCCAGCCAGCCGTCAACGCCGACTTCGACTACGTACGCGTCTACCGAGGAGCCTGACCTGTGCCGCAAGCACACCTGACCCTTGACCCCTCTTTCCGCATCGCCCCCGTCAACCGGCGCCTGTTCGGCTCGTTCGTCGAGCACATGGGCCGGTGCGTCTACACCGGCATCTATGAACCGGGCCACCCGGCGGCGGACGACAACGGCTTCCGCACCGACGTGCTGGAGCTGACCCGCGAGATGGGCGTGAGCGTGGTCCGCTACCCGGGAGGCAACTTCGTCTCCGGCTACCGCTGGGAGGACGGCGTCGGCCCCGACCGGCCCTCCCGGCTGGACCTGGCCTGGCGGCAGATCGAGACGAACGCGTTCGGGCTCAACGAGTTCATGACCTGGACCCGGGCCGCCGGGGTGGAGCCGATGATGGCCGTCAACCTCGGCACCCGGGGCATCCAGGAGGCCTGTGACCTACTCGAATACGCCAACCACCCCTCGGGTACGCAGTGGTCGGACCTGCGGGTCAAACACGGGGTGACCAACCCGTACGGGATCAAGCTCTGGTGTCTCGGCAACGAGATGGACGGACCCTGGCAGATCGGCCACAAGAGCGCGCACGAGTACGGACGGCTCGCGAACGAGACCGCCAAGGCCATGCGGCTCGTCGACCCCGACATCGAACTGGTGCTGTGCGGCAGCTCCAACAGCGGGATGCCGACATTCGGCGCGTGGGAAGCCACTGTGCTCGAACACGCCTACGACGCGGTCGACTACCTGTCCCTGCACAACTACTACGAGGAGAACGGCGACCTGCCCGGCTTCCTCTGCAGCGCCGTGGACATGGACCGCTACATCTCGGCCATCGTGGCCACGGCCGACCACATCGGAGCGAAACTCCGGCGCAAGAAGAAGATCAACCTGTCCTTCGACGAGTGGAACGTCTGGTACCAGAGCCGGTTCACCGGGCGCGAGCGCTCGCCGTTCCAGGAGACGCCGGAGCTGATCGAGGACACCTTCACCGCCGCCGACGCCGTGGTGGTGGGGGACTTCCTCATCACGCTGCTGCGGCACGCCGACCGGGTGAGCATCGCCTGCCAGGCGCAGCTCGCCAACATCATCGCGCCGATCAGGACCAAGCCCGGCGGCCCGGCCTGGCGTCAGACGATCTTCCACCCGTTCGCGCTGACGGCCCGGCACGCGCGCGGCACTGTGCTGCGGGTGGAGCCGTTCGGGCCGCTTCTGGAGACCAAGCGGTACGGCGAGGCGCCCGCGCTGTCGGCGGTGGCCACCGTCGACGGGTCTCAGGTGGCGCTGTTCGCCGTCAATCGGTCGCCCGACCAGGACCTTGACCTCACCGCCCGGCTCCCAGCGGCGGTCAGGCCGGTGTCGGCCTCGGTGATCGCCGCCGGGGACGACCCGCACCGGGTGGAGGCCCTTCCGCAGCCGCTGACCGTACAGGCTGACGGTGACCGGCTGACGGCGCGGTTGCCCGCCGCCTCGTGGACGATGATTCTTGCGGAATGCGAAAACTTGCTCGATCACAATAAGTTGTAGACGGAAGGGATGACCGGGCTACGCGAACGCAAGAAGCAGGAGACCCGGGACACTCTGTCGAAGGCCGCGGTCCAGCTCGCGCTGGAGCGCGGCCTCGACACCTACGCCGGACTCGACCTGCACCAGGTGCGCCACAGCGCCGCCACCCACCTCGGCGAAGCCGAAGTACCGCTCCAGCTCATCATGGGCAAGACCCGCCACAAGAACCTCAGAGGGCGGTCCGCGGGTCTATGCCCCTGATGCCTTAGTGTGATCGAGTGAATCTGTAGCGTTATGCCTGCCTGGTGGGCTCGGCTGTGCTGGGATGGCGGGGTGAGTGAGCACGGACTTATCC
>NZ_VCJS01000294.1 GCF_005893125.1 Nonomuraea basaltis | reverse complement strand
GGTGGGTAGTGTTGGGTGTGTATAAGAGACAGGGTCGGGCCGGGCACGCAGCAGCTCGGTGGCGGCCAGGCCGTCCAGCACGGGCATGCGGATGTCCATCAGCACCACGTCCGGGGCGCACGCCTCCACCGCGGCGGGCACCTCGGCTCCGCAGGCCGCCTCGCCCACCACGCTCAGCTCGGGCGAACCGCCGATGATCATCGCCAGGCCGGCCCGTACCAGCGGGTCGTCATCCACGATGAGAACCCGAATCGCGGCGTTCACCTCGGCCACGGCAGCCATGCCCACAACCGGAACTCACCCGCGGCGGTCGGGCCGTACTCCAGCCGTCCACCGGCCAGGCCGGCCCGCTCGGCCAGGCCGATCAGGCCACTGCCGCCGCCCGGGATCCCGGCGACGGCGGTGGCGCCGGCCGGGTTGCGCACCTCGACCGTCAGCCCCTCCCCCGCCGCCCCGCCGACGGCCACCGACACCTGGCCGTCGCGGCCGTGCTTGCGGGCATTGGTCAGCCCTTCCTGCACGATCCGGTACGCGCCGCGCCCGATCGCCGCGGGCGCGGCCGCCGGTTCCCCCACCCGGCAGTCGAGCAGCACCCGCATGCCCGCGCGCCGTGACTGATCGACCAGGTCGGGAAGATCGGCCAGGGTGGGCTGGGGCCGCTCCGGCCCCTCCTCGGACCGGTCGAGGTCGGCGCGGAGCATGCCGATGACCTCGCGCAGATCCTCCAGCGCCCGGTGCGCGCTGTCGCGGATCACCCCGGCGGCCCGGGCGACCTCCTCGGGCGCGGCGTCGGGACGAAGCTCCAGCGCCCCGGCGTGCAGGCTGAGCAGGGACAGGCGGTGGGCGAGCACATCGTGCATCTCCCGGGCGATCCGGTCGCGTTCGGACTGGCGGACCTGGGCGAGGCGCAGTTCCCGCTCGGATTCGACCCGCCGGGCCCGTTCGCGCAGGGACTGCCGCCGGGCTCGTACGAACATCCCCCAGGCGAGCACCGCGGCGACGCAGGCGAAGCCCAGCAGGACCTGCCACCAGGGCGGCACCGGGACGTCCGGCCGGACCAGCGGCGTCAGGAACGGCACCAGCACGCACCCGGCCACGATCGGGCCGGCCACCGCCACGCGCCGGTGCGCCGCGACGGTGAACAGCGCGATCAGCGCCACCCCCGCGGCCGACATCGAATAGACGCTGAACGCCACCGCGACCGCCGCGAAGCCGACCGGCCGGCGCCGGCGCAGCCACACCCCCAGGCAGCTCAGCCCGCCGAGGGCGGCGTCCACCGCGAACGGCACCGGTGCGGGATGCTGGCCGAGGCCTTCCACCACACTGAGCGCCGTGAGGCCGATGGCCAGCAGGAACAACGCCACATCGGCCGCCCAATCGCGCCTGGTGCGTCCGGCCGGGCGCGCCGGGGCGGGCTCGGGGCCGCTGAGCGCGCTGGCGGGGAGCAGGATCCGATGGTCCAGGCCTGCCGGGGTCGTCACGACCAAAGGGTACGGCCGCGCCCGGTCCAGCGGAATCCGACCAAAGTAGATCCCGTACCGCCAACCTTCGGCCATCCGGGCGCCGACCTGCGGCCGTAGCGATGCGCCCGCCCGTCGCGCCAGCCTGTCCTCATGACCGGTACGGGCAGCTTCCGTCATCGCCGGCAGCCGCGCGGAACCGGCCGGGGAATCCCCGGACCCCCGTCCAACGACCCAGAAAGGCGCCGAGGCCGAAATGAGTGACGTGCGAGCAAGACTCTCCACCCTGTGGATCGTCGTCATGTTCACCATGCTCTACGCGGATGTCCTCAGTTTCCTGAACGCCGGATTTCTGCGGGGGCTCCTGGCGGGGCATGCCGAGGGCGTTCCCGTCACCCCGCTGCTCCTGGTGGGATCCGCGGTCATGGTCGAGATCCCGATCGTGATGGTGGTGTTGTCGCGTGTGTTGAAACCGGCGGTGACCCGGCGGGTCACCTTGGTGGCGGTCCCGCTGACCGCGGCGTTCATCATCGGCGGCGGATCGGCGAAACCCCACTACCTGGTCCTGGCCGCCGTGGAAGTGGTGTGCCTGGCCGTCATCCTGCGTCAGGCCTGGCGCATGGACACCTCACCAGCCGTGAGCCGTCCTGCGGGATGAGGCTTCGCCGATGCCGGAGATCGACGCCGCGCTGGTGACCGCGTCATGGAAGCGGACGGTGTATGCCAACCCGGACCTGCCACGGGGCGCGGTGGATCGTGACGCGTACGTGGTGTGCGTGCTGGAGCACCTGATGCGGGCCCTGACGATCAGGGATGTGTTCGCTTCGCCGTCGCTGCGCTGGGCCGACCCGCGCGCCCATCTGCTGGCCGGGGCGCAGTGGGAGGCGATCGCCGAGGACGTGCTGGCCTCCCTGTCGCTCACCGGCCCCGTCCACAAGCACTTGAACGACAAGGCCCTGGCCCTGGACGCCGCCTGGAAGCAGATGGCCGCCCGGCTGGAGGAGGCGGGCGAGGACGCGCTGGTCTCGGTGGTGACTCCGGCCGGGGGTGGGCGGGCCCGGCTGTCGGTGGAGAAGCTCGGCGCGCTCGGCGAGAGCGCGTCGCCGGCGTGGCTGCGGGCCGCCTGCCAGGCCATGCTGCCCCGCATCGACCTGCCCGAGCTGCTGCTGGAGGTACACGCCTGGACCGGGTTCCTGGACGCCTACGTGCACCTGGCCGCCATCTCCACCCGCATGAACGACCTGCCCAGGACGGCGTCTAAAGCCCTGCAGTTACGTATCTCTCCGACGACCGGTGTCGGAGTCATGCCGTTGCGTCGTCGTCGATGCCAAGGGCGACCGCCAGGTCTCGCAGGCACTCTTCGAAGACGGGCTCCAGGTCGGTGTAGGCGAAGTCCAGTTGGTGCAGGATTTCCATGCACAGCAGGCCGTACAGCCTGATCCAGCACGACAGGAAGACGTGGGCGGCCTCGGGCGGCAGTCGCCCATCGATGGCGGCGGAGTAGGCGGTCAGCTGCTCACGCAGGGAGGCGGGCAGGTCGGCCAGGTCGGGCACCGGGAACGGCCGTGTCCGCCACAGCTCGACCGTCAGGTCCAGCAAGACCTGCTCGAAACGCAGGGCGGCCTGGTGGCGCACCGAGTCCGGCCGCCGGTTCGGCGGGGCGATGGGGCTGGCGAAGATCCAGCCGAACTCGGCGGGATGGGCGATGGCCCAAGCGCGCATGGCCCGGCAGACGGCCAGCATGCGGTCGCCGATCGGCGCGCGGGCGCAGGCGTCGCGGGCCTGCTCCATGACGGCGGCCAACTCGCGGAAGAAGTCTGCGGTCACCGCGCCGACCAGCTCGTCGTGGCCGGCGTAGTAGTGGTAAAGAGCCGGGCCGCTCATGCCGACCTGCCGGGCGACCGCGTTGATGGTCACCGCGGCCGATCCCTGCTCGACCAGCAGCCTGCGCGCGGCCGCGTGAATCTCCTCCAGGGTGGCCTGGCGCAGCCTTTCCCGCCTGATGGTGTGTGCGGACATCATCGCCCCTTTTGTCGTTCTGTCGCCGCGATTGACATCTTAGGGCATCTATGTTTCCTTAATGGCTCTAAACAATCTAGAACCTATAAGGAGTGGACATGGAGCCTGTGTGGTGGATCCTTCTCGCGGTGGTGGCGCTGGTTGCGGCCGTGTGGTGGCGGATGTCCAGATCCGCTCACGTCCGGCGGCGCAAGGAGTCCTCACATGGCCCGCACGATGCGTGACCGCTTGTTCGGCAAGTACGCCATGGAAGCGACCGTCACCGTGGCCGAGCAGGTCAACCCCGCCATGCGCCGGATTCGGCTGGAAACCGACCAGTCCGTCGCCTTCTCCTACACCCCCGGCCAGCACGTCAGGATCCAGCTGAAGGACCCGCTGTCGGTGTCGGGCATCCTGCGCCCAGCCGAGACGCTGCGCACCTACACGATTTGGGACCTCGACCCCGGCAGAAAGGCGATCGAACTGCGCATCCACCTGTACGCGGGCGACGGCATCGGACTGAAGTGGGCGCGGGCGGCACGGCCCGGGAACCGGGTGACCTTCTGGTGGCCGCAAGGCGACTTCTTCACCCGCGAGGCCGACTACTACGTGTTCATCGGAGAGGAGACCGCCAGCGCCGCCTTCGGACCGATGATCAGAGCGTTGGGGGCCTCGGCCGAGGTGTACGGCGTCCTGGAGAGCGAGACCCCCGAGCACGACCTGCCCATGCCCGGGACGCCGCCGCTGCGCCGCGTCCACCGCCACGGCGCCCCCGCCGTCGCCTCCCCGGTGCTGCTCGCGGCCGTGGCCGAACTCGACCTGCCGGGCAACGCCGGAGCCACCTACGTGGCCGGGGAGGCGAGAACCTGCCAGCTGGTGCGCGACTTTCTGGTGCGCGAGCGCAACTGGCCACGGGGTTCGATCAAGACCAAGCCGTTCTGGGCCCCGGGCAAGCGAGGCCTGCACTGACCGTCAAGGAGACCTGAACATGAAAGTGATCATCGTGGGAGGCGGCATCGGCGGGCTCGCCACGGCCGTCGCCTTCCATCGGCGAGGCTGGCAGGTGGAAGTCCTCGAACGCGCTACTGAGTTCACCGAGGTGGGCGCGGGACTGACCATCCAGCCCAACGGCCTGCGCGCACTGGACGCCGTCGGCCTGGGCGAGCGTCTGCGCGCCGGTGGGCTGGCCGACCCGCCCGCGGGCATCCGCAGCAGGCGCGGGGACTGGCTGGTCCGCAACGACGTCGAGAACCTGAAACGCCGTTTCGGCCCGTGGGTGACCGTTTGTCGGGTCCTTGGGCAAGCGCGTCAGCGAGTAACGAGGCGAAGTCAGCCAGGGTCTTGTCGTCTGGGCTGAAGACCGGCCGAGGCAGCCAATAGGAAGGAAGATCCACGACCTCAACCTACACACCGTGCTGCCTGTGCAAGTCCTCCAACCGAACCCCACCGGCGAGGCAGCACAAACACATCGGCCCCGCTCCGGGAAACGATCATCCTGTGTTCGGGAAACGATCTTCAGACGTCCGTGAAGCCGCTGGCCAGCACCACTCGTGAACACCCCGGGACAGCTCAGCGCATTGCTGCCGCGCGGCCTCCTCGGCCCGGTCCAGCTTCGTCAGCAGCGACGTCACCATCGCCTCCCTCACGGCAGTCACCCAACCGCCGTCATCACTCAACGCATAGCTGCAACTCCACACTGTAGGCGGCAATGGCATCCCTGACTCCCAAGACTGCAAGATCCCTTCAGAACCTCAGCACCAGCACCGGCGGCCACCGTTGGCACGGTCAAGCCTGCCCGAAGCCGGTGCAGTGGGCGATCGTCGCATCGTCCGCCGCCACCGCATGCTGTGCCTCCGCCTGCCGGACACGGCGAATGATCTCGTCCGGTCCGCTCGACGCCAGGACGGCCATGACCCCTGGCCAGTCGGTGAGCCCGAACCGGTCCACGATGCCGCTGGCGCCATTACTGAGGAGAACGGCGCCGACATGGGTCAGCTCGGAGATCGGACAACTTCCGGTGATGGCCTCGTCTGCCGCCCGTGGGTCATCCTTGGCCACCCAGAAGCCGCCCGGCTGGTTCCGGTTTGAGCGTAGGTCGCTGAGGATCCTGTAGTACTCGTCGCTACCTTTGGCGGCCTCGAGCGCGGGCTCGTACGAGCGGCTCAACGCTGGCGTTCCGGCTCCCCAGGTCGCCGAGTGGGCGGGCCACAGCGTAGACGTGCTCTTGCGCGTCTACGCCAAGTGCATCGTCGGCCACGACGAAGCAGCCAAGCGCCGAATCTCCGATGCTCTGATGTGACGATCAAGACAGCTTAAAAGGCACCCTTCCATCGACGGGTGCCTTTCCAACTGTCCGCGCGTGCGTGGAGAGCACCTGATGGAACTCGGCGGCGCCAGCGAGGAGCCGGGACCATCCCCGCGCTGCGCGACGTCCAGGACGCCATGGGCCACGCCGACCCCCGCACCACTCGTGCCCACGACCCCGGCACAGCCTGGACCGCCACCCCGCCCCCCGCGTCCTGGCCTACCTCGCCGAGCAGTAGCCGGGAGATCTGACCCCTTTGCATCGGCCTGCGCTGGACGGACGTCGACCTGACCGGCGGCACCCTGACCATCCGCCAGACCGTCCAGTACATTCCCGGCGGGTCTGCCCGGTCCTCGCCCCAACCAAGACCGCCAACTCCGAGCGCCGCATCGCCCTGCCTGCCCGTGCATCGCTGCCCTGACCGCTCAGCGCGAACGCCAAGACCGCGACCGCGAAGCCGTCGGAGCGGCCTGGCCCGAGACCGGACTGGTGTTCACCACCCGGCACGGCGCAATGATCAACCCGGTCAACGTCAACCGAGACTTCAAGGCCCTGCTGGAGAAGGCGGGTCTGCGCACGATCCGCTTTAACGACCACCCTGAAACGTAGCCGTCAGAAAACGATCACGACCGCTGTAACCGTCAACATAGCCGTCAAACGGTCCCTGCGGCCCCACCGGAAGCTTATTCGGCGGGGCCTCTCGTGATACAGGAACGCCAAATCTACAACACTGAAGAACGATTCAAATCGAATATGTCGATTGAATTTGCTTCCAATATACCCTCCAACTCCGAAACGCCTTTATCCAAGGCGCATTGAAGTTCGGCGTCGGAGATTGGGACGGCACGGAGCCATGCAACCTTCTTGTCATCCAGCTCCATCGCCTCAAACGGATCATCCCACAAGAAAGGCGACAGGAAAAGGAAGTGCTTCATGTCGCCCGACTCGCCAGGCGTTGTGAGGATATTCGGAAAGATGACACCCGGAGCACAGAATTTACGCGTTGAGATTATTCTTATGGCCGATGCAGCCAAGGCGTTAGCGAAACTTTCGAAGCGACTTTTACATGCCCCCAAGAGCTCGATTCTTAGTGGATACTCTTCACCGCCAGGAACTTCCATGGGAGCGTCCGACAGGCCGAGTCCGACAGGCCGAGGGTGGCATAGGACGTTACTCCTGCATGAGGGACGTCTTGCGCCGCAGCTATATCGACAAAGCCGCGTCCCCGATCGTCATGATAGCGGTGGACACGTGGCCTATTGCCGAAAGCTTCAGCAGTACGCCGCGCGATCGCACGATTGGATGGGCTAGCCGAGGGGCTCATCGTTCTCTGGACTCACGGACCGAAATAATCATCGCTGTGATCCTCCCCTTGATGGCAGCTATTTGAAGATGGTAGTTCCGGGCGATAGTGCGTCGGATCATTAAGTTCATCCAAGAATTGCTTTCGGGGAATGCCGGCTCTTCGAAGTTAAGCGGGGTTGAGGCATCCGCGGCCTTTTCGGGTGGTGGCGCAGCGGGTGCGTAGTCGTTGGTTGTCGGGGTTGCGAAAGCCGTAGGCGTCGCGGGCGACGGTTTTGATTACGCGGTTGGTTCCTTCGGAGCCGGCGTTGGTGATGCCGGTCTGGAGGAAGGCGAGGATTTCTGGCCACCAGGTCTCGATCGTGGTGGCCAGGCGGTGGAGTTCGGGCAGGCCGGAAGCGGCGCAGCGGTCGTAGAAGCGAAACAGCCGCTCGGCGATGACGGTGCGGTCGGGGTGGGTGCGGGCCAGGGCGAGCAGGTCCAGCAGGTCTTCCTTGGCGTTCCAGGCGGCCAGGATCGGCGTGCCGATGCGGCCGAGTGCGTGCAGGTCATCGACCATCGGATCCAGCTGGCGGGCGTGCATGCGGGCGGCGGAGCGGGTCAGCCGGTTGCGTAGTTCCCATTCGCGGTTGCCCTTGCGGCCGCGTCGGCCGCGGATCTGCACGGTGATGCGGCGGCGGATCTCGATCAGCGCGGTGTTGGCCAACTGCACCACGTGGAAGTGGTCGACCACCAAGGTGGCGTGCGGTAACGCGGCTCGGACGGCGGATTTGAAGATGGAGCACATGTCGATGGCGACGAAGGCGACCTGCGCGCGCCAGGAGGGCGGGCGCAGGTCGAGCCAGCTGGTCACGGCGGTGATGGTGCGGCCCTCGACCTGGCCGAGCAGGCCTTGGTCGCCGGACAGATCGACGAAGCCGACATGCCAGCGATCGACCGCGGTCTTCCAGGTTCCGGTGGTCTCATCCAGTACCCACCTGGGGCGGCCGCGGCGGACCTCGTCGATGCCCAGCACTGTGACCGGCTCGGGCTGGTCGGGTAGTACCCGGTGGGCGTGCTGGGTGAACGCCGCGGACACGATCGGCCAGGACAGGCCGTGATCACGCGCCGACTGAATCACCGTGCGCCCGCCGTCACCCACGGCGGCACCGCTGGCCTGACGTAATCGCACGGTCAGCCGGGAGCGGGCCGGAATCTGCGGAACCTGCTCGGTGAACGTCTGGCGTGGGCAGGAGGCCTGGTTACAGCGCCAGCGACGCTTGCGCCAGCGCAACGCACACCGCCGTCCCGCTATCGGCAGGTCACGCGGACGGGTGGTCACCCACTCCTTCACCCGGACTGCGGCGACCCCGCACTGCGGGCAGTATCTGGCTCGTTCATCGGCGGTGGCCAGGTGCACCACCGGCCCGTCCTGTACTCCGTCACCTGCGGCGACGACCTTCGTGACGTCCAGGCCGTCCAGGCCGAGCAGCAGCGTCGTATCGTTGACCATGCTCGTGGCTTCTCTACTGTGATCATCTTGCTTCGACAACAAGAAGGATCACTGAGGGCCACCAGCTCTCTCAAGTCCCTACCGGACACGCGTCTTCGTCTGTCGTTCCGGCTCAGCGGGGGCCGGAGTCGCGCCTGAAGATGAGCTGCCGGCGAGTTGGTCGGTGGCGGTGTGTCCGGCTTCTGTGGTGCGGCGCAGGAAATCGGCGATGAGCTGGAGTTCGGCGCCGGTGTAGTGCTCGCACAGCCGGTCCATCTCGGTGTTCATTCCGGCGAAGAGGCGGTAGAGCTCGGGGTTGCGTTCGCGGCGTGCCTGAACGGTGACGGCGCGGCGGTCGGGGTTGTCGAGGTCGCGATCGCGGGCGATCCAGCCGCCCTTCTGGAGCCGGTTGAGGATGCCGGTCATGGTGGCGGGGTGAAGTCCCGCCTTGCGGGCCAGGGCGCTGGGACTGAGCGGGCCGTGCCGGTTGAGCAGGTCCAGGCAGTTCCAGTCGACATCCTTGAGCTCGGCCTGGGTACCGAGCTGGCGGTTGAGCAATGACAGCTGGATGTTCAGGTCGCGCAGGGCCTCTTTGACCACCCTGACCAGCTGCCGCCGCTGCCGAGCCCCATCTGTTGTGTAACTCATATTGTATCCATCTCATAGGGATATGTATGGTTCTCATATTACATGTGACTCATACGAAATGGGGCTCGCGTTCGAGAGGGCCTGAGATGCACAGGAAGCCCACTGTCTTTGCAGCGACCGGCGGCGTCGGGGGCGGGGGCACGTCGTGCGCCAAGCCCTGGACGCGGACCACCACGTGACCGCGGTGGTCCGAGACAGTCTCACTTCGAGGTGAGCCGCCCAGCGCTCGCCTGACGGTCGTGTTCCTCCTGCTGGCCGTGGCATCGCTCGCACTGACCCCTCGCGCACGCCTGACGCATCGCCACTCGACCACTGAAGAACCTCACGTGCACGTGAGCCCCATCAGCCCCATCAGCCAGATCAGCGAAACCGAGAAAGGCAAACCTCGCATGAAGCTCACGATCTTCGGCCCGACCGGACGCGTTGGACAGCACGTCCTCGCGCAGGCCACCGCCGCAGGCCACCACGTCACGGCGGTCGTCCGGAACCCGGGCAAGCTCGGCGCGGACGCACACACTGCTCCCAACGTGCGCATTGTCACCGCCGACCTGAGCGAGCCCGACCCGGGGGCGCTCGAATCGGCGGTCGACGGAGCCGACGCCGTCCTGTCGGGTCTTGGCCCGCGCAAGAAGGCCGAGCACGGCATCGTCTCCTCGGGGACCCGGGCCATCGCCGACGCGATACAAGCGGTAGGCGCGCGCCGCCTGATTGTCGTCAGCGGTGTTGGCGTCTCGACCGTCCCCACGCCCAGCCGTCCCCATCCACCCAAGCGCGAGCCCGGCGTGGGCCCTGTTATGCAGTACCTGACCACCCCGCTGGCCAAGCGTGTGCTCGGCCACCACTTCGTCGACGTCGCCCTGATGGAGGACTTCCTCCACGGCTGCGACGCGGACTGGACCGCCATGCGCGTGCCACTGATCGTCGACAAACCGCAGACTGGCACCTATCGGACCGCCTACGGGCACAACCTGCGCGCCGCCTTCCGTATCGGCCAGGCCGACGCCGCCCAGTTCATGCTCCAGCTGATCGACCAGCGCCAGGCCGTCGGCAAGATCGTCACTATCGCCTACTGAAGGGCCATCTGGCCGGCCTTGGCGGGCACCACCACAATCGGTGGTGCCCAGGGCCAGCCGGCGCGGGAGAGAACGCGCGGCCTTGCCGCGGTGCCGTCCCGCTCAATTGATCTTTTCCATTACTGACGACTTCCGGACACAGAGATCACCATCACCCGGCGTCACCCACCAGGCCATCCGTCTCGAAACCAAGATCAGAAGCGCTTGCTACATCGGAACCGGAACGTACGCCAGGCCAGGCCGGACTTCAAACCCCGATCAAGTTCGAAGAGCCGGAATGCCTCGATCAATGGCGCTCTGTCGGTGTTTTCTGAATTCAAAACCTGGCTTATGTCCCATATCCCAGCGCTCGTCTGGGTCTAGAATTGCACCAGCAAGGGGGTCATGAACCAGCCCAGTGTCAGGGTCCATATTCAAATCCCAAGCCTTCTGCCGGACGCCCTTTCGGAACCCGTTGGGGCGGCGATAAGAATCGGGATCGTCGTTATGAACAAGGATAGCCTGGTCGCCTGCGAGCACGTGGTAGGTGTGCAGATCGTCGACGGTCAGGTTGTAGACACTCTGGACGGCTGTCCGCGCTTCGGTGGCCGTGATCTGGACGTAGGTGCCTGCGGACGTTCGCAGCCACATTCCGGGCTGCAGTCGCCCAGCATCAACCCATTTCCGTAGATCCGGCACCCAGAACGGGTGGTTGGCGGTGGCGGTGATGTCCTCGGTTGCGGTCCCGCGGGGACCGTCGACGTCTACGGTGATCTTGACGAGGTGCTTGGTGCCATCACCGGTGATCAAGGTGGTGACCGGCTTGGCGGCCGTGCGGCCGGTGGTGGCGTCGGCGGCCATGACGAGGTCGCCGACCTTGATGTCCTCGATGGATTTGTAGCTGCCGTCGGCCATCAGCACCAGGGTGCCGGGCACGAAGCTGTTGCCGCCCGGCATGCAGCTGCCCGTGTCCAGGCCGGGTGGGACGTTCGGCGGCAGGTCGGGGGCGACGTCATCGAGGATGGCGTCAACGATGGAGTCGGTCGTCGTCTCCGTGATGTCTTCGAAGACGTCCTTCTTCCAGCCGTCGGAAGAGTCGCCGCGCCCGATAGAGGAGGAGTCGGAGTAGTCGACGCCGGAGTGCCCGCTGTAGCTGCCCTTGCAGGGGCCGGTGCGGCACTGCTCATCGATCCGTTCCTGCCTGGTTTTCCTGGGGGGCAATGAGGAGCTGATGCTATTTCTGGACGAGCCCGTGGCGAGCTGCTTCTTCGGCTGCGTCGGCTTCTTCTCGCGTGTCTTGGGTTTCTTCACCTCGGGCGAGCAGTTGCGGGTGCAACGCCGCTCGCTGGGCTTGTCCAGGTCTCGGGCGCGGCCCGCCTGGTCATCGTCATCACCGTCTGATCCGTCGCGGTCCTTCTTGCAAATGGTCTTCTTGCAAACCTTGCCGGTGGTTCTGGTCGAAGTGCCGGTGCCGTCCTTCTTCCCAGTGCCGGTGCTGGTGCCGTTCTTCTTGCCAGTGCTGGTGCCGTTCTTGCAGGCCTTGCTCTTGCAGGTGCCTCCGCCCCCACCATCGACCCATCTGTTGGAAACAGTACGTTCGGTCTTCGCGTATTCATCTCTGGCCCGCGTGTAATACTTGTCGTAATATTCACGCTCTGTCATACCGCTGGCTTCCGCATTACGCACGGCCTGGCAAGCGGAGCCGCTCCCACAGTATTTGTCAGCCCATCCTGATGGCGTTTTTCCTGCTGGAGGGCGCGGCATGTCCAGGTTGACGCGGACGTGAGGATCGTGGCCGGACGGGTCCTTTTCGCCGAGCGGGTCGCCTTGGCCGTAGGGGTAGCGGTTGAGGCGGCTGGACGGGTCCGGGGACAGGGTCCAGTCGTCGCGGGAGGCGAATCCGCCGGTGCCCGGCACGTACCAGCGGGCGTGCATGTTGACCTTGCCGGTGTCAGGGTCGGTGTACTCGCCTTGGTAGCCGAGCGAGCGCTGGGTGCCGGTGCGGGCGATCGGCTCGCCGAAGGGGCTGTAGGCGACCGAGTCGACCAGCGCGGTGCCGGAGTAGGTGGCCACCACGTCGTCGTGCTGGTCGGACATCACGCCGAGCGCGGGACCGGTGCCCTCTTGGAGGCTGAGCAGCCGGCCGTAGGGGTCGCGGCCGTACTTGCCGGTGATGGCGCCGGTCTGGTCGGTGACGGTGGTGATGTCGTTGGCCAGGCCGGAGTAGGTGAAGCGGTTCTCGCCGGTGCGGGAGGCCTCCGTAGACGTACGACTGGACGCCGACGTGCGGCTGCCCGGGACGGTCGCGATCGAGATGGAAACCGCGGCAACCGCGCTGGCCAGGCTCACGCCCAACCCGGCCGGAACCGGGGCATGGCGGCGCTACACCGAGCAGTTCGCCGCCCGGTGGGGCGAAGGCGCCGAGGTCCGCCTGGAGCAGCTCGTCGACCCCGACAACGGGTTGGGCCTGCCTGACGGGTTCAGCTTGGTGTCCGAGCCGCCCCGGCCGATGTCGCGACGCGACCGGCTGCTGTTGGAGCTCGCCGGGACCGCCGCCATCGAAGGCCGCCGGGCGATGATCCTGTCCGAGACGCTCCTCGAGGAGCTGGAGGCCGCCGCGGGCGAACCGCCCACCGCCCTGGCCCCGCACTTCGAGGTGTGCGCCCAAGTCCAAGCCCGTTCGCTCCCGGCGCTCGACCGGGGCGACTTCCGCGTCCGCGTGCACACCGTCTCCAGGGCGGCCGGCACGATGACAGGACGATTCCGGCACCAGTTCCCGCAAGCCCCCGACCAGGCGACTCTTCCCACTGTCGATCCCGTCGCGGAACTGGCCCAGTTGTCGTTCCATCCCTCCCGCGTCGAGGCCGACCTGCTCACGCGCACCCCGCAGGTTCTACCGAGGCTGGTCAGCGTCGGCGAGTTCCGCGGCAGCGACGACACGGTGCTGTTGCCCTCTGATCTGGTCGTGGGTCTGCGCGGCAGTCACCTCTACCTCGCGGTGGCCGCCACCGGGGAGCGCCTGGAACTGCTCACGCCGACAGCGATCAACTTCGTGTGGAACAACTTCACC
>NZ_VCJS01000293.1 GCF_005893125.1 Nonomuraea basaltis | reverse complement strand
CCCCTGTCCAGGCCCACGGCAGCCGCCGCCCTGCGGCCACCACCCCGCACACGGCCGCGATCGACAGGTAAGGCCGGACGCCTTCCAGGAAGTAGAGCTGCGAGTGCGCCGGATGCCCCAGCACCAGCACCGCGCCCACCCCGGCGACCCCCATCCCGAGGAGCAGCAGCACGGGCGGCTCCAGCGCCCACCGCCCGAGCCCCGCCACCCCACCCCACACACAACCCAGGCAGAACAGGTGCACGAAGGTCAGCACGACCACCGGCGTCGCGGACACGGACGCCAGCTCGGGCATCCTGATATTGGCCACCTCTCCCCAGAGCGCCCGCATCAACGCGAAAGGCGCAAACGCCGTCCCCTGAGCCCCGCGCCCGAACACCACGACGTGCGCGAACAGCGCACACATCAGCGTGACCGCCGCCGCGACCAGCCACTCGCCCGGCGGTCGCCGCTCCACGACCCACCGCACGACCACCACGACCAGCAACCCCGCCAGCAGCAACGGCAGGAACGTGGCCTTCGCCCCGGCCAGCGCCGGCAACAGCACGGCCAGCACCACCCACCCCCGCGACCGGCCGGCGAGCAGCAACACCACGGGCGCGAACAGCAACGCCCCGAACGTCTGCGTGGGACTCGCCCAGGCGGTGAACATCGACCGCGACGTGAAGGCCACGCCCTCCTGCAGCACCGGGCTGAACAGGAAGTACGTCACCCCGACGGCCGCCACCCCGGCCGCCCAGCTCCCGCTCAGCCGCCGCCCCAGCACCGCCACCAGCACGACCATCGCCAGCGCCATCGGCAGCGTGGACAGCCGGTAGACCAGCGTCACCGGCTCGATCCCGGTGACCCAGCTCGTGGCGGCCAGATCGGCGTACACGAACCAGTGGTAGGAGAGCCGCTCGCCCAGCACGGACGGCAGTGTGGGCGGCAGATGGTGCTTGACCTCGCCGACCAGCGCCAGGTGGTAGGGCATGTCCACGTACGCGCTCGCCACCGGCACCCGGTAAAGGGTGAGCGTGCTCCATGTGATCAGGTAGCCGGCCACCCCCGCGAGCGCCCAGGCACACCAGCCGGGCATCCGCTCTCTGCCTGCCGCGCCCCGCCAGTGCCGCCGCAGCCCCGGCACGCACAGGAACGTGCCGACCACGGCGACGGGCGGGACCAGCACGAGCAGCGGCGCCCCCACCGCCCGAGCCGGGAGGTAGGCCAGCACCTCGACCGCGTATCCGAGCGCCAGCCCGGCCGCCACGTCCTCGGCCGGCGACCTCCCGCCCCCGGTCAGCGCCCGCCACAGCAGCGTCCCCGGCAGCGCCACCCCGATCCCGACGTACGCCGCGAACGCGACCAGATCCCGCGCCGAAACCCCGCACCACAGGAACACGACCACCGCACCGGCGAGCACCACCCCGGCCGGCACCCACCCCGACCCGAGCCGACGGCCGGGAGCGCGCGCCTGGCGAACGGACGTGCGGTCAGCGAGCGCGATCGTCATCGAACCGAGTACGGCGAGAGCATCATGGGGCCGGAAACCATTCGCGACGCCGTCGTCACCGGATCACGGTGACCAGCCGCGTGAACTCGGCCGGCAGATCGACCCCGTCCCACACCCGATGGAAGCTCAGCGCGCTGCCCACCGGCACCATCCGATCCACCCCTCGCCCGGCCAGCCCTCGGGCCAGCTCCTCCAGCTCCGGCCGCCCGAACCCGAAATGCGTCATCGTCTGATCCCGCCGCTCGACCAGTGACACCAGCTCCGCCAGCGTCCCGAGCCGGGCATGCGCGAACGTCCCGGCCCCCAGCCACCGCCTCGGCGCCTCGGCGGCCGTCGTCAGCGCCACGTTGGCCAGCGCGTTCCCGCGGAACTCGACGCGGTCCGCCAGCCCGTCGGCCGCCAGCCCGTAGGTGGAGACCCGCTTCTCCACGGCCATCGCCGCATCGACCCCCCATCCGCGTGCCCCGAGCACCTGCGCCACGTGATCGGTGAAGTCGGCCCGTGCCGCGTCGCAGTCGCCCTCCGCCCCCACCCAGTACACGGTCCGCGGCGACGAGCAGGCCGCCTGGTCGAACCAGTAGGTGTCGTTCACGAATCCCTCCGCCACGGTCACCCGCGCGGCCCGGGGCGCGCACAGCCACGCCGCCGCCCGCATCACGGCGAACGAGGAACGGTCAGGAAAGACCAGGTCACGGGCGTGCGGCGGGAGCGGATGCCGCCGGACGTCCCGCACCGTGCCGTCCCCGCCCCAAATCACCCGCAGATCGCAGGCCGCCGAGAGCGCGGCGGTGACGGCGTCGTCCGAGCGGTCGTAGGAGATGATCCGCTGCGTCTCGCCCACGATCGGATCGGCCTCGGCCAGCGCCTCGTGCAGCGTCTCCACGATCACCTCGGCGACCGCGCCGGAACGCGGCGACAGGCGTACGACGTTGCGGTTGCCCATCAGGGCGGAAAGTGCCCAGGAGTAGACGAAGACCGTGTCCACGTTCGCGGGCGGGATGTGGAAGATCAGGCCGCGCGGCACGCGTACGTGCTCTTGAGAAAGCCTTTCCAGGGTGCGGGCCAGCTCGCTGGGCCGCAGGAAGAAGCCGAGCGATCCGAGCTCCGGATGCCGCCGCGCCGGCGCCGGCCGCAGCAGCCGCTTCCCGAAGGCCGCGAGGAACGCGCGAACCCGCTCATCACCGACCTCGAGCCCGCCACGCACTCCCCCGAGCAGCACCTCGACGGGGACGGGCTCCGCAGCGGGAAACCGGACCCGCACCGTCTCACCGGAACCCCCATCGTCGCGGACCGCACCAGGCGGTCTGCCGGCCATCACCGTGCCGTCCGGGTCGTCGACCGTCGCCGCAACAGCCCAATCGTTCAGCATCAGCCCTGCCCCACGGTGTCACTACAGCCGCGCGACTCCGCCTGCGGCAGCCTGCCGAGAACCTCGAACCGCCTGCCCGGCCAGGCCCCGTCGTCGACGCCGCGCACCACGCCCAGATCCTCGGTGAGCAGCACATGACCGGGATAGGACGTCGGGAGCGTGCTCACCACCTCGATCAACCCCGGCACACCGGGCGGCGCCTCCTGCCACGTCTCCGGATCCCTGATCACGACATTGGCGAAATCAGGGCAGTAGAGCCCATCCGCATCGGGCCCCTCCAGAAAGACCGTCCCGATCTGCTCGACCATCCCGTAGAAGTTGTGCACCCTGCTCAGCCCGCATTCCGCCGCCAGTCGCCGCCGGAACTCGGCGTTGTCCACCGCCTGCTCCGCCAGCCGCTTCCACCCACCGGAATGGATCAGCACCCCTTGAGACAGATCCGCCCCCAGATCACGCAGGCACCGCCACACCATGAACGTGAACCCGAAGATCAGGAACCGCTCGCCGCCGTGCCGAGCCAGGAACCCCTTGACCGCTTCCGCATCGACCCGCCCCTGCTCATCGAGCACGAACGTGTGGTCCCGGCCGAAGTTCATCATCCCCAGCACACCGGCGCCGCGAGCACTCAAGGTCGGATCGCGCACCACGGCACGGCTGTCCACGACGAGCATCGGCAGCCGCCGCTCACCCAGCACCACCCTGAGCGTCGCCGCCAGCATGCGCGTCTGCGCCGCGGCCGCGTCCCGATCGAGACAGACCCGGCTCGGCCGCTGCCCCGTGGTGCCGCTGGAGGTCAGCACCCTGAACACCTGCTCCGGCGGCACACTCCGCAACTCGTGCGTCTTGAACAGCCGCACCGGCAACCACGGCAGATCCACCAACCGCTCGTACGGGCCCGCGGCGCCGATCGCGTCCAGAATGCGACGGTAGGGCGGACACGCCTCCCGATGCCGCTCGGTCAGCGCAGCCAGCTCAGGCACCAGCACCGCTTCCCGCTCCGCCTCACCCATCGTGAAAACGCTCACCCCATGCCCCCCAGCGGCACCGCACCCCTCATGTGTGCGACTCCAGGGCCCGATAGTCGATCTTGCCGGTGGCCAGCAAGGGCAGGCGGTCGATGCCGCGCACGTCGAACCCGCTCCAATGCACCCGCAGCTCCGCCCCCAGCCGCCGTGCCAGCCCCGCGCACCCGGCCGCGTCCTGCCCCTCGGCCCACACCGTCACCCGGTCGTCCCCGCTGGTGGCCGCCACCGGACCCGAGCCCCGCAGCAGGCGCTCCACGTCGTCGAGGTTCACCCGCACGCCGAAGATCTTGGCGATCCGCTTGAGCCGACCCGTGATGTAGAGGAACCCCTCGGAATCCAGCCACCCGAGATCGCCGGTGCGCAGCACCCCGCCCAGATCGTCCCCGCGGACCAGGTCCGCGGCCGTCTCCGCGTATCCCATCATCACGTTGGGCCCGTAGTAGACGACCTCCCCGTCGACGATGGCCAGCCGCCCCCCGGGAACGGCCGTCCCCACCGAGCCGGGCTTGTCGGCGAGCCGGTCAGGGGGGAGGACGGCGATGCGGGCGGTGGCCTCCGTCTGCCCGTACATGACGAAGAACCGATCCGCCTGCCCCGCGAACTCCGCCACCAGCTCGGGGCTGAGCCGCCCGCCCGCCTGCGTGAGCGTGGCGATCGCCGGGTGCTGGGAACGGTCGTAGCGGAGCCGGCGCAGCATCTCGTATTGGTAGGGGACGGCGGCCAGCGACGTGCACCCGTGCGCGTCCAGATGCGTCCAGAACGACCGCTCCAGCAGCCCCGCCTCGGTCAGCACCACGGTCGCCCCCGCCGCCAGGTGGCTGTTGAGCACCGACAGGCCGTAGCTGTAGTGCAGCGGCAGGCTCGTGGGCGCGATCTCGCCGGGGTTGATCGACAGCGCCGTGGCGATGGCGGCGGCGTTGGCCAGCACGGCCTGGCGCGACAGGCGTACGAGCTTGGGGTTGCCGGTGGAGCCCGAGGTGGCGAGGAGAACGGCCAGGTCGGGATGCGGGCCCGGCGCGTCGCGCCGGGCCGGCGGCGACCCGTCGGCGGCGTAGGTGAACCCGAGCAGCGCGGCCGGCCGGAACCGGCCCGCCAGGTCGGCCAGAGCGCCGGCGGGCAGGTCGGGGTCGAGCAGCGCGATCGGCCGGCCGGACTGCCAGGCGGCGAGGTAGCGCAGCACGGACGTGAGGTTGTTGCGCATGCCGCAGAACAGCGGCCCCGGCCGCAGCCGGGCCAGCGCCTCCGCCGTCCGGGCGATGTGGCTGACCAGGTCGTCGCCGGTGAGGCCGGCCGGATCTCCGGCGACCACGAGCCGGGCTTGCGGGTGTGGGAGATTCACGGCACCAGCCCGCCGTCCACGCCGAGGACCTGGCCGGTGATGAAGCCCGCGTCGGGGGAGATCAGGAACGCGATGGCGCAGGCGACGTCGTCGGGCGTGCCGAGACGGCCGAGCGGGGTCGCCGCGACCGTGGCCGCGCGGGCCTCGCCGTCGAGCGAGGCGAGCATGTCCGTCTGGATGTAGCCGGGGGCCACGGCGTTGACCCTGATCCCGGCCGGGCCCAGCTCCTTGGCCGCGGCCAGGGTGAGACCGATGATCGAGGCCTTGGTCGCCGAGTAGACCGCCTGCCCCGGGCCGCCGGCGCGGCCCATGATCGAGGAGACGAGCACCACGGCCGGAAGCGTGCCCCGGCGCAGCAGCCTGAGCGAGGACTGCAGGGTGTGCGTCGCCCCCATGGCGTTGACCTCGAACAACCGGCTGACCGTGTCGTGGCGGACCAGGCCGAGCAGGCCCGCGGCGTGGATCCCGGCGTTGATCACGAGGGCGTCGAGCCGGCCGTGACGCTGGTAGATCTGCCGCATCATGGCCGAGACGAGAGAGGGATCCGCCACGTCGCCGTGGACCGAGTCTGTCAGCCCGCCGGTCTGTGCCGCCACCTCGGCGGCGGCCTTCGCGGCGCGCTCCCCGTCGCGGCCGTGGAGCACGACGGCGTGACCGGTCGCGGCCAGCCTCGTCGCGACCGCCCGCCCGATGCCCGCCGTCGAGCCCGTGACCAGAACGACGCGACACTCGCACGGCGGCTCCAGCGTCATGGCGAACTGGTGCTCGCACGGCGGCTCTGGTGTCATGGCGACCTGGTGCTCGTGCGGTTGCGGCTCTGGTGTCATGACGGCCCGGCGCTCGGACGGCTGGCGCTCCGAGGCCGTGCCGGCACGCGTCTCATATGGCGGCAGCGCCGATGCCATGCTTCTCCAGCAGCTCGGCCGCCTTCGCGAACGAGCTCATGTCGATCATCTCGTCGGTGTCGATCATGATGGAGAACTCGTCCTCCATCGCGGCGATCAACGCCATGTGGGCCAGCGAGTCCCACTGCGGGATGGCACGGTATTCGAGGCCGTCGACACCGGCGTCGGCGGGAAGGTTGAGCGCCCTGCAGAAAACGGCCCGCAGGCGATCGAGATGACTCATGATCACTCACTCTCTGTCCTTAAGCCACGACGCAGTGTAGCGGCAAACCTGGGTCAGGAGAAACCAAGCCCCCGCCGTGAGTAATGGAACCGTATAACGGTGAGTGCGACACGTTCGGGGCTGGGAATGTCGGATGGGACGCGGCAACCGCTACGGGAGGAATGATGGACGAATCCAATCACTGGTATGGGCATTCCCGCATAATCGCCAGATACTGCGGGCTCCCGGACGAGGCGCCGAAGCGCATCCAAGGTTTCCTCCAGCACGGATGGAACTATCTCCATGGATTTCCCCCGAACGACCACTGGTGCAGCCCCGGATATCCCCGTTTCATCTGGTCTGACGTGCTGCGTCGCAGGGGCTGGTCGATGGGCCGAAGGGGACACTACCTCATCGGCGCCCCTTGGATTTACCTCCTTTACCTTGAGCCTGAGTTGGGCGTGACGCCGGAGCGTGAGGGTACGATCTGGTATCCCTTTCACGGCTGGGAGAAGCATTCCGTCAATGGTGACCACGCCCGGCTCGCCGACGAAATCCGAAATGTTGAGACTGGTCCGGTAACGGTCTGCCTTTATTGGCTGGAATTCGCGAATCCGGACATTCGGCGGGCGTACGAATCGAGGGGATTCCGGGTCATTTGCCATGGTGAGCGCGGATCCCGCTGGGAGGGCACGGGACGCGACTTCCTGCGCAGGCAGCTGGTCCAGCTGCGGCGCCACCGCAGGGTGGCCTCCAACCGGCTCGGCAGCGCCCTGTTCTACGGCGCCTCGGTGGGGTGCGAGGTGGCCGTGTACGGGGACCCGATGCAGTTCGAGGACGAGCGTCCCGAGTACGGCGGCACGGCGCGCCGCATGCGGCTCTGGCCGGAGTTGCACGGCACGCGCGTCGATCCCGAGCTGGCGGCCGAGGTGGCGCGGCGCGAGCTGGGATTCGAGTATCAGGCGACACCGGAGGAGCTACGGCGAATGTTCGGATGGAAGCGGGTGCGGTCCGCATGAACGAGGCACCCCAGAACGTCCGGTTGATCGGCGGTGAAATGCCGCTGTGGTCCGACATGTCCGCCATCGGTGGCATCACAGACTGGCGGGGCACCGCACTTGAGCTGATCAGGCGGATGGTCCCGGCCGGTGGCAGGGTGCTGGCGGTCGGCCCGCATCCGCGGGCGGTGGTGGACGACGTGGTCGCGCGCGCCACTTCGGCGGCCGTGCTGCTGCGCTCTTACCCCGACGCCTGTGCCTTCGGCGAACGGCATCCGGGGCTGGCGGTCTTTTGCGGGAGACTGGAGGTGTTCGCCGCGGATGAGCCTTACGACCTGGTGCTGGCGCTCGACGGGCTGCTGCGCACGCACTCCGCGGAGGCGCCCGCGGCGGCCTGGACCGAGTCGCTCGACGCGCTGGCCGCTCTCGTCGCGCCCGGCGGGCGGCTGGTGCTCGGCGTAAGCAACGATCTGGGCGTGGACCGGTTCATCGAGGCCCGGCCCGCCGACCGGGACGGCGCCGACGACCAGTGGGCGCCGCACGGCTTCGATCCCGGCTACCCCAGCGGGCCGGGGGCGCTGGACGCCGCGCTCGAGTCGGCTGGGCTGACGGTTGAGCGGTGCTACGCGGCCTACCCGGGCCGCCAGGCGCCCCGGGCGCTCCTCTCCCGCCAAGCCCTGGCCGGAGACCTGCCCGACGCGCTCACGTTCCCGCTGAGTGCCAAGGGCGGTGACCGCATGCTGGTGGCCGACCCGCTCCGGCTGACCCGCCTGGTGTTCCGGCACCGGCTGGGGGATGAACTGGCCCCCCTGTGGCTGGCCGTGGCCACCCGCCCGCCGGCGGCCGGCGCAAGCGAGGCGGTGGAGCTGCCGTCGGGCCTGATCGAGGAGGGTGCCGCCGTATACGAGCTCACCCGCACCACACTCAAACAGCTCCCCGACGGCGAGGAACACCCGATCCCCGCCGGCCGGGTCGTCGAGGAGATCCTCGTCGAGGCGTGCGCCCGCGAGGACGTGAAAGCCGTACGCGATCTGCTCTCCCATCTGGCCACCTGGCTAGAGGCAGGCGGTGACGTCGCGGCAGCCACCGACAGCCTGGTGTACGACGGCGAGCGGTTCGCCGCCATCGGCCGCAAGGCAGGCCCGTCCACACCCCCGAAGCCCCGGATCGTGCTGTGCAGGATCCTGTGGCGGTACGCGGTCAGGCTGCTGGCGGCGGGACACCACCACCCGTGGCCGTGGCCGCTGGAGGCGGACCAGCTCACGCTGACCCTGTGCGGCATGGCCGGCCGCCCCTGCGACCCCGGCGACCTCGACCTGGCCCGCAAGCTCGACGCCGAGCTCGGCCAGCCCGCCGAGCTGGCCGAGGAGGCGCCCACGTACCGTGACCTGCTCGGCGCCCGCGACCGCCTGGCCGACCAGCTCACCGCCGCCCTGGCCCGCATCTCCCGCCTGGAGACCAAGCTCTCTTACCGCGAACGCGAGCTGGTCAGGGCCAAGGCGAAGCTGCGCAGGACCCAGCGCAAGGCCACCGCCTACCGCAGGTCGCTCGGATACCGGCTCTCGCGCCGCCTGGCCAGCCCGCGCAGGGTCGCCCGCAAGGTCATCCGCCTGCTGTCCGGCTGACGAAGACTGCCCGGCTGACGAAGAGGAGCACATGTGCCGGTTCTTTCGGTGATCGTCCCGTTCTACAACGTCGAGAAGTACATCGGACCCTGCCTGGACTCCATCGCCGCCCAGAAACTGGACGATCTGGAGGTGATCTGCGTGGACGACGGCAGCGGCGACGACGGCCCGGCCGTCGTCCGGGCCAGGCAGGCCGGCGACCGCCGGATCACCCTCATCAGACAGGACAACCGGGGCGTGGGGCACGCCCGCAACGTCGGCGTACGGCAGGCGCAGGGCCGCTACCTGGCCTTCGTGGACGGGGACGACACGGTGCCCCCGGACGCGTTCGGTCGCTTGGTGTCCTCGCTCGAGGCCACCGGCTCCGACCTGGCCTGCGGCAACGTCATGCGCCTCTACAGGAACCTGCTGATCCCGTCGTGGGCGCACCGGGAGGCGTTCGCCAGGCCGGCGAAACGCACCCACATCACCCGCCACCCCCTGCTGATCCGCGATCGCATGCTGTGGAACAAGGTCTACCGCCGCTCCTTCTGGAACGAGCTCGGCCTGAGCTTCCCCGAGCGCATGTACGAGGACCAGCCCGTCGCCATGGCCGCCCACGTCCGCGCGCGGTCGGTGGACGTGCTGGCCAGGATCGTCTACCACTGGCGGCAGCGCGACGAGCCGGGCGCCTCGATCACCCAGCGCAGCCTGGAGCCGGGAAACCTGCGCGACCGCCTCCTGTCGGTGCTGGAGACCGCCGACCTGCTCGTCCGCCACGCGTCGGGGCTCAAGGTCGACTTCGACCGCGACACGATGGACATCGACATGAGCGTCGCGGTGGAGGCCGTGGCCGCCATGGGACAGTCGGCGGATCCGGAGCTGCTCGACCTGATCGTCCGCTATCTCGACGGCGTGTCACACGAGGCGTGGCGGAGCATCCCGTTCGCGCAGCGGCTCCAGGTCCACCTGCTGCACCGGCGCCGCCTGGACGAGCTGGCCGACGCCGTCGCCCAGGCCCGCGACGGGCGGCTGCGGCCCCGGGTCGCCCCGGCCGGGCTCCTGCGCAGGCGCTGGCACGGCAGGCACCCGTGGCTGCCCGGACACCTGTCCGACGTCTCGGGCGAGCTGAAACTGTCGGCCAGGCTGGTGGACCTCGACTGGCGTGACGGCGTGCTCGCCGGCGCCGGTCGGGTGGGCATCGGCAGCTTCGACGTCAGCGAGCTGCGCAGGGCACGCGTACGCGTCTGGCTGGAGGAGCGCAGGACGGGCGAGACCGTACAGCTGTCCGACCAGGACGCCGCGCCCGCCTGGGAGACCGCCGAGGACGACGACGGGAGCAAGCTGTCCCAGCACGTGTTCTCGTTCTCGTTCGCGTTCGACCCGGCCGCGCTGTCGCCCGCCCAGCTCGCCCGGCGCGGTCTCTGGGACCTGCGGATCGAGCTCAGGGGCGAGGGGCTGCGGCTCGACGGCCGGGTGACGGGGCCGCGCTGGCTGCCGCCGCAGATCCCGGTGCCGCGCCGCAGGTCGGGCGTGTGGCTGGTGCCGGTACGCAGTCCCAAGGGCGCCTGGGGCCTGCGGCTGCGCAAGGCGGAGGTGGTCATCAGGGAGTGCCGGGTGGACGGCGGCGACCTGGTGCTGTCGGGGGAGATGTCCGACCCCGGCGACGGCGAGCCGGTGCTGAGGCTGAGACGCAGGAGCGACGGCGAGGAGATGTACTTCGCGGTGACGCTGGCGGGCCGGGACTTCCACGCCCGGTTGCCGCTGGCCGACATCGACGAGAGCGTCGGTGACGAGTCGTTGTGGGAGATCGTCATCGACCAGGGCAAGGCGCTCCGCCCGCTGGTGCGGACCCGGGAGCGTTCCGTCGCGACCGTCGCCGACCGGCGCTTCATCGTCGACCGGGGCGAGGACGGCTGCCCGCTGCTGGCCGAACGCTAGGCGAGGATCCCTGCAAGCGTCTCGGCGACCCGGTCTTGCTGGGCGTCGGTGAGGCCGGGGAAGAGCGGCAGCGACAGCTCCTCGGCGTAGTACGCCTCCGCGCGCGGGCAGAGCCCACGCTGGTAGCCGAGGTCCTCGAACACCGGGTGCCAGTATGCCGGCAGGTAGTTGACCTGCACGCCGATGCCCGCCGCCCGCATGCGTTCGTAGACCTCGCGCCGTCGCCCGTCGCGGACGCGTAGCGGATAGAGGTGCCAGCTCGGCGACACGTATGCCCGCTGCGCCGGGAGTGTCAGCCCTGGCACGTCGCGCAGCAGCGCGTTGTAGCGCGCGACCAGCTCGGACCTGCGCTCGCGGAAGCGGGCCAGGCGCCGCAGCTGGCTGAGGCCGAGCGCGCACAGCACGTCGGGCAGCCGGTAGTTCAGCCCGAACTCGTGCACCTCCTGGTGCCAGCCGCCCACGTCCGGCTCGCGCTGCTCGGCCGGGTCCCTGACCAGGCCGTGGTTCCTGAAGCGGGCGGCCCGCGCGTGGTGCTCGGGGTCGGCCGCCGCGATCGCGCCGCCCTCGGCGGTCGTCACGGTCTTGGTCGCGAAGAACGAGAACGTCGTCAGGTCCGCCAGCGCCCCCACCGGCCGATCTTTGTACGCCGCCCCGATCGAATGCGCGGCGTCGCCCACCAGCGTCGCGCCGGCCCGGCCGGCGACCGCCCGCAGCTCGTCGTAGTCGGCCGGATGGCCCGCGAAGTCCACCGCCGTGACCGCTCGCGTCCGGCAACCGGCCAGCGAGGCGACGGCGTCGGGGTCGAGGTTGCCGGTGTCGGGCTGCACGTCGGCGAAGACCACCCGCGCGCCGAGCAGCGCCGCCGTGGCCGCCGTGGCCACGAACGTCAGCGGCGAGGTGACCACCTCGTCGCCCGCGCGCACCCCGGCCGCAACGTAGGCGACGTGCAGCGCGGCCGTGCCCGACGTGACCGACACGCACGGCACGCCGCCCGTCCACCGGGCCAGCTCCGCCTCGAACGCGGCCACCGCGGGCCCGGTCGTCAGCCAGTCGCCGCGCAGCACCGCGGCCACCGCCTCGATGTCGGACTCCGCGATCGACTGCCGCCCGTAGGGGAGCATCAGCCGGCCACCATGCGGCGCAGGTCGTCGACCGACAGCCACTGGTCGTTGGTGTCGGAGCGGTAGGAGAAGCCCTCCGGCAGCAGCTCGCCGCGCTGCGGCGGCACATAGCCCCAGGTCGCGATCGTGGGCTGGACCACGAAGCGATCGGCCAGGCGCAGCGTCCTGCGGCCGTCGTCCGGGCCGATCATCTCCTCGTGCAGCTTCTCGCCCGGCCGCACGCCGATCTCGTAGATCGGGCTCTGCGGCGCCAGCGCCTCGGCCAGGTCGGTGAGGCGCATGCTGGGGATGCGCGGCACGTAGAGCTCGCCGCCCTGCATGAGGTCGAACGAGTCGACCACGAACCTGACCGACTGGTCGAGCGTGATCCAGAACCTGGTCATGCGCTTGTCCGTGATCGGCAGGCTGCCGCCCTGCCTGGCGAGACGCTGGAACAGCGGCACCACCGAGCCCCGGCTGCCCACGACGTTGCCGTAGCGGACCACGGCGAAGCGGGTCTCGTGCGCGGCGGCGTAGTGGTTGGCCGACACGAACAGCTTGTCCGCGACCAGCTTCGTGGCGCCGTACAGGTTGATCGGGCTGGAGGCCTTGTCGGTGGAGAGCGCGACCACCTTGCGCACGCCGCAGTCGATCGCGGCCTCGACCACGTTCTGGGACCCGGCGACGTTGGTGCGGACGTACTCGAACGGGTTGTACTCCGCGGTGTCGACCTGCTTGAGCGCCGCCGCGTGGACGACGTGGTCGACGCCGTGCATGGCGCGGGTCAGGCGGTCGCGGTCTCTGACGTCGCCGATGAACCAGCGCAGCCGCTCGTCGTCGTCGAAGAGCTGCCTGATCTCGTATTGCTTGAGCTCGTCGCGGGAGAAGACCACCAGGCGCCGCACCCCGAGCGAGTCGAGCGCGTGGCGGATGAAAGCCCTGCCGAAGGACCCCGTTCCCCCGGTGACCAGAATCGACGATCCACTGAGAATGCCCACGTGGCCCCCTGAAGTCGTGTGCTGGGCGGTAGCATAGCGCGATCGACCAATGACGCACTGTCACATGGGGGAAGCGGGGGCTTCTGTGCGTATTGTCGGAGTCATTCAAGCTCGTATGGGGTCGACGCGTCTGCCGGGAAAGGTGCTGCGGGAGCTGGGCGGGCGTTCCGTGCTGGGGTGGGTGGTTCGCGCCGTGCGCGAGTCCCGCGCGCTCGACGACCTCGTGGTGGCCACCACGACTGAGGCGGCCGACGATGCGGTGGTGTCCGAGTGCCGCCGCATCGGCGTGGGCTGGCACCGGGGGCCGGTGGACGATGTGCTGACGCGGTTCATGCAGGTGGTGGAGGGG
>NZ_VCJS01000292.1 GCF_005893125.1 Nonomuraea basaltis | reverse complement strand
GGGCGGGTGGGCGGACGGAGTCGCGGACGACGATGTGGGTGCCGAGGACCACGTGCTGGCGTTCCTGGCGGTTGAGGGCGAGCCGGACCGCGGTCCGGCCCAGTTCTTCCGTCGGGATGTGCACGGTGGTCAGGCCCGGGGACAGGTCGGCGGCGAACGGGATGTCGTCGTAGCCCGCCAGCGACACGTCCTCCGGCACCCTGAGCCCCGCGTCGCGCAGCGCGGCCAGCACGCCGATGGCCACCATGTCGGTGCCGGCGAAGACGGCGGTGAACTGGGCGCCCAGCGCGATCAGGCGGCGGGTGGCGTCGTAGCCGTCGGAGCGGTCGAACATGGCCGGGACGACCAGGGTGGGATCGTACGGGACGCCGAACGACTCGTGCGCGCGTACGAACCCGCGTTGCCGATCGACCTTGGTGGTGCTGAGGTCCTCCGGAGCGGGGGCGCCCACCAGGGCGATGTGCCGGTGCCCCTGCGACAGCAGGTGGCTGGTCATGGCGTAGGCGCCGCCCTCGTTGTCGTACTCCACCACCGTGGTCGGCACGTCGTCGCCCAGCGGCGGCCGCCCGCACAGCACGAGCCTGGAGCCCGCCTTGTCCAGGGCGTGCGCGAAGTGCGACATGCGCTCGCGGTAGGTGTCGTCCAGTGAGCCGCCGCCGACGAGGATGACCGCGTCGGCCCGCTGCTCGCGCATGGCCTCGACGACGGCCAGCTCGCGGGCCGGATCACCGTGGGTGGTGCACACCATGCACAGCCGTCCCTCGGCGGTGGCCTGCTGCTCGACGCCCTTGGCGACGTGCGCGAAGGAGGGCCCGGTGACGTCGTCGAGCACGAACGCCACCATCTTCGTGCTGGCCCCCGACAGGGCGCGGGCGTGCACGTTGAGGACGTAGTCGAGCTCGCGCATGGCGCGCAGCACCCGCGTCCTGGTGGCCTGGGCGACCGGATAGTCGCCTTTGATCACGCGGGAGACCGTGGTGGCGGACACCCCGGCCCGCGCGGCCACGTCGCGGATGGTGACGCGATCGTCCTCCGTGCCCATATCTCTAGGGCTTACTTTTCGTGGCAAGGTCGGCCCTTCACGGTCTTCGACAGGCTGAGCATGGGAGATCCACCACCTCACCGCAGTCTAGGGCGAGCGAGATCCGGTCGGCATCTTGAGGCAGGCCGCTCATCGCTCCTCCACCAGCACCACGCTCCACGGTTGGATGGGCCGCGCCAGTCGCAGCACGCCGTCGGCGGAGGCGTGGACGACCTCGCGCAGCGGCGCCACGGCCCGTAGTTCGGCGGCGTCCTCTCTGGACAGCGGCTCGGGACGTCCCATCTTCGCCCACGTGGCCAGGGGGTTGCCGTGCTCGGTGTCGAGCGTCTCGACGGTGAACACGGCCCCCGCGGGCAGGCCCGTCAGCTCCAGGACGAGCGGCTCGGGGCGGCCCAGCGCGAGCGTCCGCTCGGCGGTCTCGCGCCCGGGTGCGGAGAGCGGCACGGACGAGGGCATCTCTGGCGGATAGTGGCAGGCGAGGGCCACCAGCCGGTCGCCGCGGCGGGTGACGGCCGCGCCGGGCGTCCGGGCGAGCAGCGTGTCGCCGAGACAGTTGAGGAAGCGGTAGGTGTGGAAGGCCGGCTTCGGGATCCCCTGGTAGTTGATCAGGCCGAAGCCGCCGTGGAAGCTGGTGTCGCCCGCGCCGCTCTCCTCGAAGACGTCGGTGAACGTCCGGTAGGCGAGCGAGTCGGCCAGCCCGATGGACTCCAGGACCGAGCGGACGATGAACGTCGCCGCCTGTAGGTGGTCGTGGGTGTGGTCGCGGGGCGAGGGGGTGGAGCTCCACTCGGTGAGGTGGATCTCGGCCTCGGGGTAGGGGCTCGCCTCGACGATCGCGTTCAGCGTACGCAGGTCGGTGGCGGTCGCGGAGGCGCCCCGGGTGTAGGTGGCGCCCTGGCCGTGGCCGTCGAGCGCCCGGTCCGTGGGGAAGGGGTGGCAGGAGACGAAGTCGACCGGCAGGCCCTCGCGGTGGCAGTAGTCCAGGAACTCCTCCACCCACACCGGCCGCCACTCCAGCGCGTCGAGGTCGGCTGCCCCGGTCACGGCGGCGTGCCGCGAGTTGTCCTCCAACTCGCCGGCGAACCGCCCGTCCGGCACGAAGTTGCTGGTCGCCGGGCCGCCCACGCGCAGCAGCGGATCGACTTCCTTCACCGCCAGAGCGGTGACCTTGTACAGCTCGAAGTACTCGCTCCGGGTGCCGCGGAAGAACGGGTAGAGGTTGGGCTCGTTCCACACCTCGAAGTACCACTGCCGGACCTCGCCGACGCCGTAGCGGGCCACGCAGTTGCGGATCAGGCGGCGTACCAGATCGGCCCAGGCGGCGAGATCGGTCGGCGGCGAGCCGTGCGCGCCCCACCAGAACGTGGTGGCCCGCTCCCGCGCCAGCTCCCCGGGGGAGAAGCCCAGCTCGACGAACGGCCTGATCCCGGCGTCCAGCAGCCGGTCGAACAGCTCGTTGACGTACTGGAACGTCCTGGTCACGAACATGTCGTCGTGGAACAGCCCGTGGAAACGGACGTAGCGGAAGCCGCACTCCCGTACGGCCATGCGCAGATGCTCCTGCCAGGCGGCGCGCAGCCCCTCGTTGGCACGTCCGGCGCCCACGCACTCATTCCAGTACGGGACCAGCGGCGTGCCGTGGTCGCGGGCGCCGGCGCGCAGCTCCATCAGGCCGCCCTGTCCAGCTCGTCGGGGGTCACCTGGGGGGCGAGGGGGAAGCCGGCGGCCAGCCGCTCCAGCCGCCGCATGAGCGGGGCGGGGAAGAGCATCGCGAGGTGTTCCGCTCGCATGGCGAACAACACCTTCGGGCGGTGTAGCACAGGAAGGAGCCTCCGTCTGGGCGCATCGTAGAAACCGGTGTCTAAGGTAGAAGCATGGTGGGCTGAGGTCAACGGTGATGCGGCGAAACACGTATCGGCAGTATGACGGCGTGTCTGTGCCTTGTCTGTAACGTATGCGTAACGCGTCCTTGTGGTCTTCGTCTCTCGGTCGTAGCGTTCGCAGCGACCGGTTTCTGTACCTGGAGGCAGAAATGAGACGGACGGCCAATAAAGTGGCCGCGCCCCCGGTGCCGCCTCATGGAGATCCGATGATCCGCAACCCTGTCCTGCCCGGCTTTCACCCTGACCCGTCCGTCCTGCGGGTCGGCGACGACTACTACCTGGCCACCTCGACGTTCGAGTGGTACCCAGGCGTGCGCGTCCACCACTCGCGCGACCTGGTGAATTGGCGGCCCCTCGGCGGCATCCTGACCGACCGCCGGCTGCTCGACCTGTCCGGCGTGCCCGACTCGGGCGGCGTGTGGGCGCCCGACCTCACGTACGCGAACGGGCTGTTCCACCTGCTCTACGGCGTGATGGACACCTACGCCCACGGCTACAAGGACATCGCGAACTACCTCGTCACCGCGCCCGCCATCGAGGGCCCGTGGTCCGATCCGGTGCGGCTGCCGGGGCGTGGGTTCGACGCCTCGCTGTTCCACGACGACGACGGCGCCACGTACCTGCTGAACATGGTCTTCGACTCCCGCCCCGGGCACGGGTTCGCGGGCATCGAGCTCCAGCGGCTCGGCGGCGGCAAGCCGCGGCTCATCCTGGAGAACCGGAACGTGACCGAGGGGCCGCACGTCTACAAGATCGGCGGCTGGTACTACCTGATGGTGGCCGAGGGCGGCACCGGCTACGAGCACTGCGTCTCCGTGCTCAGATCCCGTTCGCTGGAGGGGCCGTACGAGCCCGACCCGGCCGGGCCGATGCTCACCGCCCGCCACGATCCGGGCCTGGAGCTGCAGAAGGCCGGGCATGGCTGCCTGGTCCAGACCCAGGACGGCAACTGGTACGTCACGCACCTGGCCGCCCGCCCCTACACCCCGCGCGGCCGCTGCGTGCTGGGCAGGGAGACCGCGATCCAGCGTGTCGACTGGGTGGACGGCTGGCCGCGGGTGGCCGGGGGAGTCCCCGCCGTCGAGGTGCCGATGCCCGCCCTGCCGCCGCACTCGTGGCCGCCCGTCGAAGGCGACTGGAGCACCCTGCGCCGCCCGGCCTCGCCGGACTGGGTGAGCTTCGACGGCGACCGGATCACGATCACAGGCGGGCAGTCCCCGTACGGGCTGCGCGCCCCCAGCCTCGTCGCCCGCCGGGTCACCAGCGCCAGGTGCACGTTCGAGACGACCGTCGCCTTCGAGCCGGACAGCGTCCACCAGTCCGCCGGGATCACCGCCTACTACAACTCGCGCAACTGGTACCACCTCGCACTGACCGGCGACGGCCTGGTCCTGACCGGCAGCGATCGCGGCGCGCGTACGGTCCACTTCACCGGGGGGCCGGCGAGCCGGCTCGGCGTCGAGTTCGACGGCCCCGTCCTGCGCTTCTCCTACGACGGCCGGCCCGTCCCCGTGGAGCTGGACGCCACGATCCTGTCCGACGAGAACGCCGACGAGATCATCGACGGCCAGATCCGGTCCTTCGGCTTCACCGGCGCGTTCGTCGGCCTGTGGGTGCAGGACATGGCGGGCGAGGGCGGCCGCGCCACCTTTGACAACACGAAGTACCTGGAATAACCGCCTGAGCAGTACATATGAGAAGTACGCGATGGCTCGCCGGGGCTCGGAGGCCGCGGTGGCCGCGTTCAACGGGCATCGCCGTCAGTTCTGGGCCGTGCAGGGGAGGGCGTAGGGGCGGCCGGGGACGTGCTGCGCCCACTCCTCCCGGGTGATCGACATCCCGGACGATTCGCAGACGTTCGCGCCCGCCTGCTCCACGTCCAGCCCCCACAGCTGGGCGGCCGTGCCGGACGTGCCCGCCAGGACGGTGCCGTCCGGGCCGAACTCGACGTCGTTCACCGCGCTCGGCCCCGCGAACACCGCCCACAGCGACGGCCGGGCGCGGTCGGCGACGTTCCACACCCGGATCGTCCGGTCCTTGGACGCGGTGGCGAGCGTGCGGCCGTCCGCGCTGAAGGCGACGCCGGCCACGTCCGCGACGTGCCCCTGCAGGATCGACAGCCGCTTGGGCTGCTCAGGGCGGGTGACGTCCCACAGCCGCGCCGTACCGTCGGAGGCCGCCGTCGCCAGCGTCCTGCCGTCACCGCTGAACCGCAGGTCGAGCACGCTGCCCGGGTGCGCGGCGAAGTCGGCCAGCAGGCGCGGCTTGGCCGGCGTGGACACGTCCCACAGCCGTACGGACGCGGTGCCCGAGCCGGTCGCGACGACCCGGCCGTCCGGCCGGAACGCGGCCACCTCGAGCCGGTCGTCGACGACGCCCTGCGTCGCGACCCGCTTGGGACCGGCCGGCGCGGACACGTCCCACAGCACCGTCTTGCCGTCCTGCCCGGTCGTCACCAGCGTCTTCCCGTCCGGGCTGTACGCCACCGACCGGAGCCCGCTCGTGTGCCCCTGGATCGTCGCCACGGCCTTCGGATTGGCCGGCCTCGACACGTCCCACAGCCGGACCGACCGGTCGAGCGACGCCGAGGCCACGTAGCGGCCGTCCGGGCTGAACGCCACCGCCACCACCGCCTCGGTGTGCCCGCGCAGCGTGGACACCGGAGCGGCCGACGCGGGATCGGAGACGTCCCAGATCTTGACGGTCTCGTCGTCGGAGACGCTGGCGAGCGTACGGCCGTCCTTGGCGATCGCGAGGTCATTGACCAGCGAGGTGTGCCTGGCCAGCCGGGCGCGGGCGGCGACGCGGGCGGGGTCGGCGACGTTCCACACGCGGGCGGCGCCGTCGGCGGACGAGGTGGCGAGGTTCTGGCCGTTCGGGCTGAACGCCACCCCCGTCACCGCGCCCGCGAAGCCGTTGAGTGTGGCCGCCGGCTGCGGGCTTCGCGGGTTCGAGACGTCCCACAGGCCGACGGTCTTGTCGGCGGAGGCGCTGGCCAGGACGTTGCCGTCGGCGCTGAAGGCGACGTCGCCGACCGGCGAGGTGTGCCCGGCCGCAGTGCCGGCGAGCTTGGCGGCGGTGATGTTCCAGAGGTGCAGCGTGCCGGTGCTGGAGGCGGTGGCGAGGTTCCGGCCGTTCGGGCCGAAGGCCACGCTCGTGACCCCGCCGCCGTCCGGCGGTGTCAGCGCCGCCAGGTTGCCGGGCTTCGCGGGGGTGAGCACGTCCAGGAGGGCGACGCCGGCGGACGAGGTGACCGCGATCATGCGCCCGTCGGGGCTGAAGGCCACCTCCGTGGGTTCGGTGGCCTGCTTCAGCACGGAGACCGGCTTGGGCTTGGCGGGGTCGGCGATGTTCCACAGGCGTACCGACTTGTCGGCGCCCGCCGTGGCCAGGAGATCGCCCTTGGGGTTGAACGCCACCGAGACCACCGGCTCCTCGTGGCCGGTGACCGTGGCCAGGGCGCGCGGCCGGGCGGTGTCGGAGACCTCCCACAGGCGGGCGGTCTCGTCCGCGGAGCCGGTCACGAGGACCTTGCCGTTCGCGCTGAACGCCGCCGCCGTCAGGCCCCTCGTGTGGCCCTTCACGATGCCCGCGCTCTTGGGGCGGAGCGGGTCGGCGACGTTCCACAGCCGCGCCGTGTAGTCGCTCGAGGCGGTGGCGATCACGCGCCCGTCGGGACGGTACGCCACCCGCTCGACGGGGGCGGTGTGGCCGAGCATGCGCGCCGGCAGCGGGCGCGACAGCGTGCCGAGCAGCGCCCCGCGGGCCTCGGGGGTGGGGGAGAGGCGGTAGGCGCTCAGTGCCAGCTGGGCCGCGAGCGAGGTGTCGGGGAGGCTGTTCGCGGCAGCGGCGATCTGGCGGGACAGGGCCTGGTCACGCTGGCCGGTCGCCTGGGTGGCCCGCGTGCTCGCCTGGCCGCTCTGCCGCAGGACCACCACGCCGCCGCCCACGGCGACGAGGAGGAGCGCCGTGAGCCCGGCGATGACCGTGCGGCCGATCAGCGTCCGCCGCTCGCGCCGGCGCACCGACGCGGTGAGAAAGGCCCGCTCGACGGGCGTGAGCGGGCCGCCCGCCGCCGCTTGGGCACCCGGCGCCGTTGTCGCGCGGGCGCCGGCCGCTGCCTGGCCGCCCGGCTTCGCCTGGGGGCCGGGCGGCGCTTGGACCGCGGCGGCCATGGCCTGGGCGGCGGCGAGGCGGCTGTCCACGTACAGGTATGCCGGGTCCTGGCCCTCGTGCTGCCACGTCGCCGCGTCCTCGGCCAGGCGGCGGCGGACGAGCAGGCCGGCGCGTTCGGCGTCGGTCCAGCCGCCGAGCCGGGGCCAGGCGCGGATCAGCGCCTCGTGCGCCAGCTCCGCCTCGCCCCCGGCCACCGTGACCAGCCGCGACCGGGCCAGCTCCGCCAGGACCTGCCCGCCGACGGACGGCGCGTCGGGAGCCAGCTCGGCCAGCGGGACCCGCCGCGAGATGCCGCCGAGCTGCTCGTCCACCCGTACCAGCCGCAGCAGCAGGTCGCGCGCCACCGGCTCGAACTCCTTGCCGAGCCCGCGCAGCGTGTCCTCCGCGCTCATCGCCAGCGCACCCGTGACGCCGCCGGCCGACCGGTAGCCCGCCATGGTCAGCACGCCGCCGGACCGCCGCTGCCACGTGGCCAGCAGCGCGTGCGAGAGCAGGGGGAGCGGGCCGCCCGACCGCTCCAGCGCCGCCTCGTTCGCCCGCAGGTCCTCCAGGACCAGGTCGGCGAGCCCGGGCTCCAGGCTGAGGCCGGACCGGGTGGCCGGCTCCTCCATCACCGCGCGCAGCTCGGCCTCGGTCATCGGCGCGACGACCTCGGGCCGCCGCGTCGTCTCCAGCAGCCCCGGGTACGCCGCGCAGCGCCCGAAGAACTCGGCGCGTACCGCGATCACCACGGCCGCCCCGCAGGACAGCTCCGCGAGCGCCTCGACGAAGCGGCGCCGCGCCGCGGCGTCGGGACAGGCGGTGAACACCTCCTCGAACTGGTCCACCACCACCAGCAGCCGCCCGGGAAGCCCGCGCCGCACCCCGCCGGGATCCGACTCGATGATCGCGCGCAGCCGCGCCGGGTCGCCGCCGCCGAGCGCGGCCAGCTCGCGGGCCAGCGTACCCAGCGGATCCGCGCCGGGCGCCAGCACGACGCACGACAGCTCCTCGTCCTGCCGGAGGGCCGGGATCAGCCCGGCCCGCAGCACCGACGACTTGCCACAGCCCGACGGGCCGGTGACGATGAGCGGGCCGCCGGTCTCGAACGCGTGCGAGCCGATGACGACGTTCGGGCCGCCGGTCTCGAGCGCCTGCGAGCCGGTGACGACGGGCGGGCCGCCCGCTCTGAGCGCCTGCCGCACCCTGCCGGCCAGCGATCTGGTGAGCTCCTCGCGCCCGAGGAACAGCTCCGCGTGCTCCGGCCCGTACGCGGCCAGGCCGCGATAGGGGCTGGACAGGTCGCCGGGCGACGCCATCGGCGGGCCCGAGCGGTTGCGCGTCCCCTCGTGGGCGGGGTTGGCGGCGAGCGGCGGCCGGTCGCCCACGTCGGTGACCTGCCGCCGCGGCTGGGGGAACCCGGCGTCGGGCAGCGTACGGGTCAGGCGGTGGTAGAGGTGGTCCAGCGTGAACGCGGCCGGTCCGTCCGCGGCGCCCTCGTTCAGCAGCCTGAGCAGCGCCCCGCTGAGCGCCGTGTGCCGGACGCCGGGCAGCGCCCACGCGTTCTCGTCCCGGCTCGACGACGCCAGCACGTACGCGCTGCGCTCCATGCCCTCGAAGACCTGATCAACGGCTTTGGCGGGCACCGGCCGCCCGGCGCCGGTGAAGCAGCAGTCCAGCACCACGACGGCCAGCTCGGCCGGCGACGACGACAGGATTTCCCGCACCACGGAGTAGGGCAGCGCCTGGTAGCCGGGCACCCCCTGGCCGAGGTCCACCGTGGCGCGCGTGGCCAGATGCAGCTCGCCGTCCGGGCCGAACAGGCCGTGCCCGACGTAGTAGAACACCAGGACCGACGTGGCCTCCCGCGCCGCCCGGTCCAGCGCCTCGCCCAGATTGGCCGGGGTCGCCGGGTCCGGCAGCACGGTCAGGCCGGCCGGAGCCAGCCCCGCCCGCTCGACCAGGCACTGGCCGACGTCGCTGAGAGTGGTCGGGACGGCCGGGACCTGCGGCAGCCGCGACGCCGGGCGATGCGCGCCCGTGCCCGCCACCACGACGCGGGCGCCCTCCGACGCCAGCAGCAGGGGCGGACCGTTCCTTCGGGGCCACACCACCCGGGTTCTCTCGAGGGTCGCAGATTCGTCCTCGGTCATCCGGCGCTCCCCGGCGTGGTCGGCCACTGTTGTCGGGCTTGTCAGGGTACGGAAGTCTCCGCGTCGCGTCGAGGGGTCCGTCCGCCGCCGGACTACATGAGCGTGTTCACCAGTTGCCAGGCAGGCCCGGCGTGGTGGCGGGCAGCGCGTGGCCCGGCGGGTGGATGACGTACGCGACGCCGCCGCTGCTGGAGCTGCGCAGCCAGACGTTCTCGAAGTCGGCGCGCGGATAGACGTGCCGCACGGCGTCGTTGCCGGCCGACGCCGGATCGTTGGCGATCACGTCGCCGGTCGCGGTGAAGCCGATGATCACCATGAGGTGGCCGTTCGTGCCGTACCCGGCGCCGGGCAGCTCGCCCTTCTTGAAGGACTGCGAGGTGATGACCGGGACGCCCGCCTTGATCAGCAGCTCCAGTTCGGTCAGCGAGCGCAGCCGGGTGACGAACCCGTCCATGCCGTACCGGCCCGCGTAGGCGGTGTTGAACGGCCAGTTGCCGGCGCCCTGGTAGGCGTGGTCATAGGTGTAGCGGGCGGCGTAGTCGACCTCCGGGTTCGGGTCGGACGGATCGACCCAAGCGGTGTCCTGCGCGCTCGGCCACCTGTCCCAGTAGCCCAGCACCATCGTGGTCGAGGTCGGGCTGCACCACGCCTCGCCGCCGCCGTCCCATTCGGGGTAGTGGCCCTGGTGGATGTTCTGGGAGCGGCGCGGCACGTCGAGCTCCGTCCCCCAGGCGCCGCCGCCCGGGCTGACCGGCACGGTCTTGCGCTCGGGCACGTTGGAGACCATGGCGCCGGACGTACGAACCCGCGGCGTCACCGCCGAGCCCGGCGTCCGGTAGAGGGTCAGGCGCAGCTGGTAGGCGCTGATCTGCTTGCCCGCCGCCGCGACCAGCGTGTCCACGGCCACGGTGGCGTCCGCGTCCCCCTGCCCCGGCACCGACGTGCGGCGGATGTCGCCCTCGGCGTAGGACCAGCGGCCGAGCGAATACCACTTCGTCAGCCCCTCGGTGTTCCTGGCGCGCGCCTCGACCTGCAGCCAGCTGCCCGGCGGCAGGTCCGCGGTCCAGGAGGCGATCAGCTCGGTCGCGGGGAAGCCGATGGCCCGCTCGGGGCCCGTCCAGCGGGCATACTCCCAGGTCTTGGTGCCCAGCGCGTCGGTGTAGGAGGTGGTGCCGGCGGCCGAGCCGAACGACAGTCCGTCGCCGGCCGTCGTGCCCTCGGACGTGCCGGTCGAGAAGTCGGCCCGCTGGAAGACGACGTCCGGCGTGGCAGCCGCCGGTTTCGCCGCCGCCCCCGCGGGCGGGGCGAGGGTCGTGATCAGGAGCAGGGACGACAGGACCACGGTCAGCGCGCGCATGTACCCACCTTGTCGGACGGCGCTCGATGGGGCCGAGGGTAGGCACAGCGGGCATGGGGAGTCATCGGGAAATCTACGTATCGTCTTTCCGCGGGCCGGCGGGCCCTGATCGTGGCCCGCCACGCCATGCGGCTTCTCACGTACAGAGGGCAGATGGGAGGGTGGCGGTGCTCGAAGAATGACATGACCGCGAAAGTGATGACATATGCGGAAATACGTGATCATGGGCGTGCAGGGGAGCGGCAAGGGCACGCAGAGCCAGTTGCTCGCCAACGACCTGGATCTGGTGCACATCAGCGTCGGAGACATCTTCCGCTGGCACGTCAAGAACCACACCAAGCTGGGCGCCCAGGTCCGCCGCGTGGTCGCGGCGGGGGAGCTGGTGGGAGACGACCTGGTGGAGGACGTCGTCAGGGACCGGTTGCAGCTGCACGACTGGAACTACGGGTTCGTCATCGACGGCTTTCCCCGCAACCGGCGGCAGGCGGAGTTCTTCCTGGAGAGCTATGACATCGACGGCGTGATCCACCTCGACCTGCCCGACGACGAGGTGCGGCGGCGCGTCCTGGCCCGGCGGCTGTGCTCGCGGTGCGGCATGGACTACAACCTGATCGCCCACCGGCCGGAGCTCGAAGGGCGGTGCGACGTGTGCGGCGGTGAACTCGTCACCCGGGAGGACGACACCCCGGACGTGCTGGCCCGGCGGCTGCGCGACTACCACGGCAAGATCGACCCGGTGATCGAGCTTTTCCGGCGCAAGGAATATGTGATGACGGTCGACGCCCGGGCCGACAAAATCACGGTCCAGCAGACCATTCGCGCCCGCTTCGATCTCCCGCCGTACAGCCCGGCGCGCGCCGTCGACGCGGTCGAGGTGCCCGGCCGGTGACGCCCGCCCGTGGTCAGGAGGTGCTCGATGCTGTCGGAGCCCCTTCGCCCTTGACGCACCTCAGGACCAGGAACACCGGGAACCTGGCGGCGTCCGCCCGCTTCGCCGCCCATTCCGGGGGCGGCTCGGGCTCGGCCATCTCGTCCACCCAGAGGCCGTGGCGGCGGAGCGTGTTGAGGTAGGTCGACAGCGTGCGATGGTTGGCCCCGATCTGGCGGCGCAGTGACGAGAGCTCGCCGTCGGCCCGCCACCAGCCCTCCGTGTGGTAGCGGGCGTCTCCGGGCCACGACCCGGAGACGCCCAGGCCGCCGGGGAAACACGGATGCAGGATGGAGCACGCGAACACGCCTCCGGGCCGGAGGGCACGGGCGACTCCGGCCACCGCGCCTTCGAGGTCGTCGATGTCGGAAAGGCCGAAGCTGCAGACCACGACGTCGAAGGCACCGGGAACGCCGGGCATGTCGGGAGTGTCGAGGGGACTGGCGCCGGTTTCGCCGGCCTCGGTGTCGAGCACGCCGGGGGCCGCCACGTCGGCGTGAAGGTAGCGGACGCCCAGCGGGTTTTCGCGTTCGGCGGCGCGGGCCTTCTCGATCAGCGCGGCCGATGCGACACCTGGCATGGTCCCGACACTACGCACCCGAGAGCGCCGTGCTGGGCGTTGTTCGTCGAGCGCGGAATGCCGCAGGTGCGGGGGCCGGGTCCCTTGGCAAAGACTCGCCCATGACTGTGCATGGTTCAGGTGTGATCGCCCGTGCGCGCAGGCCGGGGGATAGGAGGATCGCCCCGGGTCGAGCAGGTACGGCACGTTCACGTAGGGGGCCGAAATGGGCATGTCCGGGATCGCGGCGGTCGTCGTGCTCGCGGCGCTGGGCAGCGGCGGCTGGAGCAACCACCCCATGGCCGCGGCCGACCAGCCGGCCGGGCAACCCTTGGCCGGGGCCAACGCGTCGCCCGGCCAGCCCGTCGCCACCGCCCCCGAGCCGGCCGACCCCTCCACGGCCGCGGTCCCCGTACCTGACGGCAGGCCTGAGCTCCGGATCGCCAGCACCGTCTCTCCCGATCCGATGATCATCGGCGGGGAGTCCGTCTACGCGGTGACCGTGACGAACACGGGCGACCAGGACGCCGAGGAGGTGACGATCACCGATATCCTCGGCCCCGGCACGGCCCCCGGCCGCCTCCCCAGCGGCTGCTTCCGCACCGACGAAACCATCACCTGCGGCGGAGCGAAGCTGATGATCCACGCGGGGCAGAGCGTGACCTACGAGATCCCGGTCAGGGTCGACCCGTCGCTCCCCGCCGGCACGAACATCACCAACCGCGCCCAGGTCTCCGCCCCGCGCGCGACGGGCGACGCGACGCAGCTGATCAGCCAGATCCGGACGACGGCCGACGTGGAGATCGTCATGACGGGCCCGCCCACGGTGACCGCCGGCGACGACATCACGTACAGGCTGACGGTCACCAACCGCGGCCCCTCCCCGGCGATGGACGTCACCGTCCGGGACGCCACCGACGGCGACCGCACCACGATCACCAGCCGCCCGGCCGAGTGCCCCGGCGGTGGCCCGGCCGTCACCTGCCCGCTCGGCACGCTGGCCCCGCATGCGAGCAGGACGCTCACCTTCACCGTCACCCCGGACGCCACCGGCCCGATCCGCAACTGCGCCACCGTCCACACCGGCGGCGGCGAGGAGAAGACCGCGAACAACCGCTCCTGTACGTCCACCGCCGTCAAGCCCGTCCGGGCCCCGGCCCCCACCCGCACGTACGCCATGGACCCGGCCGAGTCCGCGATCACCGCTCCCCCCCCAACGCCCCTGTCTCTTATACACCTCTGACGCT
>NZ_VCJS01000291.1 GCF_005893125.1 Nonomuraea basaltis | reverse complement strand
GTGGCGGTCGTCCTGGTGGCGGTGGCGGCGGTTTCGCCGGCCGTCCTGGTGGCGGCGGCACCGGCCAGCGCACCGGCACCGGTGGTCCCGGTGGCGGCGGCGGTTTCGCCGGCCGTCCCGGTGGCGGCGGTCGTGGCCGTGGCGGCGGCACCGCGGGAGCCTTCGGGCGTCCCGGTGGCCGTCCCACTCGTGGCCGCAAGTCCAAGCGCCAGAGGCGCCAGGAGTTCGACAACATGTCGGCACCGGCGATCGGCGGCGTGCAGGTCGCTCGCGGCAACGGCGCGACGATCCGCCTGCCGCGCGGCGCGTCGCTGTCCGACTTCGCCGACCGCATCGGCGCCAACCCCGCCGCGCTCGTGCAGATCATGCTGCACCTCGGCGAGATGGTGACCGCGACGCAGTCGGTCAACGAGGAGACGCTGCAGCTGCTCGGGCAGGAGCTGGACTACAACATCCAGGTCGTCAGCCCGGAGGAGGAGGACCGCGAGCTTCTCGAGGCCTTCGACATCGAGTTCGGCGAGGACGAGGGCGACGAGGCCGACCTGGCCGCGCGTCCGCCGGTCGTGACCGTCATGGGTCACGTCGACCACGGTAAGACCAAGCTGCTCGACGCCATCCGCAAGACCAACGTGGTGGCGCGCGAGGCGGGTGGCATCACCCAGCACATCGGTGCTTACCAGGTCGCCGCCGTGCACGAGGGCGAAGACCGGAAGATCACCTTCATCGACACCCCGGGTCACGAGGCGTTCACCGCCATGCGTGCCCGAGGCGCCAAGTCCACCGACATCGCGGTGCTGGTGGTGGCGGCCGACGACGGTGTGAAGCCGCAGACGATCGAGGCGCTCAACCACGCACAGGCGGCTGACGTGCCGGTCGTGGTCGCGGTCAACAAGGTCGACAAGGAGGGCGCGGACCCCAACAAGGTGCGTGCCCAGCTCACCGAGTACGGCCTGGTGGCCGAGGAGTTCGGTGGCTCGACGCTGTTCGTCGACATCTCGGCGAAGAACGGCACGGGCCTCGACGAGCTGCTCGAGGCGATCGTGCTGACCGCCGACGCCGAGCTCGACCTGCGGGCCAACCCGTCGATGGACGCCCAGGGCATCGCGATCGAGGCGCACCTCGACAAGGGCCGCGGCCCTGTCGCGACCGTCCTGGTCCAGCGCGGCACGCTGCGGGTCGGCGACTCGATCGTGTGTGGCGAGGCCTACGGCCGCGTCCGCGCGATGCTGGACGACAACGGCGACGCGGTCGAAGAGGCCACGCCGTCCCGTCCGGTCCGGGTGATGGGTCTGACGGCCGTGCCGGGCGCCGGTGACAACTTCATCGTCGTCACCGACGACCGTATGGCCCGCCAGATCGCCGAGCAGCGCGCGGCGCGCAAGCGCAGCGCCGACATGGCGAAGTCGAGCCGTCGCCTCACCCTCGAGGAGCTGTTCAGCAACCTCGAGAAGGGCCGCGTCGACGAGCTCAAGCTCATCATCAAGGGCGACGTGTCCGGTTCGGTGGAGGCCCTGGAAGACGCCCTGCTCAAGATCGACGTCGGCGACGAGGTCAGGCTCCGTGTCCTGCACCGCGCGGTCGGCGCCATCACCGAGTACGACGTCAACCTGGCCGTCGCCGACGACAACGCGGTCATCATCGGCTTCAACGTCCGCCCCGAGCCACGGGCGCGCGACCTGGCCGAGCGCGAGGGCGTCGACATCCGCTACTACTCGGTCATCTACCAGGCGATCGAGGAAATCGAAGCGGCGCTCAAGGGCATGCTCAAGCCCGAGTTCGAAGAGATCCAGATGGGCACGGCGGAGGTCCGCGAGGTCTTCAAGGTGCCGAAGATCGGCAACGTCGCCGGTACGCTGGTTCGCTCCGGCGTGATCGTCCGCAACAGCAAGGCCAGGATCATCCGCGATGGCGTCGTCATCGCAGACAACCTGACCGTTTCGTCCCTGCGTCGCTTCAAGGATGACGCGACCGAGGTCCGCGAGGGCTTCGAGTGCGGCATCGGTGTCGGCTACAACGACATCAGGATCGACGACGTGATCGAGACGTTCGAGATGCGGGAGAAGCCGCGCGCATAGCACGCGGCCGGGCGCCCGGCGGAACCTCCGCCGGGCGCCTCTCGCACGCTCTGGCCTGGTTCCCACCGCAGCAGGCCGGTCGTGCGTTCAGCACACCAAGCCAAGCGGTGGCAACCAACGATGTATGTGGGTGCTCTGACCCTGGACATCCTGCTGGGCGACGTCAGATCGCTGAAGCAGAAGCGCTCCGCCGTGCGGCCTCTGATCGCCGAGCTGCAGCGACGTTATCCCGGCATAGCGGTCGCCGAGACCGGCGATCTCGACCTGCATCGCAGGGCCGAGATCGGCATCGCGGTGGTCTCCGCCTCCGCGGGTAACTGCAAAGAGGTGATGGACGCCTGCGAGCGGATGGTGGCCTTCCGCCCTGAAATCGAGCTGCTGTCGGCCAGGCAGCGCCTCTACACCGACGAAGATTGAACGACTTGCACGGCCAGGACGTGCGTGAGGGGGAGCGAACATGGTGGATGCCGCACGAGCGCGCAAGCTCGCCGACCGCATTCAGCAGATCGTCGCCGAGATGCTGGAGCGCCGGATCAAGGACCCGCGCTTGGGCTTCGTCACCGTGACCGACACGCGCATCACCGCTGACCTGCGCGAAGCGACGGTGTTCTACACAGTCTTCGGCTCCGAGGCCGAGCGCGCCGACAGCGCGGCCGCCCTCGAGAGCGCGAAGGGGATCATCCGCTCCGAGGTCGGACGGCAGACCGGCGTGCGCTTCGCCCCGACGCTGGCGTTCAAGCACGATCCGCTGCCCGACACCGCCCGCCAGCTCGACGAGCTGATCAACGCCGCCAGGGCGCGGGACGCCGAGGTCGCGGCCCAGGCCCAGGGCGCCGCGTACGCCGGCGAGCCCGACCCCTACAAGAAGCCCGACGAGGGCACAGAGGCAGTCGGGGAAGAACCGGCGTGACCCCCGACGTACGAGACAGAGCAAATGGGCCGGCCCGCGTGGGCTCCCGCAACGGGAGCGGCGGGGCGGTGCCGGAGAGTGCCTGGGATCGGGCGCTGCACCTGATCCGGCAGTCCGACGAGATCGCGCTGGCCTGCCACGTTACGCCCGACGGCGACGCGCTCGGCTCGATGCTGGCCGTCGCCTTCGTGCTGCGCTCGATGGGCAAACGCGTCGTGGCGTCGTTCGGCGACCGGCACTTCGCGGTGCCCCGCCTGCTGCGGTTCCTGCCGGGGCAGGAGATGCTGGTGCCGCCGGAGGACTACCCGGCGGCGCCCGAGCTGATGATCACGTTCGACACCTCGACGTTCGAGCGGCTGGGGCTGCTCAGCGACAACACCGCCAGGGCGCGCGAGGTCATCGTGCTCGACCACCACCCGTCCAACGCCGCGTTCGGCACGCTCGCGCTCATCGACGCCAAGGCGGCCGCCACGGCGATGCTGGCCGAGCAGCTCATCTACCGGCTCGGCGGCCGGCTCGACCGCGACATCGCCACGTGCCTGTACGCGGGCCTGGTGACCGACACCGGCTCGTTCAGGTACCCCTCGACCACCCCTGCCGTGCACCAGATGGCGGCCAGGCTCGTGGCGATGGGGCTGCGTACCGACGAGATCGCCCGCGAGCTGTGGGACCGCTCGCCGTTCGGCGCCCTCAAGGTGCTGGCGGCCGCGCTCGACCGGGTGACGCTGGAGGGCGGCCTGGTGTGGACGTACATCACGCGGGTGGACCGGGCCGCGTACGGGCTGCCGTACGCCGAGCTCGAGGGCATCATCGACATCGTACGGCGCACCGACGAGGCCGAGGTGGCGGTCGTGCTCAAGGAGGACGACCAGGGCGCCTGGCAGGTGTCCACCAGGTCCAAGGGCACCGTCGACGTGGGCGCCGCATGCGCGGCGCTGGGCGGCGGCGGGCACCACAACGCGGCCGGGTACACCTCGCACGACAGCGTCGAGGACACCATGGCCGCCTTGAGGCGAGAGCTGGGCAAGGTCTGATGGCGTCCGGACGAGAGCTGGGGAAGGCTTGATGGCCGAGAGCGGTCTGATCATCGTCGACAAGCCGGGCGACTGGACGTCCCACGACGTGGTGGCCAAGATGCGGCGCATCGCGGGCACCCGCCGCGTGGGGCACGCCGGCACGCTCGACCCGATGGCGACCGGCGTGCTGGTGATCGGCGTGGAGAAGGCCACCAGGCTGCTCGGGCACCTCGCGCTGACCGAGAAGGTCTACGAGGCCACGATCAGGCTCGGCGTCAGCACGAACACCGACGACGCCGAGGGCGAGGTCACCGCCACGGCTTCGGCGGCCGGCGTGACCGAGGCCGAGATCCACAAGGGCGTCGCGGCGCTGACCGGGGAGATCATGCAGATCCCGCCGCAGGTCAGCGCGATCAAGGTGAACGGGCAGCGGGCCTACAAGATGGCGCGCGCTGGCGAGGTGGTGGAGCTGCTGGCCAGGCCCGTCACCGTGCACGCGTTCGAGGTGCCTGGCATCAGCGCCCATGACGACGTCGTCGACGTGGACGCGGTCGTGACCTGCTCCAGCGGCACCTACATCCGCGCGCTGGCCCGCGACCTGGGGGCGGCGCTCGGGGTCGGCGGCCATCTGGCGCGGCTGCGGCGTACCCGGGTGGGGCCCTACGATCTGTCGCTGGCCAGGACCATCGAGCAGCTCGCCGAGGAGTGCGTGGTCCTGCCGATCGGGGAGGCGGTGGCGGCTGCGTTCCCGCGCAGGGACGTGACCGCCGAGGAGGCCCGCGTCATCGGGCACGGCGGGCGGCTGCCCGCGGCCGGGCTCGGCAAGGGGCCGATCGGCGTGTTCGGGCCAGAGGGGGACCTGCTCGCACTGGTCGAGGAGCAGGGCCGGGTCGCCAAGCCGATCGCCGTCTTCGCCGGTTAGGCGGGCGTTTCGGCCTGCTGCGAGCTTCGGCCCGCGGGCGCCTCAGGCGGGCTTGCGGGCGCTTCGGGCGGGTTTTGCAGGCGCTTCAGGCGGGCTTGCGGGCGACGATGATGTCGCGGACGATCGCCTGGTCCACCCAGTGCTCGAAGTCGGGATAGTCCATCACCTCGAGGCCGGCCGCGATGAGGATCTCCGCCAGGTCGGAGCTCTTGCCGCCGTAGGTGTTCCAGGCGATGCCCATCGCGCCGCCTGGGCGCAGCAGCTCCGTCCAGACCGGAACGGCCTTGCGCAGCAGCTCCAGAGGGCTGCGGGACAGGCCGGAGCCGCCCTTGCTGCCGTGCTGGACGCCGTAGGGCGCGTCGGTCACCAGGACGTCGAACGAGCGCGGCTTGAAGAACTCCCGGCTCTTGAGGGTGTCGGCGTTGACCATGGCCAGCCGGTGCACGTCGCCCGCCTTGACAGCCTCCTTCGACAGGCCGAACGTGACGTTCAGCCGCCGGCCGACCAGGGCCCGCTCGCGGCGCACCGGCACGGTCTCGGCGGTGTGCTTGAAGCGCTTGTTGCGCAGCCAGGTCTTGATGAAGCCGGTGTACGCCTCGAAGTCCTTGCCGTCGACGTCGATCCCGCAGGCGTCGTAGCCGTACATGAGGGCCTGGTTGAGCGTCGTGCCCCGGCCGCACAGCGGGTCGAACACCGACAGCCGCTCGCCCAGCTCCCTGTCCCCGGCCAGCACGGTGACGTTGAGCAGCAGCTTGGTGAAGTGCTCGTTGGTCTTGCCCGGGTATTTCTGGATGGTGATCAGGTCGCTGCTCAGCCGGTCGAGCGACTGCATCCGCAGTGGCCTGAGCAGCTCGCCCTCCATCGCAAAGATTACGTAAACCGAGGAAAGGTTTGACAAAAGCGAGATATCCGACTGAGCAAGGGGCTCCGCCGTCTCGAACGTCACGTACGGCACGCCGCCGATCGTGGTCTCCTCGCTGGCCAGCACCTCGCCGCGCAGGGCACGCCCGCTGAAGACCGCCAGCTCGCTCCTCGTCAGCCGGACGGAGCTCTCCCCGTAGACCCGGTTGAAGGCAGGCAGGATCAGTAGTGCGTATCGAGGCATGATGCCCGATCCTATCCCCCTCGATTGGAGGTAACCGTGACGCGCGTGGCAGGCTGGTGTCCGATCGATCCGCCACGAGCGAATGGGGCCTAGCGTGCAGGGTTCGGGAAGGTCTGTCGTCGCCATCGGTGTGTACGACGGGGTTCACCGCGGGCACCAGCGGGTGGTCGAGCGGGTCGTCGCCATCGCCCGTGAGCGGGGGCTGCGGGCCGTCGCCGTCACGTTCGAGCCGCATCCTGACGAGGTCGTGCTCCCCGGGTCGCACCCGCAGCGGCTCACGAATCCCAGGCGCAGGCGCGAGCTGCTGGTGGGGCTGGGGGTGGACGAGATCGACGTGGTGGAGTTCACGCTCGAGCTGTCGCGCACCAGCCCGGCCGACTTCGCGCAGTCGGTGCTGGCCGAGCGTTCGCGGGCCGCCGTCGTGGTGGTGGGGGAGGACTTCGTGTTCGGGCACGGCGCGAGCGGCGATGTCGAGACATTGCGGACGCTGGGCGATAAATACGACTTCGAGGTGGAGGTCGTGCCCATGCTCGACGCCGTCTCGTCGACCGCCATCCGCGACCGGCTCGTGACCGGCGACGTCGAGGGCGCCGCGGCGGCGCTCGGGCGGCCGCACCGGGTGGAGGGCGTGGTCGTCCGCGGCTACCAGCGCGGGCGCCAGTTGGGCTTCCCGACCGCGAACGTCGAGACGCCGCAGCACACGGCGATCCCGGCCGACGGGGTCTACGCGGGGTGGCTGGAGTGCGTGCCCGTGGCCAACCTGCCCGCGCTGTATCTGGGGGAGCGGTGGCCGGCCGCCATTTCGGTCGGCACCAATCCGACGTTCGAGGGAGTGCCGCGGACGGTGGAGGCGTACGCGCTGGATCGGGATGACCTGGAGCTGTATGGGGTGCATGTGGCGGTGGAGTTCGCCGCCCGCCTGCGCGGCAACACCCGCTTCGAGTCCATCGAGGCCCTGATCGAGCAGATACACGCCGACGTCGCCGCTACTCGCCGCCTCACCAGCTGAAATTCCCGTCTTTTACGCGCTGCCGTGGCCTGCCACCCGCCGTCGCCGGCCTGCGTCTGTCCAGGGAAACGGCCGCTGACCGGTCAGTGGCGCGCCGCCGTTACGGAGCGCACGTGCACCCGCTTCCGTGAGTACGCCGAGCAGTACACGGCCGTCCGAGCAGGCCGTACGCTGCCGGTGTGGGACAGGGCACACGAGCACCCTGGCCTAGGTGGTAACCTTGCATGTCGGCTCTGTGACGGCGGCGCTGCGCGCTGCCCATGACGGCCTTCATGCGGCGACTGTAGGCACGCACGGTCGTTCGCGCTTTCATCTCATTCGCGCGTGTCCGTAGATTGAAGGAGAGCCGTGTCCCTCGACACCGCTGCCAAGAAGTCCATCATAGGCGAGTACGCGACGGCCGAAGGTGACACTGGGTCGCCCGAGGTGCAGATCGCACTGCTCAGCAAGCGCATCAGCGAGCTCACCGAGCACCTGAAGACGCACAAGCACGACCACCACAGCCGTCGTGGTCTGCTGCTGCTCGTCGGTCGCCGGCGCCGCCTGCTGAAGTACCTGCAGAAGGTCGACATCCAGCGTTACCGTACGCTCATCGAGCGACTCGGCCTGCGCCGATAACATAGAAAGGGAGCGGCGCTCGCCGCTCCCTTCTTCATATGGGTAGAGCCCATATGGTCAGGAGCGTCCGGCGCGTGGCGGCGTGAAAACGGCCCCGCGCCTGACGTACAACTGAAGATCCGAGACACACAGCCCCCGCGTCCGCTAAGCACCTTGCGACCCGCGACGCCTGCGGGCCGGTCCTCGGTAGTGGCTTCCGGTAAGAATGACCGGGCGCTTCGATCGAAGACCGGCGCTGCACCTAACGAGGGTGCCGGTGAAAAGGGCGCGGGAGACCGACCACAAGGAGGTCCCCCGTGGAGGGTGTCCACACTGCTGAAGCCGTCATAGACAACGGTTCATTCGGCACACGCACGATCCGGTTCGAGACCGGTCGGCTCGCGCGCCAGGCGGCGGGTTCCGCCGTCGCCTATCTCGACAGCGACACGATGGTGCTGTCGGCCACGACCGCGTCCAAGAATCCGAAGGAGAACCTCGACTTCTTCCCGCTCACGGTCGACGTCGAGGAGCGCATGTACGCCGCGGGCCGCATCCCCGGCTCGTTCTTCCGCCGTGAGGGCCGTCCCTCCGAGGACGCCATCCTCACCTGCCGGCTGATCGACCGGCCGCTGCGCCCGTCGTTCGTCAAGGGCCTGCGCAACGAGATCCAGGTTGTCGCCACCGTCATGGCGCTCAACCCCGCTCACCTCTACGACGTGGTCGCCATCAACGCCGCGTCCCTGTCCACGCAGCTCGCGGGGCTGCCGTTCTCCGGCCCGATCGGCGGCGTGCGGGTCGCGCTGATCGAGGGCCAGTGGGTGGCCTTCCCGACGCATCCCGAGCTGGAGCAGGCGACGTTCGACATGGTCGTGGCGGGCCGGGTGCTCGACGACGGCGATGTCGCGATCATGATGGTCGAGGCCGAGTCCACCAGGGACACGCTGAAGCTGGTCGCCGAGGGCGCCGTCGCGCCCACCGAGGAGACCGTCGCGCAGGGCCTGGAGGCCGCGAAGCCCTTCATCAAGGTGCTGTGCGAGGCGCAGTCGCGCATCGCGCAGGTCGCGGCCAAGGAGACAGCCGAATACCCGATCTTCCTGGACTACCAGGAGGACGCCTACGCCGCGGTCGAGTCCGCGGTGAAGACCGAGCTGGCCGCCGCGCTGACCATCGCGGGCAAGCAGGAGCGCGAGAACGAGCTGGAGAAGGTCAAGGCGCTGACCGGCGAGAAGCTCATGCCCGAGTTCGAGGGGCGCGAGAAGGAGATCGGCGCCGCGTTCCGCTCGGTGATGAAGAACCTCATGCGCGAGCGGGTCGTCAAGGACGGCGTGCGCATCGACGGCCGCGGCGCCAAGGACATCCGTGCCCTGTCGGCCGAGGTCCACGTGGTTCCGCGGGTGCACGGCTCGGCGCTGTTCGAGCGCGGTGAGACCCAGATCCTGGGCATCACGACGCTCAACATGCTGCGCATGGAGCAGGTCATCGACACGCTCAACCCTGACCGGACCAAGCGCTACATGCACAACTACAACTTCCCGCCCTACTCCACCGGCGAGACCGGCCGGGTGGGCTCGCCCAAGCGCCGCGAGATCGGTCACGGCGCGCTGGCCGAGCGGGCGCTGATCCCGGTGCTGCCCGCGCGTGAGGAGTTCCCGTACGCGATCCGCCAGGTCTCCGAGGCACTCGGCTCCAACGGCTCCACCTCGATGGGCTCGGTCTGCGCGTCCACGATGGCGCTGCTCGACGCCGGTGTGCCGCTCAAGGAGATGGTCGCGGGCATCGCGATGGGCCTGATCGGCGAGGGCGACACGTACGTCACGCTGACCGACATCCTGGGCGCCGAGGACGCCATGGGCGACATGGACTTCAAGGTCGCCGGCACCAAGGACGTCATCACCGCGCTGCAGCTCGACACCAAGCTCGACGGCATTCCCGCCTCCGTGCTGGCCGCCGCGCTCAAGCAGGCCAAGGGCGCCCGCCTGGCGATCCTCGACGTGATGCAGGAGGCGATCGACTCCCCGGCGGAGATGAACCCGACCGCGCCGCGCATCATCACCATCAAGGTCCCCGTGGACAAGATCGGCGAGGTCATCGGCCCGAAGGGCAAGATGATCAACCAGATCCAGGACGACACGGGCGCCGAGATCACCATCGAGGACGACGGCACGATCTACATCGGCGCCACCGACGGCCCGTCCGCGGAGGCCGCGCGTTCGGCGATCAACGCCATCGCCAACCCGCACATGCCGGAGGTCGGCGAGCGCTACCTGGGCACGGTCGTCAAGATCGCGGCCTTCGGCGCGTTCGTCTCGCTCATGCCGGGCAAGGACGGCCTGCTGCACGTCTCGCAGATCCGCAAGCTGCACGGCGGCAAGCGCATCGAGAACGTCGAGGACGTGATGAGCGTCGGCGAGAAGGTCCAGGTCGAGATCGCCGAGATCGACGGCCGGGGCAAGCTCTCCCTGGTGCCGGTCGAGGTCATCGAGAAGGAGGCCGCCGAGAAGGAGGCGAAGGCCCCCGCCGTCGGTGACGGGGACACCTCGGAGCCGGAGGAGGCCGCCGACGCGCCCGCCGAGGACAAGTCGGACCGGCCGCGCCGCACCCGTACGCGGGTCCGCACCCGGAGCAGCAACGGCGACGGGGACGACCGGAACTCGTGAGCGAGCGCAGCGAGGAAACCATCAGAGGCAGCAGAGTACGCACGGGGCCGGCGAAGGAGGCCCCGTGAGTACGTCCACGCTCCACCCTGGCAAGGACGGAGCCGGGGTGGTAAGGCGCACCGTCCTCCCGGGTGGGCTGCGCGTGGTGACCGAGACCATGCCGACCGTGCGGAGCGTCGCGGTCGGCATGTGGGTCGGCATCGGCTCGCGGGATGAGGCCCCCGAGCACACAGGGGCCACCCATTTCCTCGAACACCTGCTGTTCAAGGGCACTCCGACGCGCGACGCCATGGAGATCTCCGCCTCCATCGAGGGCATCGGCGGTGAGATCAACGCCTTCACCGCCAAGGAGTACACGTGCTACTACGCGCGGGTGCTCGACGAGGACCTGTCGGTCGCGGTCGACGTGCTCGCCGACGTGGTGACCAGCTCGCTGGTGACCGAAGAGGACGTCGAGTCCGAGCGTGGCGTGATCCTCGAGGAGATCGCCATGCACGACGACGACCCCTCGGACGTGGTGCACGAGCAGTTCGCCGCCGAGCTGTACGGCGACTCGCCGATCGGCCGGCCCATCCTGGGCACGGTTGACTCGATCAACGCCCTGGGGCGCGAGCGGATCGCCGAGTACTACCACCGCTACTACCAGCCTCGCCGCACGGTGGTGTCCGTGGCGGGCAACGTACGGCACGAAGAGGTCGTCGAGCTGGTCACCAGGGCGTACGCGCGGGCGGGCTTCCTGGCCGGCGCGGCCGAGTTCACCCCGCCGCGCACCAGCGGCCCCGGCGCCGACGCGCGCTCGGGCGTCAGGGTGCTCGACCGGCCGACCGAGCAGGCCAACCTGGTGCTCGGCACGACCGGGCTGTCCCGTACCGACGATCGCAGGTTCGCGCTCGGCGTGCTCAACGCCGCGCTGGGCGGCGGCATGTCGTCCAGGCTCTTCCAGGAGATCAGGGAGAAGCGCGGGCTGGCCTACTCCGCCTACAGCTACACCTCGGCGTACGCCGACACCGGCCAATTCGGCATCTACGTCGGCTGCCTGCCGTCGAAGATCGACGACGTGCTGAAGATCTGCCGGGACGAGGTGTCGAGGGTCGTGGCCGAAGGGCTGGGCGCCGACGAGATCATGCGCGGCAAGGGGCAGATGCGCGGCGGGCTCGTGCTCGGCCTGGAGGACACCGGCTCGCGCATGTCGCGCATCGGCAAGAACGACCTCGTCTACGAGGAGCTCATGTCGGTGGACGAGGTGCTGGCGCGCATCGAAGCGGTCACCCCTGACGAGATCTCAGAAGTCGCCAGGGACGTCCTCAACCGGCCGCTCACGCTCGCTGTGATCGGCCCGTACGGTGACAAGGACTTCACCGACGCCATCCGCCCGTGAGAAAGGTGCGGCCGTTGTCGTGATCCGCGTCCAGCGGACCACGACAGCCATCGGCCTCGACCAGGCGCAACAGTGCGCAGCTTTCTCGCTGGTATAGGGTTGGCCGTGTGATCAAGGTAGGTGTGCTCGGCGCCCGCGGCCGCGTGGGCGTCGAGGTGTGCAAGGCGGTCGAGGCGGCCACCGACATGGCGCTGGTGGCCGCGCTCGACAAGGACGACTCCATCGAAGAGCTCGAGGGCGCGGAGGTGGTGGTCGACTTCACCCACCCCGACGTGGTCATGGGCAACCTCGAATGGGCCATCGCCCACGGCGTGCATCCGGTGGTGGGCACGACCGGCTTCGACGAGGGGCGGCTCGCGACCGTACGCGGGTGGCTGGCGGACTCTCCGGGCACCAACTGCCTGATCGCCCCCAACTTCGGCATCGCGGCCGTGCTCATGATGCACTTCGCCCAGCAGGCGGCCCGCTACTTCGAGTCCGTCGAGATCGTCGAGCTGCACCACCCCAACAAGGCCGACGCCCCGTCCGGCACGGCCCGCCGTACGGCGGAGCTGGTGGCCGAGGCGCGCGCCAAGGCGGGGGCGGGGCCGATGCCCGACGCGACGAGCACCGCGCTCGACGGCGCCCGCGGCGCCGACGTGGGCGGGGTGCACGTGCACGCGATACGTCTGTCCGGGCTGATCGCCCACCAGGAGGTGCTCCTGGGCGGCGACGGCGAGATCCTCACGATCAGGCACGACACGATGAGCAGGGCCGCGTTCACGCCCGGCGTGCTGCTCGGCGTGCGCAGGGTACGCGAGCTGCCCGGCCTCACCATGGGTCTGGAGCCCTTGCTCGACCTCTGAGCCCGGCCTGGCCGCACGACGTGCCCACCACCTGGTGGTCGTGGGCACGTCGTGAGGAGAGGGTCCCGGCTCCGCACAGCCGGGCCTACGATCATCAACACTAATACGAGTGGCAAGATCCGGCCGAGAGATGAGATCGTGTCGGCATGGTGCGATGGGCGAAGGCCGGCGAGTTCCCCGCGCTGGTGGCGATCGAGCTGGCGGCGGACCGGCTGTTCGAGCAGGTGGACATCACGTTCCCGCCCGGCACCACCATGATCGAGGAAGTGGACGACCCCGGGACCGTCCTGGTGGAGGGTGACCCTCCGGCCGGTTTCGCGCTGGTCGGGTGGGTGGACGGCAACCTGCATCTCGACCAGCTGGCCGTCCATCCGGACCACATGCGCCAGGGCATCGGCGGGCGGCTGATGGCCGCCGTGATCGACCACGCGCGGGCGGCCGGTGCGCCGCACGTGACGCTGACGACGTACCGGGACGTGCCCTGGAACGCGCCGTGGTACGCCCGGCACGGCTTCTCCGTGCTGCCCGAGCCGGAGTGGGGGCCGGAGCTGCGGGCGCTGGTGGAGCACGAGCGCGAGCTGGGGATCGAGATCGCGCCACGCGTGGTGATGCGCCGATGATGGCCGCGCGTGCTGGTGCGCCCGTAGCGGCCGCGCGTGCTGATGCGCTGTGCACGGTCGTGTGTACTGACGTGCCGAGAGGCCGCCTGCAGCCCTCTTCGGCCTGCTAGCTTCGCGCGGCCGGGGCGCGGTGCGACGCGAGCCAGTCAACGGCGTAGTCCACGGCCGCCCTCAACGAGAACAGCCGGGCCTCCGCCGCGCCCACCCGCCCCCACCGCAC
>NZ_VCJS01000290.1 GCF_005893125.1 Nonomuraea basaltis | reverse complement strand
GATGGAAGGGTCTGATGGGGCTAAGATACAGCCTCCCCCCGAAACACCTCTGGCCCTCCTACGCCCTGATCTCCTTCGGCGTGGTCTTCGGCTTCCCGGTCTTCAGCGGCCTCGCCCTGGCCCTCGGCGCCGGCACCGCCCACGCCGCCGTCGTCATAGCGCTCCTCCCGGCGGCCACCGCCGCCTGCGCCGTCCTCAGAGCAGGCGAACGCCCCCGCCCCCTCTTCTGGGCAGCCTGCGCAGCAGGTGCCATAGCGATAACCACCTTCACCCTCACCCAGCACCAAGGCGGCGCCTCCTGGCCCGACCTGCTCCTCATCGGAGCACTCCTCTCGGCCGCGATCGGCTACACGGAAGGCGGCCGCCTCTCCAGGCAGACCCCCGGCTGGCAAGTGATCTCCCACACTCTCGTCCTCTCCCTCCCCCTGACGGCCCCCATAACGGCGGTCCTGGCCCTGACGACCCCCATGACGTTCACGCCCAACGCCATGATCGGCTTCGCCTACGCAGCAGTGATCTCCATGTTCCTGGGCTTCTTCCCGTGGTACGCGGGGCTGGCGAAAGGCGGCATAGCCAGAGCGGGCCAGACCCAGCTCACCCAGCCCCTCCTGACTCTCATCTGGGCCTGGTTCCTCATGGGTGAGAGATTTGGCCTGGTCACCGTGGCCGCCGCGGTGGCCGTGCTCGTCTGCGTGGCCATCACGCAGCGCGCCCGTACTTGAAAGCCGTGACGCCGCCACGCAGGATTGGGGGAGGAGGTGTCACAACAATGGCGGACCTCACGATCCCAGAGGGCGGTTTCTGGCCTGCGCCGGAGATTCCGCAGCCCAACATCTATCCCATGGAATGGCGAGTCGAGACGGAGAAGCTCGCCGCCATCTACGAAAAGTCCAAGCGTGTGCTCTGGAACCCGGCCGACCTGCCCTGGGACGGCCTGAATCCGGAGGACTTCACCCGGGAGCAGCGCCTGGGGATCATGTACTGGTTCGCCGTCCTGGCCAACTTCGACGCCTCCGGACCGGCCGTCTTCGCCCGCGCCACCATCCAGGCCTTCGAAAAGCACGAAGAGGACCCGGTCAGGAAGTGCTTCTTCTCCATCACCCGCGACGAGATGAACCACGAGGAGTGCTGCCAGCGCACCATCGCCAAACTCTGGCCCGGCGGCCCCCTCAACTGGACCCCATCGGACGATCTGGAAACGGCCGCCCACAACAACATCGGCTGGCTCTACCACAACGGCGGCCGCTACTGGAACGGCTACACCTCGGCCGTGGGCAAATACTCGCTACCGGTGCTGTTCACCAGTTTCATGATGGGCGAGATGGCGGCCTCGACCCTGTTCAGAGGCATGGCCTCGGGCACCCACCACCCGGTCTTCAGCGAGATGTTCCATCGCATCGGCCGCGACGAGTCCCGCCATCTCCAGATCTGCATGACCATCCTGGAGAACGAGTGGCCGGGCCTCACAGATGACACCCGCTCCCTGATCACCCGCCAGCTCAGAGCGGGTTTCATCTTCCTCAGCATGATCCTTTGGGAGCCCCCTGAGGGCTTCTGGGAGCTCCCGCCCTACTTCCTCCCCAACCATCGCGTCCTCATGGACCACGCCAGGGAGGCGGGGCTGGGCGTGCTGTCGTACGAGGAACAGGCCGAGAACTGGCGGGTGGCGATGGCGAGAATCCGCGCCATCGTCGAACGCTGGGGCATAGCCTTCCCCGCCATTCCCGAGCTGGACCTGGAAGGCGTACAGGTGGACTTCATCGACCCGGAGGACATCATCCCGGTCTTCTAACATGTCGCCATGTGGCCTCGTATGGACGGACGTAGAGTCCTGGAGTTCGGCACGCCCGGCGAACTCCGCATCCGCCTGACCGAGCTGGCCCTCTCAGGCGCGAAAACCGCCACGGCCGGCCTCCTCGCCCTCGATTACCACGCCGAGGGGGAGGAGCTGGAGCACGTTGGCGAACGGCTGGTCCTCGTGGACGACTCGGGCGCCCGCGCGGCGGAAGTGGAGATACGGAGAGTAGTGCTGACCCCGTTCGCGCAGGTCACGTGGGAATTCGCCGAGGCGGAAGGCGAAGATTACCGATCGATCGACGACTGGCGCGAGGCGCACCGCCGTTACTGGTCCGGGCAGGGCCATGAGGTCGACGACTCGTCAACGGTGGTCTGCCTGTGGTTCCGCGTCGTCGATCATCCGGGCCGTGGCCCCAGGGACCCGAACATAGCCACAACACCTACTCTACGAGGGATAGCTCGTCGGGCCAGTCCTCCAGATCGGACACGTATGTGCCGCGGTACGGCACCGTGAAGACCCACCCTCGCTCCCGTAGATCTGCGATGGCCCTGCGCGCGGTGCCCTTGGCGACCCCGTGCCGTCGCATCAACGCCTTCTCGCTCGGTATTGCCCGGTTCGGCCGAAGCTCGCCGCGTCTGATCCGGGCGACGATGTCGTTCGCGATGATCGTATGAAGAGCCCTTGTCTGCTTCGCGCGCGGCACACCGAGAGGTCCGACGAACGTGCCCTCGCCTTGGATGGTGTGGACGAGTCGACGCCTGCGAAGCTCTCGCGCAACGCTTCGCGCGGTGGTCCTCGCGATGTCGAACTCCGCCTCCATGGCCGCCTCGCTCGGTATGGCTTCGCCGGCCAGCAGCTGCCCGCTGATGATCTGCTCCTGAATCACCTCGGCGACCTGTACGTAGAGCGGGACGGGCCCGTCACGGTCAAGCATGCTCATATCGTAGACGTCTCGATACAAGCAGTTGAGCAAAGTCAGGCCTGGGGCCACGACTCCTTTGCGGAGACGTAGCTGCCGCGCTGGGCGACGGTGTAGATCCAGCCCTGCTCCCGCAGCAGCGCCATGGCCCGCCGCACCGTCTCGCGAGCGACGTCGTACTCCTTCACCAGCGCCGTCTCGCCCGGTATGGGACGTCTCGGAAGGAACTTTCCTGCCTTGATCTGATCGGCGATGTCTGTCGCGATCTGCTGGTAGAGCGGGACTTTTCGTTTCTTGCGCGGGGCTTCTTCTGGCGTGCCGACGAAAGCCCCTTCGCCTTGAACGGTATAGACCAGCCCCTCCTCGCGCAGCACGTGTATCGCCCGTCTGGCGGTGGTCCTGGCGACCCCGAACTCCTGCTGGATGTCGGCCTCGCTGGGCACGGGGTGTCCAGACGAGAGCTCGGAGACTCGGTGCCGGAGGATGTCGGCGATCTGGAGGTAGATGTGGGTGTCTCCGTCGTAGTCGAGCACATAGGCAACATAGGCCAAGCGGCACAACAGCTCTCATATCGCCCCGTCTATCTAGACGGAGTCCTCTTTTCATATAGACAGGAGGAGACAACCAGACGTATAGTCGCGGTATGGCGGAACCTCTTCCAATCCCCAGCGACGACTGGTGTATCGGAGTTCATGTGCCGGAGCTGCGTGCTGGCTACACGTTGTTGAAGTGGGAGTCCACACGGCCGCCCGCTGAACGCGTACGTGTTCGGGAATACACGTGCGACTGCCAGCCGACGTTCTACGAGCTGTGCCAGGCCGGCGGTCTGCTCTTCATCCGCAGAACCCGGCGGCGTGGTCGAGAGATTCTGATCGACGAGAGCGCGCCAACCCGGTACGCCAAGGCGATGATCGTGTGGGGGAGGTTGCTGTCCGGATTGGTCCGGTGACAGCTCTGGATCACACCGTGAATGCTCACCTGATCCCCGGCTCCCGTGCTGCCGCCGAGCCGGGCCGCATGGTTTCGTGACCAAGGGATCTTGGGTTGCTCACGAAGCCATGATCCACGGGTCGCGGCGTCCACGCCGCGACCCGTGCGGCTGGACAGGTTGTTGCGGCGCGGGGCCGGAGCAGGGGTGCTGGTGGCGACCAGATGGTCGCAACAGACCTGCCGCCGCCGACGACGACCTGACCCGTATCCCTGAGCGCTAGGTCTGCGACTGGCTGATATTGACCATCCACGACACGCCGAACTTGTCGACGCACATGCCGAACTCGTCGCCCCAGACCTGCTTCTGCAAGGGCGTCGTGATGGTCCCGCCCGCGGACAGCTTGTCCCAGTAGCCGCGCAGGAGGTCGGCGTCGTCGCCGCTGAGACTCACCGAGCAGCCCGCCATGGGCTCGAATTGCATGTCACTGGTGACGTCGCCAGCCATGATCGTGTAGCCGGCGTCGGTCTCCAGCATCGCGTGCATGATCCGGTCGGCGTCCGGTGAGTCCGTAGCGCCGAACTCGCCGAAGGTGTTGAGGGCGAGGTTCCCGCCGAACACGTTCGCGTAGAACTCCATCGCCTGGCGGGCGTTGCCATTGAAGGTGAGGTATGGGTTCAGCCGAGAGGACATGATTTCTCCTAACACTGTGGGCTTTGGACGAGAGCCCGGTCGGCCGACGCGAGGTAGGTGAGGGCTGCACCGGCGCCCTCACGCGCCAGGCAGCCCACCATGCCGGTGCCGATGCCTCAGGTGCCTGCGCTCACCGGCCCGGCCCTGTTGGCGAACTCTTCACCGTCTACTTTAGGCCGCGCGCATTCGACCGGGACGCGGTGCTGCGCAAGGCTCTGGACGTGTTCTGGGAACGCTGCTATGAGGGCGCCTCGATGAGCGACTTGACCAATGCCATGGGGATCGCATCGGCCAGCATCTATGCCTGCTTCGGCAGCAAGGAGGCGCTGTTCCGGGAGACCGTGGCGCTGTACGGCACGACTGCGGGAGAGCCGCCCATGCGTGCGCTGCGCGAGCAATCGACCGCGCGCGGCCGACCTAGACGCCATCGGCCGCTACTACACCACCGTGGTACAGGGCCTGTCCCTGCCGGCCGCGACGGCGCCAGCCGCGCCGACCTGGAAGCGTCATCAGCTGCGCGATGGCTGCCTGGGGCCGGCTGGCGTCGGCGGAAGGCTAAACCGGAGCTGCGTCCTTCGGGTGGGGATCTACGGGCCTGAGCTGCGGTTTCGTGCAACGCGATGCGCATTGGACCCACCCGGGGCAGGACGCCCCACGCCCGGTGAACTTCATCGGCCGCTCAACGACGTGCAGAACTGGAAAATCCGCGCATGTGCCCGGGCATTAACCGCATGGCCGACTCCGGCATGGTCACGTTAGAGACGGCCACCGCGTGAACCCTTCGAGTAGCAACGATTCAAGGTCGAAGGCGATCAGCGATGGCCGCAGGAATTAGTGTGACGCCTGGGGAGCGGTCGTGCAGCAAAACGCGACCGATGGCCCGATCTTTTGCCCGTCATCCTTGGGTCGCCGTGAATCACCGCTTATGCCGATAGTCGGAGTGATTCGTGTAAATGTGGACAGCTCGGCAAGGGGTCGGCTGAAAACCTGCATGACGCCAGCAGCCGTGTTATCTGCTTCCTGCGTTCCATGGGAAGTGGCTGCCAGGGTTCGGCGGGGCGGTGGCGCGGGTTGCCTGAGGTGCGGCAGGAGGCCTTGACTTGAGCAATGGCCACGGATGTGCTGTATATGAGGCATCCTTACCGAAGGCGCGTGAAACCGGTTGTTCTTCACGCGCTGCGCGCTTTCGCGCAACCCCAGGCGAGGCGCCGGCCATACCGCCGACGCGACCGAAAGAAATGCGCTCCGCCCGGGATCGGCGCGGAACGTGGAGGTGGTCCCGTGCCCACCAGGAGGCACAGGGCCACGCCACGACGAGTAATGGCCGGCTGACGTCTGTAACGGCCTACCCGCGCCATTAGATTCTCATGGCCCACGCTTGGAAACCGCGGTTCGGCGCTATACATAGGATCATTCCCTTTGGCGTCCGGTGCGTGGGTGGAAGGGGTTCATGCGGGGATCCGCTTCCAGGCGGTGTCCGTGATGATCAGGTGGTCGAGGAGCCGCAGCCCGACGGTGTCGGCGGCCTCGATGAGGCGGGTGGTGGCCTCGAGATCGGCCGCGCTCGGATCGAGAGAGCCGCTCGGGTGGTTGTGGGCGAGGCCGAACATCGCCCCGCCCGTGGTGAGCACCTCCGTGATCACCTCCCGAACCGGCATCGCCGTGTGGTCGGCCCCGCCCTCGGTCACGATCGAGCGTTTCAGCACCCGGCCGCCGGTGTCGCAGACCACCATGACGAGACGCTCCTGGGTATGGCCGTGCAGCAGTGGAGCGCAATGGTTCGCCAGATCCGTCGTGCTGGTGATGCGTTCGCGTTCGGGCCAGGCCTCCGCCCGCCGCGCGAGGTGAAAGGCCGCGGTCACCCTCGCGGCCTTGGCCGGGCCGACGCCGGGCACGGTGAGCAGCCGATGCGGGTCGGAACGCCCGAGCCCATCGAGATCTCCGCAATGCTCGATCACCCGCGCGGCCAGATCCAGGGCGCTCGACCCGCGAAATCCCGAGCCGAGCAGCACGGCCAGCAGCTCCCGATCCGCAAGGGCGTTGGCGCCCCTCGACATGAGGCGTTCGCGTGGCCGGTCGTGCTTGGCCAGGTCTTTGAGTCGCATCGGCAACCTCCGAACCCGTTGTATCAACGCGCACCGACAATCTCTGACCTGCGTGTTCGTCGGGATCGCGAGGCGCCGTTCGTTGCCGTACCGGTGGAAGAGGCGCGGTCTGGCGGGCAGCCGGATGGCCTGCTTCCGCTGTGCGGACTTCGCGATCGTCGCCGCGCATGTCGATCTTGGGGATGGTGCGTCTGGAGGTTTGCTCGCATGAGAGCTGCGCCGAGGTGCACAGGGCAGCCGAAACGGGCACGCGCGACAAGAAGGTGATCGACGGCCCGGTCTGAGGTTCTCAGCGGGTGCTGGTCAACGGGGGGTGGGAGGCTCCGGGTGAGGAGACGGCTCGCCCGGAGCCTCCCGTTCTGAACGTTTCGTTCTAAACGGGCATGCTGTACGTGACCTGGAAGCGGTCGCCCGGGATCACGATGTCGCTGGTTTCCACGGGACGATCGCCTGCCCAGTGCGTGCGTTCGACGTGCAGGACGTGAACGCCTGCCGCCAGGTCGAGCGCGTCGCTCTCGGCGGGGCGAGGCACGCGGGTGTGGACGCTCTCAACGATCTCGGTGATCTTTATGCCGTGCGCGTACATCCTCGCGACCAGACTCCGCCGTTCCTCCTCCGAGTGGACGGCTAGCTCCAGTGGCTCATATGAGGTGGCCAGCTGGAGGGGTCTGCCGTCGCCGCGGAAGACATAGTGGGTTTTCGTGAGCGTGGTCGCCTCTCGGAGGCGGAGCCGTCTGGCGATGTCAGGCCCTGCTTCGGTCGGCTCGCTGTGCCAGTCCCAGGTCACACGTCTGCCCTGTGATTGCAGATCGGCCGCGAACGGGGCAGGATGATCAAGGAAACGCCATCGGTGTAGCGCTGTCAGGTCGGGGCGTTCCCTGACGTAATGGCCCGAGCCGACGCGGCCGATGATGAGGCCCTCGCCCGCGAGCACACGTAGCGCGTGCCGGGCAGCGGTCTCGCCGACCTGATATTTGCGGGTCAGCTGCGCCCGCGAGGGAATGGGCGCGCCGGGGGGCAAGGTGCCGTCGGTGATCTGTCGCCGGATGTCTTCGACGACACGCAGGTAGACCGGATCTGAGGTGGCCACTAGTCCATCCCTGGGGGTTCGTGTGAGGCGTTGCCCCATGTTGCCGTATTCGACAGGTAACCGACCGTCATCGATGGGAGCTGGAGCCCCAACTTTGCGATGGCGGAAAATTATCGGAGAAACCCTGTAACGCAGATGTAAGGGGTGCCGATTCTCCGGTAGAGGTCGTCGATGTGTGTACCCCCGAGCACATATCGGCGACCTCTTCCAATGCCTGCCTGCTGGATCGGCGGCGGTCCTGCGGCCTCGGCGCCCCCTGTGATCGTCCATAGGCTTGCAGCGGTCGGTCGCGGTGGCCGTGGTGTGCTGGTTTGTCCCCGGCTGGGTGGTCGCGGCGCGGCCGACTTGATCGTGATGGCGACCCGGCTGAGGGGGTGGCGGCCAAGTGGTCATGCCGTATCGCCGTGGAGTGGCCGTATCCCGGAAGACCACTTTCTCCTACGTTGTGGCGTCTGACCTTGCATTGAGGCCCTGCAGGGACATGTCCGCGCATCGTAGAGCGGTGATAGGGCTGCCCTATGCCTTCTTGAGGAGATCTAATGATCAGCGTCGGCAAGCTCCTTCCGTCCGATCGGGTTGCGTGGGAAGGCCTGTTCCGCGCGTACATCGACTTCTATGAGCGGAGTGAGCCGGATGAGATGTACGACCGGGCTTGGGACGAGTTCCACGCGGACACCCGGCTGCATGCCTTCGGGGCCAGGTTGGACGGGAGGCTCGTGGGCATCACGCACTTCCTCACCCATGGCAGCACCTCGGCGCCCGACACCGACCTCTGCTACCTGCAGGACCTGTTCACCGCTCCGGACGTGCGCGGGAGGGGTGTGGCGCGAGCGTTGATCGAAGCCGTGGCCGGCTGGGCGCGGGAGCGTGGCTGCTCGCGCGTGTACTGGAACACGCACGAGTCGAACAGCACGGCCCGGCGCCTGTACGACAAGGTAGGCGAGAACCGGGGCTTCATCAGGTATCAGATCGAGCTGCCGCGGTAGCGACGGCCCGGCCACGCCGATGGATCGTGGCTCGGCTTTCTGATGGACGTTGCCGGCGCGCTTCGGGCCGGCCATGTCGCATCCACGGCCTTGGTGGTTCCGGTCTGAGGGGTTGTCGTCGGGGGAGTGGCCCTCCAAATGCCGGCGAAAGGGAGCAAAAGGCGGCTCCAGGCAGGCAAAGCGGGGTGGCGGCGTCCAATGGATTTCCGAATCCAGGTAGCGTTCGCACTATGGCATCGCCAACTGGAACCACTGACGCACCCTTCGGCCGTATGCTGACCGCGATGGTCACGCCGTTCACCACCGACGGTGAGGTCGATTATGCGGCTGTGCGACGTCTTGCCACCTATCTGGTGGATGAGCAGCGCAACGATGGCCTGATCGTCAATGGGACGACCGGCGAGTCGCCCACCACCTCCGACGAGGAGAAGCAGCGCATCATCAGCGCCGTCCTCGAAACGGTCGGTGACCGCGCGACCGTGGTGGCGGGCGCGGGCACCAATGACACCCGCCACAGCGTCGAGCTCGCGAAGCAGGCGGCGCGTGCCGGAGCGCACGGACTGCTGGTCGTGACGCCGTATTACAACAAGCCCCCGCAGGAGGGGCTGTATCGGCACTTCACCGCCGTCGCCGACGCGACCGGCCTTCCCGTGATGCTCTACGACATTCCGGGGCGCAGTGGCGTACCGATCAAGACTGAGACCCTGATCCGGCTTGCGCAGCATGAGCGTATCGTTGCAGTGAAGGACGCTAAGGGCGACCTGTTCGCCGGCAGCCAGGTGATGGCGGCGACGGATCTCGCCTTCTACTCCGGCGACGACCTGCTCAATCTCGCCTGGCTCTCCCTCGGAGCGGCCGGGTTCGTCAGCGTCGTCGGACACGTGGTGGGCGCCGAGCTGGCGCGCATGATCCGGCTGCACAAGAACGGCGACATCGCCCAGGCCCTGGCCGTACACGGCCAGGTGGCTCCGGTGGTGGACGGGATCATGCTGCGCGCCGGTGGCGCGATCATGGCGAAGGCGGCGCTGAGCATGGTCGGCGTGCCGGTGGGTTCGGTACGGCTGCCGCTCGTGGACGCCACAGAGAAGCAAATCGCCGAGCTGCGTGCTTGCCTGGTAGCCGGCGGGGTGAAGTTGACAGACGCATAGGAACGGGGAGGAACCGGAAGTTTTGAGAACACGATTTGACTGTAGGGGCCAGGCATGAGCCATCCGCATCCTGAACTGGGCCCCCCGCCGGCGCTGCCTGACGGCGGCTTGCGCATCGTCGCGCTCGGTGGATTGGGTGAGATCGGCCGGAACATGGCCGTCTTCGAATACGGCGGACGCCTGCTGATCGTCGACTGCGGGGTGCTGTTCCCCGAGCCCGACCAGCCGGGCGTCGACCTCATCCTGCCCGACTTCGAATACATCAGGGGCCGGCTCGACGACGTCGAAGCCGTCGTCCTGACGCATGCTCACGAAGACCACATCGGGGCAGTGCCGTATCTGCTTCGCGAGCGGCGTGACATCCCGCTCATCGGATCCAGGCTCACGCTTGCCCTGATCGAGGCCAAGCTCACCGAGCACCGGATCCAACCGACCAAGTTCGAGGTCGTCGAGGGCGAACGGCATGCCTTCGGACCTTTCGACTGCGAGTTCTTCGCGGTCAACCACTCGATCCCGGACGCGCTGGCTGTGGCGATCAGGACGCCCGCGGGCATCGTCCTGCACACCGGCGACTTCCGTATGGACCAGTTGCCGAGCGACGGCCGCCTCACCGACCTCGGCGGCTTCGCCAGGCTCGGCAGCGAGGGCGTCGATCTGCTGATGTCCGACTCGACCAACGCCGAGGTGCCGGGGTTCGTCACCAGCGAGCGGGAGATCGGGCCGGTCATCGACGAGGTGATCCGTACCTCTGAACAGCGGGTCATCGTGGCCAGCTTCGCCTCGCACGTGCACCGCATCCAGCAGGTCATGGACGCCGCGGCCAAGCACGGGCGCAAGGTGGCCCTGGTCGGACGCTCCATGGTTCGCAACATGGGAGTGGCCCGCGACCTGGGCTATCTCAAGGTGCCGCCGGAGCTGATCGTCGACTCGCGCGACATCGAGGAGTGGCCGCCGCAGGACGTGATGCTGGTCTGCACCGGCTCTCAGGGCGAGCCGATGGCGGCGCTGTCGAGAATGGCCAACCGTGATCATCCGATCCGCATCGCCGCGGGCGACACCGTGTTGCTGGCCTCGTCGCTGGTGCCGGGGAACGAGACCGCGGTCAACAAGGTGATCAACGGCCTGACCAGGTGGGGCGCCCGCGTGGTCCACAAGGGCAACGCCAAGGTGCACGTCTCCGGCCACGCGGCCGCGGGCGAGCTCCTGTACGTGCTGAACCTGACACGTCCCTCGAACTTCATGCCCGTGCACGGCGAGTGGCGGCACCTGCGCGCCCACGCCAAGCTGGCCGCCCTCACCGGCGTCCCCGAGGATCACATCGTGATCGCCGAGGACGGCGTCGTGGTGGACCTGGTCGACGGCAGGGCGAAGATCGTGGGCGCGGTTCACGCGGGGTACGTCTACGTCGACGGCACCTCGGTGGGGGAGATCACGGACACCTCGCTGAAGGATCGCAGGATCCTGGGCGACGAGGGGTTCATCTCCGTTGTGGTCGTGGTCGACTCCAACACCGGCAAGCTCACTGCAGGCCCCGAGATCCATGCGCGTGGGTCCGGCATCGACTCCATACGGTTCGAGGAGTTCATTCCGCAGATCCAAAGGGCCCTCGAGGAGAAGGCCGCGGACGGCGTGATCGACACGCAGGAGATCCGCCGGGTGGTCCGGCGAACGGTCGGACGCTGGGTGAGCGACACCTATCGCCGCAGGCCGATGATCATCCCCGTGGTGCTCGAGGTCTGAGTCTTCTGGTGGTACGGCAGGCGTTTTCGTCTGCCGTACCGGTGGAAGTCCGTGTCCGCGGTGTGCGTTTTGCCGCGTCGGCCGCGCGGGGCGGGCGTCCCTTCATGCCCATCGGGGAACGGGTCTCAACCGTTGAGGCATGGGGGTCTGTCTCAGACATCCCTCCTCCGTATCAGCCAGGCGGCGGCCACCAAGGGCAATGCCGCGTGAGCGACCAGGACCGCGGCGGCCGCTGCCGGCGACAGGAGCGAGCCGTACACCGAGGCGGCGTTGCCGTCGCCGGTGATCTGGCGCGGGAGCGCTCCGATCATGACCGAGCCGAGACGTTCGCTCCAGGGCTCCGGGATGTTGCCGATGATGATCGGGACCACATAGACGAGCCCCGCCAAGACGGCGATTGCGCCTGCCGTGGAGCGGAGGAGGGCGCCCAGGCCCAGGCCGAGCAGGGCGAACACCGGGACCGTGAGGCTGGTGGCGGTCAGGAGCGGGAGCCTGTCCAGGAACGAGACGGTGTACGCGCCCGAGAAGCGGTCGCCGAGCACCCATCGTGAGACCAGGTAGGTTCCGAAGACCGTTGCCGGGCCGATGAGCAAGCCCAGTGTGCCCGCGATCGTGGCCTTGGCGCCGAGCACGGGCCAGCGGCGGGGGACGACGGTCAGGCTCGTTCTGATCAAGCCGGTTACGTATTCAGAGGTCATGGCCAGTGTGCCCAGAATGCCCATGCATAGCTGGGGCACGATCACGACGACTTCCTCCAGGTCCGCGATCCGGGCGCTGGGGCGCTTGTCCGGGGGAGCGTTGTCGTACATGCCGGCGGCCATCACGGCGAGTGCGAGGCCCAGGAGGACGGCGCCGAGGCTGAGGCCGAGGATCACGTATGTCGATCGGACCGAGCGGACCTTCAGCCATTCGGAAGAGAGGACCGCCTTCATCAGAAATCTCCGTGGATACTCCGGCCTTCAGGCCGGAGAGAAGACGGACCCCTGCGGAGCAGGGCAGGAACAGGCGATTCGCCGTCAGGCGAAATGTCGTCGCTACGGTCACGGTGGCGCATCGTCTCTGGTTTCTCCTTGGTGGTAGGCGTAGCCGTCGCCGCGTTGCAGCAGGCGGACGTGCCGGTGGCTGATGCCCTGGACGGTGCCGCGGGCGGTGGTGATGTTGAAGCTGCCGGTGGAGCGGACGGCGACCCTGCCGGTGTGCACTCCGGCCTTTTTGCCAGAGGGCACGCTGGCGCGGACCAGGTCACCGGTGGCGAACCCATGGACCTGTTTGACCCGGGGGAGCCGTAGCCGACCGAACCCGAAACGGTCGGTGCGGGTGCGAGCGTAGCCGCCGCGCCCGGCGCACGCGGCCACCAGCACGACGGCCGGCCAGCAGGTCACGGCATCGAGCTCGCCGACGTGCAGGGCGTCCAGGGTGTGCGACTTGGGCGCGCCCGTGCGCGACCGGTTCCACTTGGTCCGCCCGCCGGAGGCGGCGTGCACGGGCAGGCCGGTCGAGGCCAGGGCCCGCCACAGCGCCCACCGGGTCGCGTTGACCGCTGCGGCGTCTCGCAGCGGCACCTTGGCCTGAGCCAGCACACGCGCCAAGACCTTGGGCCGCCCGGCCAGGAACTCCTGCACCGGGCGCGCGTTCTTGTCCTGGTTACAGCCGATACAGGCCACGACCAGGTTCGAGATCCGGTCCGAGCCGCCCCGCGAGCGGGGATGAATGTGGTCGATGTTCAGCGGCACGCCGCTGTTGCCGCAGTAGGCGCAGGCACGGCCCCACTTTTCCAGCAAGTACTCGCGCACCTCATAGCCCGCGAGCGTGCCCTGCTGGTACTCGGCCCCTTCCAGCGGGCGGCCCGCGGACATGGCGTGGGTGTCGAACGCCACCCGCTCCACGTGCACGGCCCGCACCGGCACCCACCGGGCCAGCCGATCCACCCAGCTCATGGTGGTGTCCACCCGGTGCCGCAGCGACGGGGCCAGCCATCCCCGCGGCCGGGCTCGATTGAGGAAACGCGGCGCCCGGTAGCGCAGGTTCGCGCCCCGGCGCCGCCGCCGGAAGGCGGCCCGCGCCACCAGCCGGTCACGGATGCGCCCGCCCCGATGGTCGAGCTGCACCGCGAACAGCCCGC
>NZ_VCJS01000028.1 GCF_005893125.1 Nonomuraea basaltis | reverse complement strand
TAGGGCTCGATGAACTCCCACTCCACATCCGTCAATTGCACTCGCGTCACGCTGAACGATCTACCGGATCAGGCCCCGAGACGAGGGCAGATCCCGCAGATTGATCACAATCAAATACGCGCCCTAGGTCGCGACGTGGTCGAGCTTCCCGGCGGCCACATCGGCTTCCTCACCGACACGTCAGCGTTCGCCGGCGAACTCATCCAGACTCTCTAACGGATCCCGCCAATCCGGCCGCCTCCACACGCAACCGCCCCGTTCTCCTTAGCGTGAAGAGGGCTGCCGCGCAGGCCCAGCCCAGGCCGAGCAGTGCCCACCAAGGCAGGGCGGGCAGCGCAAGCGACCCGGCGGCGTCGATGGCGGCGCCGATGCCCAGGTTCCCCGCCGCGATGCCGAGCCCGGAGATGGTGTTGTAGCAGCCGTAATAGGTCCCGACCAGGCGATCGCCGCCGAATCTGGCGATCGTGGTCATCTCGAACGGATAGACGATCATCGTGCCCAGCGTCAGCAGGACCGCCGTCACCAACACGGCGGCAAGCGCGGCGCCCCCAGGAAGCGGCACAGCCAGCGGCAGGAAGCTCGCTCCCATCAGCCACAGGCCGCGTCCCATCGCCTGCTCAGGCCCCCACCGCTCCTTGACCCACCGCGTGAGGCCCACCTGCCCGAACGCCGCCACGCCGCCAGAGACCGCGAACAGCAGGGCGACCCCCAGCTCGCCGCCCGCGGCCTGCCGCGCCTCGATCGGCAGGCTCAGGTAGATCTGGAAGTTGAGCACGTACGAACCGGTCATCACCATGGCGAACAGCAGGAACGGCCGGTTGGACACAACCTCCCGCCAATCCTTGATCAGGCCGCCCACGGCGTTGCCCCGCCGCCCGGGCAATGCCTTCACTTGCGCGGCGGCCAGCACCCCGAACAGCCCTGCGGCCACCAGACAGGTGAGCTGGAAGGCCGCGGCTTGCAGCAGGAGGCCGATGATCGGTCCGATGAGGATGCCGCACTGGTAGAACACGTTGAAGACGGCGAAGGCCTCCACTTTGCGCTCGCCCGCCTCCTGCGCCAGATAGGCGCGCGCGGCGGGGTTGAACAGGGCTCCCGCCAGTCCTGTGAGCGCGGACGCGACGATCAGCGCGGGCACCGTGTGGACCAGCCCGAGCAGGCCGAACCCCACTGTTCGCAGCGCCAGCCCGGCCAGGATCATGGGCTTGTAGCCGAGCCTGTCGGCCAGGCTTCCGCCGAGCAGGAACATCCCCTGCTGGCTGAGGTTGCGCACGCCGAGGACGAGCCCGGCCATCCACGCGGCCAGCCCGAGGTCATCGGTGAGGTAGGTGGCCAGGTAGGGCATCAGCATGTAGAAGCCGATGTTGATGGTGAGCTGGTTGATCAGCAACAGCCGGATCGGCCGGTTGAACGAGCGTACCTGTGCGGCTGTCGCCTTCATCGGTTCGCCTCGGTCGGCGCGGTCACCGTGGTGCAGCGCGTCCAGCTGCGGGCCTCCGCCTGCGCCGGATGAGCCAGCCGCGCCGGGGCGGAGGGTGGTTCGCGGTCCAGGACGTCGTGGCGGGCGCAGTAGTCGTCGTTGAAGACCGTGTCGAAATAGCGCTGCGGTCCATCGGGAAAGATTGCGGCGATGGTGGTGCCAGCGGGTTCGGTTCGGGCGAGCCAGGAGGCGACCAGCGCGACGGCGCCCACGCTCCAGCCGCCGGTGGCGTAGCGTCCGGTGGCGAGGCGGCGGCAGGCCCACACCGCTTCGGCGGGCGCCACCCAGTGGACCTCGCTGAAAGCTTCGTAGGCGACGTTGCTTGGGTAGATGCTGCTGCCCAGGCCGCGCATGAGGCGGGGACGGGCGGGCTGGCCGAAGATCGTGGAGCCGATCGTGTCCACGCCGACCAGCCGCACGCCGGGGCTGAGCCGCCGCAGGGTCCGGTAGACGCCCGCGCTGTGCCCGCCGGTTCCGACGCTGCATACCAGCACGTCGATGCGGCCGAGTTGCTCGGCGAGCTCTCGTGCCAGCGCGTCGTAGGCGCTGACGTTGTCCGGGTTGTGGTACTGGTCCGGGCAGTACGCGCCCGGATGCTCCCGGAGCAGAGCGCGTACCCGTTCCCGTCTGGCCTCTTGCCACCCGCCGATGGGCAGCGGCTCGCTCACCGTCTCCACGCGCGTGCCGTATGCGCTGAGCAGCCGGTGTACGAGCGGTTCCATGCCGGGGTCGCTGACCAGGATGACCGGATGGCCGTAGACGATTCCGGCCAGGGCGAGACCGAGGCCGAGGGTGCCGCTGGTGGATTCGATGATGGGTGCTCCGGGCCGCAGGTCTCCGCGGCAGCGGGCCTGGCGGATCATGTGCAGGGCCGGGCGGTCCTTGATGCCGCCGGGGTTGTGGCCTTCGAGCTTGGCCCAGAAGCCGTGTCCGCGCTCGCCCCGCAGTTCGGGGATCCACAGGACGGGGGTGCCGCCGACGAGGGCGGTGAGAGAAGAACGGCCGGCCCACATGCGGGCAGGCTGACGCCGATGGATGGTGTTCATGGTGATGGGTCCTCGCCACTGTCACGGGTGCCTGGATGGACGGCAGGCGCGGCCGGATCGGCGCGCGCCGGGCGCGGCTATACCCGGGAGACGCAGACTGTGGTGAGCAAGGCGGTCCCTGAGCGGGGCATGCCTGCCGCCGGAGCGGAAGCCTTGGATTCGTCCGGCCGCTGCGGCATGGCGGTGGCGACCTTCATGCTGGGCGGCGCTGCTGTCACCGGAGCGGGCTGGGTGGCGGGGTCGTCGCAGGACGTCGCGTGATGGTCGCCGTCCCCTCCGTGATCTGCCGGGGCGTCGCCCTCATGGGAGACGTGTTGATGGTGCCCGCTGGGCAGACCGGCGTGTGCGTGTGGCCCGAATCCGCACAGGAGAAGGTGGATTGTGGCGGTGATCGTGAGCAGCAGGAGCAGCGTGCTGCGCGCACGGCCGCTGCGGTGAAGGCTGACGATCACATGAGCAGCCTATCTCACCGTGTGTATGAACATAGTGAACCCGTAGTAATCACTGTGATGGGTATCAGTTGCACGTGAGCCGGGGGTCCGGGGCGTAGACGTGTAGGAAGAGCCGCACCCTCCGCGACCGGCCCGCCATCGCTGTGGTCCTGTGGGCCATGCTCGCTCGTACGCAGGGGCGTGCTGATCACCCGGAGGAAGGGCCTCATATCGACACCGGCCTCCGCACGCACTCTCTCTGAGATCGGCCGTCTAAGGGCTGCGGTTCCTTTGTCCAAACCGGGGCGCCTGGACAATGTTTGGACAAATATCCGGCGAATGTTCGTTGCCGCCGTCCGAGGAACCCGGCATAGTCGGGACCGTTCCCGCTTCACCGCGAATTTCGTGATCGCCGCTCGGTGGTGAAGCTCGAGGGAACCGGAGAGACTCCGGGTCCAGTGCCTATTTCTGCACTGCGCCGTACAGGCGAAAGACGATTCGACACCGCGAATCTCCCCTCTTTCATCGATCATTTCTCGCGGAGCGAAAGGGTGAGAAATTGAGTGACAAGAAGCTGACCCCGGCCGTGGCGGCCTGCGGCGCCGCACTGGCGCTGCTGGCCGCACCGGCCACGGCCGCGACGGCGCAGACGGCCACCACCGCGACGGGCGTCACCCAGGGGGTCGAGCGGGAGAGCATCAAATGCATACGGCCCAGTAGGAAGAAGACCAATTACTCCTGGAAGGACGGCAACTCCTCCACGACGGTCTACTTCAACAACCATTGCTCCCACCGGGTGTACGCCAAGCTGCACTTCAAGGGTCCGGTGGGGACGAGGAAGGAGTGCCTCGCCACGAACGGCGGGACCAGCGGCAAGAAGAAATTCAGAAAGGGGCTGGCCGAGAATCTCACAAAGATCACTAAGGACTGCTGACGACCCCGACCTCAAGCGTTGAGTCGGGGCGCTTCAATCCGGCGGCGCCGGTATCCCGGCAAACCGTCGGCGGCAAGAACCCTGGGCGATGTGGAGGGCGCCGGCCATCTTCGTACGCCCGGGCCTCTCGGTAAGGAGTCGGTTCGACATGAAGATCCACGTAGCAGCGGTTGCGGTGTCCGTAACGGCGATCTCGACGCTCTTGCTGACCACAGGACCAGCGAGCGCTCATCCGTACGACGGAAAGGACCCCTACAGGACCGGGTGCGCCAGCACCAAGGTGTTCACCGGGAAGAAGGCCTCGCTGAAGAACGAGGTCGGTGACAGCCTGGGCACGATACGGCTGTACTACTCCCGTCGCTGCGGCACCAACTGGGGCGAGGTGAGGGTGTCCAAGAACGGATCCGGCCAGATCACGGTCTTCACCAGCGCCAAGAGCAGATCCTTCAGCTACCGTGCCGGGAACGGCGGGCACCATTGGGGCAATATGGTCTATGCCCCCAGCGGCGTCTGCGCCAAGGCCACGGGCAGCGTGACGGTGGGGATCGGCCGCGCCAACAAGGGCAGCGGCACCACGGCGAAGGCCTGCGACTGAGGCAGGGGCGGCGTGCTCGTGGAGCCAGGCCAGGAACAGGCTGATCTCGTGTGAGCCGGAGAGCGTGTCCAGGCGGCGGACTTTGGCGCTGGATCCGGTTGCTGCGCCGGCATGAGGGTGCGCAGCGTCGACTGCTGGGGGAGCAGTGGTCACCGACTAGCCCGATGTTCACTGGCCGCCGCCCATGCCGCCGATGGTGCTGCGCGGCCGGTGGCGACCAGAAGCGCGCCGTGAGAATTTCCTGAGATGCAACGTGACCATGCCCCCCACTGGTGAGCCATGCAGGACCGCCGCTCTCACGAGCGCTGACGGGACTCCGCTGCGGCCCAGGCGAAAATGCCCTTCGCCATGAGGAGCAGCTCGCCGGCCGCCCTGGCGGAAAAGACCTCCGCGCGTACGCGATGCACGCCCGCGTCGTCCGGAGCCGCCAGGGCGGCCATTTCCGCCAAATGCCCGGCCAGCCGCTCGTCGCCTTCGGAAAGGGCCTTGAGCGCCGCATCCGCGAGTGCCTGCGCCCCGCCCGCCAGTTCCGCGACCGATTTCGCCAGCACCGCCTCGGGAGCGGGCTTCAGATGGGCCGGATTGCCGTCGTACCAGCCGCCGTAAAGGCGCCACAGATTGCGTACGACGAATTCCGGCTCGTCATATCGTGCCCGCAGATAGGGCCGGTCGGCGAAATGCTCTGGCGCCTTCACGGAGTGGACGATTTCGTCGAGTCGCGCGCCCGCGTTGAGCAGTTCCAGGGTCTGAGTGATGAGCGACTCCAGCCATTCGGCCGTTTCCAGCAACGCCTGCCGGATGCGGTCGCGGCCGAAGATGGGGGCGCCGTGGCCGGGGAGCATGATCTCGGCGTCCATGGCGGCCATCCGGTGCAGCGCGTGCACCCATTCCCGGGGATAGCGCTGCACCTTCTGCGGGTTGCCGCAGTTGGGCGTCACCCACATGAACAGGTCGCCGGGCAACAGCAGCCTGTGCTCGCGCACGTAGCCGATGGTCGCGTCGTCGGTCTCGCCCTTGGCGTGCACGAGGTCGAACGTGAGCCCGCCGCGCCGCACGGTCAGCTCGTCCGTGTAGGTCACGTCTGGATGGCGGTAGTCGGTGGGCCAGCGGAGCCCGGCGGCCTGGAACTGCCGCTGGTTGATCAGCGAGTTGTAGCCATTTGTCAGTACATAACGCTCGAACCGATCAACAACCGCTTCATGAGCATAAATCGTGGCTCGCGGCCCCGATTCCTCGAACGGCCCGGTCCCGAAGACGTGGTCGATGTGCCCGTGCGAGTAGAACGCGGTGGTCAGCGGTGCCCGCGTCCAGGCCCGGATGTTCTCGTGCAATTTCGCCGCCGAGAACGCGCCGCCGGTGTCGAACAGCACCAGCTCGCCCTCGGTCTCGAACGCGATCACGTTGCCGAACCCTGGCCACCAGCCGAGACCTCCGGTGATCGGCTGAACGCCCTTGCCCTGCATGCCAGCGTCCACGATGCTGTCGTCTGATTCGCCGCGCCACACGCGCTCGGCGTACTCGATAACCATGGGCCCAGCCTGCTTCTAGAACCTCATTCTAGGCAAGTGTCCACGGCAAGATCGCGCCCCTTGATGCGTGCCGGCGACCCCTCCGTACATTCGGGCAAACCCCGGCGCGGGCCTGCTGAGGTCGTGTGGGGAACGGCATGGCTCCTCGATTTCCAGCTCTCCGCGGCGACCGGCAGTTCGGCAACGGCATCCCAGAGCAGCGGTGGCCCGGCGTACTCGGCGGCCCGCCCCGGCCGCGGCCGCCACCCGGGCGGGTACCACGGCGCTGCTGGAATGGCTCAAGCACTGGAACGAGAACGCCCGCCCGTTCACCTGGACCAAGGGCGCCGACCAGATCATCAGCGCGATCGGCCGATACTGCGCACGAATCTCCGGACCACGACAATAGCGGCGTACCTTGAACCTCAGGTGTAGCACCCGGTCGGTGGGACACCACGACCACGTGGTCGCCCGCGGGCGGCTGACCCTCCCAGCCGTTCACCAGGTCGAACAGGTTGCGGCCCATCACGATCGTGCCGATCGCCGCCCACATCAGCCGGACGTGCTCCGCCGATGCACGTGAGACCTTGAAGCCGCTTCCGAGCTCCTGAGCTACCGGAAGCCGCCGGCGCTTCCTTGCTGCACGCCGCCAGTCCGAATGCCACCACGCCTGTCGCCGCCAGCACGACCATTCTTCTGAGTACGTTCTTGGAAGGGATCATGTCTTTACCTTCCTCCCGGGCCACCCCTCCCGGCCTCCGCCAAACGTCGCCAACCCATGCCCTCACTTTGGGGGTGGGCCCGCCGGATGAAGGTGAGGGTGTCAGGTTTCGGCGAAGACGATGCGGCGGCCTTGGGGGCCTGCGTCGGCGGCGGGCTGGTGCTGCGTGAGGAGAACCAGGTGCAACTTCAAGATCTCGTTGGCCCGGCGCAGCTCCTGCCGTGAACGTGTCCCGCTGCCTCTTCGAGAACGCCCTTCGGCTCAGGCGGTCGGAAGTGTGGGAGGCCCGGTGCTCTCGCGTACGACGAGTTCGGTGGCCAGCTCGACGCGGCTCTGTGGCAGTTGCTCGCCATGGGCCAGCGTCAGCAGCATCGAGGTGGCCGCGGCGGCCATCTCGGTGAGGGGCTGGCGGATGGTGGTCAGCGGTGGAATGGCCCACCGCACCGACGGCATGTCGTCGAAGCCGATCACGCTGAGATCGTCCGGGATGCGCAGGCCGAGCTGGTGGGCCGCGTGGTAGACGCCGATGGCCTGGCCGTCGTTCGTGGCGAAGATCGCGGTCGGCCGGTCGGGCAGGCGCAGCATGCGGTGCGCCTCGGCCAGGCCGCCCTCGATGAAGAAGTCTCCCCGGCCGATCAGCTCCGGGTCGACGGACACGCCGGCCATGTCGAGGGCGGTGCGGTAGCCGTCGAGGCGGGCCCGGCTGGACAGCGCGGAGTCGGGCCCGGTGATGATGGCGATGCGGCGATGCCCGAGCTCCAGGAGGTGGCGGGTGGCCGTGAGCCCGCCGTTCCAGTTGCCGGCGCCGACCGACGGGATGTTTCTCGCGGGAACGTCGGCCGGGTCCAGCAGGACCAGCGGGATCTCGCGGCGGGCGAGCTGTTCGTGCTGGGTCTCGGTCAGGCCCGAGAACACCGCGATCACGCCGCTCGGGCGGCGCCGCAGCACATCCTCCAGCCAGACGTCCCCGGCGGTGTGGTCACGGCGCAGGTCCGATATCCCCACCATGAGATCGTGCTCACGGGCGACCTCCGCCACGCCTTTGGTGATCTCGACGGGATAGTCGCCCTCCAGCGCGTGGAAGACCAGCTCCACCAGGGCCGTCGGTGTGGAGCGGCGGCGCTGGCGGCGGTAGCCGTGCCGGCGGATGAGCTCCTCCACGGCGGCGCGGGTTTCGGACGAGACTTCGGAACGGCCGTTCACGACCTTGGAGACCGTCGCGGTGGAAACTCCGGCCAGCTCGGCGAGCTGAGCGATGGTGAGAGGGGACGACTCCGTGGTCATGGCGGCAGTCTAGTCACGGAGTGCGGGGGGCGAGCGGTGCCGTCTTGCCAGATCGAGGCTTCAGCGCCCCCCTGGTCATGTCCCGCTTTTGGACATGAGGCGCTGCGGGAGGATGAAGACGATCAGCAGGGTGCCGCCGATGACGATGCGCGTGACCATGCGGACGTTCGTGGGTCCTGGGTACGGCGGACGCTCCCAGACGTCGTGCCCAGGACCCGGTTCACACGGTGATCAGCAGGGGACTGATGCCACGCGCGCGGGCTCGGCCTTGCACCGGGTCCGCCACGCCGGCTCCGAGCCGGACCCGTGTCACGCCATCAGCGCTGCAGCGTCAGCAGGCCCGGCCGGTAGGGCAGGAGGCCGTAGTCGCCGCCGGAGTTGGGGTTGCGTCCCTGGTAGAGCAACTGCAGGTTGCAGGGATCAACGGTCATGGTCTGATCGGCGCTGGTGCGGACCAGCTCGCCGTGGCTGATGTCGTTGGTCCAGGTGGCGCCGCTGTTGGCCTTGCCGGCGAAGGGGTTGCCCTCGGTGGCGGCCTGGGGTGTCCACGAACCGTTCAGGCTGGTGGCGGTGAACGAGCGGAAGTAGCGGCCCTGCGAGCCGATCGCCTCGACGATCATGAGGTATCGGTTCTGGCCCTGGAGCTTGTAGACCTGAACGGCTTCGAACAGGTTGTTCGTCGTGTCGCTCATGATCACCGTCGATGTGCTGCCGAAACTGCCCGGGAAGTTCCCGATGGGCATGCTCGCCCGGTAGATCTTGCCGTTGTCCCCGGCGAAGAACAGGTACATGTTCGTGCCGTCACCGATGAGCGTCTGGTCGATGGGCCCTGTTCCGGAGCCTGAGATGCTTCCCGAGAAGAGCACCTGCTGCGCTGACCAGCCATTCGGATTGGTGGGGTCGCTGGAGGTCCTGTAGGAGAAGGCGGTCCCGCCCCACTGGTAGGCGAGCACCCAGATGTTCTTCGGGGCGAAGTAGAGAAGCGTGGGCGCGACGGTGGAGGACGACATCGTGTTCTGGCTGGCCGAGGCCATGTCGGACCAGTTGCTGAAGAGGCTGAAGTTCATCGAACCCCACCTCGTCCCCGTGTCGTGCGTCGTGGCGTAGACGAGATGCCTCCCGTTGTAGGGGGCGACGGTGAAGTCCTTGAGCGAGACCCATCCCGACTTCGGCTGCGCCAGCGGGCCCGTCGAGGTCCAGCGGTACGTCGACGGAAGATCGCATTCACCGGGGTTGCCGCCGTCGACCCGGACGAGTTGCCACTGCTGGTTGTTGCCGCCCCAGTCGTCGTACTGGACGATGTTCGCGTTGTCGGCGGTGGAGGCGCCCTGGACTTCCAGGGCCTTGTTGCTGTGGCGCGAGATGAACCTCACATGGCCGTCTGAGCTGTCGGCCAGCCGCCACTGCTGGTTGCTGCCGTTGCCGTCGGCCCATTGCACGATCGCGCCGCCGTTGGCGGTGGAGAAGTTGTAGACGTCGAGCACCTTGCCGGAGTGGCGGGACTTGATGCGGTAGTAGCCGCCGCCGGAGTCGACGAACTGCCACTGCTGCTGGTTCTGATCGTTCCTGGTCCACTGGGTGATGCGGGCGCCGTCGTTGGTCGCCAGGTTGTAGACGTCCAGGGCCTTGCCGCTGTTGCGGTTGACCAGGACATACCAGGCGTTGGTGTCGACGGTGGCCGCGTTGGCCACCTGAACCTGAAGGGCGACGAACAGGCTCGCCAGTAAGGTGGCCACCGTCGCGAGAACGGATAGGGATCTGAATTTCATGATGCGCTCCGATTTATCCGACTTGCACGAGTTGCCATAGCTGGTTGGTGCCTTCCTGTGTCGACGTGTTGCGTCAGGGGGTGGTGAGGTCGAAGCGGCGCACGGTCACCGCGCCGCCGAGGGACTGGGTGGCGTAGTTGAAGATCCCGAAGCGGTAGCCCATGAAGAACTGCCAGGCGTTGTTCAACGTGAAGGCCGGGCCGAGGCTGATGAAGTTCGTCCCATCGGTGCTGTAGGAGAAGCGGGCCTGCCTGCCGGATCCCGGCCGGATGTCGGCGTTGGCCCGCAACCAGAGCCGGCCGCCCGAGATGTTCGCGCTCGCCGCCTCGGTGCCGGTGCCGGTGGTCTGCCACGAGCTGTTCATGGTCAGGCCGTTGGTCATCACGACCCGGTTGGCGCCGTTGTCGCGTTTGACGCCGATCCAGGCGGACTGGTCGCGCAGCATGGCCAGCCCGGCGCGGTCGCCGTTGGCCATCTGGGAGTAGTCGAGCTCGATCGTCGCGGTCGACGACGGGCCCTGGATGCGGTGGGTCAGGGTGTTGCGGGCGTTGTAGAGGTCGCCTGTGACCGTGGCGGTCTGCAGGAGCAGGCCGTTGCCGGTGGAAAAGCGGCTGATGTCGGGGTTGTGGTTCCACTCCCACCGGTGGCCGAGACTGCCCGAGGTGAAGGTGTCCGGGCCAATCATCGAGGCCACCGTGCGGTTGGTCTGGATGTTCGGCCGCGGGTAGTTCACGCCCCAGCCGCCGTTGACCGTCTGGACGGTCGGCCAGTCGTTGGTCCAGCTGATCGGAGCGAGTGCCGGGACCCGGCCTCCGGGGTATGCGTCGACGAACGACATGTAGTACCAGTCGCCGGCCTGGGTCTGCACGAGCCCGCCCTGATGCGGGACGCCGCCGCCGGAGATCGGGCCGGGCATGTCCAGCAGGACCTGGCGCATCTCATACGGGCCCCACGGGGAGGTGGACCGGAGCACGTACTGGCCGTTGGCCGGGCGGGTCAGCCAGATGTAGTAGTAGTTGCCCCGCTTGTAGAAGCGGGCGCCCTCCAGCGTGCCGACGCTCGAAGGGGTTTGGAACACCTGCTGGGCGCGGACCTGGCTGAGCCCGTCGGGCGAGAGCTGGGCGACGCTGATGGTGCCGTTGCCGTAGGCGACGTACATGGTGTCGTTGGTGTCGATCAGCAGGCCGGCGTCGTAGTAGCAGTTGTTGATCTGCGAGCGCTTGGTCCAGGTGCCGTCGACGGCGGAGGCGGTGTAGACGTATGTGCGGTTGAACTCGACGCAGCCGATCCAGTAGTAGGTGCTGTCGCTGGGCCGGTAGTTCAGGGTCGAGGCCCAGATGCCCTTCACGTACGCCCGGCCGCCGTTGAGGTCGTAGGCGCCCGAGTTGAAGTCGAGCCTCGGGACCGAATGGCCGGCGTACTCCCAGTCGACCAGGTTGTAGGAGCGTAGGATCGGCGCGCCCGGCGAGTAGTGCATCGTCGAGGCCGAGTAGTAGTAGGCGTCGCCGACCCGGATGATGTCGCCGTCGGCGAAGTCCTGCCAGACGACCGGGTTGGTGTAGGTGCCGCCCGGATCCGGGTTGCCGCCGACCTGGACGAGTTGCCACTGCTGGTTGTTGCCGCCCCAGTCGTCGTACTGGACGATGTTGGCGCCGTCGGCGGTGGAGGCGTTCTGGACCTCCAGCGCTTTGTTGCTGTGGCGGCTGATGAATCTCACGTAGCCGCCGGCGGAGTCGGCCAGGCGCCATTGCTGGTTGGTGCCGTTGCCGTCGGCCCATTGCACGATCGCGCCGCCGTTGGCGGTGGAGAAGTTGTAGACGTCCAGGACCTTGCCGGAGTGGCGGGACTTGATGCGGTAGTAGCCGCCGCCGGAGTCGACGAACTGCCACTGCTGCTGGTTGCCGTTGTTACGGGCCCACTGGGTGATCCGGCCGCCGTCGGCGGTGGATGAGTTGTAGACGTCCAGGGCTTTGCCGCTGTTGCGGTTGACCAGCACGTACCACGCGTTGGTGTCGACCGTCGCGGCCGACGCCTGGGGTGTGAGGAACACGCCCACGAGAAGCAGAGACGAGACAACCGCGAGCACGCGCCTCACAGGAACCTCCACAGGTTGTTGTTGGCGCCGTTGTCGTCGGCGAGCACGACCTGCGCGCCCTGCGAGGTGCCGGCGAGGCCGAGGACCCGGCCGCCGTTGGCGCACTGGATGCGGAAGGCGGCGCCCGACCCGTAGTGCGGCCGCCAGCGGTGGTTCTGGTTGTCCAGCCAACGACCGGAGGTCGGCCGGACCTGGCCGAGGTCGAACTCGTAGGCCGAGACGCCGATGTCGGATCTGGCCCAGGGGAGTGCGGCCAGAGCGGGGGGTGTGCCCGCTATCTGGCCGACGACCGTGAGCGCGGTGGTCGCGCCTGTGGCTTGGAAGAGCTGACGACGGCTCAAGGACATGCGGAGCTCCTTGGAGATGGGGGCGGTGACCGGTGTCCGCCGGCCACCTGTTCACCGGGTCAGGCCCTCGAAGAGGCCGCTCTCGGGCGACGTGTTAGCGCTAACAAGTCGATGATGAGGTCATGCGGAACCGTGGCCGTCACGGGTCGTGTGCTGTCGCGGGAAATGAGAGGGGGCATCCAGGCCTCCGTTACCGAATCGCAGAGGACAACCTGTTAGCGCTAACATCCGATCCTGAAGAGAGCTGTGTGGCCTACTCCGTGGAGCGCGTTGTCGCGGAGTACATCCGACGGTCAGGCCCGGCGTCAATGAGGAGAGCCCCTCGCCGGCCTGGGCGTTGCCATCCGAACGCCTTCCCGCCTGGAGTTTTGCCTCCGAGGAGATCGCGCCGCACTGCTCTTGCATGTGAAAGTTTCACAGAAGTTACCCGTTGGCAACAGAGTAATTTGCGACAGATTACGAGGTAAGTTGCTGACTTGGAGTCGAGGCGGGGTGATCGCCTTGAGCCCGGTGCTGGACTCAGCCGCTCATCGGCAACATGCTGCCAGCCTACGCCTGCTCTGCCGGCGTGGCCGGCATCGTAATTGATCTTAATTAAGTTTCTTTCCTGCGCGGTTAAAGAGCCGCGAACAAAGCGCGCTTCGAGATGGCCCCGCTCCGACGCCGTGACCGTTGTCGGGTGCGACCCGCCGGGCGACCAGGTAGGCCAGCATCCACGGGCCTTTGCGCTCCAAGGTGGCCGAACTGGGCGATGGTCGGAGCGCCAGATCATACCTCCAGTCGTGTGGTCAGCCGGGTGTCGGTGAGGGAGCGGGACGCCTGGAGTTCGTACGAGCCCTTGACCTGCGACCAGCCGGGCACCCGCTCGTCCCAGATCTCGAATGCGCGGTGGGGTAGTTCGACGACTGCCTCGGCCGTCTCCCCGGGTGTGGCCTCGACCGTGGCGAATCCGGCCAGCCAGCGGGCCGGGCGGTCGACCGTGTCGGCGACCGGCGCCAGGTAGAGCTGTACCGTCTCGCGGCCCGGGCGGTCGCCGGTGTTGCGGACGCGGACGGTGGCCGTAATGCCGATCACTTCTAGGGAGTCGTACGTCCAGGTGGTGTAGCCGAGGCCGTGCCCGAAGGGGTACGACGGGGTGCGGCCCTCCTTCTCCCAGGCGCGGTAGCCGATGAAGACGTCCTCGATGTACGCGAGTTCGCCGTTCGACGGGACGACCTGGGTGACCGGGGCGTCGGACAGGGAGCCCCAGGTGGTGGGCAGACGGCCGCCCGGTTCGTGCGCGCCGGTCAGGACGTCCGCCAGGGCCGTGCCGCCCTCCTGGCCGGGAAACCAGCTCACCAGTACGGCCGCGACCTCGTCACGCCACGGCAGTTCCACCGGCGAGCCGGAGTTGACCACCACGACGGTGTTCGGGTTGGCGGCGGCGACGGCGCGGACCAGGTCGTCCTGACGGCCGGGGAGGGTGAGGTCGGTGCGGTCGAAGCCCTCGGACTCGACGCGGTCGGTGGTGGCGACCACCACGACGGCCGTGTCGGCGGCGCGCGCGGCCTCGACCGCCTCGGCGATCAGCTCGTCGGGGTCGCGCTGCGGCGCCCGGTGGGCGAGGGCGAAGCCGACGACCTTCATCGGGATGCCCTCGGGGAAGGCGACGCCGTAGGTGAGGGAGACGTCGACCGGCTCGCCCGCGGTGAGGTCGGCCTGGGCGCGGTGCACGGGGGCGCCGAAGTAGGCTTCGAAGGGGTCGTCCTTGGCGAGGCGCTGGAGGTCGTCGAAGTACGTCGTGCCGTCGACGGTGAGGGTGAAGGCGCCCATGCCCTTGATGCCGAAGCTGTGCGTGCCGGTCTCGCGCGGGGTGAAGGTGCCGGTCAACTCCACGGTGTGCAGGGCCTCGTGGGTGACGCCGTCCGGGAGGTCCGACCCCATCCACTGGATCTGGCCGTTGGGCACGGAGCCCGTGCCGATCACCTTGCCGGCGGCGTCCTGGCAGACCGCGCGCAGTTCGAACCCCTTGTCGGCGACGGTCAGTTCCGTATTCGGGTCGGCGCCGACGGCGTAGGTCAGGGTGCCCGCCGGGAGGGCGGCGGTGAGGCCGTCGAGCGGGGAGACGGTGCGGGCCGGGAAGACGGTGGTGGAGCCGCCGCCGAGGATGCGGGCGTCGCGGGCGGCGGCGCCGATCAACGCCACCGTGCGGCCGGGCTTCAGTGGCAGGGCACGTTCGCCGTCGCGCACCTCGTTCCGCAGGAGGACGAAGGAGCGGTGGGCGATCTCGCGGGCGAGGGCCTCGCCGTCCACGGTCTCGGGCAGTTCGGTGACGGCCTGCTCGGCGCCCTCCAGGATGCCGACCCGGGCGGCGAGGCGGAGGACCCTCCGTACCGCCTCGTCGACCGTGGCCTCCTCGACCCGGCCGTCGCGTACGGCGGCGGCGAGGGCCTCGCCGTACACCGTGACCGGGCCGGGCATGGCGAGGTCGAGGCCGCCCTCGATGGCGCCGGTGGTGGAGCGGGCGGCCATCCAGTCGGAGACGTTGAAGCCGTCGAAGCCCCACTCGCCGCGCAGGATGTCGTTCACCAGGTGGCGATGCTCGGTCATCGTCGTGCCGTTGACCATGTTGTAGGCGGTCATGATGCCCCACGGGCGGGCGTCCGCGACGATGGCCTCGAAGGGGGCCAGGTACAGCTCGCGCAGGGCGCGTTCGGAGACCAGGTTGTCCACGGTGAAGCGGTCGGTCTCGGCGTCGTTGGCGACGAAGTGCTTGACGGTGGTGCCGACGCCGCCGGACTGCACGCCCGCGACATAGCCGGTGCCGATCCGGCCGGTGAGGTACGGGTCCTCGCTGTAGGCCTCGAAGTGGCGGCCGCCGAGCGGGGAGCGGTGCAGGTTGACGGTGGGGGCGAGCAGGACGTGGACGCCTTTGCGGTGGGCCTCCTGGGCGAGCAGCACCCCTGCTCGGCGGGCGAGTTCGGGGTCCCAGGCAGCGGCGAGCGCGGTCGGGGACGGCAGCGCGACGGACGGGTCGTCGGCGGTCCAGTGCACTCCCCGTACGCCGATCGGCCCGTCCGACATCACCAGAGACTTCAGCCCGATCTCGGGCAGCGCGGGCAGCGACCACATGTCCCGACCGGACAGCAGTCGGGTCTTGGTATCCAGATCGAGCCGGGCGAGTGCCGCCTCGACGGCCTGCTCGATGTCGGGCATGTGGTTCAACTCCCTTGTAAGGACGGGCGGGTGGCGCGGTGGGCTATGAGGAGATGGTCAGCGCACACTCTTGATACGGGTGACGGAGAGGGCGCCGACCAGGGCGACCGCGGCGCAGAAGGCGAAGAACAGGGTGTAGTTGTCGCCGCCGCCGATGGCGAGCAGAAACGGTGCGACGGCCGGGCCGAGGCTCTGCGGCAGTGCGTTGGCTATGTTCATGACGCCCAGATCCTTGGCGGCGGTGTCGGGGTCGGGCAGCACCTCCGTGACCAGGGCCATGTCGACGGCGTAGAACATGCCGCCGCCGATGCCGATGACCACTTGGGAGAGCAGGATGATCGGGAAGCTCGGCGCGAAGGCGACGAGGAGGAGGCCCGCGACGACGACCAGGCTGCTGCCGATGACGAAGGGCTTGCGGGTACCGGCCCGGTCGGAGAGCCAGCCGCTGACGGCGGCACTGGCCGCGTTGCACAGGGAGCCGACGATGACGAGCAGGGCGATCTTGCCGCCGGACACCCCGAAGTCGCTCATGAGGTAGTAGGCCGTGTACGCACTGGGTCCGACCATGCCGAACATGACCAGGAACTTGGACAGCCACGCCCAGCCGAAGTCGGGATGCGTTCGGGGGCTGGCCCAGAAGCTGTGGGCGAATTCCTTGGCGGAGAACGGGCCGGGCTTGGCCGTGAGCGGTTTGTCCCGCAGTGTCAGCGCGAAATAGGTCACGAAGACCACGGCGAGCACGGCCGGTGCCAGGAACTGGGCCCCCTGGCCGGGGATCTGCGAGGCGAGCACCATGCTGACGACCACCGACAGCGTGATCGCGACACCGAGGGCACCTGACACCTTTCCGCGCTGGGCCGGCGGCACCTGGTCGGGAACGGTGGCCTGGAGCGTGGCGAGTGAGGCGTTGAGGGCGGTCTGGGTGATGATCCAGCCGACCAGGATGGCAGGGATCGACGGCACGAAGGCGATGATCGACAGTCCGGCGAACCCACCGGCCACGCCGCAGATCAGCCAGGGGCGGCGGCGGCCGAACCGTGACGTCGTGCGGTCCGAAAGTCTGCCGAAGAGCGGGTTCGCGATGAGCGCGAACAGTGCGCCCACGCCGAGCACCAGGCTGAGGCTCGCGGTCTTGTTGTCCGGATCGACCTCGGCGACGCGCAGCGCCATGGTGATGATGACGGGCGTGATCAGGGCTCCGAAGAGGCCGAACTGGGCGAGGGCGATCCGGGCGAGGAATCCGCGGGGCGCCGACTGCGGCTCGGTGGACCGGTCTTTCTCGGGTGCTGTGGCGGCAGTGGTGGAGCCGGGGACAACTGGGTGGTCCACAGCGAACCTCCTCATGAGGCGAAGGGGGGAAAGAGGCTCGGACAGGGATAAATCGGAACTCTCTGTCGTTGCCCGACAGCATGAACCAGTCAAACTGTTGATCGGTAGGTGTCGTTACCTTTTCGTAAACTAAGGAAATCTGCCCAGCATGCTCGCGGGTTAGGCTCGAGAGATGACCAGGCAAGGTACGGGCCGCGGCGCCGGCGGTCGTGCGACGCGCAGTGAGGGCCGCCGGGCGGAGATCGTTCAGGCCGCTCTGGAGGTCATCGCCGAGCGCGGTTTCCGGGGAGCGTCCCAGGCGGCCGTGGCCGAAAGGGTGGGGCTGACGCAGCAGGGAGTCCTGCACCACTTCCCGACCAAGGAGGATCTGCTCCTCGCCGTGCTGGAAGCTCGCGACCAGTGGGACATGGCCTCGGTGGCGTGGCGCAACAGCGTCTGGTCACTGGAGACAATGGCCCAGCTCGTCGAGTACAACACCACCCGCCCCGGCATCGTGCAGGTCTTCACGGTGCTGGCCGGCGACAGCGTCACGGAGGGTCACCCCGCGGGCGCGTATTTCAAGGACCGGTACCACCGGGTCCGTGAGGGAGCGGTGCAGTGCCTGCGCGACACCTACGGCGACGTTCTCCCGAGCGGCCTCACCCCCGAACAGACGGCCCCGCTCCTCATCGCGGTCATGGACGGGATCCAGACGCAGTGGCTGCACGACCCGGAGGCCGTGGACATGGCCGAGGCGTTCCGGAACTTCCTGGTCCTGCTGGAGGGCGACGGGGCATGAACGGCCAGTGGCAGTGCTCACCGCCACGATCCGCCCCTGGCTGTAGCCGGCCCGCGGCCGCCCTGGTCCTCGCCCGCGACCTGCTGGACCGGCCCCTGCGCGGCGACCGGCCAGTCCATCACCGAAGCCCTCGCAGCAGCCCGCGCCACCAGGGCGGCCACGGCCGCGGCGGGCCGGCACGCCCGTGGCGCTGGACGCGAGCACCGCGGCCGCCGTCGACCTCAGGTGGGCCGGCCAGTGACCCGGGCCCTGCCCCCTGCCACTGCCCGGTGAACACCGCCGAGCTGCGCGGGTAGCCGCCCCTCGTATGCAAGGTCCCCAACGGCGCCGACGGACACGTTCCAGACGTCGCCTGATGCCATGATCGGTCCCACGCCGAATGGCGCATTCGAGGGGTCGTCGCAACACAGGTGATCAGTTGCCGGCGACAGTCAGCATAGCGAGGTGGTCACCGCTGGGTGTCCTTCGGCGATGGCCGCCCGCCCCTGCTGCCAGGGGCGGGCGGGCCGCTTCAAAGCCAGGTGGTGCCCAGCCAGGCGGTCGCGGCCGCGGCGGCCAGGAGGGCGATGTTGAGTCCGATCTGCCGGGCCTCGCCGCGGGAGACGTGGACCGCGATGCCGCCGACCTGGATCAGGACGAGGCCGATCGCCGCGGCGATGGCGAGCCATGACGCGATTCCGGTCAGCGGCGGCAGGATGAGGCCGGCGGCACCGAGGAGTTCCAGGACTCCGATTAAGCGGACGAGCGGCATTGGAACGGTGTCGACCCAGCCCATCATGGGCTGGAGCTGTTCCTGGCTCTGGGTGGCCTTCTTACCTCCGGCGTAGAGGTAGAAAACCGCCAGAAGCGTGGCGATGATCCAGTAAGCGATGTTCATGTGGGCTCCGAGACAAGACCATGGTTACCGTTCGTAAGTTGCCTCATGATGCGTCACTATTGAGAGGCTTACAAAAGGCACATGCGTGTGCGTTAGGCACAAGGGGCTGTCATGTCGCAGTACGAGCACACCTGCATGATCCGCGGAGACGGTGGCCGGACGATCCGCACGATCCTCGACCGGATCTGCGACAAGTGGACCCTGCTGGTCGTGGCAACCCTTGATCAGCAGCGGCTGCGCTTCACCGATCTGCATCGGCAGATCCCCGGGATCTCCCAGCGAATGCTGACGCTGACGCTCCGGAACCTGGAGCGCGACGGCTTGGTCTCCCGGACGGCGTACGCGGAGGTTCCGCCGAGAGTCGAATACGCGCTGACCCCCACCGGGCGGAGTCTCATTCCGCCCGCGCTGGCCCTTGCCGGCTGGGCCATCGAGCACATCGCAGACATAGAGGCCAGCAGAACCGCCTACGAGACCCGGACCGGATGACCCCCTGTGCCCTCACTCCCGGCCGCACCTTTGCCCCCTGCCCGGAGCTTTAGGATCTCCTGGCCAGGTCAGGCGCAGGCTGTCAAGAGCTCGGCAAGGGCAACAGCACCGCCGGCTCCACCGTGGCCATGTGGGCGCCGAACAACAGCACCAACAACCAGTGGACGATCACGGGCGGGTGACGGCCGCTGGGCCGCTCGGGAGTGTGAGCACCGTTGTTGAGCCACGCCCGGCCGCTTCGGACGGGCGTGGCTCACCCTCCCTCGGTCTCGCCACCGGGGCCGAGGGAGGGTCGCATCGGGGGTGCGGTCAGCAGGTGGAGCTGGTCTGGGTCAGCAGGACCAGGCGCCACTGCGAGCAGTCGGTGAAGCTCACGCGGTGCTCGGGTTGTAGGTCCACTTCTGGTTGCTGCCGCTGTGGCAGCTGTACAGCTGCAGCCCCGTGCCGTTGCCGGTGCCGCCGCCGACGGCGTCAAGGCACAGCCCGGACTGTACGCCCACGATCGTGCCGTCGGAGTTGACGCGCCATTTCTGGTTGTCGCCGCCCCAGCAGGAGTAGATCTGGATCTTGGCGCCGTTGCCGGTGCCCCCGGCGTCCAGGCACTTGTTGCCGTAGACCTTCAGCTCCCCGGCCGAGGTCTGCGTCCACTGCTGGTTGGTCTGACCGTTGCAGTCCCACAGGTTGACCGCGGTGCCGTCGGTGGTGCTGGAACTGGGCACGTCCACGCAGCGGCCGGAGCCCGTGCCCTTGATCTGCCCCGCGTCGCCGCCGGGCGTCGGCGTCGTGGTGCCGCCGTTGAGGGCGTTGAGGACCGAGGTGTAGGCGGGCTTCTTGTTGCCGTTGCTGTCGAAGAGCAGCGGGGCGGCGCCGGCACCGAGCCAGGAGTCGCTGTCGCGGACGCCCCACACGGTGATGCCGGTGCAGCGGGGGACGGCCAGGCAGTCGTTGGTCACGTTGGCGTAGGTGGTCGCCGAGCCGCCCTGGATGTCCAGCTCGGTGATCTGCACGTCGACCCCCAGCGCGGCGAAGCTCTGGATGGTCGTGCGGTAGTTGCTGTTGTAGGGGCTGTTGCTGTTGAAGTGCGACTGCAGGCCGACGCAGTCGATCGGCACGCCGCGGGCCTTGAAGTCCCTGACCATGTTGTAGACGCCCTGCGTCTTGGCCCAGCTCCAGTTGTCGATGTTGTAGTCGTTGTAGCACAGCTTGGCGGCCGGGTCGGCGGCGCGCGCGGTGCGGAAGGCCACCTCGATCCAGTCGTTGCCGGTGCGCTGGAGGTTGGAGTCACGCCGGCCGCCGGAGTTGCCGTCGGCGAAGGCCTCGTTGACCACGTCCCAGGCGTAGATCTTGCCCTTGTAGTGGCCCATGACGCCGTTGATGTGGTTGATCATCGCCTGGCGCAGCGAGCTGCCCTCCATCGGCCGCATCCAGTTCGGCTGCTGGTTGTGCCAGGCCAGGGTGTGCCCGCGCACCCGCTTGCCGTTCTGCACGGCCCAGTTGTAGACCCGGTCCCCGGCGGAGAAGTTGAACTGCCCCGGGTTGGGCTCGGTGGCGTCGATCTTCATCTCGTTCTCGGCCGTCACCATGTTGAACTCGCGGTTGGCGATCGTGGTGTAGGCGGAGTCGCCGAGCCTGCCCGAGGCGATGGCGGTGCCGAAGTAGCGGCCGCTCTGCGCGGCGGCCGCGCCGAGCGTGCTCTCTGCGGCATCGGCCGGAATCGCCGTCGCCAGTGCCGTGATCAGGCCGAGTGCGCCGAGCGCGCCGGCGATCAGCGCCCGGCGGTGCCCGCCGAGCGGCCGTCGGGCGGTAGGTGGGGACATGGCGTTGACACGCATGCTTGTGCCTCCGTATGCGAATCATGGGGAAAGGATCGTGCGGGACACATCCGCGGGACCGACGCCGCGTCCCGGTGGGGACGCACACCACAGGCGTCGGGGCGGCAGTCCCCCTGTTGAGCACCACCGAGCCGGTAGGGGAGATCACCTCGGGCACTCAGTGTGGGAATCTCGCCGAAAATTGTCAAGGATGTAGTGAAAACTTTCGGCCACGCCCGCCCTTGCCTGTGCCGGTTGTGCTGGCTCAATGTGCGACGCGTGACCTTTGAAAGTTTCGGCCCGGCCCGCTGGTTGGGGCGCAGGTGAAAGTTTCATGGCGACGCTCTCGCTGATCGACGCGGCCAGACTCGATAGTCCGAGGTGAGCGTGCTGGGGCGCTGCTTCCGCCGACCCGCTGCACGTTAAGGCGTTCTTGACAGTACCTTTCTGCCTCGTGTTTGCTCCGTCCCGCCACCACCTCCACCGGCCCGAGGGGGAGCTCGACTTGTTAGCGCTAACAGGGAGAGGCGAACCAATGAAGCGAAGCGAACCGCGTACGAGAAGGTACGCGGGCATCGGAGCCGCCCTGGTGGCTCTGATCACGGCGGTGGTCACCGCTCTGTCCGTGTTCCTCGCGGCTGCGCCGGGAGCGTCGGCGGCGGTCCTGACCGAAGTGACGAGCTTCGGTGACAACCCCGGCGGTCTGCGGATGCACCTCTACGTCCCCGACAGAGTGGAGTCCAGGCCGGGGGTCCTGGTGGCGATGCACGGCTGCAACGGCTGGGCTCCGGCCTTCCACCAGGGCACCGAGTTCGCCTCGCTGGCCGACCGGTACGGCTTCATCGTCATCTACCCGCAGGCGAACAAGAGCGCCAACGGCCTATCGAACTGCTTCGACGTGTGGTCCAACGAGGCCCTGCGGCACGGCGGCGGCAGCGACCCGGTGTCGATCGTCTCCATGACGAACTACGTGCTGCAACGCTACAACGGCGACCCGCAGCGGGTGTTCGCCACAGGCTTCTCCTCCGGCGCCATGGAGACCAACAACCTGCTCGCCACGTACCCGGACGTGTTCAAGGCCGGCGCGCCGTTCGCGGGAGTTCCCTACGGTTGCCTCGGCCCCGCCGGGTGCGGCGACAAGACGCCGCAGCAGTGGGGTGACCTGGTCAGGAACGCCTACCCCGGCTACACCGGGCCCCGCCCGCGCGTGATGGCCTGGCACGGCACCGCCGACTCCGTGCTGCCGTACACGATGCTGCAGGAAGAGGTCGACCAGTGGACTAATGTGCACGGACTGAGCCAGACCCCGACCTCCACCGACAGCCCGCAATCCGGCTGGACCCGGCGGGTCTTCGGCTCCGGGCAGGTCGAGGCGTATACCATCACCGGAGCCGGCCACGACCTGCCGCGCACCGGGATGGCCGCGTACGCCATCCGCTTCTTCGGCCTGGACGGCGGCTCGTCCACCACGACGCCGACTCCACCCCCCGCCGGGCAGATCAAGGGAGTCGGCTCCGGGCGTTGCCTGGACGTGCCCGGCGCCGCCACCGCCGACGGCACCGCGGTGCAGTTGTGGGACTGCAACGGGCGCGGCAACCAGCAGTGGGCCGCCACCTCGGAGGGCGAGCTCAGGGTCTATGGCAACACATGCCTCGACGCGGCCGGCACCGGCAACGGCGCCGGCATCCAGATCTACTCCTGCCACGGCGGCGACAACCAGAAATGGCGCTTGAACGCCGACGGCACCATCACCGGGGTGCAGTCCGGGCTGTGCCTGGACGCCGTGGGCCAGGCCACCGCCAACGGCACCCGGCTCCAGCTCTACTCCTGCCATGGCGGCGCCAACCAGCGCTGGACCCGCACCTGACACACCGCGGCTCGCACCCGGCGGCTGGACCCAGCTCACCGGTACGGCGACCGTGTCGTGGAGCGGAACGCTGACCGGCGCCACCTTCTACGTCGAGACGGCCGCGGGCACCGGCGGCTTCTCCATCGACGACGCCTCGTTCCAGTAGTCCCAAGCCGGCCGATGCTCTCGCCGAACAAGGGAGCAGCGAATGGTCCCTCCATCCAGACCCATCGGAATCCGCACCAAGATCGGAGTTACGTGATGTCAGGACGCGGCTCCCTTTTCACCACGATCGCGATCGCTGCCGCGGCACTTCTCGTACTGGCCACGGGCCATGCGGCGATGAGCAGCGACGCCGGCACAGCCGCGGCGCCCGCCGGCGCCCTCGCGACGACCGCCGGATGCGGCAAGACCCCAACGCTGAGGAGCGGTACGCAGTCGATTCAGACCAGCGGCAAGAATCGCTCCTTCATCCTCCGGCTTCCCGACAACTACCACAACGGCACCCCCTACCGGTTGATCTTCGGCTTCCACTGGCGGGGCGGCACCGCCGCCGACGTCGACTCCGGCGGTACCAGTGGGTACCCCTGGTCCTTCTACGGACTCAGGCAGCTGTCGAACAACGGCGCGATCTTCGTCGCGCCCCAGGGCTTCAACAACGGCTGGGCGAACACCAACGGCGAGGACGTCACCTTCGTCGACGACATGATCCGGCTCATCGAGGCGGATCTCTGCGTCGACACCTCGCAGCTCTTCGCGACCGGCTTCAGCTACGGCGGCGGGATGAGCTTCTCACTCGCGTGCTCTCGGGCGACGGTCTTCCGCGCGGTCGCGGTCTTCTCCGGCGCTCAGCTCAGCGGGTGCAGCGGCGGAACTCAGCCCATCGCCTACATGGGCCTGCACGGCATCGGGGACACGGTGCTCAACATCGCGCAGGGACGGTCGCTGCGTGACAGGTTCGTCCGGAACAACGGCTGTGCCGCGCAGAACCCGCCCGAGCCGAGTTCGGGCAGCCGCAGCCACATCGTCACCACCTACTCGGGGTGCCGGACCGGTTATCCGGTCGTCTGGGCCGCGTTCGACAACGGTCACATGCCCGGTCCGGTGGACGGGACCTACGCGGAGAGCGGCGTCACGACCTGGACCAAGGCAGAGGTGTGGAAGTTCTTCTCCCAGTTCGGGAGCTCCTCGTCACCCACCCCCGCACCCGGTGCATGCACGGCCACGATGGAGACCGTCAACTCCTGGTCCGGCGGTTTCCAGTCCACCGTGACCGTCCGCGCCGGCGCCAGCGCCGTCAACGGCTGGACGGTCAGCTGGACCTGGCCGGGCGGGCAGACGATCAGCAGCCTGTGGAGCGGCGTCCGCTCCGGCTCCGGAGCCGGCGTGACCGTACGCAACGAGTCCTACAACGGCTCCCTCGCGGCCAACGACACCACCACGTTCGGCTTCACCGCCAACGGCGCCCCGGCCACGCCCACCCTTTCCTGCGACGCCGGGGCACCTCCCGCTGCCGACCGACCCGCACGAGGAGGACAGTCAGATGCGTAAGATCATTCGATTGACCCTGGCGGCGTTACTGGCCGCCGGTTCCCTGGTCGCGATGGGCGGTGGGGCGTCACCGGCCATCGCGCTGGACAACGGGCTCGCCCGTACGCCGCAGATGGGGTGGAACGACTGGAACACCTTCTTCTGCAACGTGAACGAGAGCCTCATCCGGCAGACCGCAGACGTCATGGTCTCCAGCGGCATGGCGGCGGCCGGCTATGAATACGTCAACATCGACGACTGCTGGTCCACCAGGAGCCGCGACGCCAATGGCGACCTGGTGCCTGACCCGCAGAAGTTCCCCAGCGGCATGAAGGCCCTGGCGGACTACGTCCACGCCAAGGGGCTGAAGCTCGGCATCTACTCCTCGGCCGGGACGACCACGTGCGCGGGGTACCCGGCCAGCCTCGGTTACGAGCGGCGCGACGCCGCCCTGTGGGCGTCCTGGGGGATCGACTACCTGAAGTACGACAACTGCGGCGATCACCAGGGCAGGAGCGGGTTGCAGCGCTACACCGCCATGCGGGACGCGCTGGCCGCCACGGGGCGCCCGATCGTGTACAGCCTGTGCAACTGGGGCCAGGAGAACGTGTGGACCTGGGGGATGCCGGTGGGCAACTCCTGGCGCACGACGGGAGACATCGCCGCGAACTGGAACTCGATCATGGGAATCCTGGACCAGCAGGTCGGGCTCGAGGCGTACTCGGGGCCCGGGGGCTGGAACGACCCCGACATGCTGGAGGTGGGCGTCGGCGCGCTGACGGCGACCGAGGGACGGGCGCACTTCAGCCTGTGGTCGCTGCTGAACGCGCCGCTCATCGCGGGCAACGATCTGCGCTCGATGAGCGCCGAGACCCGCTCCATCCTGACGAACACCGAGGTCATCGCGATCAACCAGGACTGGGGCGGCAGGCAGGGCCACAAGATCAGCGACAACGGCAACCTGGAGGTCTGGCGCAAGCCGATGTCCAACGGCTCGGTCGCGGTCGTCCTGCTCAACCGGGGCACCTCGACCTCGACCGTCTCCACCACCGCCTCGGCCCTGGGCCTGGGCTCGGCGTCCTCCTACTCGGTGCGTGACCTGTGGGCGCACACGACGTCCTCCTCGTCCGGGACGATCAGCGCGTCGGTGCCCGGGCACGGGGCGGCCATGTACACCGTCACCGGAGGGGGCATCGTCCCCGCGGTCGCGATCAGAGGGGCCGGCTCGGGCCGGTGCCTGGACGTCACCGGTGCCTCGCAGGCCAACGGCGCGCAGGCGCAGATCTGGGACTGCAACGGCCAGCCCAACCAGCAGTGGACGCCCACCGCGAGCGGTGAGCTACGGGTCTACGGCAACAAGTGCCTGGACGTCTACGACCAGGGCACCGCCGACGGCACTCAGGTGATCGTCTGGGACTGCAACGGGCAGGCCAACCAGCAGTGGCGCCTCAACGCCGACGGCACCATCACCGGAGCGCAGTCGGGTCTGTGCCTCGACGTGCCGAACAACGCCACCGCCAACGGCACCAAGCTGATCATCTGGTCCTGCAACGGCGGCGCCAACCAGCGGTGGGCCCGCACCTGAGGACCGGACTCCATGACCCCGAAGGCGGTGGTGCGTTCAGGCCGACTGCCGCAGCGACATCACCGCCCAGGGCGCGAGTTCGACGTCGAGTTCGAGCACGCCGTCGTCGGGCACGGTCAGCGTGAACCTGAGGAGCGAGTCGGCGACCGTGCGCAGGTACTCGCTCTCGGCCCTGGACAGGTTGAGGGGGGACCCGAGCTGGTACCAGGCTTCGGCGGCGTTGCCGTGCTCCCAGTCCACGATCTCGACGAGGAACGTGGTGCCAGGCTTCAGCCCGCCGATCGAGTGGTGGATTCGCCGGCTCGGCCCCACCTCGGCCAGCGCGCGTGCCGCCGGGTACGAGTTCGCCGAGCCGACGCCCTTCATGGCCATGTCCTCGGGGTAGTTGTAGAACACGGCCGACACGGCCGACGTCCGGCTGTCACGGGTCACGACGCCGTCGGGCGTCGCGAGGAGCAGCCGGTCGCCGAGCCGGGCCAGCATCGTGAACGCGTGGAACGTGGGTTTGTGGATGCCGCCCTCGTTCACCAGCCCGAACCCGCCGTGGAACGGTCCGATCCCGGCGCCTCCCTCCTCGAACACATCCGTGAAGGTCCAGTAGGCGATGGAGTCGGCGAGGGTCGCGCACTTCAGGTACGACCTCGTGATGGAGGTCGCCGCGAACGGCGTGTCGTGGATGAAGTCGCGGGCCGACGGCGACGTCGACCACTCGGTGATGTGGATCTCCGCCTCGGGATACGCGCTGTTCCGCACGAGCTCGCGCAGGAGGGTCAGGTCGTCGAACGTGGCATCGGCGTACCGGGTGAGGTGTACGGCCTCGCCGTTGGCGCCGTACGCGAAGTCGGTGGGGTACAGGTGGGTCGAGATGAAGTCGATCGGGAGCTCGCGTTCCCCGCACCAGGCGATGAAGTCCTCGATCCAGACCGGGCGCCAGTCGAGCGCGTCCACGTCGGTCGCGGCAGCCGTTGCGAGCGTTGCGGAGCGGTCCTCGGTCTCGCCCTTGTAGCGGTCGTCGGGCACGAAGACGCTCGTCGCGGGCCCGCCCACTTTCAAGGCCGGATCGATCTTCTTGATCGCTCGCACGGTCTGCTCGTAGAGCTCGAAGTACTCGGTCTTCGTGCCGGTCCAGAAGTGGGGGACCAGGTTCGGCTCGTTCCACACCTCGAAGCGCCACTCTCGCACCTCGTCGAGCCCGTACCGGTCGATCCAGTGCTCGACCGACCTCGTGACCAGCTCGACCCAGCGCGCCATGTCCTTGGGCGGGCTGCAGTGAGCGCCCCACCAGAACACGGTCCCGGTCTGCGTCGCCAGCTCGCGCGGCATGAAGCCCAGCTCGACGAAGGGCCGGACACCGCAGTCCAGGAGGAAGTCGAAGACCTTGTCGACGTAGCTGAACGTGTACACGGGCGAGGGGAGTGACGCGTCCGGGCCGAAACCGCCGCCGTAACTCTCCCGGTAGACGAACATGTCGTCGTGGAAGACGCCGTGAAAGCGGATGTACTCGATTCCCGACGCGGCACCGACCTCGGCGAACTGCCGTTGCCAGTCCGCGCGCAGCGCCTCGTTCGCCCGCCCGGCGCCGATACACCTGCTCCAGACGTGCGGGAGCACACTCTCCCCACGCAGCTCACCGTCGATCCGGAGCCGGGGTTCTCTCTTCATGGCCTCACTTCTCTTCACGAAAGACTTCAAAAGGACTAGCCCTTGACGGCGCCCAGCGACAGGCCCGACTGCCAATACCGCTGCAGGCTGAGGAACGCGATGATCAACGGGACGATGGTCAGCAGGGCGGAGGTGATCACGAGGTTCTGGACGAGGGCGCCGTTCCCGGCCGTCGAGCCCAGCTTGTTCCACTGATTGATGCCGACGGTCAGCGGATACCAGTCGGGATCCTTGAGCATGATCAACGGCAGGAAGTAGTTGTTCCAGATCGATACGAACGAGAAGAGCAGGACCGTCACGCTCGCCGGCGCGAGCAGCGGGAGCGCGATCTGGAGGAACGTCCTGAACTCCCCGGCGCCGTCGATCTTCGCGGCTTCCAGCAGGCCGGCCGGCACGGCCTCGGCGGTGAACACCCACATCAAGTACAACCCGAACGGGTTGATGAAGGACGGGATGAGCACCGCCCACGGGGTGTCGGTCATGCCGAGCTGTGCGAACAGCAGGAACTGCGGGATCGCCAGGGCGATGCCGGGGACCGAGATCGACCCCAGCACGACGAGGAGGAACACCCGCTTGCCGGTGAAATCGAGTTTCGCCAAGGCGTACCCGCCGAGGGCGGCCAGGAAGGTGGACACGGTCGCACCCACGACGACGTAGAGCACGGTGTTGAGCAGCCACCGGGAGAAGATCCCGTCCTGGTAGCTGAAGACCTGCACGATGTTGTCCCAGAGGGCGAACTCGCGGCCGGAAGCGAGCCCGAACGACGACACGAAGTCGGCCTGCGACTTGGTCGCGTTGATGACCAGCCACCCGAGCGGCAGCAGGCAGTACAGGGTGAACAGGCTCGTCATCACGGTGAGCGTCGTGCTCTTCCTGGGATTGCCCACCGTGGGGAGCCGGGGGCCGCGGCCGGAGGTCTTCCCGGCTTCGGCCGGCCGGCTAGTGGTCCGACGCATTGCGCAACCCCCTGATCTGGACGGCGTAGGCGACGGCGATCGTGATCGCTGCCATGACGAGTGCGAGTGCTGCCGCATAGCCCTGCTGGGACCCGGTGAACGCCAGGTTGTAGGCGTACAGGTTGGGCGTGTAGAAGGTGGTGACGCCGCTGTTGGCCACCATCGAGGGCAGGATCTGCGGCTCGTTGAACATCTGGAACGTGCCGATGATCGAGAAGATGATCGTGACGGCCAGCGATCCGCGCAGCGCCGGCAGCTTGATCGCGCGGACGATCTGGAGCTCGTTCGCCCCGTCGATCGCGGCCGCCTCGTACAGCTCGCGCGGGACGGCCTTGAGCGCGGCGTAGAAGATGAGCATGTTGAAGCCGGTGAACGCCCACGTCACCATCACCCCGATGGAGATGAGCGTGGTGTCCGGGGCGAAGGGGTTGAGGTCCGTGCCCAGAGCTTCGTTGAGGCTGCCGAAGAGGCCGTACTTGATGCCCAGCAGGAATCCCCACATGAGCGTCGACACGATCGCCGGCACCGCGTAGGGGAGGAAGATCGTCACCCGCAGGAATTTGGCGCCGTGCAGGCGCAGGGAGTCCAGCGCGAGCGCCAGCGCCATGGCGAAGATCAGCATGATCGGCACCTGGACGAGCGTGAAGCGGAAGACGCGTCCCACCCCGTCCCAGAACTGCGGATCCTGGAACAACTTGGCGTAGTTGGCGAGTCCGACGAACGTGTTGCCCCCGACGAGCTTGTCCTGGAAGAAGCTGAGGTAGGCGGCGTACAGGATGGGCACGATGAACACGAGCGCGAACAGCGCCCCGAAGGGCGCGATGAACGCCAGTCCGATCTGTGGCTTGCGTCGCTTGCGTGTTGGCGCCGGAGGCCGTCTCGCGTCCGGCAGTGCCATGGCCGAAGCGGTTGCCTGGTCCATGCCGTGTTCCTTCCGATCCATTGCGATGCCTGGCTCGCTCGGGCGGGGCCGCGACCACTCGCGGGATGGGCCCCCGCCCTGATGCGGAGCCGCTAGTCCACCTGGAAGCCCTGCTCGTTGCCGTACTGGACGCAGCGCTGCCGCCACTGTTCGAGGATCTCGGCGAGCGAGCCCTTGCCCGTCGTGTAGAACGGCGATGCGAGGTCGCCGTAGATCGAGCGGGCCCACTCGAAGAACGGCGGGTACTGCCAGCCGCTCCCGACGATCTCCGTAGCCTCTGCCAGCACGACGCCGGTCTTCTGGTCGCCGAAGTACTTGTTGGCCTTGCTCTGGAACTCCTTGTTCTCCAGCACTGACGTGTTCGGCACGAAGGCGCCCGCGTCGACGCGGGTCGCGAGACCGCCGCCGTGCGTGAAGTACTCGAGGAACTTGAAGGCCGCTTCCTTGTGCTCGGCCGCGGCCGGGATACCGAAGGAGCTTCCGCCGTTCGCCGCTCCGACCTTGGCACCTTGCTGCCACTGCGGCATCAGGGCGACCCTGAAGTCACCGCCGGCCTCCGGTGCGCGCTCGGGCAGCGTGGAGGTCAGCCAGCCGCCCATGGTCTGGGTGGCGAGGGTGCCGTCGTTGAGTGCTCGGTTCCAGTCGTCGGACCATCCCGTGATCTTGGTGTTGATCAGGCCCTCGTCGAGCATCTTCTGCCAGAAGGCCACGGCCTTGGTCGTGCCGGCGTCCGTGAAGTCGATGTGCACCTTGTGGCCGTCCACCTTGAACGGACGGCCGCCGGCCTGCCAGATGAGCGAGAGCAGGAAGAAGATGTCGCCCGTGTCCTGAGCGATGTAGTAGTCGTCGCCGAGGGCGCGGACCTTCTTGGCGGCCTCGTAGTACTCGTCCCAGGTGCCCGGGGGCTCCTCGATGCCGGCCTTCTTGAGCGTGGTTGCGTTGTAGAACATCGCTGACGGGCCGTAGTCGGAGGGCAGCGCGTAGACCTTGCCGTTGACCGTCACGTCGCTCCACGCGGCCGGGACGTAGTCCTGCTTGAGCTTGTCCACGCCGAACTCCCCGAGGGCGGCGAGCTTGCCGGGAACGGCGAAGTAGGGGACCGCGAAGTACTCGAACATCACGAGGTCAGGTACACCGGAACCGGCCTGGATGGCGTTGTCGAGCGCCTTGTACTCGTCCTGGGACGAGCCCGCGTTGACGACCTCGACCTTGATGTTCGGGTTCGCGGCCTGGAAGCCGGGAACGGCCCGTTCGACGGTGCCGTCCCAGCTCCAGACCGTGACCTTCACCTGCTCGTCCCCACCGCCGGCTGCGCTGCCGCTGCCGCCCGAGCATGCGGTCAGCGCGAGCATCGGCACGAGTACCCCGGCAAGAAGCCTGACCTTCTGGGAGAGCCGCATGGGCTTCTCCTCTCGTCCTGAGCTGGTTACGAAAATATTTCGCAACTTGTTCGTTGTTGCGAGGACATTAGGTGTCGCGTTCGGCCCGTGTCAACGGGTGGGCGAGCGAGAAAGCCTGGCAAGAAGGGTTCATGGTAGGTTTCGAAATAATTTCGTAGCCCCGAAGGGAGCCCTGATGCAACGGCGAGGTCGTTCCGGGCGAGCCACCTTGGCGGATGTCGCCCGACTGGCCGGCGTCTCGCCGACGACCGCCTCGAAGGTCCTCAACGGGCGCAGTGATGTAGGGGCGAAGACGCGCGAGCTGGTGCTCGGAGTCATGGCTGAGATCGGCTACAAGCCGACGGCGATGCGACACGAGCAGACACGGGACCGCACCCTCGTCACCGTGCTCGACATCGTGGAGTCCCGTTATGCCGGAACGGTGCTCCAAGGGATCCTCGTGGCCGCGACCTCGGCGCAGGCCGAGCTCCTCCTTCGCCTGCCTCCCGAGGAGCCGATCAGCACGAGCCATACGGCGGCCCGCGCCTGGATGGAGGGGGAGAAGGCGTCCGGCGTCGTCGGCATCATCGCGCTGGCCGTCGCCGTGCCCGACTCGGTGCTCCTCGCCGCGGAGGATCTCGAGGTGCCCGTCGTGACGATCGACCCCATCGACACGACCGAATCACGTCTGGTCAGCATCGGCTCCACCAACTGGGCGGGCGGTCGTTCGGCGACCGAGCACGTCATCAAGCTCGGCCACCGCAGGATCGGCTGGATCGGCGGGCCGCTGGGCTCCGCCCCCTCGCTGGAGCGCTTCCACGGCTACCAGGCCGCGCTCGACTCGGCCGGCCTCGCGCCGGACCGCGCGCTGATCCGTCACGAGGCGTTCTCCGTCGAGGCGGGACAGCGGCACGGCCATGACCTCCTCTCGCTCGACGAGCGGCCGACCGCGATCGTCGCGGGCAACGACGAGATCGCCGTCGGGGTCCTCGCCGCGGCCAAGGAACTCGGCATCTCGGTCCCAGGCGAGCTGTCGGTCACCGGGTTCGACGACACGCCACAGACCGAGTGGACCACGCCCCGGCTCAGCTCCGTCCGGCAGCCTCTCGTCGGCATGGGCCGGATGGCCGTCGAGACCGTCCTCGGCATGGCGGACGGCGTCCAGCCCGCCTCCCGGCACCTTCAGTTGGCGACGACCCTCAGCGTCCGTGACTCGACGGGACCCGTCCCGTCATCCTGATCGCCCTGCAAATTCCCAGCTCAGCAGCGGTATTCATGGTCATGGCGCCGCGACACCCGGCCCGGACCGTGTGATCCGGGCCTCCTTCTGTCTTGGTGAACGCCCGGCCGGAAAGGTCTTGTTTCCGCAATCGTCATCGCTTACCTTTGCGCTGCAAACGTAACCGATAACGATTGCAACTTGTGAGGGCGGCATGGCCAAGGGCGGTGCGCCGGTGACGATGAGCGATGTCGCACGATTAGCGGGCGTCTCCACCGCGACCGTGTCGCGGGTGGTCAACGGGCGTTACGGCGTCAGTGCGAGCACCGTCGCACAGGTCCGTTCGGTCATCGAGCGGCTCGGCTACGAGTCGAGTCTGGTGGCGACGAGCCTGCGGCGCAGTCGTACCAACGTCCTGGGGCTGGTGACTCACAGCTTCCAGTCCTATACGGCCGAGGTGCTCAAGGGGGTCATGGACGCGCTGAGTCAGTCGGGTTTCGACCTGATCATCTACGCCGACAGCGACCTCTACGGGACGTACTCGGACGGCTGGGAGCAGCGGCACCTGGCCCGCCTCTCGGGCACGCTCACCGACGGCTGCATCGTGGTCACGCCCTCGGGCGAGGTGCGGAGCGGCACTCCGGTCGTGGTCATCGATCCGGCGAGGGGCTCGACGGCGCCGTCGGTGACGGCGGACAACTTCGCGGGCGCCACTGCGGTGGTCGAGCACCTCCTCGGCCTGGGGCATCGGCGCATCGGCTTGATCGCGGGCCGGGCCGGTCTGGAGGCCGCGTGGTCGCGCGAGGAGGGTTACCGTACGGCGCTGGCCGAGGCCGGCGTTCCCCTCGATCCGCAGCTGATCGCAAGAGGGAGCTTCAATCCCGAGTCCGCGGCGCCGCTCGCGCGGGCGCTGCTGGACAGGGCGGACCGACCGACGGCGATCTTCGCGGCGAGCGACGGAATGGCTCTGAAGGCTCTGCAGGTCGCAAAGGAGCTGGGGCTCGACGTTCCCGGCGACCTGTCGGTGGCCGGCTTCGACAACATCCCTGAGTCCGCGCTGGCAGAGCCGGGACTGACCACCGTGGACCAGTCGATGTACCGGCTCGGGTACGAGGCCGCGCGCATGCTGAAGTCGCTGGTGCGCGGCGGCTGGGAGGGCCCGAGCCAGACCGTGCTCCCGATCCGCCTGGTCGTTCGCGGCTCCACCGCGGCGCCGAGGAACCCTATGTGACCGTGACGCCACCTACGGGTACGGCGTCTCATCGCACCTGACATTCGCGGCAACGAACGTCAGGTGGGCAAGCTGACCCTACGACGGATGGAGGTGCGAACACCAACCACGAACTACACCGCATGAATCAGGCCGGCCAGTCGGGCATCAACCGTGGCCAGCCATTAAGGGAGTTTTTGCATGCCTTTTTTACTTTATCACGGCAGGTCACGCACTCAGGGCGGGCCCCGACTCGCAGCGGCGATCACCGCCGGGGTGATGGCAATCGCGGCGGTGTTGCTCGCGCCGCGGCCGGCGGCGGCGGGCACGCCGTGGCTGAACGTCTCCGAGGACGGCTACGCGTCCTTCAGTGTTCCGGCGGCCTCCATCGAGGCAAGTGTGGGCCAGGTGTCACAGGTCGTCATCGAGGGGAACTTCGGCCCGTCTTCTACCTGGGCGGAGTTCGGTCTGACCCGCCGGGGCGACGTCTACTCAGGGGTCCTCGGGCCGCTCAAGCCGGGCCTGTACTCCTACCAGGTCACGGGCGATGACACCAAGAGTCTGAAGGACCCGACGAACAGCACCGGCGTGGCATCCAAGCCGCTCTGGAGCACCTTCCTCGTGCCGGGCGACTCGGCGCGCCTGCTGGCGGACGCGCCCCAGGGGCAGGGCGGCAAGGTCGAGACCCTGACCTACCGGGCCAAGCACCAGGAGCGGCCGGCTCAGGTGTGGACGCCACCGGGATACGCGGCCAAGGGCCCCAAAGCCTACCCGGTGCTGTTCCTGCAGTCCGGCGATGGCGGGAGCGCCACCGACTGGCTCGACCTCGGCCGGGCCAAGCAGATCCTCGACAACCTGTCGCTCCAGAAGGCCATGGAGCCAATGGTGGTCGTGATCAGCGATGGTGACGGTTTGAGGGATCTTCGGAAGGCGGTCGCCGACCGCTACCGCGTCCATCGCGACCCGGCGCACCAGGCGATCGCCGGTGTGGCCGAGGGCGGGACGCGGGCGCTGCGTGCCACTCTGACCCACCCGGGTGAGTTCGCGTACGTCGGCTCGTTCGCCGGTCTCCTGGCAGACGGCGCCGGCCGGGTGGACGCGAACGCGATCAACCGCCACGTCAAGCTGGTGCGCCTGTACACGGGGAACGTGACGGATCCCGCGTACAACGCGGCCAACCGCCTGACGAAGGCGCTGGATCGCGCCCGTGTCACGTACGAGTTCGACGGAGTCAACCCCGATGCGGGGGCAAACTGGAACGCCTGGCAGGAGAATCTGATCGATTTCGTGCCGCGGCTGTTCCGTAAAGTGTCGGATCACGGCCCGAGCGCCGGTCACGGGAAGCTGAAGGGCGAGTTCACCCCGCCGGCGCCCGGCACCACTCCGACGCCGTTCGTGACCGCGGACGGCTTCGTCACCTTCGAGACCACGACGGACTTCCAGAACGCTCAGCACGTCAAGGTGTGGGCGAACTGGGCTCCGAACGGGAGCTGGCTGCGCATTCCGCTGACTCGTGCCGGCGACCGGTGGCGGGCGACCGTGGGCCCGCTCGACCCGTGGTTCTACTACTACCGGCTGATGGTGGACCGGGTCTCGGTCAAGGATGCGTCGAACCCGACGAAGGTGACCACCGAGCCGACCTGGACCACGTTCTTCGTCCCCGGAGAGAAGGCGCGCCTGCTCTCGGACGTTCCCGCCGGCCAGGGCGGAAAGGTCGAGAGCATGACGTACCGGAGCTCCGTCGCGAACCAGGACCGGACCGCGCTGGTCTGGACCCCGCCGGGATACGACCCCAACCGCGCGCAGCCGTACCCCGTCTTCTACCTCCAGCACGGTGGCGGTCAGAGCTACACGGACTGGGCCGAGATGGGACGCGCCAAACAGATCCTCGACCACCACTTCCTTGACGGGAACCTGGTGCCGATGGTGGTCGTGATGGGCAATGGCAACGTGTCCGACTTCAACAAGGAGCTGCTGGAGAACCTCGCGCCGGCGGCCCGCGCTCGCTATAAGATCTCTGGCCACCCGTCGCAGCAGGCCCTGGCCGGCCTCTCGATGGGGGGCGGGCAGACGTTCGGAATGCTCAAGGCGCACCCGGGTCAGTTCGCCTACGTCGCGGCGTTCTCGGCCGGGTTCGGCAGTGCCACCGGCGTCGACGCCGAGGCGATCAACAGTGGCACCAAGCTGCTGCGCCTGTATGTCGGCGACCAGACGGACTTCGTCTACCCGTCGTTCATGACGTCCCTCACCACCCTGAACAACCTCGGCGTCCGCTACGAGTTCGACGGGGTCACCCCGGGGCCGCACGGCTGGGACGTGTGGCAGAAGAACCTCATCGACCTGGCGCCACGCCTGTTCAAGCGCTAGGCCCGCCCGGCCTTCGCCGCCGGACGCGGCCTCTGTTAGCGCTCACAGGAGGATCGGCGCGAAGGACGGGCGCGGGTCGCGTCACCCGTGCCCCGTCCCGGCCGATCGCTCGGTTTCAACGGCGGCGCATGAACCTTCGTGCGCCGCGATCCCCAAGGGAATATGCCAATGAACAAGAAATGGCTCTCTGCGGTGGCCAAGCTCGCCGCCGCAACCGTGCTCGCAAGCGTGCTCGCGGCCTGCTCCTCCGGCGGGGGAGGGGGCGCGAACACCGCGAGCGGCAGCGGCGCGAGCAACTGCACGAACACGATCCCCAACAAGAATCTGCCAGTCGTGACGATGTGGGGCTGGTACCCCAACATGCAGCTCGTCGTCGACAACTTCAACAAGCAGAACGGCGAGGTGCAGGTCTGCTGGACCAACGTCGGCCAGGGCAGTGACGAGTACGACAAGTTCCAGACGGCCATCTCGGCGGGAACCGGCGCACCCGACGTGATCATGATCGAGATGGACAGGATCCCGACCTTCCAGATCCAGAACGCGCTCGTCGACATCAAGAAGTATGGCTTCGACGCGGTCAAGGCCGACTACAGCGAGGGCGCGTGGAAGGACGTCTCGGTCGGTGACGCGGTCTACGGCGTGCCGGTCGACGGCGGCCCGATGGCGATGATCTACCGGAAGGACATCCTCAAGAAGTACGACATCACGCCGCCGAAGACGTGGGCCGAGTACGAGCAGGCGGCCCAGAAGATGAAGGACGCGGGTGGTCCGGCGTTCGGCGACTTCGCCGCGAACGTGTCGGCCCTCACCATGGCGCTGCAGATCCAGAAGGGCGCGGCCCCGTTCACCTACGACCCGGCGCAGCAGAGCTCGATCGGCGTCAAGCTGAACGACCAGGCCTCCAAAGACGTGCTCGACTACTGGGGGCGCCTGGCGAAGAACGGGCTGGTCGGAACACAGGACCAGTTCACCCCGGAGTACATCTCCGGTGTGATCAACGGTAAGTACGCGACGTACGTCTCGGCGGCCTGGGCGCCCGGCTACCTCACCGGTGCCGGCGTCGGCAAGGGCGAGGACACCGGCAAGTTCGCGGTGGCGCCGCTCCCGCAGTGGGATCCCGGAAATCCGGTGCAGGTGAACTGGGGCGGGTCTGCCTTCTCCGTGACAAGCCAGGCGAAGAACCCCGAACTCGCGGCGAAGGTCGCCTACGGCCTCTACGCCGACAAGGAGTCGCTCACCGACGGCTGGACCAACCAGATCATCTTCCCGCTGAACCTGAAGGCGCTCAACGATCCCGAGTTCGTGAACCTGAAGGTCGCGTTCTTCGACGGCCAGCAGGCGAACAAGGAGGTCTACGTTCCCGCGGCCAACGCCTACAAGGGCGTCACCTACAGCCCGTTCGGCCAGTACTACTTCGACGCCATGACAAAACAGGTCAGTGCACTCATCGACGGCTCCGTCACCGGTGCGCAGGCCGCAGACCGGCTTCAGGAGGACGTGGCGAAGTACGCCAAAGAGCAAGGCTTCACCGTTCAGTGACCGAAAGGGTGGGCCGTCCTCCACCGGCCGGCCCACCCGCGATCCCCCAGCATCGACATCCCGGAGTCCAGGTTGACCCTCATGATCGAGAAGAGTGCGCCAAGCAGCCAAGACAGGACACACAAAATTCGCGGCAAGGTGCGCCTCCGCGAGCATTTGATGGGGTGGCTCTTCGTCGGGCCATTCGGGATCGTCTTTCTGGCATTGCTCATCGCGCCGCTCGCGTACGCGCTGTACCTCAGCCTTTTCCAGAAGAGGCTGATCGGCGGCACCAGCTTCGTCTTCCTCGACAATTACGTGAAGGCGTTCACCGACCCGAGTTTCCTTTCCGGGTCATGGTTCGTCATCCGCTTCTCGCTGGTCTCCATCCCACTGCAGATCATCATCGCACTCGCGATGGCCCTGATCCTGGATGCCGTGACCTCGCTGTTCACCCACTTCTCCCGTCTCATGATCTTTCTCCCCTACGCGATCCCCACGGTCATCGGGGCCGTCATGTGGGGATTTCTGTACAGCAAGAGCTTCGGGCCGCTCTCCGATATCTTCGGTTTGTTCGGCGCCGCCCCGCCTGATTTCCTCAGCAGCAACCTGATCTTCTACGGCCTGGTCAACGTCGTCACCTGGCAGTGGGCCGGTTACTACATGATCATCCTGTACGCGGCGCTCCAGGGCATCGACCCGGCACTCTACGAGGCCGCCCGCATGGACGGCGCCGGAAAATGGCAGATCGCACTCCGGATCAAAATCCCACTGATCGCCCCCGCGCTGCTCCTGATCCTGGTCTTCTCGCTCATCGGCACCCTGCAATTCTTCAACGAACCGCAAATTCTGCGTTCCCTCGCGGCCGGCACGATCGGACCGGACTTCACCCCCAACATGTACGCCTATCAGCAGGCATTCGCACTCGCGAACTTCAACTACGGATCGGCGATCTCCTTCGCTCTCGGCGGGATCGTCTTCGTCGGCGTCTACGCCTTCCTGTTCTTCACCCGCCAGCGGAGGAGCTTCCTGTGATGAGCGTCCGTTCCCGCGCCGGCGTCCGCCGCCGGCCACAACACCATCTCCCCCTGCAGGTGCTCCTCGGCTTCCTGGTCGTGTACTTCCTCGTGCCGTTCTGGTGGGTCATCGTCAACAGCTCCAAGGATGCCCCCGGCCTGTTCGGGGGCGGCAACACCCTGTGGTTCGCCGACCGGATCGACCACCTCGGCAACCTCGAGCAACTGTTCACCTATGACAACGGCATCTACGGTAGATGGATACTCAACTCCACGCTGTACGCACTCGCGGGCGGCGTCGGCGCCACGGTCCTGGCCGTCCTGGCCGGCTACGGATTCGCCAAGTACCGATTCGCCGCCAGGCGCTTCAGCTTCTCACTCGTGCTCGGCGCGTTGATGGTGCCGGCGACGGCCCTGGTGATCCCCACCTTCATGATGTTCTCCGAGTTCGGCCTGACCAACACGATCTGGGCGGTGATCCTCCCGTCACTGCTCAACCCGTTCGGCGTCTACCTGATGCACGTCTACGCGCGCGACGCGGTTCCCGACGAGATCCTGGACGCGGCGCGGGCCGACGGTGCGGGTGAGATACGAACGTTCCTCCAGGTCGCATTCCCCCTGATGCGGCCGGCGGTGGTCACAGTGCTGCTCCTGTCCGCCGTGGCGTCCTGGAACAACTACTTCCTGCCTCTCGCCATGCTTTCCGACAACCGCCTCTTCCCCGTCACCGTCGGACTCGGCCTCTGGCAGGGAATCGCCTCGGCGAACAACGCGGGCAGCACCTCCCTTTGGAGCCTCATCATCATGGGCGCGCTCGTGTCGGTCGTGCCCCTCGTCATCGCCTTCTTCACGCTTCAGCGGCACTGGCGCGGAGGGCTGTCCGTCGGTGGCCTGAGATAGGCCGGGGTCGGTCTTCCAGACAATCAGCCCGTACGGATGTCCGGGGGTTGGGGCACGCGCCGAGCACGGCGACCGTCATCCATACCTGGCGTTGGCGTGCTATGAGATGCAGGATCCATGGCGTGGCGCCACGTGCCATGATCAAAACATGGGCGGCCATGGCTTCCGATGCCCAGGACGATGATCAGGATCGAGGCGTCAGCCGGTGCGCGGCCGCCATGCCGCCTTCGATGAGGAAGTCGCCGCAGGCGACGAGGCCGGGGTCGGCGGGAACGCCTGCCCGTCGTCCGGATCGTGACCGACGTGGCACGATTCTGAGCCCCCGCGGCCGGACGGCCCAGGCCGCCGACCGCGAGGACGCCGGATCGCGGGGGCCGGTCGGCACGCGTCAGCGGAAGCGGTCCTTCGCCTTGTAGTAGGCGCCGGCGAATGGCAGGAACCAGGCGGTGCCGTTGTAGAAGGGCACGGGCACCTTGGGGAAGCCGAGCCCGCGCCACGGGTTGACCTCGGGGCGGCCGTCCATCATCTCGGCGAGCGCGCGTCCCATGTAGGTGGCCATCTGCACGCCGTGGCCGCAGTAACCCCCCGAGTAGTACAGGCCGTTGTTCTCGCCGGCGTGCGGGATGCGGTCGTAGCTGAAGCCGACGCTGCCTCCCCACACATAGTCGATCCGGACATTGGCGAGCTGGGGGAAGATCTCGGCCATCTCCCGCTTGAGCACCGCGCCGCTCTTGCGGTCGGAGGCCGGGTCGGACGGAGCGAAGCGGGCCCGGCCGCCGAAGGCGAGCCGGTTGTCCGGGGTGAGCCTGATGTAGTGGCCGATGTTCTTGGAGTCGACCACCAGGCGGGCGTTCGGGATGATCTCGCGGGCCAGCTCCTCGCCCAGCGGCTCGGTGACGATGATGAAGCTGCCGACGCAGATGAGCCGCTTACGCAACCATGAAAGCGCGCCGTCGCTGTAGGCGTCGGTCGCCGCGACGACCTGCCTGGCCCGGATGAGACCGTTCAGCGTCTCCACCTCGAAACCGCCCCCGGGCATGCGCCGCAACTCAGTGGCGGCGTTGCGCTCGTGGATCTCCGCGCCGGCGCGCTCGGCGGCCTCGGCCAGACCGTGCACGTACTTGCCGACGTGCAGTCCCGCGCTGAGCGGGTCGAGCAGCGCGCCGTGGTAGTAGTCCGAGCCCAGCTCGGTCCGCAGCTCGCTGGGCCCGATGAGGGTGGTCTCGTGGCCGAAGTTCTCGGCGAGATCGCGTTGCTTGGCACGCATCCGCTCGAAGTGAGCCGGTTTGAAGGCGACACCCAAGCGGCCGGAGCGGCGGAAGTCGCAGTCGATGCCTTCCTTGAGCGTCAGCTCCTCCACGAGGTCGACGGCGTGGCGGAAGGAGTCGTACAGCTCGCGGGCGCGCTCCTGGCCGTAGCGTTCGCGTGCCTGGCCGGTGGTGATGGTGATGCCCTGGGTGCACATGCTGCCGTTGCGCCCGGAGGCGCCCGAGCCGACCTTGTCCTTCTCGATGAGGACGACGCGGGCGCCTTTGCCGGCGGTGTGCAGGGCGGTGGACAGGCCGGTCAGCCCGCCGCCGATGACCACCACGTCGGCCTCGTCCGGCAGCGGCCTGCCGGAGCGGTCGGGCAGCGGGGGCGCGGTGTCGAGCCAGTACGGGATCTGCTTCATCGTGGGTTCCGTTCTCAGCAGCCGAGCAGTGCGGGGAGGCCCGACAGGTCGTTCAGCTCGTCGTAGGGCTGGTAGTCGGAGCTGCCGCGGCGGCGGTAGCGGTTGATCCACACGCGCCGCTCGAGGCCGAGGTCGCGGGTGGGGATGTGGTCGTACTCCCAGCCCTGGGCGGTGTGGATCACCTGGGACGGCTCGACGTCCATGACCTTGAAGGCGTGCTCGAAGGCCTGGCGGTCCGGCTTGTAGGCCCTGGCCTGCTCGGCGGTGATGACGTGGTCGAACTCGACCCCGATGTTGGCGACGTTGTGCTTGATGAGGTCGTCGTCGGAGTTGGAGATGATCGCGATCTCGTACTTGGTCTTGAGCGCGCGCAGTGCGTCGGGCACCTCGGGCCACGGCCCGAATGTGGGCACCGCCTCGACCAGGGCGTCGCCGTCGGAGGTGCGGTAGTCGAGGCCGTGCAGGCGCATGGCGTTGCGCAGGCTGGAGTGCAGCACTTCGTGGTAGGGGCGGTACGCCTCCAGCACGGCCTGGAAGCGCATGACGCGGAAGTCGTCGAGGAACTCCTCCACGTTGAGCCCGTCGAGGTCCAGCCGGTCGGCGAGGATCTTCAGCGTGGTGGGCCCGAGCTGGAAGTCGATCAGGGTTCCGTAGGCGTCGAAGGTGACTACCTGTCGCATGTCGTTCAACCTCATGGTGTTCAGACCACCCGTTCGCCGGGCGGCACGATGTGATCGAGCGCGGCCACGTCGGCCGCGTCCGGGGTCCAGCCGGCCGCCGCCGCGTTGGCGGTGACCTGCTGCGGGGTCATCGCCCCGCAGATGACGGAGCCCACCTGGGGCAGTGCGGCCAGGCCGCCGACGCCCACCACGGACACCAGCGGGCCGTCGCGGCCGAGCCTGCGGTAGCGCATGTCGCTCATCGGGGCGTCCCGAAGCCGAGGCAGACGTTCTTGAGCTGGGTGTAGCCGTTCAGCGCCTCCAGGCCCTTCTCGCGGCCCCACCCGCTGTGCTTGTAGCCGCCGAAGGGCAGCTCGACGCCGGTGCCGACGCCGGTTGCGTTGACGTACACCTGGCCTGCCCTGACGCCTTCGGCGAGCCGCATCGCGGTGGTCATGTCGCGGGTCCACACGTACGACGACAGTCCGTACGGGCTGTCGTTGGCGATGGCGAGGGCCTCATCGGCATCGCCGAACTCGATGACCGTGAGGACGGGCCCGAAGATCTCCTCCCGCGCACATCGCGCGGCGTTGGTCAGCCCGGTCAGGACGGTCGGCTCGATGAAGTAGCCGTCGGCGAGTGCCGGGTCCCCGGGCCGTCCGCCGCCGGTGCGGATGGTGGCGCCCTCCTGACGGGCCAGATCCAGGTACGTCTCCACGCGGTCGCGTTGCCGCGCCGACACCAGCGGCCCCATGTCGGGGTCGTCCAGGCCCGGCCCGAGGCGCAGGGACGCGGCGTGCGCCACGAGCCGGTCGAGGAACTCCTCGGCGCCACGCTGCAGCAGCAGCCGGGTGCCGGCGGAGCACGTCTGCCCGGCGTTGCCGAACCCCGAGGCCGCCACGCCGGCGAGCGCCTGGTCGAAGTCCGCGTCGGCGAAGACGATGGCGGGCGACTTGCCGCCCAGCTCCACGACCGACGGCACCACGTTCGCGGCGGCGGCCTGCGCGACCTTGATCCCGGTCGGCACCGAGCCGGTGAACGTCACCTGGTCGATACCGGGGTGGCCGGCCAGGGCCGCGCCGGTCACGCCGTCTCCTGGCACCACGTTGAGCACCCCGGGCGGCAGCCCGCACTCCAGCGCGATGCGCCCGATCTCCAGCGGCGTCAGCGGCGCCTCCGGCGACGGCTTGAGCACGACGGTGCACCCGGCCGCGAGGGCGGGGGCCGCGCCGCGGGCGGTGTTCTGCAGCGGGTAGTTGAACGGGATGATCTGCCCCGACACGCCGATCGGCTCACGGACGGTGTAGTCGAGCAGGCCGCGGCCGAGCGGAATCGTGGCGCCGCCGAGCTTGTCGGCGATGCCGGCGTAGAACTCGAAGTAGCGGGCCGCCGCCTCGACGTCGGCGTGGGCCTGGCGTAGCGGCTTGCCCACGTCCAGGCTCTCCAGCTCGGCCAGGTCGCCGGCCTGGCGGCGGATCTCCTGGGCGATGCGGGTGAGCAGCCGGCCGCGCTCGGCCGGCCGCAGGCACGCCCAGCCGGGCGAGACGAGCGCGGCGCCGGCGGCGGCCACCGCACTGTCGATGTCGGCGGGGCCGCCGCGGGACACCTCGGCGATGGGGGTGCCGCGGGCCGGGTCGACGACGGTGAAGGTGGCCCCGTCACGGGCGGGGACCCTCTTGCCGTCGATGAGCAGCTCGCGCACTGAACCGCTGGTCACGGCCGGATCTCCCCTTCGACCGCGCCGAAGATGACGACCTCGTCGCCGGTGCGGACGGTGCGGATGCGGCGCACCCACAGCACGATGCCGTCCTGCGGGGCGCGGATCTCTTCCAGGGTGGCGCCGTAGTGGTCGACGACACGGCCGATGAGGTCGCCCTGCTTGCACTCCTCGCCGGGGTCGGCATGGCCGAGGAAGAAGCCGCCTGCGGCCGAGCGGGCGAAGGTGCCGCTGACCTCCGTGTACGAGCCGAGCAACTCCGCCGCGCCGTCGATCATGCCGAGCTGCCGCATGACGTTGCGGACGGAGCGCACGTGCAGGGAGACCGTCTCCTCCCGGTAGGTGCCGCCGCCGGCCTCGATGGTGATGGCGGGCTTGCCGGCCTGCAGCGCCGACAGGCGGGCGGTGCCGCCCCACTTGCCGCCCTTCCAGATCAGCGGGTGGCCGGCGGCCAGGCCGATGCCGGTGGCCAGCTCCTCGTAGCCGCCCTGGACGATGGTGAGCGGCGCGATCTCGCCGTACGCGCCGCCGGTGTGCAGGTCGACCAGGGCGTCCACGGCCGGGATGACCTGCTCGACGAAGGCGGCGGCCAGCCGCAGCGAGTAGGAGCCGTCGGGGTCGCCGGGGAAGATGCGGTTGAGATTGGCATGGTCGAGGCCGCTGGCGCGGGCGGCCGCCTCGAAGGCGGGGGTGTTCACGCAGGGGATGCCGACGAGGGTGCCGCGCAGCGTGGCCGGGTCGGTCTCGGCGAGGACGCGGCGGACGGCCTCCATGCCGTCGTACTCGTCGCCGTGCACGCCGCCGTCCACGCACAGGACCGGACCGGGCTCGGCGCCGTTGACCACGATCAGCGGGATGCCCAGGTCGACGCCGTACGTGCTGACGCCGACGGGGATCAGGCCCTGGGCGCGCTCGCCGGGTGCGCAGCTGACCGGGCCGATGGTGTAGGTCATGGGTTTCTACCTTTCGAAGGAAATGAGCCGGTCGGACGCCTCGGCGATCTCGCCGGCGTAGCCGTAGCCGAGTTGGGCGCAGTAGAGCCCGGACATGCCGTCGATGTAGCGGGTGCCGGCCGAGTCGTACACGTAGGGGCCGTCGCCGCGGGTCACGACGAACAGCTCCTTGCCGCCCTCGCCGACCGAGCCGTTCGCGGTCATGTTGAGCAGCAGGTGACGCTCCGCTGCCTGGGTGGCGTTCACAGCGCCTCCTCGCCCGGAGCACCGAGGGTCGTGGCGGTTTCGACCGACAGCAGGGCGTTCTGCCGGCCGGAGCCGAGCCAGCGCACCAGCCCGACCAGCACGAGGGCGAGGATCGCGAAGGCGATCAGCAGCGCGCTGATCGCAGTCACGCTGGGATCGATGTCGAACATCAAGGAGTTGTAGATCTGCACCGGCAGGGTGAGGGTGCCGACGGAAGACAGGAACTGGGAGACGTAGAAATCATCGAAACTGGTGATGAAAGAGAAGATCGCCGCCGCGACCATCCCCGGCGCGGCCAGGGGGAAGGTGATCCGCCGAGCGATCGTCAGGCGGCCTGCCCCCATGCTCGCCGCGGCGTCCTCCAGGCGTTCATCGATTCCGCGCAGCGTCGCGACGAGGATCAGCACCGCGATCGGCGAGGCCATCACGGTGTGCCCCAGGGCGATCGCGAGCGGGCTGCCCAGCATCGAGGCGGGCTCGAAGAGCAGGAACAGGCCCAGGGCGGTGACGATGTGCGGGATGACCAGCGGCCCCAGGACCAGGGCGTAGACCGCGGAGCGCAGCGGCAGTTCGCTGCGGGTCAGCGCGGTCGCCGCGGTCACACCGATGATCAGTGAGAACACGGTGCTGATCGAGGCGATGAAGGCGCTCAGCGACAGGGCGCCCGGCCATTTGCTGCCGTCGGCGAACAGCGTCCGGTACCAGCCGAGCGACCAGGAGTCCGGCGGGAACGATGCGAAGGCGCTCTTACTGAACGAGGTGACGACGATCACGACGATCGGCAGCGCCAGGAACAGCAGGATCACGGTGGCAGCCGCGGTCAGCGCGATCCGCCCGGTGAGGGTGCTACGCAGTCCGATCATGACGCGCTCCTCTTCTTCGCCTCGCCGAGGGAGCTGACGAGCTTGACCAGAAGCAGACCGGCGAAGGTCAGCAGCAGCAGGATGACGCCCTCGGCGGCCGCCCCGTTCCACCGGTTCTCCTTCATCACCTGCTGGTTGATGAGGGTGGCGATCATCGTCTGGTTGGGGCTGCCCATCAGGGCCGGGGTGATGTAGTAGCCGAGCGAGAGGATGAAGCTGAGCAGTCCGGCAGTGGCCAGTCCGGGAGCGACCAGCGGGAGGTAGACCCGGCGGAAGATGACCAGGCGGCCGGCCCCCATGCTGGCCGCGGCGGCGAGCAGCCTGCGGTCCACGCCGCGCATCACGCCGTACAGCAGCAGCACGGTGTACGGCAGCATCACCGCGGTGGTGCCGATGACCACGCCGATCTCGTTGTAGAGCAGCTGGTACGGCGCCCCGGGGACCCCCAGGCCGACGAGCACCTGGTTCACCAGGCCCTTGTCGCCGAGCATGATGATCCATCCGTAGGTGCGCACCAGGGCGCTGATGAAGTGCGGGACGACGACGATCAGCATGGCGAGTCCGGCCAGCAGGGGCCGCAGCCGGGAGATCGCGTTCGCCAGGAGGAACCCGATGACCAGGCTGAACAGCGCCGTCTCGGCGGAGATCCGCAGCGTGGTGAACAGCACGGACAGGTTCACGCCCGTCAGCGCGTCGACGTACCAGTGCAGCGTCAGGGCCCCGTCGAGGTCCTTCACGCTGAGCAGCAGCGTGCTGAAGATCGGGTAGACGAACAGCGCCAGCAGGTAGACCACGGCCGGCAGGGCGTAGAGGATGCCGATCCGGGTCCTGCGGGAGGCCAGCAGCCGGCGAGGGCGGGCGGGGGCGCCGGCGAGGGTGGCGGCCATCGCTCACCCGTCCTGTTCGCTGGGGAAGAGGTTGACGTCGTCGGGATCCGCGCTGATCCCGACCCGCTCGCCGGTGACGGGTGCGCGGCCGGCCGGTACCTCCAGGCGCAACAGCGGGGCGTCACCGCCGTCGACCCGCACACCGGCACGCACCACACTGCCCACGTACGTCGCGTTCTCCACCGTGCCGGTGCAGAACCCGTCATCCGGTGCGCACACCCGCAGCCGACCCGGTTGGACGGCGATCTTGACCGGGACACCGGTGGCCAGCTCGTGGCGCCGTGTCTTCAGCAGGCCACCGCTCCGGTCCAGGCGAACCATGGTGTGCGCGCCGGTCTGCTGTTCCACGCGGCCGGGCAGGAAGTTGGCCGCGCCCAGGAAGTCCGCGACGAAGGGCGTCCTCGGCCGCTCGAACAGCTCCCTGGGTGTGTCGAACTGCTCGATCCTGCCGTTGCGCATCACCGCGATGCGGTCGGACAGGACCAGCGCCTCCTCCTGGTCATGCGTCACGTAGATGACGGTCAGGCCGAGCTCCTGCTGGATGGCCTTGATCTCGACCTGGAGCTGGTCGCGCAGCTTCTTGTCCAGCGCGCCCAGCGGCTCGTCCATGAGGATGACCGGCGGGCGATAGACCAGCGCACGACACAGAGCCACGCGCTGTTGCTGCCCGCCGGACAGCTCGCGCGGCCGGCGACCGGCGAAGCCCGACAGGCCCGCCATCTCCAGCGTCTCCCCGACCCGCCGCCGGATCTCGTCCTTCGGCACGCCACGCAGCTGCAGCGGGAACGCGACGTTCTCGCCGACGGTCATGTGCGGGAAGAGCAGGTACTGCTGGAACACGAAACCGAGGTTTCGCTTCTGCGGGGCCAGCCGGGTCACGTCGCGGCCCCCGACGGTGATGGTGCCGGAATCCGGATCGCAGAAACCGGCGATCATCATCAGGGTCGTGGTCTTACCTGACCCGGAGGCGCCGAGGAAGGTGACGAACTCCCCGGCGGCGATCTCCATGGACGCCTCGTCGACGGCGACGGCGTCCCCGTACGTCTTGCGCAGGGCCACTACTGACAGCGGTTTGCCGGTCGAGGTGGCCGTCTTGGCGCCGGCCACCTCGACGGACGGTCCGGCTCCCCCGAATTCAGCCACGAGCCCACCCCAGCCAGCGCTTGCTGACCGCCGCTTCGTTCTTGAGCCACCAGTCGATGTCCGCGTCGAAGCCCTTGTCGTAGTACTGCGGCGCACCGGCGAGGCCGTTGCGCACCTCCTCGCTGATCTTGTCGTAGGCCAGAGGGGAAGACGGGTTCGACGGGTACGCCATGGCCAGGCGGGCCTGGACGTCGGGGTGCATCGAGTAGTCGAAGAGCTGGTAGGCGGCGTCCAGGTTGGCCGCGCCCTTGGCGATGGCGTAGCCCTGGAACTGGCGGCGGGCGCCGTTGAGCTGGGCCGCGACCGGGACGCCCTGCTTGACCAGGTCGGCGAGGCGGCCGTGCCAGACGGTGGTCATGGTCACCTCCTGGCGGGTGAGCAGCATGCCGGGGAGCGGGCCGCTGTCCCAGTACTTCTTGACGCCGGACCTGATCCGGTCCAGCACCTTGAAGGCGCGGTCCACGTCGAGCGGGTACAGCTGGTCCATCGGGACGCCGTCGGCCAGCAGCGCGAACTCCAGCTCGGGCAGGTCGGCGTCCGGGTTGCACATCGAGCGGCCGCCCTGGAAAGCCTTGGCGTCCCAGAAGTCGGCCCAGGACTCCGGCTTACGGCCGTCGAAGGCGTCGGTGCGGTACGCCATGCACTGGGCGTAGAAGCTGTGGGAGACGGCGTATTCGGTGATCTGGTTCTCGGGCAGCTTGGCGATCTTGAGATTCTTGATCCGGTCGAGGTCCAGCTTCTCCAGGGCGTTCTCGCGGATGAACTTGGCGCCGTCCATCATCGTGATGTTGATGAGGTCGACCTGAGGGCGACCCTGGTTGATCTGGGCCAGGACCTGGGCGCCATCGAGGTTGGCGACCTGGACGGTGATGCCGGTCTCCTTGGTGAACGGGTCGTAGATCGCCTTCTTGAGTGCCTCGCCGTAGGCCCCGCCACTGTCGCGGACGGCCACCGTCTTGGCGCTCGAGCCGGTGGAGACGCTGGCACCAGTGGAGCGGCTGGTGCCGGTGCCGCAGGCGGCGAGCGCCGGCAGGGCGGCCAGCGCGGCGGCGCCGCGCAACAGTGCCCGCCTTCCGATCGGTGAATTTGTCATGGCGGTACCTCCGGGGATGGGGGATGGTGGCGGTTCGGGGAGTGGTCAGGCGAGGACGGCGATGGCCGCCAGCTCGGTGCCGGGGACGACGGTGAGGCCGTTCATGCCGTAGAGGATCGTTCCGGTGGCCGTGGCGGTGACCTTGTGTTCGCCGCCGCCGACGGGGTCGATGATCCGGCCGATGGTCTGCCCTTCGGTGACCTCGTCGCCGGTGGCGGCGTCCGGGTACCACAGGCCGGTGGCGGGCGAGTCCACGAAGCCCGTCCACTCCCACTCGGGTGAGGGCGTGGCCGCCGGTGCGGGCGCGGGGTCGTCGAGTGCGCCGAGGTGGTTCAGCAGCCGGTGCAGGGCGTCCAGCAGGGTCCGCACGGTAGCCGGGTCGCGGTCGCCGCGCTGGCCGGTCTCGATGAGGACGGCGGGGATGCCGAGGCGGTTGGCGGCGGCGTGGCTGTTGCCGCCGTCGGCGGAGCGGCCGAACACCACGTACTCGTAGCCGACGGCGTGCGCCATCGCGCGGTTCCTGGCGTCGAGGGCGTCGTCGCCGGTGAGACGGTAGCCGACGAAGTTGAGCAAGGTCTGGTCGATGCCGCCGCTGTGCAGGTCGGCGTAGGCGTCGGTGCCGGGGATGAGGTGCTCGAACAGCCAGGCGGCCATCCGCTCGGTCGGCCCGCCGGCGGGGTCGCCGGGGAAGACCCGGTTGATGTTGACGCCGTCGAGCGGCGAGACGTTGAGGCGGCCCCCGTAGACGGCGGGCGGGTTGGAGACGGGGCAGATCGCGATCCGGCCGAGCACGTCGTCGGGCTGCAACCGGGCCGCGAGCTGAGCGGCGGCGCTGATTCCGGCGAACTCGCCGCCGTGGACCCCGCCGGTGATGACCACGGTGGGGCCGGGACGGGAGCCGTGGATGAGGATCAGCGGGACGTCGGCGATGGTCGTGCCGAGGTCCACGGTAACGGTGCCGCTGGTCTTGGCACCGGGTTCGGCGGTCAGAGTGGCGATGGTCCAGGTCATCTCATACCTCATTCAGGCGGCCGTGCGGCCGAGCGTCGTCATGAACTCGATGGGCTGGTCGGTGTGGCCGTCAAGCGCCAGGTCGGCGGCGATGTCGCCCATGGCGGGCGACAGCTTGAAGCCATGGCCCGAGAACCCGGCCAGCAGGATCGCGTTCTCGGCGCCGGGCAGCGGGCCGACGAGGGGCCGGCTGCTCTCGGTGTAGCCCTCCATGAAGACCGACAGCCGCACCGGGTCGGGGAGCAGGCCGGGCAGGTGGCGCCGCAGCAGCTCGGTGAAGACGTCCAGCTCCTCCGGCTGCACCGTGCGGTCGAGGCTGTTGGGGTCGGCCACCGGCCGGTGCAACTGCCGCGACAGGCCCATCTTCACCGTGACTCCGTCGGGCGAGGGCAGGCCGTAGCAGTGGACGGGCGCGGTGCGGATGAACGCCGGCCGCTCCTCGCCGGCCCAGGTGTCGCCGACCGGCACGAACCAGGCGCTGACCACCCGCCGGACGTCGACCTCCCACGGCAGATCCGGCAGCAGGTCGTTCACCCACGGGCCGACGGTCACCACCGCCGCGTCGAAGCGCTCGCTCCCGGCGTCGGTGCTGATCACTACCCCGTCCCCGGAGGGGGCGATCTCCCGTACGGGCGTGTAGCGGTGGATCTTGGCGCCCAGCTCTTCAGCGCGGCGCGCGGCCGACAGGACGGTCAGCTCCGGGCGCAGGAACCCCGCGTGGCGGTCGAGGACGGCGGCGTCGCCGTCCTCGATGCGGTACTGCGGGAATCGCTTGGCCAGCGCTTCGGCGTCGATCACCTCGTGGTCGAGATCGTGCTCGGCGATGGACTGAAGGACGGTGGCCATCTGGTGGTGCTCGGTCGGCCCCATGAGCAGGCAGCCGGTCAGGCGGCGCAGCTCGCGCCCGGTCTCCTCCTGCAGCCGCCGCCACAGGCCGTCGGCGTGCCGCAGCAGCGGCACGTACCGGGAGTCCTCGAAGTGGGCGCTGCGGAAGATCCGCGTCTCGCCGCCCGCGGCGCCGCGGTCGTGTCCGGGGGCGAAACGGTCGAAGCCGACGACCTCGGCTCCGCGGGCGGCCAGCCGCCAGGCGGCCTGGCTGCCCATCGTCCCGACGCCGACGACCGCGACACGCTTCCTCGCTGCCACAGGGGGTTCCTTTCGGGGGAGGGATGCCGGCCATTGACCAGCGCTCCAGTGGATGACTTGGATGGGGAACGGCCCGCTCCATGTGTCGGGCTCCGGCGCTGCCGTGCCACATTGTGGAACGGCGTGCTACTATTTGGCATTATTAAGACGCGGCGGCTTCCCCGTCAAGAGGGTGTGTACCGGTGGTTACCTGCTATTTACCTTGGGAGATCGTGTGGAGATGAAGAGCGTGACGCGCAGCCTCCGGATCCTGGAGGCCGTCGCGCAGCAGCAGCCGGTGACCGTGGGGGAGCTGGCCAAGCACTTCGGTCTCCCCAAGTCGACGGTGCAACGCACGCTGGTGACGTTGCACGAGGCCGGATGGTTGCGAGCCAGCCGAGGCGACACGACGCGGTGGGAGATCGGCGCGCGGGTGCTGGCCGTCCGCCCGGCCGCCCTTCAGGGCGCCAGCCTGTTCGCCGCCGCGCGCGAGCCCATGGTACGGCTGCGTGACGCGGTCAACGAGACGATCCACCTGTCGGTGCCGGACGGGCTGCACTGCATGGTCGTGGTGGACCGGGTCGACTGCGACCGGCCAGTGCGCACTTTTCACCAGATCGGCGACACCTCGCCGCTGCATGTCACCGCGGTCGGCCGTGTGGTGCTCGCCCACCTGAGCGCGAACGAAGTAGCCGAAGTCGTCGCGCGCGGGCTGGAGAGCTACGGTGAGGCGAGCGTCACCGACCCCGACGAGCTGCGCTCCGAGCTGGCGCAGGTGCGGAGCGATGGGTACGCGGTCAACCGCAACCAGTACCGTGCGGACGTCTGCGCCATCGCCGCGCCGATCCTGGAGGCGAACGGCACGCCGCTCGCCGCGGTGGCGGTGTCCATGCCGGACTCACGCTTCGACGAGGACCGGCTGCCCGAGCTGGGCCGCCTGGTCGCCGAGACGGCGGCGGAGATCACCGCCCGACGGCTCAGCCGGTGACATAACCCCTTCCCTTGTCCACGACGTTGCGCAGCGGCCGGCCGGCGAGGTAACGGCGCAGGTTGTCGAGGAACAGCTCGGCCTGCGCCTCCCGCCAGCCGTGCACGTCGCCCGCCATGTGCGGCGAGACGATCACCCCGGGCAGGTCCCAGAGCGGCGAATTGCCCGGTAGCGGCTCCTCCTCGAAGACGTCCAGCGCCGCCCCGGCGAGCCGCCCGCGGCGCAGTGCGTCCACGAGAGCGTCCTGCACGACCAGTCCGCCGCGGCCCACGTTGACGAGCCGGGCGGTGGGTTTCATGGCTCGCAGCGCCCGCTCGTCGACCATCCCGCGCGTCTGCGGGGTGAGGGGCGCGGCCAGCACGACGTAGTCGGCCTCGCCGAGCACGCTGAGCAGCTCGCCGCCGCCGTACACGGTCCCGAAGTCGGGATCGCCGGATCGTCCGGTACGGCCCGCGCCGCTGACCCGCATGCCGGCGGCACGCAGCAGGCGGGCGATGGCCCGGCCGATCGGCCCCGTGCCGGCCACCAGGACGGTCCGGCCGCCGATCCGCTCGCTCTCCCGCCATCGCCACTCGCGCCGCCGCTGGTGAGCGAGAGTGCCCGGCAGGTCTTTCGCCATGGCGAGGATCAGGCCGAGGACGTACTCGGCGATCGCCTCGTCGTAGATGCCGCGCGAGTTGGTCAAGGTGAGTCCAGGGTCGCGCACCAGCGCGTCGAACAGCACGTGTTCCACGCCGGTGGCGGCCACGTGGACCCAGCGCGGCGCGAGCGCCGGGTCAGCCGGCCAGGCTCGCGCGATGCCGGTGAACCCGGCCCCGCCCACGAGCAGCACGTCCGCACCGGGCAAGGCGTCAGCCAGGCCGTCCTGGCCGACGTGGCGGACGCCGGCCAGCGCCTCGACGCGTTCAGGGTGCGGCAGCGGCGTGCCGTCGTGCAGGGCGACCAGGAGGGGACGGCCGCTCACGCCGGTATGGCCAGGTACTTGTACTCGAGGAACTCCTCGATGCCGACCCGGCCGCCCTCCCGGCCCAGCCCCGACTGTTTGACGCCGCCGAAGGGCGCCGCAGGGTTGGACACCAATCCGGTGTTGAGGCCCACCATGCCCACTTCCAGCCGCTCGCCCACACGCAACGCGCGGCTCAGATCCCGCGTGAACACGTACGCGACCAGCCCCCACTCGGTGTCGTTGGCGGCCCGGACGACCTCGTCCTCGTCGTCGAACGTCAGCACGGCCGCCACCGGTCCGAAGATCTCGGTGCCCAGCAGCCGGGAGCCGGGATCGACGCCCGTGAGGACCGTGGGCGGGTAGAAGCAGCCGGGACCGTCCGGGGTCTCTCCACCGACCAGCACTTTCGCGCCGCGTTCGACGGCGTCGGCGACGAGGTCGGCGACCTTTGCCCGGCCCGCCTGGTCGATGAGCGGGCCGACGTCCACGCCGGGTTCGGTGCCCGGCCCCACGACCAGCGACCCCATGCGCTCGGCGAGCCGTGCCGCGAACTCGTCGGCGACGGAGGTGTGCACGAAGAACCGGTTGGCGGCGGTGCACGCCTCGCCCATGTTGCGCATCTTCGCCACCATCGCGCCGTCCACGGCCACGTCCAGGTCGGCGTCGCCGAAGACGATGAACGGCGCGTTGCCGCCCAGCTCCAGGGAGGCGCGCACGACGGTGCCGGCGCACTGGGCCAGCAGCGTGCGCCCCACCTGCGTGGATCCGGTGAAGGACAGCTTGCGGATGCGCCCGCCGCGCAGCATCGGCTCCACCAGCGCGCCGGGGCCGGAGGTGGGGACGACGTTCAGCACGCCGTCGGGCAGTCCCGCCTCCTGCAGGATGGCGGCCAGCGCGAGAGTCGACAGCGGCGTCTGCGGCGCGGGCTTGAGCACCATCGTGCAGCCGGCGGCGATCGCCGGGCCGATCTTGCGGGTGCCCATGGCGAGCGGGAAGTTCCACGGGGTGATCAGCAGGCAGGGCCCGACCGGCCGGCGCATGAGCAGCATGCGGTTGCGGCCGTCGGGCAGTGTGCCGTACGCGCCCTCGATCCGCACCGCCTCCTCGGAGAACCAGCGGAAGAACTCCGCCGCATACGCCACCTCGACCCGCGCCTCCGCGAGCGGCTTGCCCATCTCGGACGTCATGAGCAGGGCCAGCTCGTCGGTGCGGGAGATGATGATGTCGTACGCCCGGCGCAGGATCTCGCTGCGGGCACGCGGCGCGGTACGCGCCCACTCCTCCTGCGCGGCGAATGCCGCCTCCTCTGCGCGCCGCCCGTCCTCGGGTCCGGCGTCGGCCACGTGACAGAGGATCTGGCCGGTGGCGGGGTCTTCGACGGGCATGGTGGCGCCGGACGCGGCGTCGGCCCACCGGCCGGCGATGAACAGCCGCTTCGGCACCCGTTCGATGGGTGAGGACATTATGAGCCTGCCTTTCGTTCAGCTGTTGTGTCTGTCTGCGTCTCCGGGCCCGGGTCGAGCAGTTCCGCCAGGTGCAGGGCGGCGATGCCCCGGTCCGCGCCTAGGTGCTCGACCTGGGCGGCGCAGCCGAATCCGTCGGCCACCACCACCCCGTCGCGCAATTCGTCCAGCTTGGGGCGCAGGGCCAGGTCGGCGACGGCCATGGAGGTGTCGTAGTGCTGGGCCTCGAAGCCGAAGTCGCCCGCCAGGCCGCAGCAGCCCTCCGCCTCGGCGACCTCCCGCACGCCGAGGCGGTGCAGCAGGTCGCGTGGCCGGCGCCCGGGGAACTGGGCGTACTCGTGGCAGTGGGTCTGCAGCACGACCCGGCCGGGCAGCGGGGGCGGCTCCCATCCGGGCGCGGCGAGTTCGTCCAGGGCAGCGGTGAGCGTGTGGACCCGGCGGGCCACCCGCTCGGCGGCCTCGGTGCCGAGCAACCTGGGGAGGTCGTGGGCGAGTGCAGCCGCGCAGCTCGGCTCGGGCACCACGATCGGAAGCCCCGCGTGCGGACCGCCGTCGAGCCGCGCGACCGTACGCGCCATGATGCGGCGCGCCACGCCCAGCTGGCCGGTGCTGATCCAGGTCAGCCCGCAGCACAGCCCTACCTGCGGCGCGGCGGGCACGCCGGCGGCGGCGAGGACCCGGGAGGTGGCCGCCGCCACGTCCGGCCGGAACGCCGCAGTGAAGCTGTCGACGAACAGCAACGCCCGTGGCTTCCGCGCGCCCGGGGAAGTAGCGGAGAGGGCGGTGCGCAGGGCCCGCCGAGGGGCGAACGCGGGCAGCCGCCGCTGCGGCGCGATGCCGCCCAGCCGGGCCAGCAAGCGCCCGGCCGGGCCGCGCAGCAGCGCGTTGACCGGCCGGGCCGCCAGGGTCGCCACGCGCGCGACCGCGGGCAGCCAGCCCAGGGAGTAGTGAGTACGGGGCCGCGGCCGGCCGCGGTAGTGCCGGTGCAGGAACTCCGCCTTGTACGTGGCCATGTCCACGCCCGTGGGGCAGTCGGCCGAGCACGCCTTGCACGACAGGCACAGGTCAAGCGCGTCGCGCACCTCCTCGGAGCGCCAGCCGTCCGTGATCGCCTCGCCGCGCAGCATCTCCTGCAGCACCCGTGCCCTGCCGCGCGTGGAGTCGCGCTCGTCGCGGGTGGCACGGTAGCTGGGGCACATGACCCCGCCCGAATCGGCGCGGCAGCGGCCGACGCCGACGCAGCGGTGCACCGCTCCGGCGAAACCGTCGGTGTCCTGCGGGAAAAGCGTCAAGGTGGGCCAGGTGCGCGCGGCGGGGGGCACGTCGAGGGCAAGGTCGGCGTCGAGCGGTGCCGGGTCGACGATGACGCCGGGGTTGAGCAGTCTTTCCGGGTCGAACAGCCGCTTGACGGCGGCGAACAGCTCCAGCATGCGCGGCCCGTACATGATCTCCAGCAGCTCGCCGCGGGCGCGTCCGTCGCCGTGTTCTCCGGACAGGGTGCCGCCGTGCCGGGTGACCAGCGTCGCGGCCTCGCGCAGAAACCGTCGCGCCGCCGCCCTGCCGTCGTCCGTGGACCAGTCGAAGTCGATGCGCACGTGGACGCAGCCCGCTCCGAAGTGCCCGTACAGCACTCCGCCGAGCTCGTGCGCCGCCAGCAGGGCGCGGAAGTCCCGCAGGTAGGCGGCCAGGTTATCCGGATCGACGGCGGCGTCCTCCCAGCCCGGCCACGACTCGCCGCCGTCCACCAGGCGGGCGGCCAGGCCGGCGCCGTCCTCGCGGACCCGCCACAGCGAGCCGCGTTCCGCCTGGCTCTCCACGACCCGTCCGGCCACCAGGCGCCCGCGTGAGCGGAGCACGCCCAGCAGATCGCGGGCCCGGGCGGCGACCGCCGCCGGGTCGTCGCCGTCGAGCTCGACGTACAGCCAGGCGCGGCCGTCCGGCAGGCCGGTGACGGAATCGGTGCCGCGGCGGGCCCGCATGGTGGCGACGATGGCCTCGTCCATGCCCTCCACGGCGGCGGGGGACCAGCGCAGGATCTCCGGCACGTCCTCGGCGGCGGCGACCACGTCGTCGTAGCCGAGCACGAGCAGGGCGGTCGCCGCGGGCTCCGGCACCAGCCGCACGGTGGCCCCCGTGACCAGCACGCAGGTGCCTTCGGTGCCGACCAGGGCGCGGGCGACGTCGAAGCCGCGTTCCGGCAGCAGGTGCTGGAGTTGGTAGCCGGAGACCTGCCGCGGGATGCGGCCCAGCTCGGTGCGGATCGGCGCGAGATTCTCCTCGACGAGCCGCCGCAGGTCCTTATCCAGTTGGGCGATCTGCTCGCCGTCGGCAGGGTCGGCGGCACGCAGCCCGCCGCGTTCGGCGTACGCCAGGACGCCGTCGGCGGTGACGATCTCCAGGGACTCCACGTGCGCGCTCGTGCGTCCGTGCCGGACCGAGCGGTTACCGCAGGCGTCATTGCCGATCATGCCGCCGAGGGTGCAGCGGCTGTGCGAGGACGGGTCCGGCCCGAACGTCAGCCCCTCGCGTGCCGCCAGCGCGCGCAGGTCGTCCAGGACGACCCCGGCCTCCATGCGGGCGGTGCGCCGGTGGGGGTCGAGGTCCAGGACGCGGCGCATGTGGCGGGAGAAGTCCAGCACGACGCCCGGGCCGACGGCGTTGCCCGCCATGCTGGTGCCGCCGCCGCGCGCGGTGACGGGGACGCCGAGCTCGCGGCAGGCCCGTACGACGGCCCGCACGTCACCGGCCGACCGGGGGAAGGCGACGGCCAGCGGCGGCACCCGGTAGTTGGAGGCGTCGTACGCGTACTGCGCGCGCCGGCCCGCGCCCGTCTCCACCTCCAGCCCGGGAGCCGTCCGCTCCAGCAGCTCCACCAGGGTGTCTTGGGCGGTCACCTTCCTGTTGCTCCAGCCCGCACCGCCGCGTCCCAGGCGCGGAGGCCCTCGTCCACCGCCGCCTCGTCGATGACCAGGGCTGGGATCATGCGCACGACGTTGTTCCAGGCGCCGCACAGGAGCAGCAGCAATCCTTCCCCGACGGCGGCTCGCTGGACGCGGGCGGCGATCTCGGGCGCCGGCTCGCCGTCCTCGGTGACGAACTCGCTGGCCAGCATCAAGCCGAGCCCGCGCACGTCCCCGATGCAGGAGTGCTCGGCGGCCACCTCCTCCAGCCCGGCGCGCAGCCTCTTGCCCATGGCCTCGGCGTTCTCGACGAGACGCTCCTCGCGGACCGTGCGCAGGGTGGCGACGGCGGCGGCGCAGGCGACCGCGTTGGCGCCGTACGTGCCGCCCTGCGTCCCTGGCCAGGCACGGCTCATCAGCTCCTCGGAGGCCGCGATGCCGGACAGGGGGAAGCCGCTGGCCAGGCCCTTGGCCGTGACCAGGATGTCCGGGGCGACGCCGAAGTGCTCGTGCCCCCAGAACCGGCCGGTGCGGCCCACACCCGTCTGCACCTCGTCCATGACGAGCAGGAACCCGTGCCGGTCCGCCCGTTCCCGCAGCCCTTCCATGAAGGCGCGGGTCGCGGGCACGTACCCGCCCTCGCCGAGCACGGGCTCCACGACGACCGCCGCAGTGTCGGCCGGTGAGGAGATGGTCTGCAGCACGTAGTCGAGCTCCCGGAGAGCGAAGCGGGTGGCGGTCTCCTCGTCCCAGCCGTACCTGTATGCGGCAGGGAACGGGGTGACCACCACGCCAGGCATCAGCGGCGCGAATCCCGAACGGAAACGGGTGCCCGAGGTGGTCATGGAGGCGGCCGCCACGGTGCGGCCGTGGAAGCCGCCGTGACACACCACGATGTTGGGCCGGCCGGTCGCCTGGCGGGCCAGGCGCAGCGCTGCCTCCACCGCCTCGCTGCCCGAGTTGGTGAAGAACAGACTGTCCAGCCCCGCCGGGAGCACTTCGCCCAGTTCGGCGACCAGCTGCTGGAGCGGCTGGTGCATGACGGTCGTGTATTGACCGTGGATGAGCGTGGCGACCTGTTCCTGGGCCGCGGCGACGACCCGGGGGTGGCAGTGGCCGGTGCTCGTGACCCCGATGCCGGCGGTGAAGTCCAGGTAGCGACGGCCGTCCTCACCGTACAGGTGAACTCCCTCACCACGGACCGCCACCACGGGGGTCGCCTGGCGGAGGTGCGGCGACAGATTGGTCATACTCGTCTCCCAGACTGCTGGTCGTCGGTCGCGTTGGCATCCGAGCATCGCCGAGCCGCAATGGCCGGACAACGGATGATGTGTCCGCCCCGCGACCCCTCTCTGGACGAAGTGTCAACCTGCCGTTTCAGCACGTCACCCGGGTCACGTACCGTGAGGAGCCATGACAGGAGCACCGGATCAGGTCCCATCGCCGGCCGCGGCGCCGGTGCGCGGCCGCGTGCTCACCGTCGCCGACGTGCTTGCCCTACCCGTCATGGCGGCCGGCCGGCCCCAGGTGGTCGCGGGCGAGTCAGAGCTCGGGCGCTCGGTCCGCTGGGTGCACATCACAGAGCTGACCGACCCGGCGTCCTTCCTCAAGGGCGGCGAGCTGGTCCTGACCACGGGCATGCCGCTGCCCCGCGAACCCGCGCTGGTGCGGCGCTACGTCGACGAGCTGGCCGCGGTCGGCGCCGCCGGTCTCGTTCTGGAGCTCGTCCGGCGCTACCACCGCCCGCCCGAGGAGCTGGTGCGCGCATGCAGGGCACGTGATCTGCCGCTGGTGCTGCTGTCCATGGACGTCAACTTCCTGGAGGTCACCCAGGTCGTCCACGAGCTGCTGCTCGGCAACCAGGTGGAGACGCTGCGCCGGACACAGGAGATCCACGAGACGTTCACCGGCCTGACCTTGCGGGGTGCCGGGGCCGCAGAGGTGATGCGCGCCGCGGCCGAGATGAGCGGCCGGGCAGTCGTGCTGGAGAACCAGGCGCACCAGGCGCTGATCTGCGAGCCGTCGGCCCGCACGGTGGAGGAAGTCCTCACGGATTGGGAGCGGCGCTCCCGAGCGACGCCGCCGACCGACTCCGCGTCGGTGAGTGGCCCGGAAGGATGGCTGGTGTGCCCGATGGAATACCGGGGGGAGCGCTGCGGACGCGTGGTCATGCTGCCCGACCGGACTGCCGAGCAGGCGCGCGGGCCCGCGGGCAGAGCGTTCGGCCAGGAGGACACGACGGTGCTGGAACGGGCGGCGATGTCCCTGGCGATCTCCCGCCTCATCCATCCGGTGGTCTGGGAGCGCGGAGCGCACCGCGGGGCCCTGCTGGACCTGGCCGAGCAGCGCTACCGGACCGCCGGGGAGGCGACGGTCCGCGCGGCGGCGCTCGGCCTGCCCACCCGCGACTGCCGGTACGTCGCGGTCCTCGTGGACCTGCCCGGCGACGAGTCCGGCGTCAGCATCGCGGAACTCGAGGAAAGCCTGGTGAAGGAGGTCACGGCGGCCGGCGTCCCCGCGCTCGTGGGTGAGCTGGGTGCCGGGCGGATCGGTGTGCTGGTCGGGCTGCGGCACACCCAGCAGTGGGGGCCCGCGGTCGAGCTGATCGGCCGCGCCGCCATGGAACTGGTCCCGCAAGCGGTTGTGAGCGTCGGCTCGGAAGTGGCCGGCCTCTCCCAGGCCGCGCGGTCCTTCCGGGACGCCTCTCACGTCGCGGAGTCGGCTCTGCCCGGCACGTCTTCCGGCAAGTCGTACCACGAGCTGTCGGACATCGGGTTGCGGCAGCTGCTGTACGCGCTGCGCTCGGACGTGCGCCTCCAGGGCTACGTGGAGCGCCAGGTGGGCCGGCTCATCGACTACGACCACAGGCACAACACCGATCTGGTGTCCACGCTGCGCCACTACCTGGACGCCGCAGGCAACAAGACGGTCGCCGCCCATGCGGCGGATCTGTCGCGGCAGACCCTCTATCAGCGGCTGCACACCATCCAACGGCTGCTCGGCTCCGACTTGGAGTCCGGGCAGCGGCGCACCGAGCTGCACGTGGCCCTGACGGCCCTCGACGTCCTTCGCCTCGGCTCCCGCTGACCGCCAGGCGGTTGGTTGAAAACGAAACTGTTAAGTTAGGCTAGCCTTATTCGGACTTAGCCAACACCAGGCACCACAGGACTACTTTTATGCGCAAAATCCCCCTCCGTCTCGCCGCGGCGCTGCTCCTTACCCCGCTACTCACCGGCTGCTTCTCGGATGGCTCCGCCGGCAGAGGCGGCGCCCGATCCGAGCAGCGCATCAGAGTCGCCCTGGCCGTGCCACCGGTCCAGGCCCTCTCCCCGTACAGCAACGACGCCACGGTACTGGGCAAGCTCTCCGTCGTCGAGGGCCTGACCAGGCTCGACGCCGACGGCACCGCGACGCCCGCGCTCGCCGCCTCCTGGAAACAGGCCAACGACACCACCTGGACCTTCGAACTACGCGACGCCCGATTCCAGGACGGGACGAAGGTCACCGCCGAGGCCGTCGTGAACGCCCTCGCGCACGCCTCCGACGCCGAGCCGGCACCGCGCGTGCTGAGCGACATCGAGCTGACCGCCAAGGCGCAAGACGCCGACACCGTCGTCCTCACCACCGCCGCCGTCGACCCCGTCCTGCCGCTGCGCCTGGCCTCTCCCGCCCTGGGCATCCTCTCCCCGAAGGCATATGCATCCAACGGTGCCGTCAGCCCGATCGGCACCGGCACCGGCCCCTTCAAGATCACTAAGCTCGGGGGCAAGACCCAAGCCACCCTTGACCGCTTCGACGGTTACTGGGGCGGCAAGGCCAAGGCCACCGGCATCGACGTCTCGTGGATCTCCGACGGCACCGCTCGCGCCAACGCCCTGCGCAGCGGATCCGTCGACATCGCCGAGTGGATCCCCACCTCCCAGGCCAAGCTCCTGGCACCCGAAACCCTCCACGAGGTCCCGTCCACCCGAACCGACAGCCTGCTGCTCAACACCGGCAGCGATGTCTTCCGCGACGCCGCGATGCGCGCCGCCGCCCGCGAGGCCGTCGAGCCCACCGCGCTCGTGGACAGCGTCTTCGGCGGCTACGCCGACGCCGCCCAGGGACTGTTCGGCCCCGCCATCTCCTGGACCCGGGACAAGCACGTCACCGTCGAGCACATCGTGAAGGCCGCCACCGCCGAGCAGGTCAAGCAGCAGACCGGCGGCAAAGCCATCACGCTGGCCACCTACACCAATCGCACCGAGCTGCCCGAAGTCGCCAGCGTGCTCCAGCAACAACTGGAGAAAGCCGGATTCACCGTGAAGCAGGACATCCGTGAATATTCGCAGATGGAGGCCGATCTGCTCGCAGGGAAGTACGACGCGCTCGTCTTCTCCCGGGTGACCCTCCTCGACACCGGCGACCCGGTCGCCTACCTGGCCAGCGACTACACCAGCAAGGGCTCCTACAACATCACCCGGCTCGCCGAACCGGCCGTCGACCGGGCCATTTCGGCCGCCGCCGAGTCCGGCGCCGGCACGCGCCAGGACAAGGTGATGGCCGCCGAAGCCGCCGTCCTCTCCACCGACGCCGTCGTGCCGCTCATCCACGAAAAGGTCCTGCAGGGTGTCTCCACCGACGTCGAAGGCGCCATCCTCGATCCACGCGAGCGCGCCCTGGTGGGCCTCGACACCCGGCTGAAGTAGCCGAAGCGGTCACGAGAGCGCGCCCCCACGTGAGCGTCACCAGAGCCGGCTCGCGGCTCCGCCCGCTGGCCCCCGGCCGGTCCCGCGGCTTCGGCGGCCGTTGGGCCGGGCTGTTCGGCGCCCTGTTCGCCGGGGCCGGGCTGCTGACCGTCATCGCCCTGTTGCCCTGGATCTCCGGCACGGACGTGGCGCTCACCGTCCTGCGTGCCCGTTCCGGCGAACAGGACCCATCCCCCGAGGCACTGGCCGCCGTACGTGAACAACTCGGGCTGGACGCCGGTCCGGCGGCCGCACTCGGCCACTGGCTGGGAGCTCTGGTACGTGGCGACGCGGGGACCTCCTGGGTCTCCGGCGAGCCGGTGACGCCCGCCCTGGGCGCCGCGCTCGGCGTCTCACTCACCCTCACCTCGGCCGCACTCGTGGTCACCCTCGCCGTCGCCGCGATGGTCTGCGCCCGGACGCTGTGGCTGGGCGCCCATCGCCGGCTCACCCGCGACCGGGCCGGAATCGGCGCGGCGGTGGTGGCGGCGCTGCCCAAGTTCCTGCTCGCAGCCGTGCTCTCCACCGTCCTCGGCGTGCACCTGGGCTGGTTTCCGCCGTACGGCTGGGAGGGTCCGCCGTCGATGGTGCTGCCCGCGCTCGCCCTCGGTGTGCCCTCCGGCGCGATGATCGGCGGACTGCTCGACCAGGCGCTGCCCGCCGCCTTCCGTGAGCCCTGGGCCCGTGCGGCAACCGCCAATGGAATGCCGCCTGGCTGGATCATGCGTGCCGCGCTGCGCCGCGCGGTGCCCGGCGTACTCCCGCAGCTGCTGCCCACCGTGGTCAGCCTGGCCGGGGGCGCGGTCGCCGTCGAGAAGATCTACGCCATTCCCGGCCTCGGCATGCTCACCCTCGATGCCGCCATCGCACAGGACCTGCCCGTCCTGCAGAGTGGAAGCCTCGCGCTGATCCTGCTCGGCGCCGGCGCGGGACTGCTCGTACGCTCGGCACGACGCGCCATGCTCGGCCCCGCTCTACGCGAGGGGGCGCTGCCCTCGCTACCCCCGCCCGGTCTGGACACTGGACGCGCGCTGCGGCCCGTGGCCGTCGGGTGCGCGCTCCTGCTCGCCACCGTCGTCGGGCTCGGGCTGTTGCGTGACCCACTTCAGGTGGACACCGCCGGGCGGCTGCTGGCGCCCTCGTACGAGCATCCGCTCGGCACCGACGCGCTCGGCCGCGATCTGCTCGCCCGGCTGGGGCACGGCGCACTGCGCACCACGGCGCTGGCCTTCGCCGTCACCGCCGTCAGCCTGGTCCTCGGTGTGCTCGCCGGACTGGCGCGCCAGGTCACGGCCGGGCTGACCGACATCGTGTCCACCTTGCCGGTGATACTGGCGGGCCTGCTGGTCACCGCCGTCACCGGACCGTCGGCGCTCGGCGCGGGGCTGGCCGTCTGTCTCGTCGGGTGGAGCCCGTACGCCGCTCAGACCGCCGCGCTGCTGGAGCAGGAGCGCGCCGCGACGCACATGGCCGCCTCCGTCGCCCTGGGGGCGAGCCGCCGCCACCTGATCCGGCGTCATCTGCTGCCCGCCCTGGTCCCGCCACTGCTGCGCAACGCCCTGTTGCGGCTGCCGACCGTCGTCCTCGTCCTCGCCTCCCTCGGCTTCCTCGGGCTCGGCGAGCAGCCGCCCGCACCCGAATGGGGGCGGCTGTTGTCGGAGAACCAGTCATACGCGGAGCTCGCGCCGTGGACGGTTCTCGGCCCGGCCGCCGCGCTCTCCCTTCTGGCGGTGCTGGCCGTCGCGGCGACCGCACTGCTGAGTCGCGTCGGCCGACGAGCCTGAACCCTCTTTCTCCGGGTTTTCGTGCCCGTTGCTCCGATCGTTGCAGCGCAGAAGGGGAGAGTGCCCCGATGATCTACCGGCTGGGTCGGGCATTACCCGGCTTTCATTGTTCCGCCCGTCAGGCGGCTGGGCGGGGCAGCGTGCAGTCCGGGCGGGACAGGTCCAGCACCGAGCCTGGCGCCAGGCAGGCGGGCACGGCCGCGACCTGCTGGCCGTAACGGGCGCCCTTGCGCACCGTCACCTGGTCAGCCGCGTCGACTTCACACGGGTTGTTCTCCGTGCAGCGCTTCCCGTCGTCGTTGCTCGTGTTGTGCAGCCCGACCACGGTCTGCCCGTCCGGGGCGATCAGCGGCGACCCCGAGGCGCCGTGCCCTGGTTCGCAGGCGCTGGTGTACCTGAGTGCGTTCTCCTGCTCGTACCCGCCCTCACGCAGCCCTGGCACCACGGCCTTCACCGCGCAGCTCCAGCGGCGGCCCCAGTTGCCGGACAACAGGTCCACCCGGTCGCCGGCCGCGGCCGGAGTTGTGGTGAGGTCGAAGACCTTGGCGTCGGCGGCGGCCAGCTCCGCGTAGGTCCGGTCCAGGCGGTACAGGGCGACGTCGGTGCCAGTCATGGTGGCGTAGACCAGCCGGGTCGTCCTGGCCTCGACCTTGGGGTAGCCCTCGCGGTCGGTGATCGTGACCGGCTGGGCGGCCGCCTGATCGACCAGCGCCGACCCCGGCGCAGGGCGGGTGCCCTGGACGCAGTGGCCGTTTGTGAGGAGCAGGGCCGGATCCTTCGCCCGGGCGGTCACGGTTCGGACCACGGCGCCGGAACAGCCACCGAACTGCGCGGCACCCTCTAGAGAGGGCATGTGCGGTTCCGGCGGAACTGCGATGCCCGTGACGATGCCCCGGATCCACTTCCGATACACCGACACGTCGCTGTATACGGTCGGTGTGTCGTTGCCGTTGCTGCCGCTGACCGCCCCGGCCAGCAGCCAGCTGCCACCGCGGCGGACCAGCGCCGGGCCACCGGAATCCATGTTGGTGGCCGAGATGCTTCCGTCCGGGCTGCCCACGCACAGCTCACGCGCCGCGGTGATACCGCTCACTTCACATTCCCGGTCCGGCTGCACCACGGTGTCGGCCTCGCGCAGGTGGTCCGGGTAGCACTTCGGTGCGCGCTGGTCACAGGTCACGCCCCAGCCGATGATGCGGGTGGGTGTGTGGTCGGTCGGCGTGGCCGGCGCGATCCGCGCCGGCTTCGCCCGAACCGGGGTGCGCAGGTGCAGCAGCGCGAGATCCTTGCCGTAGACCTCGGTGGAGTACCGATAGAACTTGTCGACCTCGGCCAGTTCGCCGCCGGAGGTCACGCTCAGCGAGCCGATGCGTACCCGCCAGCCCCGGGGGGTGCCGACCTGAGCCTGATTGGGCGTGCGGGCGCAGTGGCTCGCGGTGACCACCCACCGCGGCGCGATCAGCGTGACTCCACAGACATGGCCGTCCGCGCGCGGGGATTCGGCGCGCTGTAACGAGCCCATGAACGAGTACGGCTGCACCGACTCGACGCCGCCGCGCAGGGCGAACGACGGAGTCGCGGTCGCCGCCATCGCAGCCAGCATCACGGGAACGACGAGAAGGGGACGAAAACGCATAGCGAAGGCCGCGAGTGCGACGCGAGTACGAGGGAGGCGGAGTGTGTTGGGCATGGTTTTTACTTTCGGTGGCCATGGCCGCCCGGCGATCGGGAGGAGTAGGTGGGCAGAGCAGAGGGAAAGCTCCGCTCCGAGAGGTCGGTACGCCGCGGTGGCGCACGTCAGCCACCCTGCGCGGTACAGGTGTCCATGCTGTCGCGGTCGCGTATCGGCGACCGCTTGGACGCGCAGTGGGTGTGTATTGGCCCTCAGTCGCGAATCGTCCCTCCTGCAGGAGATCCCCCTCCTACTGCGAGGGCAGGCGATTCCATAGCAGCGGGTGCGCATTTGCACCGTCCGGCGCGTGGACGGTTGATTCACGGCTGATACACGGCTGAGCCGTCGTGGATGTCTGGCGTCGACAACATGGACACCCTGCGTCGCGCCGGGTGACCGAGGCGCGCTATCGCGGTGCATCGGTCCCAAGAGGGGGCCGACGACGTCTTCGTGCCCCACAAAGAGAGTCCTTGTATTGTTTTTGCAGACTATCGACCATATTCGGGGAGCAATGTCGGGTTCGGATGTCGGTAGCAGGCCGTCGACTTCTGTCACCGTGCTGCTCGTCGAGGACGACGAGGTGATCCGTAAGACGGTCGGGATGGCGCTGGAGCGCTACGGCTATCGCGTGAGCACGGCGGGCGACGGTCTGACCGGTCTCGAACTGTTCAGGGAGCAGCGGCACGACGTGCTGCTGCTGGATGTGATGCTGCCGGGGCTGGACGGCATCGGGCTGTGCCGGAAGATCCGGGAGTCCAGCACGGACCCGATCCTGATGATGTCCGCGCGTGGTGACGCCCTGGACGTGGTGTCGGGTCTGGAGGCGGGGGCCGATGACTACGTCGTCAAGCCGGTCGAGACCTCCGTGCTGGTGGCCAGGATCCGTTCACTGCTGCGCCGAGCCTCCTTCACCCCAGGCCCTGAGCGTACTCCGGAGCCCGCCTCCGGCTGTTTGGTCTTCGGGGACCTGGCCATCGATCCCCAGGGTCTGGAAGTGCACCGGGCCGGTGAGCCGGTCGCGCTGGCTCCCACCGAGTTGCGCTTGCTGCTGGAGTTCGCGGCGAATCCGGGGATCGTGCTGGACCGGCAGACGTTGCTGCGCAACGTCTGGGACTACGGCTGGGACGGGGACAGCCGCGTCGTCGACCTGTGTGTGCAGCGGCTGCGCAAGAAGATCGGCCCCGACAGGATCGAGACGGTCCGCGGCTTCGGCTACAAGCTGCGGCGCTGATGGGACACGCCATCGCCCGGGCGGCACGTGGGCTGCTTAACTGGAGGTCGCTGCGTTGGAAGATCGCCGCGCTGGTGGCCATGGCGTCCTGCGCGGTCGCGTTGGCCGTTGGGGTGCTGGTTCACCAGAGCACCTTTGAGCGTTCCATGAGCCTGGGCGGGGACCGGGCTTTCAGCGAACTGCTGGTCGTGATGGACGACTACCGGCGTACGGGCAGGACGCCGGCTTATGCGGATCCCGCGGAGATTCCGCCCGTACTGCTCCAGCAAGCCAGGAGCACCGGGGAGTACATCACCTGGTACGACGACCGCCGGCCGGACATGCCCTGGATGTGGGCGGTGCAGCAAGTCGGCGGCCAGGCGCTGGCCGTGAAGATCGACATGGGCGCCGAGATGCGCAGTCTGCAGAGCCTTGACCGGCACATCGTGATGGCCTCGCTGGCCGTGCTCGCCGTTGTCGTGCCCCTGGCGGCGTTGGCCGCCGAGCTGCCCAACCGGCGGCTGAGGCGGGTGGCCCGGACCGCGCGGCGTATCGCGGACGGCGACCTGGAAGCCCGGAGCATGCTGGGCGGCCGGGGCGGCGACGAGATCACCGACATCTCGGCCACCGTCGACTCGATGGCCGACAGTTTGCGGGACCGGCTGCTCAGGGAACAGCGCTTCACCGCCGATGTCGCCCATGAGCTGCGCACCCCGCTGATGGGCCTGGTCATCTCGGCCGAACTGCTCCCGGAGAGCGAGGCGACCGAGCTGGTCAGAGGTCGGGTGCGGGTGCTGCGGACGCTGGTGGAGGACCTGCTGGAGGTCTCCCGCCTCGACGCGGGCGCGGAGCGGGCCGATCGCGCTCCGGTGCCGCTGGGCCGGGTCGTCGAGGAGTCCGTAGGCCGGACGGGACTGCAGGTCCAGCTGACGGTGACCGGTGATCCAGTCGCCGACACCGATCCGCGCCGCCTCGACCGCATCATCGCCAACCTGGTCGCCAACGCCCACCGCCACGGACGCTCTCCGGTCGAGGTCACCGTGAACGGCACGGCGATCGTCGTACGCGACCACGGCCCCGGATTCCCCGACGAACTGCTGGCAGACGGACCGCAGCGCTTCCGCACCGGCGCGGCCGAACGCGGCCGGGGCCACGGCCTGGGCCTGACCATCGCCCTTGGCCAGGCCCAGGTGATCGGCGCCGGGCTCGCCTTCGCCAACGCCCCGGACGGCGGCGCGATCGCCACGCTTCACCTGCGGGGCGATAGCAGCTCCAAGGGCTGATCCTGCCTGACGCTCCCCGAAGACTGCTGAAAGCCGGGCGATCCGCAGCCGAGGGCTGACACACACCCGATACGTATCCAAGCAGCCGCGGATACGCGGCCGCGACAACGCGGACACCCGCACCGCGCATGGTGGCTGACGTGCGCCACTGCGGCGTACCGACCTCCCGGAGCGGAGCTTTCCATGTGCTCTGCCCACCCACCCCGTCCGATCGCAGGGCGGCCATTGCCACGAAGGAAGACCATGCCGAGCACGCTTCACCTCCCTCGTACTCGCGTCGCGCTCACGGCCTTCGCCTGCCTCGCGGGCTTGCTGGCCGGTTGCGGCAACGCCGGCGAGTCGAGCGGCACGCTGGACAACTCGTCGGCTTCCGCCGGTACGGCCGACCAGAAATACACCGAATGGGAGGTCAAGTTCCGGTCGTGCCTGAGCGACAAGGGCTTCGAGCTTCCGAAGGAGGCCGGAAAAATCGACTTCGGCGACCGGCAGGACGCGTACGAGGTAGCGAGGGACGCCTGTATCAAGAAGATCGGCAAGCCGCCGGCGGCCTCCGGCGACCAGCCCGCCATGTCCGACAAAGAAGCAAAGGAGAAGGAGCTCAAGACCCTCCAGTGCTTCCGCGACCACGGGTACAACGTCAAAGATCCCGCTCCCGGGCAGGCCGCACAGGTCGAGGTGCCTGATGGTGTCTCACAGGACGGCTTGAAGGAGTGCTCCGGCAAATGACGTCCGAGCACTGCTCCGGAAAGCCGGGAGATGGGCCCGCGCCGCCGGGACACGGCCGCATGCGGGTGGCGGCGATCGTATCCCTCGCTGCCCTCGCCCTCGGCGCTGTCGCGACCTTGACGGTGATCCGGTCCGGGGGCGGCGCTGCCGAGGAGACCGAGCGGAAGCACGTGGCGAACACCGCTCTCGTGGAACGGAGGACGCTCCGAGAGACCATCACCTCGCCCGGATCGCTGGGTTACGGCGCGTCGAGCCGGCTCGCCGCCGGCCGCGCCGGCACCATCACCCGCCTGCCGCGCGAAGGCGGCACGGTGGAGCCCGGCGGTGTGCTGCACTCGATCGACAACCAGCCCGTGGTGTTGCTGCGCGGCAGGCTCCCCGCGTGGCGGGCCTTCGAGAGCGGCATGAGCGACGGGCCGGACGTGCGGCAACTGGAGCGGAACCTCAAAACCCTAGGCCACTTCACCGGGAGTCCCAACGCCCATTTCGACTGGTACACGAAGGTCGCGATCCTGCACTGGCAGGATGCCATCGGTGTGAAGGAGACCGGGTCGATCAAGCACGGGCAGATCGTCTTCGCTCCACGCGAAGTGCGCGTCGCGGAGACCGTGGCACACCTCGGCGACCAGGTCGCAGCGGATACCGCCGTGGCGAGACTGTCGGAGCTCACAAAGATTGTTACCGCCGAGCTCAAGACGGCGAACCGGGCCGTCGTCAAGGTGCGCGGCAAGGTGACCGTAAACCTGCCCGGCGGCAAGGCGACGACCGGCACCATCTCCGAAGTCGGCGCTCCCAGGCAACGGGAAGACGGCGACGACAAGAAGATCATCGTCCCGGTGACCATCGCCCTCGACCGACCTGCCGACGCCGGCTCCCTCCAAGAGGTTTCGGTGTCGATCGATTTTCCCACCGCCACTCGCAAGGACGTCTTGACCGTGCCCGTCGCCGCTCTCATCGCCCTGTCTGACGGCGGGTACGGCGTCGAGGTGGTTCGCGACGCCGTAACGACCCAGACGGTCACGGTGAAGACCGGACTGTTCGCCGGCGGCTCCGTGGAAGTGACCGGCGACGGACTCGACGCTGGGCAGAAAGTCGTGGTCCCGACACTATGAGCGATTCCGTCATCGAACTCGATCAGGTGGTCCGCGACCACGGCAGTCCACCGGTGCGAGCGGTCGACCACGTGTCGCTGTCGGTCGCTCGCGGCGAATTCGTCGCCATCGTCGGCCCCAGCGGCTCGGGCAAGTCGAGCCTGCTCAACATCATCGGCACCCTCGACCGGCCCACGAGTGGACGTACGACCATCGACGGCCATGACGTCGACACGATGAACGACGCGGCGCTCTCGGCGCTGCGCGCGTACCGGATCGGGTTCGTCTTCCAGCAGTTCCATCTCACGGACGGGGTCAGTGCGCTGGACAACGTCGTGGACGGCCTCCTCTACACGGGAACACCCCGCGCCGAGCGGCGGCGCCGGGCGGTTGCGAGCCTCACTCGCGTCGGCCTGGCACACCGCCTCGACCACAAGCCCCACCAGATGTCCGGCGGTGAACGGCAGCGCGTCGCCATCGCCCGGGCGACGGTGTCCGATCCGACGCTGCTGCTGGCCGACGAGCCCACCGGCAACCTCGACCAGCGCTCCGGCGCAAGCGTGATGGAGTTGCTCCACGAGCTCAACGCCGCGGGAACCACCATCGTCGTGATCACGCACGATGTGCAGCTGGCCGAACAGATTCCGAGGCGGATCACCATCCGCGACGGTCACGTCGTCGACGACGATCAGGAAGCGCCGGCATGAGCCGCGGCAACCAGACCGAGATACGCCAGTCGCGCCTGCTCCGCTCCGATGTCTACCGGTTGGGCGCATCGGGGCTGAGATCACGGCCCACCCGGGTCGTCCTCTCCGCGATCGGCATCGCGATCGGCATCGCAGCGATGATCGCCGTCGTGGGGATCTCCACCTCGAGCCGGGCGAAGCTGGACGCCCAGCTGGCGTCGCTGGGCACGAACCTGCTCACCGTCCAGCCGGGTACGTCGCTCACGGGCCAGGACACCACTCTGCCGGTCGAATCCACCGGTAAGGTCGGGCTGATCCGAGGGGTCTCGATCGCCGGAGCGGTCGCAACGTTGCCGGACGTCAAGGTGTACCGGAGCCGGCTCATCGACGCGGACAAGTCCAGCGGCCTCGTTGTGCAGGTAGCCGACCTCCATATCCTGGGCCTCCTCGACGGCACGCTCCGCCAGGGAGCATGGCTCACCAAGGCGACCGCGAACTACCCCACCGTCGTGCTCGGCGGCATCGCCGCCGATCGGCTCGGCATCGTGAGTCCGGGAAGCCAGATCTGGCTCGGCGATACCCAGTTCACGGTCATCGGGATACTCGATGCCCTGCCTCTCGCCCCGGAACTGGACACCTCCGCGTTCATCGGTGAGGCGTTCGCCGCCGCGCGGTTCGACTGGGACGGCAAACCGACCACCATTTTCGAGCGCTCGGCCGATGCGGAGGTGGAGACAGTACGCAAGCTCCTGCCACGCACTGTGAACCCGGAGAATCCCGAGAATGTGAGTGTTTCGCGGCCCTCCGACGCTCTGGCGGCGAAGAACGCCGCGGACCTCGCATTCACCGGCCTTCTGGTCGGGCTGGGCTCCGTCGCGCTGCTCGTCGGAGGGATCGGCGTCGCCAACACCATGGTGATCTCCGTACTCGAACGTCGCAGGGAGATCGGACTCCGCCGTGCCCTCGGCGCCACCGAAGGACACATCCGGACCCAATTTCTCGCAGAAGCCCTCCTGCTGTCCGCACTCGGCGGACTTGTCGGGACGGCCATTGGGTTCGGAGTCGTCGCCGTGTTCGCCGTGACGAACGGCTGGCCCATCTCGGTGCCTCCCGTCGTGTTCGCCGGTGGCATCGGCGCGACCATGCTGATCGGAGCAGTTGCCGGCCTCTATCCGGCGGTCCGGGCGTCGAAGACGCCTCCAACGGCCGCCCTGAACGGTTGATCGCACCGCCGGCAGGACCCGTTCCAACCGAAAGGCAGAGAAATGGGGGCCCGCCGGGCGACGGCGTCGGCCTACCCCTAGCGCTCGGCCGCTTCGGCTCGGGGTGCCCCCGACAGCCGCGCGCTGGCCTCGGCCGCGGCGTCCATCACGTTGGGAACGAGCGCATCGTCCGCCTTGACGCCGAGCAGGACCACTCCGAGGCTCGCTGTCGCCCAGTCCGACACCTGGATGGGCGCGGCGATGCCGACCGCGCCGGGCTGGAGCATGCCCACCGTGACGGCGTAGCCGCGCTCACGCGCCAGCCGGACGTCTTCGGTGTCGTCGGCGCTCGGTGGCCGGCCGGCGAGGATCGCCACCCCGTCGGCGCCGACATTGAGGGGGTGGCGCGCCCCTTCCCGCATCGCCAGGTGGAAGGTGGTGTTCGGAGGTTCCGCCGTCACGAGGATGAGCGCATGATCTCCGTCGGCGACGCTCAGCAGCGCCGTGCTGCTGGTCTGCTCGCTAAGTTTGCGCAGAATGGGCCATATGGTGGTCTGGAGCCGTGGTTGGAGGCGTCCGGCCAGCTCGGCGATGCCGTACCCGAGGACGTACCTCGCGCCTTCGCGGCTCACGAGATCGTGGGCCTCCAGAGTACGCAGCAAGCGGTAAACGATGGCCCGGGCAGTGTTGAGCCGTTCGGCGATGTCGGCGGTCGTCAGGCCGTCCTCGCTCCTGGCCAGCAATTTGAGCACGGTCAAACCGCGGTCGAGTGTCTGAGATGTCTCCCCGCCGTGCGCAGCCACGACAGCTACTCACCCTCCTCTCCAGATCTCGCACATGGTGTCACATGTCGGCGTGTGGTGCCGTCTTGACGGTCATTCAGTGCCGTGACTATCGTGCGTGTACGACTATCGGCCAATAAGAACGGTAATCGAACATGATAGTACGTGCTGAAGCCGAACGCCTGGCCCTGAAGGTCCCCACCGAGCCGTACTACGCAGGACGGTGGGGTGTCACCCGAGGTGTGGACACGTTCGACGTGGTCGATCCCGTGACGGAGCGACGACTCGTGACAGTGCAGGCGGCCGGCCCCGCCGAGGTCGACTCGGCCGTCTCCTTCGCGCGATCGGCCTTGGACGACGGCGTGTGGGGACGGACGGATGGTGCCACCAGAGGCCGGTTGCTCAACCGGGTGGCAGACCTGATCGAGGAGCGCGGCGAGGAATTCGCGGCACTGGAGTCGCTCGACGTCGGCAAGCCGGGCTTCGAGCCCCGCGCGATCGATCTTCCCCAGTCGGTTCGGACCTTCCGCCACTTCGCCGGCTGGGCGGACAAGCTGGAGGGACGCTCCATCCCGACGTCCGGCTACATGGGACGGCCCACGGTCAGCTACACGGTTCGTGAACCGGTCGGGGTCGTCGCCGCGATCACGCCGTGGAACTCGCCGACGATGATCGCGGCATGGAAGATCGCACCCGCCCTCGCCGCGGGGTGCGCGGTCATCCTGAAGCCTCCGGAGGAGGCGCCGCTGACATCGCTGCTGCTGGCGTCACTGATCGAAGAGGCCGGATTCCCTCCGGGGGCGTTCAGTGTGTTACCCGGTCGTGGAAGCGTGACCGGCCAGCTCCTCATCGATCACCCGGGCGTCGACAAGATCTCCTTCACCGGAAGCCCTGAGACGGGGTACAAGGTGGCCGTCGCCGCGGCGAAGGGGTTCCGTCGCATCACCCTCGAACTGGGCGGGAAGAGCCCGCAGATCGTCTTCGCGGACGCCGACCTTGACGCGGCGTCCGACGGCGTGGCCGTCGGCATCTTCGCCAACCAGGGGGAGGTGTGCGCCGCAGGCAGCCGCATTCTCGTGGCCCGCACCGTCTACGACGAAGTCGTGGAGCGTCTGGTGACCAGGGCGCGCGGCGTGAAACTCGGCGATCCGTTCGACGAGGGCACGACGATGGGAGCCCTCATCAACGCGCGGCAACTCGAGCGAGTGTCCCGGTACATCGAGGCGGGCGTCACGGACGGCGCGCGGTGCGTCGTCGGGGGCGGCCGGCCGGAACGTCCGGGCTACTTCGTCGAACCGACCCTGTTCGCCGACGCGACGAACTCGATGACCATCGCCCGAGAAGAGATCTTCGGCCCGGTCGGCACGATCATCCCGTTCGACTCCGAGGAGGAGGCGGTCGCGATCGCCAACGACTGCGACTACGCGCTCTCCGCCACCTTGTGGACCTCGGACGTCGGCCGCGCGCACAGGGTGTCGCGCGGCGTCAAAGCGGGCGCGGTCGCGGTGAACGGCTGGTCCCCGCTCGACCCGAGCCTTCCCTGGGGAGGCTTCAAGCTCAGCGGCCAAGGCCGGGAGCTGGGGTGGGCGGGCATCGAGGCGAACACGGAGGAGAAGACCGTGACGATCGTTCTCTGACCTCCGCGGGTCGCCGTGCCGGGAACGCAGGCGGCCGCTCCTTCCCGCATCTCACCGCTGATCCCACACATTCCGCCGCCACTCCTCCTCGCATCCCATGGAAAGGTTCGTCATGTCACCACGTGTTCTCGTCGTCTACTACAGCGCCACCGGATCGGTGCACCGGCTCGCGGAAGCCGTCGCCGAAGGGGCAGAATCAGCCGGCGCCGAGGTCCGGCTGCGCCGGGTCGCCGAACTCGCCCCGCCCGAGGCGATCGCCTCGAACGCGGACTGGGCCCAGCACCGTCAGGACGTCGACTCGGTCGTCGACGTGGCGACACTCGACGACCTCGAATGGGCGGACGGGTACGCCTTCGGGACGCCGACCCGCTACGGCACCCCGGCGGCGCAGTTGAAGCAGTTCATCGACTCGGCCAGCAGCCTGTGGCATGCGGGTAAGCTGGCCGACAAGCCCGTCACCACGTTCGTGTCCTCGGCGGAGCAGCACGGGGGACAGGAGTCGACGATCATTTCCCTCAACAACGTCTTCTACCACTGGGGATCGGTCATCGTTCCACTCGGATACACCGACGACGTCGTGTACGCCGCCGGTGGCAACCCTTATGGGACGTCGTGGCCGGCCGGGTTCCCCTCGAGTCCCCCCGACGATGTGACGTTGAGCTGCGCCCGCTTTCAGGGCGCACGGCTGGTGAGGTTCGCGCGGCTGCTCGCCCCTGCGGGGATGGAGTTGTCCGGCGTACCAGTGGGGGAATGACATGGGGGGTCGGGCTCGGTGACGCGGCGGGTCGACATCTGGTCGGACATCCACTGTCCCTGGGCCCTGATCGCGGTCCATCGGCTGCGGCGGGCCCGGGCCCGCCTGGGCGCCGAGGTCGTCTTCGTCCCGCGGGCATGGCCGTTGGAATGGGTCAATCACCGCGGGACACCCAGGGACATCCTCTCGGTCGAGGTCGCCGCGCTGGCCTCCCACGAGCCGGAGCTGTTCAACCTCTATTCGGGGGAGTCGTGGCCCTCCACGTTCCTGCCGGCGTTCGAACTGGTGGCGGCGGCGGCCCGGACGGGTGGGGCCGAGCTGGCGGAGCATGTCGACTACGCCCTCAGAATCGCGTTCTTTCGGGATTCGGCGGATGTCAGCATCGAGGCCGGGCTGCGCCGAGCCCTGGACCTCGCTCTCGAGTACCGGCCCGACTGCGATGTGGAAGGCGTCATGTCCGCCTGGCGGACGCAAAACGTCCGAGCGGACGTCGTACGTGACTTCACCGAAAGCCGGGGCGTGCGGATCCAGGGCAGCCCGCAGGTCGTCTGGCCCGACGGAACCTCCGTTCACAACCCAGGCATGACCGACCACCGCTGGCGCGGCGGGCTGCTGCGGATCTCTTCGACGGATCCGGTGGAGCCCGACCGCCTGCTGGCGGAGTTTCTGGGCCGCGACGCGGCCGACCGTCCCCGGCCGCCGCGCCGGTAGCGGCCCGGGACCGTTGAAGACGGCGGGTGGTCTCCGCGCGCCGTCACCGGCCGCGCATCGGCGCCCTCCACCATGGCACGCCTGGACGACCCTATACGGATCTATCCCGTGCTCTAGGTCGCGATTTCCCGGGGGTTGACACCCGCCGACCAGCGGACGCACGATGTGTTTCCATTAATCGAACTTGCTGCACGATTATCGGACTCTACGGGGACTCATCCTTCGCGTGAAGACGCACGACCCAAGGAGCTGCTTCGGATGACGCCAACCCCTGACAACACCGAGCTCGCGCGGGGTCGCCTTTCCCTGCTCGGCGTGCTCACCCAGTCGATCGGATTCATGGGCCCCGTTTTCTCGATCGCGGCTCTCCTGCCCCTGGTCGTCGGCTTGTCGGCGACCGGCCGTGGCGCCGGCGTCGCGGCTCCCGCCGCCATCCTGATCGCCGCCGTCGGCGTCGCCGGGGTGGGGTGGATCATCTCCCAGTACGCCAAGCGGATCCATCAGTGCGGCTCGCTCTACGACTACGTCACTCGGAGTGCCGGGCCCCGGCTCGGCCTCGTCGGCGGCTGGCTCTACTACGGCGCGATGCTGGTCCTCGCGGCCGCGACCTTCCTCCTGCTCGGCGGGCTCACGCAGGATCTCCTTCACAACGTCCTGTCGGTCGACGTGCCGTGGTGGCCGCTGTCGCTCGGATACGTGGCGATCGTCATAGCCGTGCTCGTCATCGGCGTGCAGATCTCGATTCGCTCGCAGCTCGCCCTCGCGCTGATCTCGATGGCGGTCGTGTTCGCCTTCTCGCTGCGCATCATCCTCGCCGGCGGGCAGGGCGGGGACAGCCTGTCCGCCACCCCCTTCAACCCGCTCGCCGTGGGCGGTCTCGACCTTCTGTACGGCGTGCTCTACGGCATCAACATGTTCATCGGGTTCGAGTCCGCCGCCAACCTCGCCGAGGAGACCGCAAACCCCAAGCGGCACATTCCACGGGCGGTCCTGCTCTCGCTCATCGTCGCCGGAGCGTTCTACGTGGTGACCGCGTACTCCCAGGCTGTCGGGTTCGGCCTCGATGCGGAGGCATGGAAGAACAGCGTCTTCCCACTCCAGGCTCTGGCGTCGGGCGACGAGTTCGGCTCCCCCTTGTTCGGCGACTTCGTTTCGGTTCTGGTCATCCTCGACATCCTCGCGGTCGCGATCGGAGTCGGCGTCGCCGTGACCCGCGGGATGTTCTCGATGGCCCGCGAGGGGCGGCTTCCGAAGGCCCTCGCCGTCGTACACAACCGGTACCGGACGCCGGCACGTGCCGCCGTGCTGCTCGGCGTCGTCTCGATCGGCGCGATCGTGGTGGTCGTGATGGGTGACGGACTCTTCTCTCGTTCGACCGGCGAGCCGGGTGTTCTCCAACCGCAGTGGGCTCCGATGTTCGGCTGGATGGCGGGCTTCGGCGGGACGGGCCTGGCCCTGATGTACCTCGTGGTGAGTGCGGCAGGTGTCAGGGGCCTGTGGGGCCAGGTCAGCCGCGGCAAGCTGCTGGTCGCCGCCGCCGCCGGGGTGACGGTCGCGGCGGGTGCGGTGTTCGGCGCCTTCTACCAGGCGGCGAGCCCGACGGACACCATCCCGTGGGCTCTGCTCGTGTGGATCGCTCTCGGCACGCTCTGGTCGTACGTCGCGCTGCGCCGGCCGGCAGGGCCGGTCGAGACGGAGGCGAGCGTCGCCCAGGCCGCTCCGGCAGGAGATTGACGGTGCCGGAGCCACTGAGGACATCGCACGTTCGCCACGACACTCTGGAGGCGCCGGCCATGACGACATCGCACCCGTACGATCCGTTGACCGCCGAGGAGATCGAACGGGCCGTGCACGCCGTGCGTACCAGCCGGCCGGATCTCGAGTCGCTGAGGTTTCCCCTGGTGCGGCTGGACCCTCCGGACAAGGATGTGGTGCGGAGCCACGATCCGTCGCGCCCTGTCGCGCGGTCGGCGTTTCTGGTCGCCTACGACCGCGATGCCGGCGCCACCCACGAAGCGCGCGTAGATCTCGCGCGGAACGTCGTGACCTCCTGGCGGCACGTGCCGGGAGTGCAGCCGCCGATCATGATCGAGGAGATCCTCGCCCTCGAGGACATCGTGAAGAACGACGGCGCCTCGATCGCCGCGCTCGCCCGCCACGGGGTCGACGACCTGTCCCTGCTGCAGCTCGACCCCTGGTCGACGGGCACCCTGCCGGTCGAGGGCGTGGACGCCCGGCGCCGCGTCATCCGGGCCAGCGCCTACGTCCGGCGCTTCAAGGAGGACAACGGCTACGCGCGTCCTGTGGGGAACCTCGTGTTCGTGATCGACTGTGACGCCCGCTCCGTCGCCGCGATCCTCGAAGGAGAGCCCATTCCGTTGCCGCCCGAGAGCGGCAACTACGACGTCGACAGCGTCGGCCCGCTGCGCGACGACCTTCGTCCCATCGAGATCGTCCAGCCTGAGGGCCCGTCGTTCACGGTGTCGGGCAACGTGATCGAGTGGCAGCGCTGGCGGCTGCACGCGCACATCGACACCGTGGAAGGCCTGGTCATCAGCGACGTCTCCTACCAGGACGGTGATCGGCGCAGGTCGATCCTGCACCGGGCGAGCATCGGCGAGATGGTCGTGCCCTACGGCGACACCAGCGACGACTTCTACTTCCGGAACGTCTTCGACGCCGGCGAGTACAACCTGGGCAAGACCGTCGGGTCGCTCAGCCTCGGATGTGACTGCCTGGGCGAGATCCGTTACCTCGACGCGGTGCTCGCCGACGAGTCCGGCGGCCCGCACACCGTCCCCAACGCCATCTGCCTGCACGAGGAGGACTACGGCATCCTCTGGAAGCACTGGGACTTCCGTTATGTCGAGCGGGCGGAGGTCAGGCGCTCCCGCCGGATGGTCGTGTCGGCCATCCACACGATCGGCAACTACGAGTACGGCTTCTTCTGGTACTTCTACCTCGACGGAACGATCCAGTTCGAAGCGAAGCTGACCGGCATCGTTCAGACACGCGCGATCGCCCCGGGGGAGGTTCCCGGATACGGAACCCTTGTCGCGCCGCAGCTGGACGCGCCCAACCACCAGCACCTGTTCAACATGCGTCTGGACATGGAGGTCGACGGCCCGCGGAACTCCGTCGTCGAGGTCGACGCCGTCGGCCTCCCGGTCGGGCCGGACAATCCTCACGGCAACGCGATCGTGGCCCGGCAGACCTTGATCGAGAACGAGCGGGACGGGCGGCGCATGTGCGATCCTCTCGCGGCCCGCACCTGGAAGGTCGTCAACCCCGAGGTGCGGAACCGTCTCGGGCAGCCGGTGGCGTACAAGCTGGTGCCCTTCGCCGGCCCCACGCTGCTCGCGGCCCCGGAGAGCGACCTGGCCCGCCGCGCGGAGTTCGCCCGGGCACACCTGTGGGTGACCCGCTACAGCCCCGACGAGCTGCACCCCGCCGGCGACTACCCGAACCAGCATCCCGGGGACGGGATCGGGGAGTGGGTCAAGCAGGAGCGAGACCTCGCGAACACCGACGTCGTGCTGTGGCACACGTTCGGCACCTCCCACCTGCCCCGCCCGGAAGACTGGCCGATCATGCCATGCGAGTACGTCGGCTTCACCCTCAAGCCCGCCGGGTTCTTCGACCGCAACCCCTCGCTGGACGTTCCGCCGCCGGTAGGCCATGACACGGCGCACTGTCACCACGTGCCGGAACAGGACGATCAGTGAAGACCGACCGCCACATCGCGCACGAGGAACTCACCGGAGCGCAAGTCCTCCTGGAGACGGCCGCCGGTCGTGGTGTGTCGGTGTGCTTCGCCAATCCAGGAACCACCGAGATGCCGCTCGTCACCGCGCTCGACCGCACACCGGGGCTGCGGGCGGTGCTCGGGCTGCACGAAAACGTGTGCACGGGCGCCGCCGACGGATACGCCCGGATCGCCCGGCGAGCCGCGCTGACCCTGCTGCACCTCGGGCCAGGGCTCGCGAACGGCCTGGCGAACCTGCACAACGCGCGCCGCGCGCACAGCCCGGTCGTCAACGTCGTGGGTGATCACGCGAGCTGGCACCTGGCCTTCGACGCGCCCTTGACCTCCGACATCGCGGCCCTCGCGGGCACCGTCGGAGCGCACCACGAGATCGATGATCGCGCCTCGGTCGCCTCGGTGACGCGGCGGGCGATCGACGACGCGCATGAACGCCTGGGCGTGTCGACGCTGGTCGTGCCCGCCGATCTCCAGCAGCTGACCGCGCAGGAGCCGCCGCTGGAGGAGAGCCCCTGTGCCGCCCCCCGGCCCGGCGTCGGCGGGGAGGACGTGGAGCAGGCCGCCCACCGGTTGCGGGCCGCCGGCTCCCGGGGCGTTCTCCTCCTGGGCGGCGCGGGCCTGAGCCGCCGGGGCCAGTCCGCCGCAGGCCGGATCGCGGCCGCCACCGGAGCCCGTCTCTACAGCGAGACGTTTCCCGCCAGAGCCGAGCGGGGCGGCGGGCTGCCCCCGATCGACCGCCTGCCGTACTTCCCGGAGAGAGCGGTAGCGGCGCTCCGGGACGCCGCGGTGGTGGTGCTGGCCGGGGTCTCCGAACCGGTCGCCTACTTCGGATACGAAGGGATCCCCAGCCGCCTGGCACCCCAGGGGACGGTGCACCGGCTCGCGGACGTCGCCCAGGACGTCGAACAGGCACTGGTAGCGCTGGCCGAACTCGTCGGCGCGGAGGATCGACCCACGGCCGGCGCGCAGCAGCCGGTCGAGCCTGCGCCCGGTGCCGCGCTGACCGGGCAGACCGTCGGCGCCGCCCTGGCGAACTGGCTGCCGGAGAACGCCATCGTCTCGGTCGAAGGCGGGACCTGCGGCTACCCCTTCTACTCGGCATCGGCCGCAGCGGTGCCCCACACCGTCCTGACCAACACCGGCGGCGCGATCGGCCAGGGACTGCCGGCCGCGCTCGGCGCCGCCATCGCCGCACCCGAGCGTCCCGTCATCGCCCTGCAGTCCGACGGCAGCGGCCTGTACACCGCGCAGGCCCTGTGGACCATGGCGCGCGAGTCGGCCGACGTCGTCGTGCTGATCGCCGCCAACCACGCCTACAACGTCCTGCGCACCGAGCTCGCCCGCCACGGAAGCCCCGAACCGGGTCCCCAAGCCGCACGGCTGACCAGCCTCGGCGAGCCCGCGATCGACTGGGTGTCGCTCGCGCGCGGTTTCGGAGTCCCGGCGAGCGACGCCACCACCGTCGGTGAGCTGTGCGTCGCGTTCACCGACGCGCTCTGGGCGCGAGGCCCGCACCTTATTCAGATGACGATGTGAGGACCGCGATGTCGTCCGAAATTTCGCTCTCCCAGACGGTGCGACGGTTCGTGAACCGGCCGCAGCGTATGCTCATCGGCGGCGAATGGGTGGAATCCCTAACCGGCGAGACCTTGGAGTCCGTGGACCCGGCGACGGGCCGGAGGCTGACCACCATCGCGCGGGGTGACGGCGCGGACGTCGACCGGGCCGTCCGCGCGGCGCGCGCCGCCTTCGAGTCGCCGGCCTGGAGGGACATCTCCCCGCTGGACCGCGGGCGGCTGCTCAACACCCTGGCGGAGCTGATCGAGGAGCACGCCGACGAGCTGGCGCTGATCGAGGCGCACGACAACGGCAAGCCGGTCAACGTGGCCAGGGCCGTGGACGTCGGCTCCAGTGCGAAACTGTTCCGGTACTTCGCCGGGTGGCCGAGCAAGTTCGAAGGAAGCACCGTCCCGGTGTCGCCCCGGGGCGGGCTGAAGATCCTCAACTACACGCTGCACGAGCCCGTCGGCGTGGTCGGCGCGATCGTCCCGTGGAACTTCCCCATGTCGATGGCCTGCTGGAAGCTGGCCCCCGCCCTGGCGACCGGAAACACCGTGGTGCTGAAGCCGGCCGAGGAGACGTCGCTGTCCACGCTGCGGCTGGCGGAGCTCATTCAGGAGGCGGGCTTCCCGGACGGGGTCGTCAACGTGGTCACCGGCACCGGCGCCGAGGCCGGCGCGGCGATCGCGGACCACGCGGGTGTCGACAAGATCGCCTTCACCGGGTCCACCGAGGTCGGGCGGCTCGTCGCACGGGCCGCCACGGGCAACCTGAAGAAGGTGTCACTGGAGCTGGGCGGGAAATCGCCGCACATCGTCCTGCCGGACGCCGACCCCGCGCAGGTCGCCGAGGCGGCCGCTGATGCGATCTTCTTCAACCAGGGACAGACCTGCACCGCGGGGTCGCGCCTGTACGTGCACAAGCGCATCTACGACGAGGTGATGGCCGCGCTGGTCGAGCGCGCCGGCCGCATCGTGGTGGGTCCCGGCACCGATCCGGGCACCGAGATGGGCCCGCTGGTGTCGGCGAGGCACCTCGCTCGGGTGGGGGAGTACATCGCCTCCGGCCGGCAGGAGGGCGGCAAGCTGGCCACCGGCGGCGGACGCCCGGACGGGCTCGGTGAGGACCACCGCGACGGCTTCTTCCTGCAACCGACGATCTTCGTCGAGACCGACCATTCGATGCGCGTGGTGCGCGAGGAGATCTTCGGCCCGGTCCTGGTCGCGATGGAGTGGGACGACATCGACGACCTCGTCGCCAAGGCCAACGACACTCCCTACGGCCTTTCCGCCGGGGTGTGGACGCAGGACCTGAAGACGGCCCATCGCATCGCGGCGGCGATCAGGGCCGGGACGGTGTGGGTCAACTGTTACAACCTCACCGACCCGGGCTCCCCCTTCGGCGGCTACAAGCAGTCCGGCTGGGGACGGGAGATGGGCCGCGAGGTGCTCGAGCACTACACCGAGACCAAGAGCGTGTGGGTGAACCTCACGTGAGAACACCGAACCAGGAGGGGAACGTCGTGGATCTCGAGCTTCGCGGGCGGGTCGCCGTCGTCACCGGCGGCGCGCTCGGCATCGGCAGGGCCGTGGCCCGTGAGCTGGTGAAGGAAGGCGTCTCGGTGGTGATCGCCGCCCGGCGCGGGCATCTCCTGGAGGAGACCGCCAAGGAGATCGAGGCCGAGCTGGGTGGACGCGTCGTGCCTCTCGTGGCCGACACCACCAGCACCGAATCGGTGCGCGCGATGATGGACGCGGCGGCCGTCGAACTGGGCCGCGTCGACATCCTCGTCAACGGCGCCGCCGCACCGTCGGGACTGGTGCGCAACTCGGTCGACGAGGCCGACCCCGATCTCCTGCTGACCGACCTGAACACCAAGGTCGTCGGCTACTTCCGGTGCGCGCAGGCGGCCGCGCCGCACATGCGGAAACTCGGCTACGGGCGCATCCTCAACATCGGCGGGCTGACCGGCCGGTCCAGCCACGCCCTGTCCGGCATGCGCAATCTTGCCATCGTGCACATGACCAAGGCCCTGTCGGACCAGCTCGGCCCGTCCGGGATCACGGTGAACACGGTGCACCCCGGGGTGGTGGAGACCGAGCACATTCACGAACTGTATGAGAAGGAAGCCGCCAAACAGGGCATCACGCCGCAGCAAGTCGAGCAGAACTTCATCGATCGGACGCCGATCCGCCGGGTCCTGACCGCGCAGGAAGTCGCCCGCACACTGTGCTTCCTGGCCTCGCCGCACGCCGGCGGCATCACGGGTGAATCGCTCGGCATCGACGGCGGGCTCACCCGCGGCATCTTCCTCTGAACCCTCAACCAAGGAGCATCGCCATGGAAGGAACGATTCTCGTGGCAACCGCGGGACAGGGCGTGCTGTCCAGCGCGGACGACGGCAGAAGCTGGTACCGGATCCCGCCGGGGCAGGAGGTGGAGTTCGACGCCGTGGTCCGGTGCCTGGCCGTCCACCCCGCCGATCCACAGGTGATCTACGCGGGGGCCGACGTCGGCCTGGTCCGCAGCGACGACACCGGCGTGACCTGGCACCGTGTCGACTCCCCGATGAACGGCATGCACATCTGGTCGCTGGCCATCGACCCCGACGATCCCGACCGCATACTCGCCGGCACCGGCGCGCCCTCCCGCGCGGCGGTGTTCCGCACCACCGACGCCGGGAAGAGCTGGGACCGGCTTCCCCCGGAGATCCCCGAGTTCTGCGCCGGCGTCAACCGCCCGCGTATCCTCACGGTGACGTGGGATCACGTCGACAGCGGGGGCGCGTGGTTCGGCGTCGAAGAGGGCGGCCTGTGGCGCACGCGCGATCGGGGCTACACCTGGCAGCGCGTTGACGGCACTCCCGCGTCGCTGCCGGACGGGGTCACCAACTCCGACATCCACAGCATCGTGGTCCTCGCCGGTCCGCCCAAGACGATCGTGGTCGCGGTCGTCAACGCGCTGTTCGTCAGCCAGGACGACGGCCGGACCTGGACCCGGCAGGACACCCGCCGGAAGTACGGGATCTACTACACCCGCCTGGTGATGCCGATCCCCGGTACCGACGAACTGCTGCTCGGCATCGGCGACGCCACACCCGGCACGATGACGAAGATCCTCTACTCGACCGACCTCGCGCAGACCTGGACCGAGGCCGATCTCGACACTCCGGCCAACTCCACGGTGTGGGCGTTCGGCACCCACCCGGCCGACCCGTCGACGGTCTTCGCCGGCACCAAGTACGGCCACCTCCTGCGGTCCACCGACGCCGGACGGACCTGGACCAAGGAATGGCGCGAGTTCCCCGAAATCACCGACGTGGCATGGACCCCGGCCGTCGCCGCGGGTCCCGGTGCCCACTAAGGAGGCAACGTTGACGGCCAAGAACGACGCATCGCAGTCCACGACCGACGCCGCACCCGGGGTGAAACCACGGGTGCGGCGCACCCACCTGTCGCTGTTCGTCGCCGACCCCGAGACCTCGGCGAAATGGTACGAGGACGTGCTCGGCATGGAGGTCACCGCACGGGGGCCGGAATGGGTCTTCCTCTCCTACGGGCTCAAGCACCACGACATCGCGCTGATCCGCGCCGAGGACGGTGCCCGGCCCGGTGGCATCGGGCTCCAGCACTACGGCCTGGAGATCGACGGCAACCTGGACGAGTTGCGCCGCCTGTACGGCATGCTGCTCAGCAAGGGCGTACCGGTGGTGAAGACGACCGACCACAAGGTGGGCTTCGGGGTGTACTTCACCGACCCTGACGGCAACCGCTTCGAGTTCTTCTGCGAGACCGTGCAGGACGACGAGGAAGGCAAGCGGATCCTCGGCGAGCACAACGCGCCGAGCGAGACCGTCGATCTCGATCCGCTCTACACCTGATCACTGGAGAGACCTCATGCGCGACCCGAATTTCGAGGGTTACCACATCCGTAAGTGGTTCACCTACATCGAGGACACCCTGGCCACCGAGACCGGCGCCCTCGCAGACGGCGAGCCGGTGCGGAAGATCGTCATCGCCGCGGCGATCCACAACCCCTACGCGGGCCGGTACAGCGAATCCCTCGACGAGATCGTGGGCCGCTCGGCCGCGCTCGGCCTGGAGTTCGGCCGCCGGGTCAAGTCGGCGGCCGAAGGCCGGCCGATCGAGAGCTACGGCAAGGCCTGCCTTGTGGGCGCCAACGGCGAGTACGAGCACGGCAACGCCTTCCTCACCCAGGTGTTCGCCGACCCGGTCCGCGAGGCGGTCGGCGGCGGGCTGTCCTGGGTGCCCTCAACCGGCAAGCGTGCCGCCCCGGGCACGAGCATCGACGTGCCGCTCGCGCACAAGGACGCGCTCTACGTGCGCTCGCACTACGACACCGTCACCGTGACCTTCACCGACGCGCCCGCTCCGGACGAGGTGGTGGCGATCTTCGCCTTCGCCACCCGGGGCCGGCTGCACGCGCGCCTCGGCGGGCTGGCGGCGGGTGCGATCGAGGGCCGAGACGGGCTGCGGTGAGCAGGTCCGTGCAGAAGAAGCCGACTGCCGGCGCCGACCGGTTCACCACGCTGAACGGTCTGCGCGCGCACTACGTGGAGTGGGGCGAGCCGGATGCGCCCCCGATCGTGCTGCTGCACGGACTACGAAGCTACGCGCGGACGTGGGAGCCGGTGGCGGCGGCGCTGGCCGATCGCCATCGGCTCATCGCCCTGGACCACCGGGGCCGCGGTGACAGCGCCTGGGATCCGGCGGGCGAATACGTCACCGATGCCTATGTCAGCGATGTCGAGCAGCTCGCCGACGCGTTGGAATTGCGGCGCTTCACGCTCGTCGGTCATTCCATGGGCGGCACCAACGCGATCGTCTACGCGGCACGGCACCCGGAGCGGGTCCGGCTCGCGGTGATCGAGGACATCGGGCCCGGTTCGTCGGCGTCCGGCGCGGGCGCGGAGCGGATCAGGCGCGAACTCGAGCGGACGCCGCGCGCGTTCGCCGGGCGGGACGAGGCGCTTGCGTACTGGCGGAGCGTGCGCCCGGACATCTCGCAGGCCGCGCTCGACTCCCGGATCGACAACACCGTTCGTGCGGCCGCCGACGGCCAGTGGGTGTGGAGGTTCGACCTCGAGGGCATCGCGCGGGTGCGCCTGGATCCCGACCCGGCACGCACCGTGGATCTGTGGCCGCACGTCGAAGCGCTGCGGTGCCCGACGCTGGTGCTCCGCGGTGCCCGGTCGGACTTCCTGCCCGCCGCCACGTGCGCCGAGATGGCCGCCCGCCAGTCGCTGCTCACCTGGCAGGAGATCCGCGAAGCCGGGCACTATGTGCACGACGACAACCTGGACGACTACCTGACCGCACTGCGGGAGTTCCTGGACCGGCATCAGGACCGGCCATGACCCGCACGCTGCGGACCCAGGTCGCCGTGGTCGGCGCCGGCCCGGCGGGCGCCACCCTCGCGAACTTCCTCGGCATGTACGGCTTGGACGCCGTGCTCATCGAGCGCTCCTCCGAGATCATCGACTACCCGCGCGCGGTCGGCATGGACGACGAATCCCTGCGCAGCTTCCAAGCCGTGGGCCTGGCCGACGAGCTGATCAAGGACATGATCCAGAACGTGCCGCTGCGGTTCTTCGACGCCCGCAACCGGTGCTTCGCCGACGTCCGGCCGGCCACGCGCGAGTACGGCTGGTCCCGGCGCAACATCTTCGTGCAGCCCGGCTGCGAGGTGGTGCTGCGCCGCGGCCTGCACCGGTTCCCCTCGGTGCGTGTGCTGCTCGGGCACGAGGTCGTCCGGCTGGAGCAGGACGGCGACGGGGTCGAGCTCGACGTCCAGACTCCCGGAGGTGAGAGCCTGCGGGTCCGCGCCGATTACGTGGTCGGTGCCGATGGAGGCCGCAGCACCGTCCGCGAGCTGCTGGGCGTGGAGCTGGAGGGCGACACGCATCCGCGCAAGTGGGTGGTCGTCGAGTGTGACAACGACCCTCTCGACGCCCAGTACACCGGGTTGCACTGCGATCCGGCGCGGCCGTACGTCTGCGTCCATCTGCCGCACGACCTCCGGCGCTGGGAGTTCATGCTGTTCCCCGGCGAGGACGACGACGAGATGCTCAAGACCGACAAGGTGCACGAGCTGCTCGGCCACCATGTCGAGGACCCGGCGCGGCTGAACATCATCAGGGCACGCGTCTACACCCACCACTCGCGGATCGCCCGGTGCTTCACCGTCGGCCGCGTGTGCCTCGTCGGCGACGCCGCCCACCTCATGCCGCCCTGGGCGGGTCAGGGGATGAACACCGGCATCCGCGATGTCACCAATCTCGCCTGGAAGATCGCCGCCGCCGTCAGGGGGCACGCCGATCCGGACATCCTGGCCACGTACGACACCGAGCGGCGCCCCCACGCGCAGGCGATGATCGACCTGTCGACCACGCTCGGCCGCATCCTGTCACCCACCAACCGCCTGGTGGCGACCGCACGCGACGTGTTCTTCCACGCCGTCGTGCGAGCGCCGGCGGTGCGCGACTGGGTCCTGCAGATGCGGTTCAAGCCGATGCCGCAGTACACCGACGGCGTCGTGGTCCCCGACGGGCACGGTCGGCGGTCGCCGGTCGGGCGCATGTTCATCCAGCCTCTGGTCGAGAACGCCGAGGGCGACGTCCTGCGCTTGGACGACGTGCTCGGCCCCTGGTTCGCGGTGGTGGGCTTCGGGGCCGACCCGGCCGAGCACCTCTCCGGCGCCCAACGCGACTGCCTCACCGCACTCGGCGCCACCTTCGTCAAGGTCGTCGACTCGCGCGCCGGCCGGGCGCGGCGCGCGACCGTCCACCGGGAGACGCAGGTCGTCGAGGACCTCGAGGGGCACTTGCGCGAGTGGTTCACCCGGCACTCCACACGCTTCGTCCTCACCCGCCCCGACCGGTACGTCGCGGCGACAGCCGACCGGGCCGGACTCGGCCAGGTCGTGGACCGGCTACACCGGCTGCTCCGGCCGCCCGGCACCGGTACCGAGAAGGAGGAATCGTGATCGTAGAAGAGCGCAACTACGGCCTCCGGCCCGGCGGGGTCAAGGAGTACCTGCGCATCTGGCACGAGTGCGGACGGCAACCGCAGACTCGCCATCTCGGCGACCCCATCGGGGTCTACCAGACCGAGACCGGCACCTTGAACACCCTGGTCTACCTGTGGGGATTCTCGTCCTGGGAGGATCGTGACCGGCGCCGGGCCGCGCTGATGGCCGACCCGGAGTTCGCCGCGTTCCGCAGTCAGGTACGCGCTCTCGTGCACAGTCAGCAGAACCGGATCCTCACTCCGGCATCGGTGATGGAGGGCGACTGAGGCAACTCCGCACCGGGGCCGATCGTGGACTCGGCGGTGGAGTTCGGGCTGGCCCTGGCTTCGTTCTTCCCAGGGGCCGGCCTGCCCGTTTACTTGGTGCCGCGCGTAATGGGCGTTCCTCATGGTGGATTCCGCGGCAGCGTGAGGGTCAGGATGGTGTCGGTACGGGTACGGGCGGCGTCACCTATGGTGAAGCGGTCGAAGACGTGGGGTGGTGTCGGTGATCCCGCAGCCCGCCAGCGCCGCCGCCGCGACCAGGACGGTCGAGGCGAGGCCCCCTCCGGGCGTCAACTCCCGGTCAGATCCCATGCGCTGCGGCTGATTCGGTCGAGCGCGACGCGGGCAGCAACGACGGCCGGGTGATGGTGGCTGCCAGTGCGGGTAGCGATGAGGACGCGCCGAGCGTTCGGCGGCGTCAGCTCGGTAAGTGTCACTGTAGGAGCGTGGACGCCCCAGGCAAGTTTGGGTAGGAATCCGACCGCCTGCCCGGCTTCGATCAATCGCACATGGAAGGTGAGGTCGGTCGACTGGTAGCGAACGTGGGGTTCAAAGCCGGCTTGGCGACAGACAGCGCTGGCCCAGCGCCTGGCGGCATTGCCCTCGGGCTCCATGACCCAAGGCAGGTGAGCGAGAGCTGCGAGTTGCGGCGGCTCGCCGTCCGGTGGGGTGGCCAGAAGAAGAGGATCCTTGAGGAGAAGCTGAGTGTGCAGGCCGGTCAGAGCCGACGGCGGCTCTCCCGGGTACTCCTCGGCGATGACGAGGTCGAATTCGTGCGCGACAAGCGCCCGCAGCGGTGTGCGTTCGTTCTCCTGATGCACGAAGACGCGAAGCTGCGGATGCTCGCGCTGAAGCAGCTCTACGGCAGGTAGGACCAGAGTCTTAGCAGCAGTCTGGAAGGTCGCAATCCGCAGGTCCCCCTCGAGCACAGTTTTGGCCCGCGCGATATCGGCCTCAGCCTGCTCGAGCCGGTCCAAGATCACCTCGATATGCCCGACCAGCATCTCCGCCGCGGGCGTCAGACGGACCCGACGTCCCATAGGTTCCAGGAGCGGGACGCCCACCTCGGCCTCCAGCTGCGAAAGCTGCGAAGAGATGGTCGAAGGACTGTACGAGAGGGCCGAGGCCACAGCTGCAAGGGTGCCGCGGTGCTTGAGTTCGCGCAGCAACCGAAGCCGGTGAAGGTCGTACATCACGCACCAATCGCCGTCCGTGACCACCGATTCGTCGCTTGAGATAACCGATCGTACGCGAAAACATTTGCCGCCCCGCATTGAGGCATAGCGAGACTGCCTCGCCTTGCGGCATGTCCAACGAGACCGTGATCCGGCCACGGCCTGTTCGCCGAGGGCGCGGTTGGTGATGTAGACGGGGGAGCCGTCGGGTCGGGCCTGCCCGGCACACGATCCGCTGCAGCTTCCGCCCCTCCTGGTCGGTCAGTCTGCTACACGGACAGGCTCAGCCACCGCGCCTCCACCGGTCGAATGGACGTCACCGCACGTCCAACCGCCACGACCACCAACCCGGCGCCTACGCGGCCACAGCACAGATACGGCTGCTTCCCGTTGATTGGTCGAAAATATCGATGAGTGCGCATCGATAACGACGACTGGACCGGGCAATGGGGGGCGCATAGCATTCCAGAACCGCGAGAATCGGTCATCCGAAATCTGCGGTACGGCCGACGCAGCCCGCGGCAGAGTGGTATCGGTCGTCGGTCTCCCCACGCTGTCGTCGCTGCCTGCTTGCCCACCCGCCGCAGGCCGATCGGATATCCCGCCATGCAATTTCGGAGCGGCCATGACACCACCCCGTGCACGTTGGCGCGTACGCCGCCATCCTGCTCGCCTGTCACTACTGCTGGGAGCGGTCATGCTCTCGATCGCCCTGCTCGGCGTCGTGGCAATGGGCGCTCCGACGTACGCGGCTGGTGATCGGACCGTGCAGGGAACGTTGCGCAACTCTGCTGACAACAACGCACCGGTCGCTGGGGTGAAGATCAATGTCCAGTCCAGTACGGGTAAGACCTACACCGGCGTCAGCAACGACCAAGGCCGGTTCGCGATCACTGTGCCCGGCAGCGACTCGGGCACCCTGGCCGTCATCTTGGACACCAAGACGCTTCCCGATGCTGTGCAGATCCGCGACGGAGCGTCGAACACCTTGCGGCCAACGGGCACCTTGAGCACGATCACCGTCAACTTCCCCCTCGGTCCCGATACGCGTCAAGTGTCGACGGTGTGGGACCAGGTCCCCCAACTGCTCTACAACGGTCTGCTGTTCGGCCTGGTGCTGTCATTGGGGGCTCTTGGCCTGTCCATGGTGTTCGGCACGACGGGACTGTCGAACTTCTCTCACGGCGAGCTGGTGACCTTCGGGGCATTCGCCACCTATCTCGGCAACCGGGTCGTAGGGCTGCCCATCGTCGTGGCGGTGGCGGTGGCGGTAGCGCTGTCGGCACTGTTCGGCTACCTGAACGAAAAGGGTTTGTGGAGGCCACTCAGACGCCGCGGAACGGGACTTATCGCCATGATGATCGTCTCGATCGGTCTGCAGTTCTTTCTCCGGAACTTCTACCAGTACTTCACAGGCGGCCGCGCTTTGACCTACCGCGAATACGTCACGCCCGCCGGCCGAGACGCCTTCGGCTTGTTCACCTACACCATGCGAGACGTCGTCATCATCTCCATCAGCGGGCTTGCGCTCGTCGCGGTCACTCTTGCTTTGCAGTACACCCGGATCGGTCGCGCCACGCGCGCGGTGTCGGACAATCCGGCCCTGGCCTCTGCGACGGGGATCAGCGTCGATCGTGTCATAGCCACGGTGTGGATCGTGGGCACCGCGCTGGCGGGACTGAGCGGGGCGTTCTTGGGATTCTCCCAATCGGTGTCCTACCAACTGGGAGCGCAGGTACTGCTGTTGATCTTCGCCGCTACCTGCGTCGGAGGTCTGGGATCAGTGTGGGGCGCGCTGATCGGCTCGATCATCATCGGGCTGTTCGTCGAGACCTCAACCTTGGTCATCCCATCGGAACTCAAGTTCGCAGGCGCGATGGTTCTGCTGGCGCTGGTCCTGCTCGTCCGACCACAAGGCTTGCTCGGCCGCGCCGAAAGGATCGGGTGAGGACATGGACATCATCGGCGCCGTCACGGGGGCACTGCACGACGGCTTCGGCTATGTGGCCGTCTCGTTCTGCTTGGCTGCGATCGGTTTGAACATTCAGTTCGGCTACGCCGGGCTGCTCAACTTCGGTCAGGCCGCCTTCTTGTCGGTAGGCGGTTACATCATGGGCGCGGCGATCGCCACAAGCGGGATTCCCACCGTCCTCGCGATCCTGCTCGCGATCGCCTTCACCGTGGCGTTGGCGCTGATACTGGGTATTCCTACCCTGCGTCTTCGGGCGGATTACCTGGCGATCGTCACCATCGCGGCGGCAGAGATCCTACGACTTGTGTTCGGGACGTCGTTCCGGACGTACTTTCACGGCAAGGACGGTGTGACCGGCTTTACCGCCGGGTTCCGAAGCCTCAACCCGCTGCCGAACTACGACGGCTTCTTCTTGACCTACAGCCGGGAGGAGCTGTGGACAGTCATTGTCGGCTGGGGCCTGGTCGTCATGATCAGTCTGTTCACCCGGGCCCTGATGCGATCACCGTGGGGAAGGGTTCTCCGGGGCATCCGTGAAGACGAGGATGCGATGCGGTCTCTGGGCAAGAACGTCTACGGCTACAAGATCCAGGCCCTCATCCTCGGGGGAGTGGTCGGATGCGCCGGAGGTTTCGTGGGCGCGTTCGGGGCCGCTTCGGTCCAGGCCGACACGTTCAACCTGGACTTCACCTTCATCGCCTTGACCATGCTCATCCTCGGTGGCGCCGCTCGGATCCTTGGTCCGATCGTCGGCGCGGTGATGTTCTGGGCGATCCTGTCGTTCCTCGGATCGGTCTTGACGCAGTTGGCGGGCTACCCGGTCGTGGCGCAGTTCATGAACGCCGACCAAGCATCAATCATCCGGCTGATGTTGGTCGGATTGGTGCTGATGCTGCTGATGATCTTCCGGCCGCAAGGCATCTTCGGTGATCGAAGGGAGATCGCGCTCGATGCCCACTGACGACTTCCCCACTGACCACCTCTCCTCGGGCACCGCACCCGAGGACGTCCCCGCTGCCGGTGATACGTCCCAGCCAAGGGTTCCCGAGCCCGGCGCCGGGGAGAACAAGTCGATGCGCGCGTGCCGGACTGCTTTGCAGTCGGTGCCGCATGAGCCTGGCGCTGCCAAACCCGACCCCGTTGTGATCGTGAACGGAATCCGCCGCACCTTCGGCGGCCTCACCGCGGTCGACGTGGAACATCTCGAAATCCAACGTGGGGTTATCACCGCCTTGATCGGACCCAACGGTGCAGGCAAGACCACGTTCTTCAACCTGCTCACCGGCTTCGATCAACCCGATGCCGGTTCCTGGTCCTTCGACGGGACACCGCTCATAAGCAAGGCAGCCTACAAAGTGGCACGCCTCGGCATGGTCCGGACCTTCCAGCTGACCAGAGTGCTCTCGAAACTGACAGTACTGGAGAACATGGGGACTGTACGGTTTTCGGTGTAACTCCTGATCAAGGAGAACGCACCTGATGAGTACTGTGATCCAGGCATCGACGGAGATCGACCTGGAGGACACCGCGGTGGCACGCACGGAGCCCAAGGACGCA
>NZ_VCJS01000289.1 GCF_005893125.1 Nonomuraea basaltis | reverse complement strand
GAGGTGTATAAGAGACCGTCACCGCCCCGGACGCGCTCGCACCAGCCATTCCCCACGTCCCCACGCGACCGCGACCCGAGTTCACCGGCTCCAAGCCCGCCGGACCGGTGAACCCGGCAGACGCATACGGCCCCATCCCGTCCAACCATCCCTCCGAACGGCACCGCCGCCTCGTGCCGCGACGCAGGCTCTTACTCGCCGGCCTGGTCAGTGTGGTCGCCGCGGGCTCCGTACCCCTGGTGGCCTCGCTCCTGGACTCGCCTGAGAAAGGCACGCCAGGCTCCGGCTCGCCCAGCACCTCGCCGTCGCCCGAAGTCCCGTCGCTGGGCGAGCCGACCGGCTCCTCGCTGATCACCTACACCAAGACCATCCACGGCGTGGCGTTCAGCCCGGACGGGAAGACCCTCGCCGCCGGCACCTCCGATGGCCCCGTGCTGCTGTGGGACATCGCCACGCGGCGGCGTACGGCGACCCTCACCGGCCATACCGGCAGCAGCGCTCATGTCTTCTCCGTCGCCTTCAGCCCGGGCGGCAGGCTGCTGGCCAGCGGCAGCGGCGACAACACGGTGCGCCTGTGGAACGTCAGCAGTGGCCGACCTACCGCCACGCTCACCGGCCACACCGCCCCGGTCAACAGCGTGGCGTTCAGCCCGGACGGGAAAACCCTCGCCTCAAGCAGCTCCGACGAGACCGTACGCCTGTGGTCATGGCGTTGACCCCGCCCGCATCAAGGTGTTCTACGCTGTCCAACCCGGCCACCCTATGATCTTCAGATCCATCACACCTGAATGATCACAGTGGTGGCCGTCTCATGTTCCACCGCCCTATAGCGCTAAGGGCGGTAGCTCTGGTCAGAGCAGGAAGTGCGGCTGGAGGGGCGCGGGTGTGCCTGAAAGTGGGGCTGAGCACCTGAGGTCCAAAGACCCTGCCGTTGGTGACTTTCGCTTCAAGCGCCCCAAGAGTCTGGGTGCCCACACTGGTCCCGCAGCCGGAAACCCCTGATCGGCTGTGATGGGAGAGACATCATGCTACGGCCCCAGCCGAAGAACACCTCGAGCCCGGAATCGGCCGAACAAGGCGGATGGTGGTGGACGGCTCTGCGCTGGGCCGTGCCCATCGCCGTCGGACTGATCGTCTATCTGCTGCCACAGCCTGAAGCCGTCAAACCGGGGGGCTGGGCCGTGCTGGCCATCTTCGTTGCCACCGTGCTCGGGCTGATAGCGCAGCCGATGCCGCTGGCCGCGGTCGCGCTGACCGGGCTCGCCTTCACGATGGTCGCCGGCGTGCTGGAGCCGGCGGTCGCGTTGAGCGGGTTCGCTGAGCCGACCATCTGGCTGATCGTGGCCGCTTTCTTCATCTCCATCGCCGTCACCAAGACCGGACTCGGTCGGCGGGTCGCGCTGTGGTTCGTGGCCATGCTGGGAAAGCGCAGCCTCGGTCTCGGCTACGGGATGGCGCTGACGGACCTGGTCCTGGCGCCTGCCACGCCCAGCAACACCGCCCGCTCCGGCGGTGTGCTGTATCCGATCATCACCTCGCTGAGCGAACAGGCCGGTTCGCGGCCGGACGGCCAGACCCGCCGCCGGCTCGGCGCCTACCTGACGGCGACCGCGATGGGCGTCAACGTGATCACCAGCGCCATGTTCGCCACCGCGATGGCCGCCAATCCGCTGGTGCAGAAGTTCGCCGGCGAGCAGGGCGTCGAGATCAGCTGGCTGACGTGGACGGTCGCCGCACTCGTGCCCGGGCTCATCGCGCTCGCCGTGATCCCGGCGGTGCTGTACAAGGTGTATCCGCCCGAACTGCGCGACACCCCCGAGGCGCCCCGGCAGGCTCGCACCCAGCTGGCCGAACTCGGCCCAATGACACGCCCCGAATGGATCATGGCGGGTGTGTTCGTGATGCTGCTGACGCTGTGGTCGCTCGGCAGCCAGCTCTGGGGCCTGTCCGCCACCGCAAGCGCGTTCGCCGGCGTGGCAGTGCTGCTCATCACCAGGGTGCTGACCTGGAACGACCTCGCCGGCGACAAGTCCGCGTGGACGACCCTTACCTGGTTCGCGGTGCTGGTGATGATGGCCGGGCAACTGCAGAAACTCGGCGTCGTCGGCTGGTTCAGCACCTCCATGACCGGAGCTGCGGGAGGCCTGTCGTGGCAGGTCGCGTTCGTCCTGCTCACGCTGGTGTACTTCGCCTCCCATTACGCCTTCGCCAGCAACACCGCGCACGTGGCCGCGATGTACGGCGCGTTCCTGGTCGCCGCGATCGCCACCGGCGCCCCGCCGATGATGGCCGCGCTGGTGCTGGGCTTCATCAGCTCCCTGTACGGCGGGCTGACCCACTACTCCTCCGGCCCCGCACCGGTCCTGTTCGGCGGCGGCTACGTCACGCTGACCGAGTGGTGGCGCAACGGCCTGGTCGTCGCCGCGGTCAACATAGCTGTCTGGATGGGCGTCGGCGCGGTCTGGTTCAAGATCCTCGGCTACTGGTAAGGGCGACGCCCTCCCGGGGTCGCCAAGCCCGATGCCATGGACAAGGGTGCGTCCTGCGGCCACCCGCAGTGCGCTCAGTTCCGAAGTCTCGACTCCCATGATCCCTCCGAGAGGGAGTGCCGTCACCGCGATCGCGGTGATGCAGCTGTGGGAGCAGGGCGTGATCGACCTCGACGCGCCCGCCGGCGACTACCTGCGCGCCTACCGGCTGACTCCCGCCAGACCAGGCCATCGGGCGGCAACGGTGCGGCTCGCCCACGTGATCGGCGCCCCGGGCGCGGGCGCTGTTGTGGCGGTGCGAGACTGACGTGCGTGGTCGCGTTCCTCCCGTATCGGCGTGAGTGGTTGCGTGGTGACGTGCTGGCCGGGCTCACTGTGGCGGCCTACCTGATACCGCAGGTCATGGCTTATGCCACCGTGGCGGGGTTGCCGCCGGTGGCGGGAATATGGGCGATCTTGGCGCCGCTCGCGCTGTACGCCGTGCTGGGCTCCTCGCGCCAGCTGTCTGTGGGGCCCGAGTCGACGACCGCGCTCATGACCGCCGTTGTGGTCGGGCCGCTGGCGGCGGGTGACCCGGACCGGTACGCGAGCCTCGCGGCCGGGCTGGCCGTCGTCGTCGGCCTGCTCTGTCTGGTCTGCCGGCTGCTCCGGCTGGGCTTCGTCGCCGACCTGCTGTCCCGGCCGATTCTGGTCGGTTATCTCGCGGGTGTGGCGGTGATCATGATCGTCGGTCAGCTGGGCAAGATCACCGGGGTGCCGGTGTCCGGTGACGGCGTCATCGCCGAGCTGCTTTCCTTCTCACGAGGTCTGTCCGGGATCCATCCGGGGACACTGCTGCTCGCGGCCGGGGTGCTGGCCCTGCTGTTCCTCGCCCAACGGCGCCTGCCCTGGATCCCGGCTCCACTGCTCGCCGTCCTCCTGGCCACCGCCTGCGTCACGCTCTTCGGGCTGGAGCGGTACGGGATCAAAGTGGTGGGGGAGATCCCCGCGGGCCTGCCCGTGCCCGCCCTTCCGGCACTCGCCGATCTGCAGCACCTGCTGCTGCCCGCGCTCGGCGTGCTCTTGGTTGGCTACAGCGACAACGTGCTCACCGCGCGGTCCTTTGCCGCGAAGCACAACCAGCAGATCGACGCCAACCAAGAACTGCTCGCCCTGGGCGTGGCCAACCTGGGTGCGGGTGTCCTGCACGGGTTCCCGGTCAGCAGCAGCGGCAGCCGTACCGCGCTGGCCGATGCCGCCGGTGGCCGCACCCAGCTGTATTCGCTCGTCGCCCTGGCCGCAGTGCTCGGGGTCGTGCTGTTCGCCGGGCCGCTGCTGGCCGACTTCCCGACTGCGGCGCTCGGCGCCATCGTCATCTACGCCGCGATCCGGCTGATCGATGTGGCCGCTTTCCGCCGTCTGGCGGTCTTTCGCCGGAGTGAGCTGCTGCTCGCGCTGGCCGCGTTCGCCGGGGTGCTGGTCTTCGACATCCTGTACGGCGTGCTCCTCGCGGTGGCCCTGTCGGTGGTGGAGATGCTGGCCCGGGTGGCCCGCCCGCACGACGCGATCTTGGGCATCGTCCCTGGGCTGGCAGGGATGCACGACGTCGACGACTATCCGGACGCCCGTACCATTCCCGGACTGGTCGTCTACCGCTACGACTCCCCGCTGTTCTTCGCCAACGCCCAGGACTTCCGGCGCCGCGCGCTCGCCGCGGTCGAGGAGCACGAAGGCCCCGTGTCGTGGTTCGTGCTCAACGCCGAAGCGAATGTAGAGGTGGACGCCACGGCGCTGGACGCCGTCGAGTCACTGCGCGCCGAACTGGCCCGCCGGGGCATCGTGTTCGCCATGGCCAGGGTCAAGCAGGACCTGCGCACTTCGCTCGACGCATTCGGCCTGACGGAGGCCATCGGGGAGGACCTCCTCTTCCCGACCCTGCCGACCGCCGTGGCGGCCTACGAGCAAGGGCGCCCCTCAACCGAGGGCTCTTGACGACTCAGCTCCGGGGGAGGCTGAAGCGGTGAAGGAGCGTGGCGGCCCAGTCCAGGAAGTCCACGTTCGGTGGTCGCGGAGCCGGGCTCCTCGGCCCAGATCGTCATCAGGTCGCCGATGTTCAGCCACCGGCTTGCGGCGCCCGGATCCGGCCTGACGTATGACAGGCGTGCAGAACGTCGACCCTCGACAGGACACACAGATGGGGCGTGGGACTAAGGTCCTTTGGGGCAGAGTCGCTCGGCCCTACGCGGCGGCACGGCCGTCCTCCAGTCTGGCCGCATGGATGTGCTCGACCTTTCGCGCTGGCAGTTCGGTATCACGACCGTTTACCACTTCTTGTTCGTCCCGCTCACGATCGGCTTGTCGATCATTGTGGCCGGGCTGCAGACGGCCTGGTACCGCACCCGGAAGCCGGAGTACTTGGGGCTGACCCGGTTCTGGGGGCGGCTGTTTCTGATCAATTTCGCGATGGGGGTGGTGACGGGGATCGTGCAGGAGTTCCAGTTCGGGATGAACTGGAGTGACTACTCGCGCTTCGTCGGGGACGTGTTCGGGGCGCCGCTGGCCATGGAAGGGCTGATGGCGTTCTTCCTGGAGTCCACGTTCCTCGGGTTGTGGATCTTCGGGTGGGACAAGCTGCCGCCCCGGTTGCATCTGGCCACGATCTGGGTGGCCGCGATCGGGACCAATATTTCCGCCTATTTCATCCTGGCGGCGAACTCGTGGATGCAGCATCCGGTCGGCTACCGCATCAACAACGGCCGCGCCGAACTGACCGACATCTGGGCCGTGCTCGCCAATTCGACCACCCTGGTCACCTTCCCGCACGTCATCTTCGGCGCCTTCCTGACCGCCGGGGCGTTCGTGCTGGGCATCAGCGCGTGGTTCCTGCTGCGGAAACGGGATGTTCCGCTGTTTCGGACGTCGGCGCGGCTGGCGCTGGTGGTCAGCGCGGTGGCGGCGATCGGGGTGTCGGTCTCCGGCCACTGGCAGGCGCAGATCATGACCGAGCAGCAGCCGATGAAGATGGCCGCCGCCGAGGCCCTGTGGGAGGACGAGAGCGCGGCCGGCTTCTCGCTGTTCGCCGTCGGCGACGTCGAGAACGGCCGTAACCACATCAACGTGCAGATCCCGTACGGGCTGAGCCTGCTGTCGACCAACACTCTGGATGGCGAGGTGGAGGGCATCAATGACCTCCAGGCCCGCTACCAGGCGCTGTACGGCCCAGGCGACTACCGGCCGGTCGTCGGCCTGGCCTACTGGTCGTTCCGGCTGATGATCGGCTTCGGAGCGCTGTCGGCACTGCTGGCCCTGGTCGGACTGTGGCTTACCCGCCGCGGCCGCCTGCCCGCGAGCCGCTGGGCCTACCGTCTGGCCATCGCCGGGATCGGGCTGCCGTTCCTGGCCAACACCCTGGGCTGGATCTTCACCGAGATGGGCCGTCAGCCGTGGACCGTGTTCGGCCTGATGCGGACCGCCGCGGCCGTCTCACCGAGCGCGGACGTCGCGTCGGTGGCGATCACGCTGGTCGGCTTCACCCTGGTGTACGCCGTGCTGGCGGTGATCGAGGTGCGGCTGCTGATCAAGTTCATCCGCATCGGGCCGCATGAGGAGTCCGCCCCGGAAGAGCCCGTTCCCGCTCTGAGCTACTAGAGGATTGTCGCGATGGAACTCACCACTGTCTGGTTCGTGTTGATCGCCGTGCTGTGGACCGGCTACTTCGTCCTGGAAGGCTTCGACTTCGGCGTCGGTATCCTGCTGCCCTTCCTGGGCCGGGGCGAGGCGGAGCGGCGCACCATCGTCAAGACGATCGGCCCGGTGTGGGACGGCAACGAGGTGTGGCTGCTGGTGGCCGGCGGCGCCACGTTCGCCGCGTTCCCCGAGTGGTACGCCACCTTGTTCAGCGGCTTCTACCTGCCGTTGTTCCTCATCCTGCTGGCCTTGATCGCGCGTGGGGTGGCGCTGGAGTACCGCAGCAAGTCCGACAGCACGCGCGGCTGGGATCGGGCGTTCTTCTGGGGCTCACTCGGCCCGGCGTTCCTGTGGGGGGTCGCCTTCGCCAACATGGTGCGCGGCGTGCCGCTGGACGCCGACCACGAGTACACCGGCACCCTGCTCACTCTGCTCAACCCGTTCGCGCTGCTTGGCGGGCTGGCCACGCTGCTGCTGTTCACCCTGCATGGCGCGATCTTCCTGACCTTGCGCACCACCGGTGAGCTGCGCCAGGGCGCCTCCCGCATGGCCAAGAGCCTCGCCCCGGCGACGATCGGGGTGGTGATGGCGTTCCTGCTGGCCTCCGGCGGCAGCAGGCCGGCCTGGTGGGCCGCGGTGGCGCTGGTCGCGCTCGGCCTGACCGGCGCGGTGGTCGCGACGTTGCGCGGCCGAGACGGGTGGGCGTTCACCGCCAGCGCGGTCGCGGTGGTCGCGGTCGTGGCCGCCCTGTTCACCGGGCTGTGGCCGAACGTGCTGCCCGCTCTGGATCCGGTCAACAGCCTGACCGTGACCAACGCCGCCTCCACGCCCTACACGCTGACGGTGATGACCTGGGTCGCGGCCATCTTCACTCCGGTGGTGCTGGCCTACCAGGCGTGGACGTACTGGGTGTTCCGCCGCCGCCTTACTGGAGCGACCTGATGAGCTCGATCAGGGCTCATGATTGCGCCGATGTTGATGATCGGAAGCCGAGGAAGGGCATGTCGAAGCTCTGGGCGGAGGACCCGTTCACCGGCTGCTGGTGCAGCTTGGCGTTCTGAACGGCGGGACCCTTGACCGTGCTGCCGTCTTGACCCCGGTGTCGTCGGCCGGATCTGCGGGCGTGGCCATCCCGGCCACCAGGGCGGCGAAAAGTGCCCGGAGCGGCACCAGCAGGCGAGCGGCCCTCAGCATCACCCCTGATGCGAACGCGATCTGCACGGACCGGCATCTTCTGTGCCCGCGTCGCGTGGCGGCAGGCGTCAGTGCCCCATGTGTGGGCCAGAAGAGGCGGGGGCAATGGCAGGGGGCTGCCCAGCAGGGGAGTGCCGGGATAGGGCTCGGAGGGTGGCGATGATCGCCGCGCTGAAGGCTGAGGGAGCCCTGCGATGGTTGTCTTGTGTTGTTGGTCTCTTCTCGCAGGGCCCGTCAGGTTCCTCATGGCTGCGGTTTCGGAGACATGTCGGGTCAGGACCGAATACGGTGGCCCATTGACGATCGGCCAAGCCCGTAAGCCTTCCGGAGTCTCTTCTTGCGTACCGCAGCGGCAATCCTCTCCTTCGTGCTCGCCATCACCATCCTGCCCGCCCAGCCGGCCACCGGCGCGGTTTCCGCCTCGCCGCTGCCGGGCGGCAAGACCACCTACGTCATCTCACAGGGTCATCTGAAGGCCGCCTCCCGGCAGAACTGGGTACGCCTGGGCAGCTACCGCTTCGCCGCGGACGGCACGGTGAGCGCCGCCCTGTACCTGTGGTGGCAGCGTCATCCCAAGGCCAGGCAGCGCACCGGCACCGTCCCCGACCCGAGCTGCACCACCAAGGCGGGCGGTTCCGCATCGCGGCCCCGCGCCTGCGAGGTGCTCACCGCCGGGGGCTTCACCGGCGCCCCCGACGAGAGCCGCGCCGGGACGTACACCGTTGCGGGCGACGTGCTCACCATCCGGTGGAAGATCGCCCAGACGTGGACGGAGCAGTGGTACGTGCGGCCCTCGCCTGACGGCAGGCTGGCCCGCCTGGACCTCAAGCAGAGCACGCTGGCCACGCACGGGTACGGCTACGGCAGCAACGCCGCGATCAGCACCCGGCGCGCGATGAGCTCGGTGAAGGCGTTCCCCGGCTCGCTCAGGCAGGACCTGACGAGTTGGGCGAGCGGCAAGCTCGTCACCTCCGGCAATCAGCCGTTCGGCCACTCCGCCTTCCGTGCCTGCGCCGCCACCACCTCGTGCCTGACCTACCTGCAGCCGTCCTCGCGCGGCGCATGCCAGAAATCGGGCGGCTGCCCCAAGTACGGCGGCGGAACGCGCCCCAACATCAGCTCCATCCAGTATTACCTCACGATGATCTCCAAGTCCGACCGCCGCGACACGCTCTGGCACTGGTGCACCTGCCTGGCGATGGAACGCGGTGAGTTCTGCTACACCGGCAACTCCCACGTCAAACCGCTCATGCAGATCATCGACGACACGGGAGCCTTCCGCGGCTGGGTCGGCGCGGAGGCATCCTTCTCGACCGGCACCCGGGCGACAGACATGCTGGCGGTGCTGCGCATCTCCGACTTCCGCTGACCGGCTCGAACCTGCATCTACCGCGATGCGGGCCAGTGCTCCCACCTTTACACCCCGGTTTCCCACCTGCGTCGGGCGTCATCCGAGGCGCGGGCCAGGGACGTTCGACCCACCGATACGGGCCGATCGCCTCTTACTTTCCCGCCCAGATCAGAGCAACGTCGGGTTTATAGCCCCGGCCGTCAGGAACTGGCGCGGGCCGTCGCGCAAGCTGGGGTGAAAGGGGAAGCCATGCCCGAGCTTGATCAGTTGGAGATGAGGACCAGAGTTGATGAGATCCTCAACCGCCGGACCGCAGTCGGTCTGGCGGTGGGCGTGGTCCGCAACGGATCCCTCGAGTTCTTCCGCGGACACGGCGTGGCCGATATCGGGTCGAACACGCCCGTCACCGAGGACACGGTCTTCCGGGTCGGTTCCATCACCAAGACGTTCACCGCGATCGCCGTGATGCAGCTGTGGGAGGAAGGGCTGGTCGACCTTGACGCGCCGGCCAACGACTATCTGCACGCCTACCCACTGGTCCCGGCAAGGGCCGGCTTCCGGCCTGCGACGGTGCGACATCTGCTGACCCACACCGCCGGGGTCGGGGAGGTGCTACACCCCTCGGGCGTGGTCCGGCCTCTCTTCGGTGAGACCGTGAAGGTCGGACGGCCGGTGCCGTCGCTGCGCGAATACTACCGGGAGGGTCTCCGCATCCAGGTCGAGCCGGGTACCACGTTCAGATACACCGACCACGGGTTCGCCACACTCGGCCAGATCGTGGAGGACGTGAGCGGGCAGCCCTTGGACCGCTACCTGCGCGAGCACATCTTCGAGCCCCTCGGCATGGCCGACACCGACATCGTCCGATCCGAACCGGCCCAGTCGCGGCTCGCGACGGGATACAACTTGCGCTCCGGTGGCGTCAAGGCGGTCACCGATTATGAGGTGGTGACGGCGGGAGCCGCCTCCGCCTACTCCACGCCCAGAGACATGGCCCGCTACATCGCCGCCCTCCTGGGCGGTGGCGCCAACCAGCACGGCTCGGTGCTCAAGCCGACGACGCTCGCCACCATGTTCGCGGCCCACTACCAGCCTGATCCCCGGATACCGGGGCTTGGCCTGGCGTTCTTCCGCGGGAACGCCGACGGCCATCCCGTGATCGAGCACCAGGGGATCGTGCCTGGCTTCAACTCGCAGATCTCCGTGGCTCCCGACGACGGAGTCGGCGTCATGGCCTTCACCAACGGGGCCAGCGACGCAATGTTGTGGATGCCGGCTGAACTGGGGAGCCTGCTCAACCACCTGCTCGGCGTACCGGATGAGGTCATTCGCGCCGACGTTCCGAAACGCCCGGAGATTTGGGGTGAGATTTGCGGTTGGTACTACCTTCCCGGCCGGCTCACGGACGTGCGTGCAAGGTCCATGCTGGGCGCTGGGGCCGAGGTCTTCGTCCGCCATGGCGAGCTCGTCCTGCGGTTCCTCAGCCCGATACCCGCGCTCTACAAGGGCTTTCCGCTGCACCCTGACGACGACAAGGACCCGTACGCGTTCCGGATCGACCTCGCCGAATTCGGACCCGTCACCCTCCGCGTCGTATTCAGCCGCGAACCTGGAGCGGGGACGACGGCGGTCCACCTCGATGTGATGCCACTGTCGCTCCAGAAGCAACCGGCCGCGACAAACCCGAGGAGGTGGCTCACCGGCGCGCTTGCTGTCGCCACCACGGCCATCGCCATTCGCCGGCACCGCGCGATACGGCGCCAACACCGTATGGCCTAACCATCAGCCGCCCGGCGGCGTCGATGTCGAGCCCGCCGACCACGGGCTGGGCCGCTCCCGGGGTGGACTGACCACCAAGCTTCATCTGGCCGTCGAGCAGGGCCAGAAGCTGTTATCGCTGATCATCACTGCTGGTCAACGCGGGGATTCGCCCCAGTTCCAGCCCTGCTGTAGCGAATCAGTGGGCCCCGGCTGGGGCCGGGACGCCCGCGCAAGCGCCCAGACAGGGTCCGTGCCGATAAGGCGTACGGCTCGCGCGCCAACCGTGCCTATCTGCGTAGGCGCGGCATCGCGTGCACGATCCCGGAGAGGGCCGATCAGATCCGACAGTTCGGTGCGGGCCCTGCTCGCTCGGAACGAACGGAATGGGCCGCCACCGGTCAAGGTGCCCCCTTCAAGGGCGCACGGCGGGTTTCCTGCTCGTCCGGCGCCCTGCGGGCCGACTCAAGTGATCCGGCGGCCGGACACCTGCTCGGCGTCGACCACGATGTAGTGGTCCCTGCTGCCCGGAGCCCAGAGGAACAGTGGTAGTGCGCCTAGCCGGGCGATCTCTTCGGGATCGGTCACGGCGCGCGCGTGCCCGACCGCTGTGACCGACCAGCCCGTGCGCATCTCGGGATCGAACTCGTCGGCCTCGAACGCCACCACGGCACACCGGGTGGCGGCGGCCAGCTTCGACCCGATGGAGGTGCGGATGACGATGCTCTCGCCGTCGAGGCAGAAGTTGACGGGTTGCACAGCGGGCAGGGCGCGATCGGTGAAGACGATCCGCCCGATCGGCGTGGACGATAGCAGGCGCAGACACTCCTCTCGGGAGAGCACCTGGAGTCCGGACGAATCGAGTTGCATACGTCTCAGCATCCCACTGCTGCGCTCGCCGGCATTAGAGGCGAAAGTCCCATCTGAAGTCTCCCTCAGTCCCGCTGTTCAGCCCGCAGGCGCGCGGACAGTGCGGCGGCCTGGGTGCGGCGCTGCATGTTGAGCTTGGCCAGCAGGTTGGACACGTAGTTCTTGACGGTCTTCTCGGCCAGGAAGAGTCGCTCGCCGATCTGCCGGTTCGTCAGGCCCTCACCGATCAGATCCAGGATGTGCCGCTCCTGCTCCGACAGTGCGGCCAATGGGTCCTGCTTGGCCGCCTGGTCGCGCAGCCGCTGCAGCATGGCGGCGGTGGTCTGCGGGTCCAGCAGCGATTGGCCGGAGGCGACCGTGCGCACCGCGCCCACCAGGTCCGAGCCATGGATCTGCTTGAGCACGTAGCCGGCCGCGCCGGCCATCACGGCGTCGAACAGGGCGTCGTCGTCGGCGAAGGAGGTCAGCATGAGGCAGGCCAACTGCGGCAGCTTCGAGCGCACCTCGCGGCACACGTCTACGCCGTTGCCGTCCGGCAGTCGCACGTCCAGCACCGCGACGTCCGGGCGCAGGGCCGGGATGCGGGCGATGGCCGACTCCGCGGTCCCGGCCTCGCCGATCACCTCGATGTCGTCCTCGCCGTCCAGCAGGGCGGCGACGCCGCGCCGTACGACCTCGTGATCGTCGAGGAGAAACACACGAATCATGCCTCTGACGCTATCTGCTCCCGCCACGTGCCAACAGGGACCAAGGTCCTTGACCGATCGTTCAGCGGTGAGATGTCGCGGTCCCGATTAGGGACTTTCGGCCCTGCGACTGCTGACGTTCGCCCTGACGAACGGCCCGGTCTTGTTCCTAGTCTGATTTGCGGCCCGCAAGTCCCGCGGGCCTCATATCCATCATCTGTACGGGAGGTTTCCATGTTGTCCGCGGATTCAGCCGCGATCGTCCGTGCCACGCTGCCGGTCGTCGGCGCCTCGCTCGACGCCATCACCACGCGGTTCTACGAGACGATGTTCACCGAGCGGCCGGAGCTGCTCGACGGCCTGTTCAACCGCGGCAACCAGGCCAACGGCGAGCAGCGCAGGGCGCTGGCCGGGTCCATCGCCGCGTTCGCCACCATGCTTCTGGAGCGCCCCGGCGAGCGGCCCGATGACCTGCTCGCCCGCATCGCCCACAAGCACACCGCCGTCGGCGTCACCGACGACCAGTACGTGATCGTCCACAAGTACCTGTTCGGCGCGATCGCCGAAGTCCTGGGGGAGGCCGTCACGCCGGAGGTCGCCGCGGCCTGGGACGAGGTGTACTGGCTGATGGCCGGGGCGCTGATCGCCCAGGAGGCGCGCATCTACGCTGAGGCCGGCGTGCGCAACGGTGTCACGTGGCGGCAGTGGCGGGTGGTCGCCAGGCAGAATGAGACCCGGGACGTGGTCTCCTTCCTGCTCCGCCCGGCCGACGACGGCACGGTGCCACCGGCTCGCCCGGGCCAGTACGTCAGTGTCCGGGTCGGCATGCCAGACGGCGTGCACCAGCTGCGTCAGTACACCCTGTCCAGCGTGGGCGATCTGCGCCGGATCACGGTCAAGCGGGTGACGGGCGTCCCCGACGGAGAGGTGTCGACGCTGCTGCACGACAGCGTGCGGCCAGGAGACGAGCTCACCTTGTCCGCGCCGTTCGGCGACGTGACGCTGGACGACGGCGACGCGCCGCTGCTGCTGGTGTCCGCGGGCATCGGCGGCACGCCGATCGTGGCGATGCTGGAACACCTGGCGGCCACCGGCTCACGCCGCCGTGTCCTGCTGTTGCACGCCGACCGCTCCCCGGCCGAGCACGCGCTGCGCGAGGACATGCGGCACCTCGCCGACGATCGGATCTTCTGGTACGAGACGGACGCCGCAGCCCCCGACCGTGATGGCCGGATGGACCTGGAGGGCGTCGAGATCCCGGCGGGCGCGATCGCGTACCTGTGTGGTCCGGTGCCGTTCATGCGTGACGTACGCGCCCAATTGCTGAAGGCGGGAGTGGCCGCCCGCGACATCCACTACGAGGTCTTCGGCCCCGACCTCTGGCTGGCCGCCGCCTGATGGGTCCATCGGGCCCCTGAGTAGGGACCTTGGTCCCTGCCGCCAAAGGGGTGGTGAGCCCCAGTCTGAAGCATGTCCGCTGCTATCGCTGTGGCGAGGAAGATCCTGTGACTGATATCGACGCGGTTCCCGGTATGGGTCCGCTGCTGGCCGCCCGTGCGTTTTCCACCAAGTCGGAGGTGTCGGCCGACGGCCGCACGCTGCACCAGATAGATCCCAGCGCGTGGGACCGTTTCTACCGGGACCGGTGGGCGCACGACAAGGTGGTGCGCTCGACTCATGGGGTGAACTGC
>NZ_VCJS01000288.1 GCF_005893125.1 Nonomuraea basaltis | reverse complement strand
AATGCTTGGAAAATCAATCACCTGGCCAACACCCACCAACCGATGGATGTCAACCAAAGGAATCCGTCAAATCAATGACGGGGTTGTGCATCATGCACTGGCTTTTAACACACTGTTGAGTTCTCAAAAAACGGACGCGTACATCTTCACCGGAAACCCTTACGGTCCCCGCTTCGGAGGCGCACCTCTCGTGTTCGCTATCTTATCAGATCTACCGCTTCCGTGTCAAATCCGGAGATTTGCCGACAGCCGGTCGAACCTGTCTAAGATGTCGCCCCGCTTCCGGGGCAACCCTCTTAACTTACCGTGTCATTCTGAGCTTGTCGAATCAACCGATTTTCCGGCGAGTTCGACGTCCCCAGGAACGACTCGGGCTCGAGCACGCCGAAGCGGCTCTGCCGAGTGGCTCGTCATATCAAGGGGCTTGCCCTGGGGCCCGTCCGCCTGACCGGCGTCCGGCTCACTCCCGGGGCGAAGTGAAAGATTAGGTCGGGATTCGCGACACGTCAAATCGCCAGGCCCCAGCCGTTCAGAGTTCCGATGCGGCGCGCCCCACGGCCTTCCCGCATCGGGCCAGGAGGTCCCGCAGCGTCGCCCGCTCCGCCTCCGTGAGCTCGGCCGCGATCGCCCGTTCGATCACCACGGCCTTCTCGTCCGCCACCGCCAACGCCGCCCGCCCGGCCTCCGTGAGCCGGGTCTCGAGGATGTTGCGATGCCAGGGATGCGGCGAGCGTTCGATGAGGCCCCGTTCCTCCAGGTTCTTGAGGACGACGGTCATGGCCTGGGGCGTCACCAGGCACGTCCGCGCCAGTGCCGCGCCGGAGATCCCCGGACTGTCGGCGAGTGCGAAGAGTGCCGCGTATTGGGGAACGGTCAGCCCTGCCGGCCTGACGGCGAGCTGCTTGGCGGCCATCAGCGCCTGCTCGGCGCGCTTGATGTCCAGACCGAGCCGTTCACCTGCGGGCATCCCCATATCGGGGATCGTACAACCTCATACAATGATTCGAGTCTTGATAAGCATCAAAACTTTGATATTGTCGGGCTTGTATGAGCGTCGATGAAGACGACAAGGACAGGGAGAAGAGGGCGCGATGATCCCGGAAAGCCACAAGGACCTGCTGGACCGGCCGCTGTTCGCCCACCTGGCGACGATCGGGCCGGACGGCACGCCCGCGGTGAACCCGGTCTGGACCGTGTGGGACGGAGAGTTCCTGCGGTTCACGACCACCACGAACCGCCGCAAGTACAAAAATGTCGTAGAACATCCGCATGTTGCCGTCTCGATCAACGACCCTGAGAAGCCGTACCGTTATCTGGAGATCCGTGGCGTGGTCGAGCGGACGGAGCCCGACCCGTCGGGCGACTTCTTCGACGTGCTGGCCACGCGCTACGGCCTGGCGTACGAGCGGCCGGTCGGCGACGCCGACCGGCGAGTTGTGATCGTTGTGAAGCCGACACGTACCACCAGTCAGTGACACGGAGGTGAGCCGGCGTGGGTTCGGCGGCGCTCGGGGTGCGGGATCACTGCGGCTGGGCGGTGCTGGTCGCGGTGGGGGGCGCGCCTGAGGCGCCTCGGGTGCTGTTGCGCGAGCGGGTGACGCTGCTCGACGATCCGTCGCTGCCCGACCAGCCCTATCACGCCGCGGCCGGGCTCGATCTCGCAGCGGCGGGCGAGCTGATCGCCCGCGTGGAGCGCGCCGCCCACGCGGCGGCACGCGACGCCCTCGACACGGCCGCGCGGGAGCTGGCGGGGGCCGGGCACGACGTGCTCGGCGTCGCGCTCGATCTCGGGGCGGTCGGCGCCGGCCGGATGGCGCTGCCCGACGACCTCGCCACGGTGCTGAGCAAGCATCACTACCTGCACGGCGCCGAGGGGGAGCTCTACCACGAAGCGCTGATGGACGCGGCGCGCGGCGCGGGGTTCGCGGTCAGCCGGTACGACTTCAAGGAGCTGCGCGACATCGCGGCCCGGATGCTCGGCACGGACGCGGCGGGGCGGGTCGACGGGCTGCGCTCCCAGGTCGGTACGCCGTGGACGCGAGACCACAAGGACGCCGCCCTGGCCGCACTCCTCGTGCTCGACGGCGCCGACCGCGCCTGAGCGATCAGCGCATGACCGCCCGCGACAGGGCACGCACCTGTTCCGGCGACACGAACAACTCCGCCGCCATCCCCGCCTCCCGCGCCGCCACGACATTGACCTCGTTGTCGTCGAAGAACAGGACATCCCGCGGCGCCACGCCCATGCTCTCCGCGCAGATCTCGTACGCCCGCCGCTCCGGCTTGGCGACCCCGATCCGGCACGAGTACGTCAACGCCGCGAACCGCCCGAGCCACTCCCCATGCCGTGATTCCCACATCGGCACCAGGTCCTCGATGATGTTCGAGAGCAGCCCCAGCCGGTGCCCCTGGTTCGCGAGCTCGTGCACTACCGCCACCATGTCGGCGTCCACGTGGCACCAGCTGTCCAGGTCCGCCGCGAGGAGCGCGGGCACGTCCGCGAAGCGCGTACCGAGTTGGTCCGCCACCGCGCCCCAGTACGCGGCGCCGTCCTGGCCCGCGTCATAGGCGGGCCGGCAGGCCCAGTACGCCTCCCAGAACCGCTCCCCCGGCACGCCCGCCAGCGCGACGATCCGCTGCCGCGCCTCGGGAGACTGGGTACGGGCTATCACGCCATAGAGGTCAAAAACGATCACGTTGGCCATACTCCCGACCCTACGGCGCGTATCCTGCCCCGGTGACCACTGCCGCCACACTGGCTCCACCAGCCCGTCCCGCCGAACGTCTCCGCACGTCGACCCCCTGGTGGATGGCATTGCTCGCGGGAGGCGCGGCGTTCTCGGGAACGGGCTCCGCGACCCTGAACGGCGATGAGCTGGCCACCATCAGCGCCGCGTCGCGGTCGCTGGCGGGGATGTGGGAGCTGGCGCAGCACATCGACGGCCACTTCCTGCCGTACTACGCGTTCATGCACTTCTGGGCGAAGGCCGGCACGGCGGAGTTGTGGCTGCGACTGCCGTCGGCGCTGGCGATCGGCGTGGCGGCCTGGCTGCTGACCGACCTGGGCCGGCGCCTGCATTCCACCCGGGCCGGCGTGATCGCGGCCGCCATCTTCGCGATCCTCCCGTCAGTGTCCTACTTCGGCGCATTCGCCAGGCCGTACGCCTTCGCCGCCGCGGCGGTCGCCTTCTCGTTCTGGGCGCTGCACCGGGTCATCGAGCGCCCTGATGGCAGGCGGTGGGTGGGCTATGGCGTGGCGGTCGCGCTCGTGTGCTCCACACACCTGTTCGCGGTGCTGGTCCTGCCCGCCCACCTGGCGCTGGCACGCCGGGCGGTGCTGGTGCGGATGATGGCGGCGCTGGCCGCCGGCTGCGTGCCCGCCGCCGTGCTGGGCCTGATCGGGTACGGCGAGCGGCACGCGATCAGCTGGATCCCGCAGCGCGGGCCGGAGGTGTGGCTGAAGTTCCCCAAGATGGCGGCGGGGACGACCGCGCTCGGGGTGCTGCTGTTCGCGATGGCCCTGGCCGGGGCGGCGCTGCTGTGGACGGCGCGGCGCGGAGCCCGGGGCGCGGGTTCACCGGCTGCCGGCCCGCTCGAGGCACGCTTGCGAGAGGCGGACCCGCACGCAACCGGCCGGTCAGCGGCCGAGCCGCGGGTGGCGGACCGGGCGTGGGTGTTCGCGCTGACCGGTTGGCTGGTCCTGCCCCCGCTGCTGCTGCTCGCGGTGTCGCACCTGGTGACCCCGGTCTACGTCGACCGGTACCTCTTCGTGACCACGCCGGCGCTATCGCTGCTGGCCGGGCTGGCCGTGGCGGCCATCTCCCGGTTCCACCTCGTGGCGGGGGTGGCGGTCGTGGTGCTCGGATGTGTGCTGTCCTTCCCGGACCATCTCGACGTGCGGGAGGAGAACGGGCGGTTCGAGAACATCCCCTGGGCACTGCGCGTGATCAAGGCCGAGCCCGACGACGCGATCGTCTACGGGCAGAGCCAGCTGCGTACGGGCTTCGAGTACTACGCGGACTCACTGATGCCCGTCGATGTGCTGAAGTCCGGTGACGTGCCGTCGCCCGACGGTTTCGGCTACCCCGAGGGGTCCGATGTTCCGGCGGCGCTGGAGGGGCGTGAGCGGGTCTGGGTGGTCTGGCGCGGGAGCAAGAAGTCGGGGCTGGAAGGCGACGGGATTCCGCGCGTCGGGGAGGTGGAGCGGGCGGGGTTCGAGCTGAGTCTGGCCAAGCACTCCGCCGATCTGCCGGGGCTGACGGTGGCGCTGTTCACGCGCAGGTGAACCGCTGACAGGGGATCGCGCGAAAGCGGGCCTCTCCGCCGCCGGAAAGGCCCGCTCGGCCGAGAAAGGTCAGCCGACCTCGACGCCGCCGATCGACTTCTTGCCGCGCCGCAGCACCATGAAGCGCCCCTGCAGGAGGTCGGCGGCGGCCGGCACGTAGGACTCGTCGGTGATCTTGACGTTGTTGAGGTACGCCCCGCCCTCCTTCACCGCCCGCCGGGCCGCCGACTTCGACTCCACCAGGCCGCTGTCGGCCAGCAGGTCCACGAACGGCACCCCGAGCGCGTCGATCTTGGCCTTCGGGACCTCGGCCAGCGCGCCTTCCAGGGTGGATGCCGACAGCTCCTCCAGCGAGCCCTGCCCGAACAGAGCCTTGGAGGCGGCCACCACCGCGGCCAGCTCATCGGCCCCGTGCACCAGCGTCGTCAGGTCCTCGGCCAGAGCACGCTGCGCCTCGCGGGCGAACGGGCGGTCGGCGACGGCCTTCTCCAGCTCGTCGATTTCCTCCCGCGTGCGGAACGTGAACACCTTCAGGAAGCGGATCACGTCGCGGTCGTCGGCGTTGAGCCAGTACTGGTAAAACGCGTACGGCGAGGTCAGCGCCGAGTCGAGCCACACGGCGCCGCCCGCGGTCTTGCCGAACTTGGTACCGTCGGCCTTGGTGATCAACTTGCCGGTCAGGGCGTGGACGTGGGCGCCCTCGACGCGCCTGATCAGGTCGACGCCGGCGGTGATGTTGCCCCACTGGTCGCTGCCGCCGAGCTGGAGCGTGCAGTCGTATCGCCTGAACAGCTCCAGGTAGTCGTTGGCCTGCAGGATCTGGTAGCTGAACTCGGTGTAGCTGAGCCCCTCGCCGCCGAGCCTGGCCGAGACGGACTCGCGGGCCAGCATGCGGTTGACCGGGAAGTGCTTGCCCACGTCGCGCAGGAAGTCGATGGCCGTCATCTGCGCGGTCCAGTCAAGGTTGCTGACCAGCGTGGCGGCCTTCGGCCCCGGCTCGAACGACAGGAACTTCTCCACCTGGACCCGGATGCGCTGCACCCACTCGGCCACGACCTCGGCGGTGTTGAGCACCCGCTCGGTGCTGCGGCCGCTGGGGTCGCCGATGAGGCCGGTCGCGCCGCCGACCAGGCCGATGGGCTTGTGCCCGGCGCGCTGGAAACGGGTCAGGATCAGCAGAGTGGCCAGGTTGCCGACGTGCAGCGAGGGAGCGGTCGGGTCGAAGCCGGCATAGACCGTGATCGGACCTTTCGACAGCGCCTCGCGCAGGGCGTCGATGTCGGTGGTCTGCGCGAGAACGTCGCGCCATTCGAGTTCATCAAGAATGTCGGTCACTGCGTCGGCTTTCCAGTAGTTAGACATATGGATGGTTACAGCGTGCCTGATCACCCCGGTCGCCCGCCACTTGGATACGCTCTGTCTCCATGTGGAAGGTCCGTCGCGAGCTGGCCGTTTTCAAGATCTTAGGGGGTCTGGTGTGTGCCGGGCTCGCCGTCTACTGGTGGATGGAAGGCGATGTCCGCGGCGTGATCCTGGCCGTTCCCGCGGCCGTCCTGGTGGGCGCTATGGGGCTGCGTGACGTGCTCGTTCCCGAGCGGCTGGCGGCCGACGAGAGCGGGATCACCGTGGTGCACGGGTTCGCGGGCAAGCGGCACGTGCCCTGGGACGCGATCTGGGACATCAAGGTGGACGTCCGCAGGAGGTGGGGGCTCCGGAGCGAGATGCTGGAGATCGACACCGGTGACAACCTGCACATCTTCAGTCCTCATGAGCTGGGCGCCTCTCCCACGGAGGTGGCGGCGGCGCTGCGGCGGCGCGGCACATGAGCACGATACGGGGACACGGTCGGGTCTCCGTCGATCCAGAACCGCCACGGGGTTTCCCTGGCCGTCGAGATACCGGTGCGGGGGCCTGACCTGATCGACGCGGGGTCGGCCGGGGCTCCTTCGAGCATGGTGGCCGACTGCCGGGGCCGGCCCAGGGGCGAGCCCTCCTGGATGGCGTCGAGGCCGTTGTGCTCGCGCAGGAGGCCGAGGGCCACCGCGAGCCGGGCCGGACCGCGGGCCAGGTCCCGGTCCGGGATGGGCCTGCGGCCTCCGCTGCCGGCCGTGCGCCCGCCGTTTCGCCGCCGGCGGGCCTCGTCGAGACCCGCCACCACCTCGCCCGCCCGCAGCAGCACGGCCGAGCCGAAGCCGTCGGGCAGGCACACCAGGTTCGCGCAGAAGTGCATGCCGTAGGTGAAGTACACGTACAGGTGCCCGGGCGGGCCGAACATGACCGCGTTGCGGGGCGTCCTGCCGCGGTAGGTGTGAGCCGCCGGGTCCTCCCCGGGGCCGCCGTACGCCTCGACCTCGGTCAGGCGCACGGCGACAGTGCCGTCCACGCTGCCGTGCGTGAGCACGCGCCCGAGCAGGTCGGGCGCCACCTCGTGCGACGGCCGGTCGAAGAAGCTCCGCGGCAGCGCGGCGGGGCTCAACTCCCCGCGGCCCATGCCGCCTGCGCGTCGACCGCCTCGCGGAGCGCGATGAGCTGGTCGCGTACGCGGTCCGGCGCGGTGCCGCCGTAGGCCTTGCGGGCGGCCAGGGCGCCGGGCACGTTGAGCACGCCGCGTACGTCGGGCGTCAGGTGCGGCGACACCTTGACCAGCTCGTCGTCGGTGAGGTCGCCGAGGTCCTTGTCGTTGACCTGGCACCACACCACCAGGTGGCCGACCGCCTCGTGCGCCTCTCGGAACGGCACGCCGCGGCGCACCAGCAGCTCGGCCAGGTCGGTGGCGAGCGCGAACCCGTCGGGGGCCGAGGCCTCCAGGCGGGCGGTGTTCACCCGCATGGTCGCGACCAGCCCGGCCATCGCGGGCAGGACCAGCAGCAGGGTGTCGACCGCGTCGAACACCGGCTCCTTGTCCTCCTGCAGGTCGCGGTTGTAGGTCAGCGGCAGGCCCTTGAGCGTCGTCAGCAGCGACATCAGGTTGCCGATGAGCCGGCCTGACTTGCCGCGGGCCAGCTCGGCCACGTCGGGGTTCTTCTTCTGCGGCATGATCGACGAGCCGGTGGAGTAGGCGTCGTCCATCTCGATCCAGCGGAACTCATGCGAGGCCCACAGGACGATCTCCTCGCCGAGCCGCGACAGGTGCACCCCGATCATGGCCGCGTCGAACAGGAACTCGGCCGCGAAGTCGCGGTCGGAGACGGCGTCCATGGAATTGGGCGCGGCCGCTGAGAAGCCCAGTTCCTCGGCCACTGCTTGTGGATCGAGCGGGAGCGAAGAGCCTGCCAGGGCGCCGGAGCCGAGCGGGGAGATCGCGGCGCGCTTGTCCCAGTCGGTGATCCGATCGATGTCGCGGGCGAACGCGTGCACGTGCGCCAGCAGCTGGTGGCCGAACGACACCGGCTGCGCGTGCTGCAGGTGGGTCATGCCCGGCGCGGCGGTCTCGGCGTGCTGCTCGGCCTGGGCCATCAGCGCCGTCTCCAGCTCGACCAGGCGGGAGACGACCCTGCGGGCATGGTCGCGGAGGTAGAGGCGCAGGTCGGTGGCGATCTGGTCGTTGCGCGAGCGACCGGCGCGCAGCTTGCCGCCGAGCGAGCCGAGCCGCTCCAGCAGGCCGCGCTCCAGCGCGGTGTGCACGTCCTCGTCTGCGACCGTCGGCCGGAACTCGCCCTCCTTGCAGGCGCGCTCCAGGTCGTCGAGCGCACCGATCATGCGCTCGATCTCCTCGTCGCTCAGCAGCCCCGCCCTGTGCAGCACCCGGGCGTGCGCCCTGGACGCCGCCAGGTCGTACGGCACGAGCCGCCAGTCGAAGTGCACGCTCACCGACAGCCGGGTCAGGGCGTCGGCCGGTCCGCCTTCGAAGCGTGCGCCCCACAGCCGCATCGGCTTGCCATCACTCACCGTAAATCTCCTCCATTTTTGCTCTGTTAACGGTCGCGCCCGCTTCGTTGCTCGTTGGCATCGTGCCTCGCGCTCTCCTCCCGAGCTCCTGCGCTCCGGCGGCGACCATAGTGCAACTCAGCTCTTCTTGCTGTCCCGGGCGGCCGCGATCTTGGCGGGGAGCGAGAAGAGCTGGACGAAGCCCTTGGCGAGCGACTGGTCGAAGGTGTCGCCGGTGTCGTACGTGGCCAGCGAGAAGTCGTACAGGGACTCCTCGGAGCGGCGGCCCGTGACGGTGGCGTTGCCGGCGTGCAGGGTCATGCGGATGTCGCCGGAGACGTGCTTCTGGGCCTCGGCGATGAGCGCGTCGAGGGCGGTCTTGAGCGGCGAGAACCACAGGCCGTCGTAGACGAGCTCGCTCCACCGCTGGTCCACGCCGCGCTTGAAGCGGGCCAGGTCGCGCTCGACGGTGACGTTCTCCAGCTCCATGTGGGCGGCGATGAGCGCGATCGCGCCCGGCGCCTCGTACACTTCGCGCGACTTGATCCCGACGAGCCGGTCCTCGACCATGTCGATCCGGCCGACGCCCTGGGCGCCGGCGCGCTTGTTGAGCTCGACGACGATCTCGTACGGCGTGAGCGAACGCCCGTCGACCTTGACCGGGACGCCCTGCTCGAACGTGATGACCACCTCGTCGGCCTCGCGCGGCCGGGACGGGTCGGAGGTGTAGGAGTAGACCTCCTCGGTGGGGGCGTTCCAGATGTCCTCGAGGAAGCCGGTCTCGACCGCGCGGCCCCAGAGGTTCTGGTCGATCGAGAACGGGTTCTTCTTCGACGTCTCGATGGGCAGGCCCTTGGCCTCGGCGTACTCGATGGCCTTGTCGCGCGTCCAGGCGAAGTCACGGGCGGGCGCGACGACCCTCAGGTCGGGGGCGAGCGCGGCCAGGCCGGCCTCGAAGCGGACCTGGTCGTTTCCCTTGCCGGTGCAGCCGTGCGAGACGACCGTGCCGCCGAACTGCTTGGCCGCCGACACCAGGTGCTTGACGATCAGCGGGCGCGACAGCGACGACACCAGCGGGTAGCGGTCCATGTAGAGGGCGTTGGCCTGCAGCGCGGGCACGCAGAAGTCGGCGGCGAACTCCTCCTTGGCGTCCACCACGACCGACTCGACCGCGCCGCAGTCCATGGCCCGCTTCTGGATGACCTCCATGTTCTCGCCGTCCTGGCCGAGGTCCACGGCGACGCAGATCACCTCGGCGTCCATCTTCTCGGCGAGGTACGGGATGGCGACGGAGGTGTCGAGACCACCGGAATACGCGAGAACCACTCTTTCGGTCATGTCATTCTCTCCAGTCTCAAAGTCTCTGATAGTGCGCGGAACGCCCACCCGGAGGTGGGCTAACTACGTCGGTCGGCCAGCTTCAGCAGCGCGTCGGCGACGGCCTGCCCGCCCGCCGGGTCGCGGCTGATGACGAGGATCGTGTCGTCGCCGGCCACCGTGCCGAGGATGGGCTCCCAGTCGGCGTGGTCGATGGCGGAGGAGAGGAACTGGGCCGCGCCCGGAGGTGTTTTCACGACGACCAAGTTGGCTGAAGCCTCGGCACTGACCAGCAGCTCCTCGGCGAGACGCTGCAGTCGCGCGGACGGGGACTCGCCGGTGCCCAGCCGGGCGACCGGGATCCGGTCGCCCCCCTCGCCGGGCAGCGCGTACACCAGGGAGCCGTCCTCGGCGCGCAGCTTGAGCGCGCCGAGCTCGTCAAGGTCGCGCGAGAGCGTGGCCTGGGTGACCTCGACGCCGCTGTCGGCCAGCAGCTTGGCCAGCTCCGGCTGGGAGCGCACGGCCTGCCGCCGCAGCAGGTCGGTGATCTTCGCCTGGCGGCCCGCCTTGGTCGCCGGAATCGTCATCCGTGGGTCACCAGCCAGTGCAGCAACGCCTTCTGGGCGTGCAGCCGGTTCTCGGCCTGGTCCCACACGACGCTGCGCGGGCCTTCGAGCACCTCGCCGGTGATCTCGTAGTCGCGGTAGGCCGGCAGGCAGTGCAGCACGATCGCGTCCGGCGCGGCGTGCTCCAGCAGCTCGTTGTTGACCTGGTACGGCATGAGCGCGGCCACCCGCGCCTCCTTGCCGGCCTGGCCCATCGACACCCACGTGTCGGTGGCGATCACGTGCGCGCCCTGGGCGGCGGCGACCGGGTCGGTCAGCGCGACCACCGAGCCGCCGGTCTTGGCGGCGATGGCGGCGGCCTGGTCGAGGATGACCGCGTCGGGCTGGTAGCCGGCCGGGGCGGCGATGCGCACGTGCATGCCGGCCGTAGCGCCGCCGAGCAGGTAGGAGTGGGCCATGTTGTTGGCGCCGTCGCCGAGGAAGGTCAGCGTGAGCCCGGCGGTCCGGCCCAGATGCTCCTGGACGGTCTGCAGGTCGGCGAGGATCTGGCAGGGGTGGAACTCGTCGGTGAGCGCGTTGACGACCGGCACGCGGGAGTTGGCGGCCATCTCGTCGATGAGCTCCTGGCCGGTGGTCCGCCAGACGATGGCGGCGACCTGGCGGTCGAGCACCCTGGCGAGGTCGGCGGTGGGCTCGCCGCGGCCCATCAGGACCGAGACGTTGTCGACGACCAGCGGCAGGCCGCCCAGCTCGCCGATCCCGGTGTGGAAGGAGATGCGGGTGCGCGCCGACGGCTTGTCGAACAGCACCGCGACGGTCTGCGGGCCCCGGAACGGCCGGTAGCCGAACCGGTCTTTCTTCATCACCGCGGCGAGCTCGAGAACCTCCGCCTGCTCGGCGGGCGACAGGTCGTCATCCTTCAGGAAGTGTCTGGTCACTTTGCCGCCTCCGCCAGAATCGCCGGGAATGCCGCCACGAGGGCGTCCACCTCGTCAGCCGTCACGACCAGCGGCGGCGCGAGACGCACCGCGTCGGGCTGGAGCGCGTTCACCAGGAAGCCCGCCGCCGCGGCCGCCTGCTGCACCTGCGCCGAGCGCGGCTCGTTCAGCACCGCCGCCAGCCACAGGCCGCGCCCGCGCACGCCCTTCAGCAGCGGGTGGCCGGCGGCCTCGAGGCCGGTGCGCAGCCGCGCGCCGGTCGAGCGGACGTGGCCGAGATCCACGTTGTCCAGCACCGCCAGCGCCGCGGCGCACGAGACCGGGTTGCCCCCGAACGTAGAGCCGTGGTCGCCCTTCTCGAACAGTCTGCCCACGTCGCCGAACCCCACGCACGCGCCGATCGGCAGCCCGCCGCCCAGGCCCTTGGCCAGGGTGAGGATGTCGGGGGTGACGCCGTCGGCCTGGTGGGCGAACCAGTGCCCGGTACGCCCGATCGCCGACTGGATCTCGTCGGCCACCAGCAGGGCGCCGGTCGAGTCGCAGATCTCGCGGGCGGCCTCGAAGTAGCCGTCCGGCGGCGGGACCACTCCGGCCTCGCCCTGGGTGGGCTCCAGGAAGACCGCGATGCAGTCGCCGGTCACGGTCTCCTTGAGCGCGTCGGCGTCGCCGTACGGGACGAAGCGGACGTTGACCGGGAACGGGCCGAACTGGTCGCGGATGGACTGCTTGCCGGTCAGGGACAGGGCGCCGATCGTGCGGCCGTGGAAGCCGTTCTCGGCGGCGACGAAGTAGGAGCGGCCCTCGCGCCGGCCGTACTTGAGCGCCAGCTTGTACGCGGCCTCGTTGGCCTCGGTGCCCGAGTTGGCGAAGAAGACCCGCGTGGGGGCGTTCAGCAGCGTGCGAAGCCGCTCGGCGAGCAGCACCTCGGGCTCGTGCAGGAACAGGTTGCTGGTGTGCGCGATGGTGGCGACCTGCTTGGATACGGCCTCGACCAGGGCGGGGTGGGCGTGGCCGAGCGAGCTGGTGGCGATGCCGCCGATGAAGTCGAGGTACTCCTTGCCGTCCACGTCCCACACGCGGCTGCCCTCGCCGCGGGCCAAGGCGACCGGGGGGACGCCGTAGTTGGGCATGAAGGCCTGCTCGAACCTCTCGTACAGATTCATCAGGGCATCACCATCGTTCCGATTCCTTCATTGGTGAAGATCTCCAGCAGCAGGGAGTGCGGGACGCGGCCGTCGAGCACGTGGGCCCGCGGCACGCCGCCCTGGACCGCCGTCAGGCAGGCCTCCATCTTGGGGACCATGCCGCTGGACAGCGTCGGCATCATCGTCGCCAGCTCGTCGGCGCCGAGCTCGTCGATCACGTCGGTGTCGTCGGGCCAGTTGGCGTACAGGCCCTCGACGTCGGTGAGGACGATCAGCTTCTGTGCCTCGAGCGCCACCGCCAGCGCGGCGGCGGCGGTGTCGGCGTTCACGTTGTAGATCTCTCCGGCGTCGCCCCTGGCGACGCTGGAGATCACCGGGATGCGGCCGTTGTCGATCAGGGCCCGCACCGCGCCGGCGTCGACCTTGATGATCTCGCCGACCTGGCCGATGTCCACGGGTTCGCCGTCCACGACGGCGTGCTTGCGCACGGCGGTGAACAGGTGGGCGTCCTCGCCGGACATGCCGATCGCGAACGGGCCGTGCCGGTTGACCAGCCCGACGATGTCGCGGTTGACCTGGCCGACCAGGACCATCCTGACGACCTGCATGGCCTCGGGCGTGGTGACCCGCAGCCCGGCGGTGAACGTGGACTCGATGCCCAGCTTGTCCAGCGCGCTGCTGATCTGCGGGCCGCCGCCGTGCACGACCACCGGGCGCAGGCCGGCGTGGTGCAGGAAGACGACGTCCTCGGCGAAGCCCTCCTTGAGCGCCTCGTCGGTCATGGCATTGCCGCCGTACTTGATGACGACGGTCGCGCCGCGGAAGCGGGTCAGCCAGGGCAGCGCCTCGATCAGGGCCTCGGCCTTGGTCTGCACGGTGGGGAGCCTCATGAGCTGTACGCCGAGTTCTCGTGGACGTAGTCGGCCGTCAGGTCCGTGGTGTGCACGGTCGCGGTGTGCGGGCCCGCCGACAGGTCGATGGTGATCGTCACGTCCCTGGGGCGCAGGTCCACCTTGGAGCGGTCGTCGCCGGCCGCGCCGCCGCGGCAGATCCAGATGCCGTTGATGGCGACGTTGAGCCGGTCGGGCTCGAACACGGCGTCGGTGGTGCCGACCGCGGCCAGGACGCGGCCCCAGTTGGGGTCCTCGCCGTGGATGGCGCACTTGAGCAGGTTGGAGCGGGCGACCGAGCGGCCGACCTTGACCGCGTCGTCTTCGGAGGCGGCCCCGACCACCTCGATGGCGATGGCCTTGGAGGCGCCCTCGGCGTCGACCAGGAGCTGCCTGGCCAGGTCGGCGCAGACCTCGGTGACCCTCTGCTCGAACTCCGCCAGGTCCGGCTTGACCTCGGATGCGCCGCTGGACAGCAGGAGCACGGTGTCGTTGGTGGACATGCAGCCGTCGGCGTCGAGCCGGTCGAACGTCTGGCCGGTCGCCTTGCGCAGCGTGGCGTCGAGCTCCTCGCCGGTCAGGTCGGCGTCGGTGGTGATCACGCAGAGCATGGTCGCCAGGGCCGGGGCGAGCATGCCCGCGCCCTTGGCCATGCCGCCGACCATGTACCCGCGGGGGGCTCCGCCCTTCGCTTATACTCACA
>NZ_VCJS01000287.1 GCF_005893125.1 Nonomuraea basaltis | reverse complement strand
GGAGGTGTTCGCCGAGGCCGGGACGATCCTGGGGCGGGCCACCGCCGGGCTGATCAACGTCGTGGATCCCGAGGTCGTGGTGGTGCTCGGTGAGGGCACGGCCGAGTGGCCCCTCTGGCGGGACGGCTTCGAGAAGGCGCTCAGGGCGCAGCTCTACCCGGGCCGGCGCGACATCTCGATCGAGGTGGAGAGCTGGGACGACACGAGCTGGGCCCAGGGCGCGGCGGCCCTGGTGCTGGCCACCCCGTTCGACGCGGCGGGCGCGGCCGGAGAGCAGGGCCGCCTGGTTCGCGCCCGCCTCATCGGAGCCACGCCGTGAGCGCCCGTACCAGGTCCGGACGCGTGAGCGAGGAGGCGACCCCATGACCCTCACCGCCGCCCCGCCGAAGGCGCGGGCCACGCGCCAGCGGAGCAGGCCGCGCAAGAGCTGGCGGTACGCCGGGACCGTCGCGGTGTTCCTGCTGCCGAGCCTGGTCCCGCTGACGCTCTACACGATCATCCCGATGCTCGGCTCGCTCTGGACGAGCCTGCACGAGTGGGACCTCATCACCGAGATGCGCTGGGTGGGCCTGGGCAACTACGTCGAGCTGATCGGCGACCCCGAGACGCGGGCGGCCTTCCTGCACACGCTCTACTTCATCGCCGGCTACCTGCCGCTGGTCTACGCGGGCGGGCTCGGCTTGGCGATGCTGCTCAACCGGGCGCCTCGATCAACTGGGGCCGGGCGGAGCCTGCTGCGCGGCGTGTACTTCCTGCCGGTGATCACGAGCTGGGTGGTCGTGGCGCTGATGTGGAAGTGGCTGCTCAACCCGGCCAGCGGCGTCGTCAACTGGGCGCTCGGGCTGTTCGGGGTCAGCGGTCCCGGCTGGTGGACCGATCCGGACTGGGCGATGCCGTCGGTCATCCTCGCCTCGGCCTGGAAGGACCTGGGCTTCGTGATGATCATCCTGCTGGCCGGGCTGCAGTCGATCCCCCGCGAGTACCAGGAGGCCGCCATGGTCGACGGCGCCACGCCATGGCGCAGGTTCCGGCATATCACGCTGCCGTTGCTGTCCCCCTCGACGTTCTTCGTGGTCGTGATCTCGCTGATCAACGGCTTCCAGGTCTTCGACCAGGTCAAGATCATGACGGGTGGCGGGCCGGGCGGGGCGACGCAGGTGGTGGTGTCGCAGATCTACGACCTCACCTTCAGGTACGGCCGGGCCGGCGCGGCCTCGGCGCTGTCCTGGCTGCTGTTCGCCGTGGTGCTGATCGTGACCATCGTGCAGATCCGGGGCCAGAGGCGGTGGGTGACCTATGGGTAAGGCGATCCGCTACCTGCTGGTCGGGGTGGGCGCGCTGGTGATGCTGTTCCCCTTCGGGTGGGCGGTGATCACCTCCGTCACACCGGGCGACGCCGTGCTGGCCGTGCCGCCCGACTTCACGCCGGAGGGCGCGAGCCTGGACGCGTACGGGAGGCTGCTGGAGACGCTGCCGTTCTGGCGGATCGTGCTCAACAGCGCCTGGATCGGCGCGGCCTCCACCGTGCTGCAGCTGGTCACGAGCGCCATGGCCGCCTACGCGTTCGCCCGGCTGCCGTTCCCCGGCCGGAGCGCGCTGTTCGCGGTCTACCTGACGACGCTGATGATGCCGCTTCCGGTGCTGGTCGTGCCCCTGTTCATCGAGATGCGCACGTTCGGGCTGGTCGACACGTATTTCGCACTGCTCGCGCCGACGATCGCCTCGGCGTTCGGGGTGTTCCTGCTGCGGCAGGCGATCAACCAGGTGCCGAGGGAGTTCGACGAGGCGGCCGTGCTGGACGGCGCCGGGCATTTCCGGATCTTCCTGTACGTGGTGCTGCCGCTGATCCGGCCGGCGCTGGCCACGTTCGCCATCTTCGGCTTCATGGCCAGTTGGAACAGCTACCTCTGGCCGCTGATCATCATCAAGTCGCCCGAGTTCATGACCCTCCCCCTGGGCCTGGCCACGCTGCACGGCCAGTTCACCACCGAATGGGACGTGGTCATGGCGGGGTCGGTGATCAGCGTCGTACCGATCCTCATCCTCTACGTCTTCGCGCAGAAGCACGTCATCGCCAGCGTCGCGCAGAGCGGGCTCAAGTAAAGGAATCCCCCCATGTCCAGAAATTTCGCACTCATCGCCGCCATGAGCTCCGTAGCGTTGCTCGCCGTCGCCTGCTCCCAGGGGTCGGCCACCAGGGCCACCACCGGCGCCGACGGCAAGACCACCGTCAGGTACTTCACCTTCTCCGCCGCCCCCGACCACCTCAAGGACCTCGACACCATCGAGAAGGCCTTCGAGAAGGAGAACCCGAAGGTGGACGTGGTGGTCGAGACCGCGCCCTTCGAGGAGTACTTCACCAAGCTCCAGACCAGCATCGCGGGCGGCACCGCGCCGGACGCGTTCGAGCTCAACTACGAGAACTTCGTCACCTACGCCAGCGCCGGCTCCCTCCTCGACCTGGGCACGCTGGCGGGCGACGGCGACACCTCCGGCTACGCGCAGGAGTCGCTCAACGCGTTCAACCGCGACGGCAAGCAGTACGCCCTGCCCGCCTCCTTCTCCACGGTGGTGCTCTTCTACAACAAGGACCTGTTCGAGAAGGCCGGGGTGGCCGCGCCGACGGCGGACTGGACGTGGGCCGACGAGCAGGCCGCCGCCGCCAAGCTGACCGACAGGAAGAAGGGCGTGTACGGCGACTACCAGCCGGTCCAGTTCTTCGAGTTCTACAAGACGCTCAAGCAGGCGGGCGGCGAGTTCCTGTCCGCCGACGGCAAGAAGTCCACCTTCAACAGCCCCGAGGGGATCAAGGCCGCCACGTGGCTGGTCGGCAAGGTGGGCAAGACGATGCCGACCGAGGCCGAGATCGGCGGCGCCGCCGACTACGACACGAACCTCTTCAAGTCCGGCAAGCTCGCCATGTGGCACAACGGCATCTGGCAGTTCGCGGGGCTCAAGGACGTGCCGTTCGAGTGGGACGTGGTCGTCGAGCCCGGTGACGCGGCCAAGGCCAGCGCGGTCTTCCACAACGCCGTCGCGGTCTCGTCGGGAACCAAGAACGGCAAGGACGCCTACGCGTGGGCCCGGTTCCTGTCGTCCTCCAACGTCGCGGCCACCACGCGCATCCAGTCGTCCTGGGAGCTGCCGCCGGTCGCCGACCAGCAGGTGCTCTCCGGCTACCTGAAGGACCCGAAGCCGGCCAACCGGCAGGCCGTGTTCGACTCGCTCAAGTCGATCGCGCTGCCGCCGGTCATCAAGCGCCAGCAGGAGATGCAGGACGCGGTGACCAAGCAGCTCAGCGAGGCCGCCGCCGGGCGCACGCCGGTGGCCGACGCGCTCAAGGCAGCGGCCGCCGACGTCGACGCCCTGCTCGGATAGATGTTGAGGAGAGATCCGTTGTCCCTCGTCGCGCACAGCCTCGACGTGATCAAGAGATTGCAGTCGCCCACCGGGGCCTATCCGGCCTCGCCCACCTTCTCCGCCTACCGCGGTTACTCGTGGCTGCGGGACGGGGCGTTCGTCGCCGAGGGGGTGAGCAGGCACGGCGACGTGGCCGGCGCGGACGCCTTCCACGCCTGGTGCGCCCGCGTGGTCGGGGACCGCGCCGGCCAGGTCGACTCGCTCGTCTCGCGTGCCGCCCGCGGCCAGACCGTGCCCGTCTCGGAGATGCTGCCGACCCGCTTCACCCTCGACGGGATGGACGGCGCCGACGAGTGGTGGGACTTCCAGCTCGACGGGTACGGAACGTGGCTCTGGGCGCTGCGCGAGCACTCCGCCCGCCACGGAAAGGCGGTGCCCGGGGCGGAGAAGGGCGTCAGGGCGGCCACCAGATACCTGACGGCGTTCTGGCACCTGCCCTGCTACGACTGGTGGGAGGAGCACGTCGAGCAGCGGCACGTGGCCACGCTCGGCGCCATCCACGCCGGCCTGCGGGCCGCCGTCGCGCTCGGCGTGCTCGGCGCGGCCGAGGAGGCGGCCGCGGCCGAGGCCGCCGAAGGCGTCGCGGCGCTGGTCGAGCGGGAGGGCGTCGCCTCCGGCCGGCTGCGCAAGTGGCTCGGCGGCGATGCCGTCGACGCCAGTCTGCTCGCGTGCGTCGTGCCGTTCGCGCTGTACCCGGCCGGGCATCCGGTCGGGGCGGCGACGGTGGCCGAGGTCGAGCGGCAGCTCGCCCGCGACGGCGGCGTGCACCGCTACCTCGCCGACACCTTCTACGGCGGGGGCAGATGGGTGCTGCTGGCCGGGTTCCTGGGCTGGAACCACGCGGCGGCGGGACGACCCGCCGAGGCCCGCCGCTACCTGGACTGGATGGCCGCCCAGGCGACGCCGGAAGGAGATCTGCCCGAGCAGGTGTCGGACCTGCTGCTGGCCCCGGACAGGCGCCAGGAGTGGCTGGACCGGTGGGGGCCCGTGGCGACGCCGCTGCTGTGGTCGCACGGGATGTACCTGATCCTCGCCGACGAGCTGGGGGTGCGGGCATGATCCGGCATCGGCCGCACGGGTCGGGGCACCCGTACGCGACGACCGAGGACCAGCGCGTGCCCGCCCAGCCCTTGGACGGCGAGGCGGTGGAGCTGCGGGTCAGGGCGGCGGCGGGCGTCGAGGCGGTGGTGTGCGAGTGGGCCGTGGACGGGGCCGCGCCCGTGGAGCTGCCGCTGGCCAGGGGCGAGGCCGGAGTGAGCGCGGCGGCGCAGGATGTGGTCGGCGTGAGCGCGCAGGCGCAGACCGTGGCCGGAATGAGCGCGCAGGCGAGGGCCGGGGCGGGCGGAGAAGCGAGCGCGGCCCCGGCGGCCGACGGCGGGCACTTGGCCGCCGCCCAGGCCAGGGCCGCGCGGGCCGCCGCCGGGTCGTGGGCGGTGCGGACGCCCGTCCTGCGTGCCGGGCATCGGTACGCCTACCGCTTCCGTGCCGCGCTGGCCGGTGGCGGGAGCCGTACCAGCAGGTGGTTCGAGGTGTCGGCGGCGAGCTGGTCGGAGGACGGCGGGAAGCTCGACGTCAGGGGCGCCGACCGGGTGGTGCCCGGGAGCGTGCGGTGGCTGGCGGACGCCGACGGCGTGCGGCGGGTGCGGTTTGAGCTGGCGCTGGGGCCGGACGAGCACGTGGTGGGGTTCGGCGAGCGGTTCGACGCCGTCGACCAGCGCGGCCGCGAGCTCGACGCGGTCGTGTTCGAGCAGTACAAGGCGCAGGGGCGGCACGGGCGCACCTACCTGCCGATGCCGTTCGCGCTGGTCGTGGGGGGCGCGGCGAGCTGGGGGCTGCACGTGGCGACCTCGCGGCGGACCTGGTACGACGTCGGCGAGCGGCTGCGAGTGGAGGCCGAGGTGGGCCGGGACGGCGTGCTCGGGGTGCGCTTCCACGACGGCCCCGAGCCCGCCGACGTGCTCCGCGGCTTCCTGGACGACGTCGGGCGGCCGGCCGAGTTGCCGTCGTGGGTGTTCCGGTTGTGGGCCAGCGGCAACGAGTGGAACACGCAGGAGCGGGTGATGGCCGAGATGGACCGGCACCGCGAGCACGGCATTCCGGTGGGGGCGCTGGTCATCGAGGCGTGGAGCGACGAGACGACGTTCACGGCCTTTCGCGGGGCCGCGTACGAGCCGTCGGAGGAGCCGCACCGCCTGGCCGGCTACGCCTTCCCGCCCGACGGTCCATGGCCCGACCCCAAGGGCATGGTGGACGCGTTGCACGGCCGCGACATCAAGGTGCTGCTCTGGCAGATCCCGCTGCAGAAGATGCGCCCGCACCCTCGGCATCAGGCGGCCGTGGACGCCCGGCAGCTCGTCGAGCGCGGCTACGGGGTGCGCGAGGCGAAGGGCCGTCCCTATCGGAATCGGGGGTGGTGGTTCCCGCTCGCGCTCATGCCCGACCTGTCATCGCAGGAGGTCCGCGACTGGTGGACGGCCAAGCGCCGGTACCTGGTCGAGGAGGTCGGGATCGACGGGTTCAAGACCGATGGCGGCGAGCACGCCTGGGGGCACGACCTGCGGTATGCCGACGGGCGTGACGGCGGGGAAGGCAACAACCTGTTCCCCGTCCACTACGCCCGCGCCTTCGGCGACCTGCTCAGGTCGTGCGGCAAGGCGCCGGTGACGTTCAGCCGGGCGGGGTTCGCCGGGTCGCAGCCGCACGGGGCGTTCTGGGCCGGGGACGAGGACTCGACGTGGGAGGCGTTCCGGGCCTCCATCAAGGCCGGGATCACGGCCTCGGCCTGCGGGATCGTCTATTGGGGCTGGGACCTGGCCGGGTTCTCCGGGGAGGTGCCGGGCGCGGAGCTGTACCTGCGGGCGGCGGGCGCGTCGGCGTTCATGCCGATCATGCAGTACCACTCGGAGTTCAACCACCACCGCACACCCATCAGGGATCGCACGCCGTGGAACGTCGCCGCCCGCACCGGGGACGAGCGGGTGATCCCGGTGTTCAGGCGGCTGGTGGAGGTGCGCGAGCGGCTGGTGCCGTACCTGGCTGAACAGGCGCGCACGGCTGTGGGCGGCGGCGCGCCGCTCATGCGCGGCCTGTTCTTCGACCACCCGCGCGATCCGGAGGTCTGGCGGCATCCGCTGCAGTACAAGCTCGGGGACGCGCTGCTCGTCGCCCCCGTGACAGAGCCTGACATTTCGGAAATCTCGGTCTATCTACCAGAGGGCGAGTGGATTGACGTCTGGACCGGACGCGCACTCGCCGGCGGGCAGGAGGTGCGGCTGCCCGCCCCGCTCGACCGGCCGCCCGTTGTCTGCGCGGCGGAGCACTGGCCCCGCCTCTCCCCCGTCTTCGCTTCCTGAGAGGAGCGCCCTCGTGACCCGGTTACGGACGAGTGTCATCGTGGTGGTGATCGCCTTGTTATCCTCCTTCGTCGCCCTTCCCGCCTACGCGCTCGACGGCGTCTATCACAACCCGACCGGGATCGACGACCTCTACTCGGCCGAGCCCACCGAGCGCGTGCCCCGCGACCCGATGGCCGGCGAGGGGGTCGAGATCAACGCGACGACCTGGCCGATCGAGCCGGGCCAGACGGTGTGGATCTCCTGGACGAAGAACGGCGCGAATCAGACCCCGATCGGCGCGGCGTGGGACCACAACAGCGGCAACAACAGCTACTGGAAGATCGAGCTCGGCACGTTCGCCCGCGGTGACAAGATCTCCTACACCGTGCACGCGGACGTGAACGGTGGCGGGCAGAAGAGCGCCGGCCCGTTCTCGTTCACGGTCACCTCCTGGAGCACGGTGACGAACGTGACGGGTTACACCGACAACGGCACGTCGGTGGAGGTCACGACCGGCGACAGCGCCGGGAGCTTCACGCCGAAGATCCGCTTCGCGTTCCCGGCACTCGACCGCTTCAGGACGCAGATCGCCCCCAGCGGGCAAGGTCTCAACATTTCCGGCATTTCTGGATATACGGTGACCGACTCCGCGAGCACGCTCACGATCTCCACGAGCTCCCTGGTGCTGAAGCTCCAGAAGTCGCCGTACCGGCTGTCGGTCTACAAGGGCGACGGCACGACGCTGATCACCCGCCAGTACGATCCCGCGACGTTCAGGAACATCGGCTGGGCCAGCGACGGCGCCACCACCATCACCAAGATCGAGGACCACTTCATGTCCCCGGCCGGCGAGCGCTTCGAGGGCTTCGGCGAACGCTACGACCGGCTCGACCAACGCGGCACGGACGTGCACAACTACGTCTACAACCAGTACAGGGACCAGGGCGCCACCCGGCGCACCTACCTGAGCGTGCCGTTCTTCCTGAACTCGGCCGGGTACGGCATCTACCTCCCGAGCACCCGCTACGCGATCTTCAACCTCGGCACCCACCTGAGCGACCTGGCCGGGTTCACGGTGGACACGAGCGGCGCGCTGAATTCCACGCTCGACTACCACTTCTACGCCGGCACCCCGGCCAAGATCGTGGACCACCACACCGCGACGACCGGTCGCCCGCAGCTCCCGCCGAAGTGGGCCTTCGGCGTGTGGATGTCGGCCAACGAGTGGAACACGCAGGCCGAGGTGAACGCCGAGCTGGCCAACGTGGCGACGTACAAGATCCCGCACACGGCGATGGTGCTGGAGCAGTGGAGCGACGAGGCCACGTTCTACGTCTGGCACGGCGCGACGTACACGGCGAAGCCCGGCAGCGGCAAGCTCGCCTACGGCGACCTGACCTTCCCCGCGGGCACGGCGTGGCAGGACCCGAAGGCCATGGTGGCGGGCGCCCACAGCAAGGGGATCAAGATGATCCTCTGGCAGATCCCGGTGTTGAAGGAGAATTTCGACAGCAACCCGCCGACCGCGCCGCAGCAGCATCTCAACGACAAGGCGTACGCGGAGTCGCAGGGATATGTCGCCAAAAATCCCACCAACGGCCCTTACCGCATCCCGACCGGCCAGTGGTTCGGCGACAGCATGGTCCCCGACTTCACCAGCGCGACGGCGACGAACTGGTGGATGAGCAAGCGCGACTACCTGATCGACGAGGTCGGCATCGACGGCTTCAAGACCGACGGCAGCGAGGCGATCTTCGGCCGGGGCGTGCAGTTCGCCGACGGCCGCAAGGGCGACGAGATGCACAACGCCTACCCGAACAGCTACACCGGCGCATACAACACCTACGTCAAGGGAAAGAGGCCGGACGGCGCGATCTTCAGCAGGGCCGGCACGTCGGGCGCCCAGAGCAGGTCGATCTTCTGGGCCGGCGACCAGAACTCCAGCTTCTCCGCCTTCCAGGAGGCGGTCAGAGCCCAGCTCAGCGCGGGCCAGTCGGGGGTGCCGTACACGGCCTGGGACCTGGCGGGCTTCACCGGGACCTTCCCCAGCGCCGAGCTCTACCTGCGGTCGGCGGCCCAGGCGACGTTCTCGCCGATCATGCAGTACCACTCCGAGAAGGCGAATCCGGGCACGTCGGAGGCCCGCACGCCGTGGAACGTGCAGGCCCGCACCGGTGACACGAGTGTGGTGCCGGCGTTCCGCAAGTTCGCCAACGTGCGCATGAACCTGATCCCGTACCTCTACACCGAGGCCAAAGCGAGCGCGGCCACGGGCGTGCCGATGATGCGCGCGATGAGCTTCGCCTTCCCCGGCGACGCGACGGCCGCCGCCCTGGACCAGCAGTACCTGTTCGGCTCGCAGCTCCTCGTCGCGCCGATCACCGCGCAGGGCGCGACGTCCAAGAACGTGTACGTGCCCGCCGGCGAGTGGTACGACCTGTGGAACGGCGGCCGCGTCACCGGCCCCGGCACCAAGACCTACAACGCCGGCCTGGACACGATCCCCGTCTACGCCAAGCCGGGAGCGATCATCCCGCTCAACCTCAACGCCGACTACCAGCTCGGCGGCGAAATCGGCAACAGCGTGGACGCCTACGCCAACCTGACATTCCGGATTTATCCCTCAGGCACCACGTCATACGCATATTTCGAGGACGCCGCGAACGCCACCCGCACCGTCACCTCGGCGGAGAACTGGCCCGGCCACGCGGTCGCTGTCACCGTGCCGCCACTGACCACGACCAGCACCCTGCAGGTGGCGAGCACCAAGCCCACCTCCGTGACGGGCGCGACCGCGCGGGCCACTCTGGCCGACCTCAAGACCGCCGCCGAGGGCTGGTGGTGGGACCCGGTGCGGCAGCTCACCCACGTCAAGCTGGCGAGCAGCGCCTCCAGCAGGACGGTCACGCTCAACGGCGCGGACAAGGCCGCCTACGAGGCCGAGCTCGCGACCGGCACCGGCACCTCCACGAACACCGACCACGCGGGCTACACGGGAACCGGCTTCGCAGACGGCTTCGCGACCCCGGGCGACGCGGTGACCTTCCAGGTCAAGGCCGACACGGCAGGGAGCCACCAGCTCAAGTTCCGCTACTCGACCACGGTGAACGCCACCAGGACCGTCTACGTGGACGGCGTGTCCGCCGGCACGCTGTCGCTGCCCGCGCTGGCGAACTGGGACACGTGGGGCACCGCAACCCTCACGACCTCGCTGACGGCCGGCGCCCACACCGTCAAGATCGCCTATGACGCGGCGAACACCGGCGGGATCAATCTCGACAACCTGGTGGTGGCCCAATGAACGGTGGCGCCATGACACGCGTGATCGTCTTTCTGTCGGTTCTGCTCATGCCCCTGCTGGTGGCGTCGTCCGCGCAGGCGGCGGTCCAGCGGGTGCAGTTCACCAGCGGCTCGGCGTACCTGATCGTGGAGTTCCTCGACGACGACCTCGTGCACTTCGAGCTGGCGGGCGGCACGGGCCCGGGCACGAGCTCGCCGCTCTTCACCACGCCGCAGGTGGCGAAGAAGGACTACACCGGCCCGTCGAGCTTCACCCAGTCGGGGAACACGATGACCACGGGCGCCATGAAGGTCGAGGTCGCGGCCGGGACGCTCTGCGTCAAGGTCTCCGACCCGGCCCGGCTGCTGTACGAGGCGTGCCCGCGCAACCTCGCCCAGGCGTGGAAGGGCCTGACGATCAGCAAGGGCTCGATCCAGAACGCGTACGGCCTGGGCGAGCAGTTCCTCATGGGCGGCAGCGCCGACGGCGACTGGGTGGGCCGCACCCGCACTCCGGGCGGGACATACGGCAACGCCATGGTCTACGACACCGACAACGGCCCGGTGGGCAACACGCAGATCCCGGTGCTGTTCGCGGTGGGCCCAGCCGATGTGAACACAGGGAACCTGAACTACGGCCTGCTGCTCGACCAGGTCTACAAGCAGGAGTGGAGCCTGACCGGAGATCCCTGGACGGTGGACACCTGGGGCGACCAGCTCAGGTGGTTCACGATGACCGGGCCCGACCTGCCGGACCTGCGCAAGGACTACATGGGGCTGACCGGCAGGCCGCCGGTGCCGCCGAAGAAGGCGTTCGGCATGTGGGTGTCGGAGTTCGGCTACGACAACTGGGCCGAGATCGGCAACCGGCTCGACGGGCTGCGGGCGGACGCGTTCCCAGTGGACGGGTTCGTGCTGGACCTGCCGTGGTTCGGCGGGGTGACGGCCGGGTCGGACAACACCCGCATGGGCACGCTTTCCTGGGACACGACCGCCTTTCCCAACCCCTCGGCCACCATTTCCGACTACGCCACCAACAAGGGCATCGGGTTGATGACCATCGAGGAGTCGTACGTCGGCAAGAACCTGCCCGAGCACGCCGACCTGGCCTCCCGCGGCCATCTCGTCAGGGCGGGCTGTCCGGGCTGCGCCCCTGTCTACCTGACGACCAACGACTGGTGGGGCCGGGGCGGCATGATCGACTGGACCCAGGACGCGGCCGGCGACTACTGGCACGCGCTCAAGCGGCAACCGCTCGTCGACCAGGGTGTCCAGGGCCACTGGCTGGACCTGGGCGAGCCGGAGATGTACGACGCCGGGGACTGGACCTCCGGCGTGCTGCCCGGCAAGCACGCCCACGCCGACTACCACAACCTCTACAACCTCAAGTGGGCCGAGAGCGTGGCCCGCGGCTACACGTCCGGCACCAAGCGCCCGTTCATGCTCGCCCGCTCGGGCGCGGCGGGCATCCAGCGGCACGGCGTGGCCATGTGGTCGGCCGACATCGGCTCCAAGCTGACCGCGCTGGCCCAGCAGCAGAACGTGCAGATGCACATGTCGATGTCCGGCATTGACTACTTCGGCTCCGACATCGGCGGATTCCGCAGGGAGATGCTGAACACCGGAGCACAGGAGCTCGGGGCGAGAGAGCGAGGAACGATGCCAACGAGTCCCGAAGCGGGTGCGACCATGGATACAGACCTGAACGAGCTCTACACGCAGTGGTTCGCCAACGGATCGTGGTTCGAGGTGCCGGTGCGGCCGCACACCGAGAACCTGTGCAACTGCGCGCAGACCTCGCCGGACAAGATCGGGCACAAGGCGAGCAACCTGGCCGGCCTGCGCCAGCGGTACGAGCTCGCGCCCTACTACTACTCGCTGGCCCACCGCGCTCAGCGCTTCGGCGAGCCGGTGGTGCCGCCGCTCGTGCACTACTACCAGAACGATCCGAACGTACGCGAGATGGGCCACGAGAAGCTCATCGGCCGCGACCTGCTGGTCGGCGTCGTGGCAGGCGCCGGCCAACGCGATCGCGACGTCTACCTGCCGGCGGGCACCTGGTACGACTACGCCACGGGCGAGCAGCTCACCAGCTCCGGCCAGTGGTTCGACGACCGGCCGCTGTGGGTCAACGGGGTGTTCCGGCTGCCCGCCTTCGCCAGGGCGGGGGCGATCATCCCGAAGGCGCACGTGGACGACAAGACCATGAACGTGCTGGGCAAGCGGACCGACGGCAGCACCAGGAACGAGCTGATCGCCCGCGTCTACCCGGACACCACGTCCACGAATTTCACCCTTTACGAGGACGACGGGGCCACAACTGCGTACCAGAGCGGCTCCGTCCGCACGACCCAGATCAGCCAGCAGCTCAGCGGCGGCGCGGCCACCGTCACCGTCGCCGCGTCCAGCGGCACCTACACCGGCGCCCCGGCGAGCAGGCCTACCGTGGTGGAGCTGGTGTCCGGCACCCAGGCGTCGGCCGTGACGCTGAACGGCTCCCCGCTCACCCAGCACGCCACGAAGGCGGCCTTCGACGCGGCCACCAGCGGCTGGTACAACGCGGGCGGCAACCTGATCGTCGCCAAGGCGGCGAGTGCGAGCGTCACCACGGCCAAGACGTTCGCGTTCACGCTCGGCCAGGCGCCGGCCTCGATGACGTTCAGGTGCGACAACGGCACCACCACGCCCGGCCAGTCGGTCTACGCCGTCGGCAGCGTCCCGCAGCTCGGGGCCTGGTCGGTGGCCGGCGCGGTCAAGCTGTCGCCCACCGCGTACCCGACCTGGACCGGCACGATCGGCGCTCTCCCGCCGAACACGGCCGTCGAGTGGAAGTGCGTCAAACGCCAGGAATCTGGCTATCCCGACACCGCCGACCAGTGGCAGCCGGGCGCGAACACCTCGTTCACCACCCCGGCGAGCGGCGGCGGCGGCACGACCACCGGCGCCTTCTGACCGCTGAGGCGCTCCCCTTTCCGGGGAGCGCCTCAGCATCCCGGTCGCGGTGTTAGCCTCAAGTACGTGCTAGGCGCGGGGACCTCCCTCAACGACCGCTACGTCCTGGCCGGTCGCCTCGGCGGCGGGGGCATGGGCGAGGTCTGGCGTGCCGACGACACGGTTCTCGGGCGCGCGGTGGCGATCAAGGTGCTCACGCCCGCTCTGACCGAGAACCCGACGTTCGCCCAGCGCTTCCAGAACGAAGCCAGGGCCATGGCCACGCTGCGGCATCCCGGTGTGGTCAACGTCTACGACTACGGCACCTGCGAGGTCGACGGGCGCCAGGTGAGCTTCCTGGTCATGGAATACGTGCGGGGCGAGTCGCTCGACCGCATCCTGCACCGCGGCCCGCTCGGCCCCGCCGCCACCATGCGACTGGTCGCCGAGGTCGGCGACGCGCTGGCCGCGGCGCACGCGCAGGGCATCGTGCACCGCGACGTCAAGCCGGCCAACCTCATGATCAGGCCGGACGGCAGTGTAGCGCTCACCGACTTCGGCATCGCCCACTCGGTCTCCGCGGGGCATCTGACGGCCACGGGCACGATGCTGTGCTCGGCCGGCTACTGCGCTCCGGAGATGGCCACCGCCAGCGACGTGACGCCGGCGGTCGACGTCTACGCCCTGGGCGTGGTGGCGTACGAGTGCCTGACCGGGCATCTGCCGTTCCAGGGCGACACCCCCGTACAGATCATCTTCAAGCACCTCCACTCCCCCATCCCGCCCCTCCCCCGCGA
>NZ_VCJS01000286.1 GCF_005893125.1 Nonomuraea basaltis | reverse complement strand
ACACGATCCGGTGCCACATCGTGACGGGCGGCCGGCCCGGCCGCCCGTCACGATGTGGCACCGGATCGTGTCGGGCACGGCCTACCTGGTGAAGGTCGCCACCAGGGTGGCCGCGCTCTCTCTGCTGCTGTACGCGCTCTTCACGGTCTTCAGGGCCAACCCCGCCAACGCCTGGTACCAGTTCGTCGAATCGCTCGCCTCATGGCTGTCCCTGGACCTGGCCAACCTGTTCCAGCTCGCCGACCCGCGCTGGACGACGCTGGTCAACCACGGCCTCGCCGCGGTCGTCTGGCTGATCATCGGCTCCGCACTGGCGAGCCTGATCCGGCGCGCCGCTCGATAACGACTACTCTCCTTACGGAGGTATCAGGATAGACATGACCAGATCGACCCGTGAGCGGATCATCGATGAGTCCCTGCGGCTGTTCGCCGAGCGGGGCTACTCCGCCACCTCGGTGGCCGAGATCGAGGCCGCCTCAGGGCTGTCTCCCGGCGCCGGAGGGCTCTACAGGCACTTCAAGTCCAAGTACGAGGTGCTCGCCGCGGCGATCAACGAGCACGCCGCGCGCACCAGGATCCAGGTGGCCGAGACCCTGGCCGAGCTGAGCGCGATGGAGGCCTCGCTGGATCTGGAGGAGCGCCTCTCTCACGTCTGCCGCGCCGGGCTGGCCAAGGTGCGCGAGGAATCCGAGCTGACCCGGGTGTTCTTCCGCGACCTGAGCCAGTTTCCCGAGCTGGTCGCCGTCGTACGGCAGGGGCTGCTGCAGCCCATGTTCGACGCGATCGTCACCTGGTTCCAGGAACAGCCCGAATACCGCGACGCCAAGCTCGACTGGACGGGGATCTCGGCGGTGCTCGGCGGCGCCGTGGTGCACTACCGGCTGTTCCAGGAGACGGTGGGCGACCTGCCCGGTCATGCGGAGAAGGACCAGTTCGTCGCCGCCTGGGTACGCCTGGCGGTCGGCCTGCTCCCCAGCCCGGCCCCGGTCAGCTGACGTCAACCGGCCCATGACCGGCCTCAGCTGAGGTCGGCCAGCCGGTAGACCAGCCAGACCACGCCTAAGGCTGTACCGATCATGAACATCGTGCCGCTCACGGACCAGAACTGCGTCAGGAACGCCTCCAGCCCCGGCTCGCCGCCCACGCGCAGGCCGCCGACCAGCACCCCGCCGACGGAGTAGCCGAGCAGCGGCGCGCCCACCCCGATGAACCGGTCGCGCATCTGCCAGCTCTCGCTGAACAGCACGAGCACGGCGCCGCCCGCCCACACCACGATGGGGATGGCGAAGATCGCCAAGGGCGGCAGGTCGAACGGCACCAGCAGCGCCGCCACCACCAGGATCACCATCGCGGCCGTCTCGCGTGGGTGCTCCTTGACCATCGTCATGGCGTCCTTGCCGCCGGTGGCCATCGGGTTCGCGCTGGACATGGCCGCTCTGCGCAGCCCGGCGAACGGCAGGCCCCGTACGGCCGGCCCGCCGAGCCGCTCCTCGGCGATCCTCCGGTGCACCCGCACTCCGGGCGGCGCGTCCCGGTCGTCGACGGCCGCGGGGAAGCGCCTCGTGCCCCCCGGTCCCCGGCGCTCCTCGGCCCCGCGCCCGCCCACGTCGGTCCCGCGCCGACCGGCGGCAGGAGCGTCGGCCGGGTCGCCGGCGGCCGCGGCCGCCTCGGCCAGCCTGCGCACCTCGCGCTCGACCAGCTCGACCGGATCGCCGAACCTGGCCAGCACCTTCGCCACCTCGCGGGCGTTCTGGCTGCCGTGCCGCTCGGCCTCGATCCTGGCCCGTAGCCGCTTGGCGAAGTCGAGCCGCTGGTCGGTGCGCAGCACGCCGTGGGCCGCGTCGGCGGCCCTGGAGACGTAGTTCAGCACGAGTTGCTCCGCGCGCTCTATCACGCCTAGCAATGCTGCCCCAATCAGGGGGGACATACCATGGCAACGATGGAGTTCACGGAGTGGATCAGGGGGCGCACCGACGGCCAGCTGCGGGCGCTCGTCTCCGCGCGCCCCGAGCTGATCACTCCGGTGCCCGCGCATCTGGAGGGCCTGGCGTCGCGGGCGGGCAGCCCGTCGGCGGTCGGCAGGGTGCTCGACCGGCTCGACCGTTTCACGCTCGCCGTCGTCGAGACGCTCGCCGTGCAGAGCGGTCCGGTGCCGAAGGAACGGCTGCGCGAGCTCGTCGGCGCGGCCCTGGCGACCGGGCCGGCCCCGGCGGGCGGCGATCCGGGAGCGGCGCCGGCGGGCGGCGGTGCCCGGCCCGCCAAGAGAGGCGCCGGTCCCGAGCCCGCGCTGTCCACGGCGCTCGGCAAGCTGTGCGACCTCGCCCTGGTCTACGGGCCGGACGACGCGCTCGAGCTCGGCCCCGGCGTGCGCAAGGTGCTGGAGGACCCGGCCGGGCTGGGTCCGAGGGCCGTGGACGCGTTCCGGCACCATCCGCCTGAGCAGCTCGACGAGATGGCCGACGACGTCGCGCCGGGCACCCAAGGCTCGGGCAAGGAGCGGCTGGCGGCCGCGCTGGCCGACCCCGCCGCGCTGGTGGAGGCGGTGTCGCCGGAAGCCAAGAACGCGCTCGACCAGCTCGCCTGGGGCCCGCCGACCGGCCGCGTGCCCAACGCCAGGCGCGAGGTGAGCCTGGCCTCGGCCCGCTCCCCCATCGAGGAGCTGCTCGCCCGCGGCCTGCTGGCCGCGACCGGCGAGGAGAGCGTGACGCTGCCCCGCGAGGTGGGCCTCTACCTGCGCGGCGGGCGGGTGCACCGCGACCTGCTGGCCGTGCCCCCGGCGCTCGAAGGGGCCTCCCGCGACCGGGAGCTGGCCGACCGCACGGCGGCGGGGCAGGCGTTCTCGTTCGTCCGGTCGGTCGAGGAGTTGTGCGAGCGGTGGAGCGTCGAGCCGCCGGGCGTGCTGCGTACCGGCGGGCTGGGCGTACGGGATCTGAAGCGTACGGCGGCCGAGCTGGACCTGCCCGAGTGGGTGGCGGCGCTGGTCGTCGAGGTGGCGCACGCGGCCGGGCTGATCGCGGCCGGCGGAGGGGTGGACGGCGAGTGGCTGCCGACCTCCGGCTACGACCTGTGGCGGGTCAAGACGACCGCGGACCGGTGGGTGACGGTGGCGGCCACGTGGCTGCACATGGACCGGGTGCCCGGGCTGGTCGGCGAGCGGGACGAGCGCGACAGACCGCTCAATGCTCTGCACACCGACCTGCGCCGCGCGGCCGCTCCGGGCGTCCGGACCGCCACGCTCAGGGTGCTGGCGGCGGCGCCGGGCCTGGCACCCTCCCGTGACTCCGTGCTGGAACGGCTGGCGTGGGAGCAGCCCCGCCGCCGCGGCCCGCTGCGCGAGCAGCTCACCGAGTTCGCCCTGCGCGAGGCCGAGCAGGTCGGCGTGACGGGCCAGGGTGCCCTGTCCGGGCACGGGCGGGCGCTGATCGAGGGCGCCGACGCCGCGGGCCTGCTCGCGCCGCTGCTGCCGGACCCCGTCGACCACGTGCTGCTCCAGGCCGACCTCACCGCCGTCGCGCCGGGGCCGCTCACGAGCGAGCTCAACCGCTGGATGACGCTCACGGCCGACGTCGAGTCGAAGGGCGGGGCCACGGTCTACCGGTTCAGCGAGGGGTCGATCCGCCGCGCCCTCGACGCGGGGCACGGCGCCGAGGAGCTGCTGTCGATGCTGGGCCGGCACTCGGCCACGCCGATGCCGCAGGGGCTGTCCTACCTGGTGACCGACGTGGCCCGGCGGCACGGGCGCATCCGCGTGGGCACCGCCGGCGCGTACATCCGCTGTGACGACCCCGCGCTGCTCGACCAGATCACCGCCGACCGCCGCTCCGCGGCGCTGCGGCTGCGCCGGCTCGCTCCGACCGTGATCGCCTCCCGCTCGTCCAGGGCGGCGCTGGTCGACTCGCTGCGCGCGATGGGCTACTCCCCCGTCGCCGAGTCGCTCGACGGCGACGTGATCATTTCGCAGCTCGACAGCCGCCGTACCGAGGGGGTGGCGCCGGTCCGCGTCGTGGCTTCGGCCAACGGCATCGACCCCGACGTGGCGGCGGCGGCCGTACGCGCGCTGCGGGCGGGTGACGCGGCGCACCTGGCGCGGCGCGAGCCGGTCGACGCCCCGAACGGGCGAGTGCCGCGCGGGCCCGCGACGGCCACGATCTCGGCCCTTCAGGAGGCGATCAAGCAGGGCGTGCGCGTGTGGATCGGCTACCTCGACTCGCAGGGCAACGCGACCTCGCGCATCCTGGAGCCGGCCAGGATGGAGGGCGGCTACCTGACCGCGTACGACGAGACCAGGGCCGCCGTCCACCGCTTCGCCCTGCACCGCATCACGGGCGTGGCCGGCCTCTGAGGCCCGCCCGCGAAGGCGGTCAGTCGTCCTGACGGAGTGAGGCCGCCAACGTGGTCACGATGCGGGACTGGGCGTCGTCGCGCCCGTCCGCCTGCCTGAGCAGCAGCTCCAGCGACTGCCCGGCCACCGTCGCGGCGGGTCCGCCGCCGGAGGCGAGCCGCCACAGGCCCTTCACCGAGTCGGCCGGATAACGAACCGACAGCCCGCCGCCCAGCGCCACGGCCGCCGCCGTCGCGCTGACGTGCGCGGGATCCTCGGCCCAGGCCAGCGCGAGCCGGAGTGCCTCGGGCGCCAGCGTGTCGTCGGCGCACATGAACGACAGCGCGTCGGCCGCCGCCAGCCGCTCGGCGCCGCTCCCACGCGCCCAGACGTCCAGGAGCTCCTGCTGGGTCTCCTTCAGCGCGTACGCCGCCAGCGCCGCCACCCCCTCCGCGGCCCGTACCCGGACGTCGAGCCCCTGACCGGCGAGAGACCTGACCCATTCGCGCAGCGGCTGCCACAGCCAGAACCCGTACCGCGCGACCAGCTCGGCGAGCACCTGCTCGCGGTGGTGCGGCGCCCGGAAGGCCACCAGGCCGCCGGAGGAGGCGATCAGCGGATGGGGGCCAGAGGGCGCGTACGGCCCGCGCTCGTGCGCCTGCCAGATCCGGTCGAGCCGGGCGAGCTGCTCCTCGAAGGCGGGCTCGGGCAGCGGGTGGACGAACGCGAGCGCCGCCGCGGCCAGCACCCCGCGCATCGGCGGCTTGGTGTCGAACCAGGCCGCCACCTCCTCCCCCGCCGGCTCCTCGCCCCGCACCAGCCGGGTGGCCAGGCGGACGACCCGGGCGGGGGTCGGCAGGGTCAGCGCCCGGTCCCTGGCCTGGCCGAGCGCCTCCGGCGACAGGTCCGCACGCCGGTCGAACGTGCTCAGGCACAGGTCGAACAGTTCGCCGGGGTCGGGCGGGGCCCACGGCCGCTCGACCTCGACGGCCTGGGAGGGGGCGCCGTTCCTGGTGATGACCAGGAACGAGCCGAGCTCGGCCAGCTTGCGGGCCAGGTTGACCAGCTCGGTCCGGTCGGTGCTGGCCGCGATCCAGTCGTGCACCAGGTACGCCCTGCCGGGTGCGTACTCGGTCCTGGACAGCAGCTCGGCGGCGGTGGCGGCGGGCGACAGGACCGTGATCGTCCCCTCCGCCAGCGACATGCGCGACAGCAGGGCGATGGCCCCTAATCGTTTGCCCGTCTCCTCCGCGCCCACGAGGACGAGCAGGTGGCACGTGGCGAGCCGGCGCACCGCGTCGGCGAAGCAGCGCGGCTCCAGATAGGAGCGCAGGAGGGTGTCGGCCTCCCGCCGGTTCAGGTCCCTGGTGACCGGGGCGGCCACGGCGCGCAACCGGTCATTCACGGATAAGAGGCTCTGGGTGAGCGCTATGTTGTCGAGGTCGATCTCGCCCGGTTCAGGCGTCTCGGTCACGAAGTCACCTCGGTGTTTAACAGGAAACTTTTCTACAGGAAATAGCTTGATGTAACGACTTTCTTCTTTTATACGAGAAGGTTGCGCTGCGTTACTATGCCACCCTTGACCAGGCAGTTCGTGCGATTTTCGCCGCAAGGGCCGCCGACGCGGACATATGGATCATGCCTTTCCATGTGCCCCGGCAGGTCCTACGGTACCTAGATCTCCCACCTTTACATGATCTAGGCCGATAGGAAAACACGAATGGACACAGAAGGGGATTTATGGCTATTCACGCGCCAGTAGCGCACCGTCCACAATGACTAGTCAACCGAGCCGGTGAGGGCCAAGGGTTGACGGCGCCTCCCGCGCGGGCATCTCCTATGCATGTGACCGAGCAAACCTTGGGCCGGCTGGCCGAGGAGTCCTGGGGCCGCTTCGACGACTACGACTCGATGTTCTACGAGGGGGTCTGGCACCGCAGTCACGCGCTCGCCGAACGGGCGCGCCGGATGTGCGGCGGGTTCGCCGAGGCGGGCATCCGGCCCGGCGACCGGGTGGTCGTGATGGCGGCCAACTCGCCCGAGGTGCCGCTGACCTACCAGGCGCTGTGGGCCGCGGGCGCGGTCGTGACCCCGGTGGTGTTCCTCGTGGGGCCAGAGGAGCTGCGGCACATCCTGCTCGACAGCGGCGCGTCGGCGATCGTCACGTCCCCCGAACTGGAGGAGACGGTACGGGCCACCTCCGTCGATATCCCCATATATGTGGACACGGCCGAGCTGGAGCAGGCACCCGAACGCGGGCCGGCTCCCAGAGACCCCGGCGACCTGGCCGCGCTCATGTACACGGGCGGCACCACAGGCAAGGCGAAGGGCGTCATGCTGAGCCACCGCGGCCTCTGGCAGGTGGGCAAGGACGCCTGGGACATGTCCCACCAGGAGGGCAAGAACCGCGCGATCGTGCCGGTGCCGCTGTCCCACGCGTACGGGCTGATCGTCTCGGTCGCCTCGATGCACGCGACGGAGCCGCAGCAGTCCGTGCTGATGCGCTGGTTCGACCCGAAGGCGTTCCTCGAGCTGGCCGCCGAGCAGCGCGTCCAGTACGGCACCGTCGTGCCCTCCATGCTCCAGATGCTGCTGGCCGAGCCGCTCGAGTCGCACCCGCTGCCCGACCTCGCCTACCTCACCTGCGGCGCCGCGCCGCTCGGCAGGGAGCTGCTGGAGGAGTTCGAGCGCCGGATGCCGGGCGTGCAGATCCTCGAAGGCTACGGCCTGACCGAGACCAGCGCCGTCACCACGTTCAACCCGCCGGGCAGGCGCAAGGCGGGCAGCGTCGGCCTGCCGCTGCCCGGCTACACGATCACCATCAGGGACGGCTCGGGCGAGCCGATGGAGGTCGGGGACGTCGGCGAGATCTGCGTGACGGGCGAGTCGCTGATGCTCGGCTACTGGGGCGAGCACGAGCCCGACCCTGATGGCACCGCGCTGGCCGGCGACGAGCTGCGGACGGGCGACATCGGGTGCGTGGACGACGACGGCTATCTCTACATCGTGGACAGGAAGAAGGACCTGATCATCCGCGGCGGCTTCAACGTGTTCCCGCGCGACGTCGAGGACGCGCTCAACCAGCACCCCGACGTGGTGATGTCGGGGGTCGTCGGCCGGCCCGACCCGCGCGTCGGCGAGGAGGTCGTGGCGTTCGTGCAGCTCAAACCGGCCGGTACGGCGACGGCCGAGGAGCTGATCGAGTGGGCCCGCGACCGGGTCGGCAGGGTGAAATATCCGCGCGAGGTGCGGTTCGTCGACTCGATCCCGGTGACGAGCGTGCTCAAGCTCGACCGCAAGGCGCTGCGCGCCCGGCTCGGCTGACGTTCGCCGAGGATCTATGGTGGGATCGCGCACCCGGGTCAGGCACATGTCAATTCCGTGATAAGTGTTGACGTGTCTGGAGGTGAAGATGAGTCAGCAAGATCCGTCGGGGTATCCATCCCAGCCCTATGGCGCCCCCTACGGTGAGCAGCCTCCCCCGGGATACGGCTACGGTTACGGCTACCCCCCGCCCCCGCGCGGCGACGGTCCCAGCACCAACGCGATCGTCTCGCTCGTGCTCAACCTCCTCGCGGTCGTCTCCTGCTGCAACATCCTGGGCGTGCCCGGCGCGATCCTCGCGGGCCTGGCGATCGGCCGGGCGCGCACCCAGCCGGAGACCGCACGTACCATGGTGATCTGGAGCTGGGTCCTGTTCGGGCTCGGCTTCGCGCTGGGGATCAGCACTTTCCTCTTCCTCGGCCTCAACGGCTATCTCGACGACTGATTACCTGTTCAGGGACTGTTCCTGCCGTCGTGTGTGTTGGATAAGGGTCAACCGTAGGAAGGATGTCCGTGAACGACGGCCCGCTCATCGTCCAGTCGGACAAAACGCTGCTGCTCGAAGTCGACCATGCCAAGGCCGGCGAATGCCGGAAGGCCATCGCGCCCTTCGCCGAGCTCGAGCGCGCTCCAGAACACGTGCACACCTACCGCGTCACCCCGCTGGCGCTGTGGAATGCCCGCGCCGCCGGCCATGACGCCGAGCAGGTCATCGACGCGCTGATCAGCTTCAGCCGCTACCCGGTGCCGCACGCGCTGCTCGTCGACGTCGCCGAGACCATGGCGCGATACGGCCGGCTGCGGCTGGAGAAGGACCCGGTCAACGGCCTGGTCCTGACCTCCAGCGACCGGGCCGTGCTGGAGGAGGTGCTGCGCTCCAGGAAGATCCAGCCGATGCTGGGCGACCGGCTCGGCCCCGACTCCGTCATCGTCCACCCGAGCGACCGGGGCAACGTCAAGCAGGCGCTGCTCAAGCTGGGCTGGCCCGCCGAAGACATGGCCGGCTACGTCGACGGCGAGCAGCACCCGATCAATCTGGTGCAGGACGGCTGGTCGCTGCGGACCTACCAGCAGGAGGCGGCCGACGCCTTCTGGCACGGTGGCTCCGGCGTCGTCGTGCTGCCGTGCGGCGCGGGCAAGACCATCGTCGGCGCGGCCGCGATGGCGCGCGCCCAGGCCACCACGCTGATCATGGTGACCAACACCGTCTCGGCCCACCAGTGGAAGACCGAGCTGCTCAAGCGCACGTCGCTGACCGAGGACGAGATCGGCGAATACTCCGGCTCGAAGAAGGAGATCCGCCCGGTCACCATCGCCACCTACCAGGTGATGACGACCAGGCGGAAGGGCGTCTACAGCCACCTGGAGCTGTTCGACGCGCGCGACTGGGGTCTGATCGTCTACGACGAGGTGCACCTGCTGCCCGCGCCGATCTTCAGGATGACCGCCGACCTGCAGGCCCGCAGGCGCGTCGGGCTGACCGCGACGCTGGTGCGCGAGGACGGGCGCGAGGGCGACGTGTTCTCGCTGATCGGTCCCAAGCGTTACGACGCGCCCTGGAAGGAGATGGAGAACCAGGGCTGGATCGCGCCCGCCGACTGCGTCGAGGTGCGGGTCACGCTGACGGACGAGGAGCGGCTGGCGTACGCGATGGCCGAGTCCGAGGAGCGCTACCGCTTCGCCGCCACCACGCCGTCCAAGACGCAGGTGACCGAGGCGCTGGTCCGGCGCCACCTGGGCGAGCAGGTGCTGGTCATCGGACAATACATCGACCAGCTCGACGAGCTCGGCGAGCACCTCAACGCGCCGGTCATCAAGGGCGAGACCAGGGTCAAGGAGCGCGAGCGGCTCTACCAGGCCTTCCGCGACAAGGAGATCCAGGTGCTGGTGGTGTCGAAGGTGGCCAACTTCTCCATCGACCTGCCGGAGGCGGCCATCGCGATCCAGGTGTCGGGCACGTTCGGCTCGCGCCAGGAGGAGGCCCAGCGGCTCGGGCGGGTGCTGCGGCCCAAGGCCGACGGCGGAGGCGCCCGGTTCTACACGGTGGTCAGCAGGGACACGGTGGATCAGGAGTTCGCGGCGCATCGCCAGCGGTTCCTGGCCGAGCAGGGGTACGCGTACCAGATCATCGACGCCGACGACGTGCTCGGCGGCGTCTGACGAATGTCCCGGCCGCTCGCCAGAGCGGCCAGGCATTCAGCGTGGTGTCACGTCCACGAGACTCCGCGGGCCGTCGACAATCGAACCACCCCCCTCACCTGCGTACTATCACGCCGCCTGCGACATACCCCCATGATCCGGCAAACCCACCTGATATGCCCCATTTTTTCGGTATTCCCAGGTTGGTTTCATAGCTGTGAGCTTTGCCAGCTTCGTTACGAAGGACGGCGTCCATCAGGCCATCGCAGGCACCGGATCCGCGCCTACGGTGGGTCGCGTCCCGAGGCCGCCGCAGGTAACGAGGTCCGCGCTTACCGAGCCAGCAAGCCCCCGAAGAACAGCACACCCTCCGCGACGATCCACGCGACTACGCCGGCGCCCATGACGCGCCCGAACGCGCGCGGATCGTGCCGCGCCCACGGGAGCAGCCAGGCGGCGGCAGTGCAGGCGGCGGCGAGCGCGGCGAACAGCCCGGACACCGTGGAGACCCTGTCGAGGCGCTGAGGGCAGGTAGACGAGGACTCGCCGCCCGCACAGAACGCCTCCAGCCCCCAGCCCGCGAACACCGACAACCCCCAAAGAGCCGCCAGCAGAAAGCTCGCGATCGTGGGAATGATCGGCGAGAACTGGAGCCAAACCCGGACCACTTCCCGTCTCTACCCACCACTAACCGGTGGCAATCGACAGGAACGACCCCACCGCCACGCTTCCCCGCACATACCTCGCCCTCGCCACCCGGCCCGCCCAACGCCGGGGCACGGGGACAGGCTGGCGCGATCTCGTGGGCAGGTGGCGGCCGGTAAATGGTGTGGAAGCGCGCGGAAGTCGCTATTAGACTGGCCGATTCGCTGCCTTGACCACCTCCGTTACCACCACGGGAGGCACTTTCGCATGCCCGCACACCAATTGGCCCCCGACATACCCGCCGACGTCCTCGCCGCCGAGCAGGCCCACCTGGCCGAATCCAGGGCCGCGCTCGCCGCCATGCGCGCCCACACCCAGTCGCTCTCGGCCGACGCGGCGGGCGACTGGGTGTCGCATCAGATCCTCCAATCCCTCCTCGACCAGCGAGTGGCCGCGCTGGCCGACCATCCGGACACGCCGCTGTTCTTCGGCCGCCTCGACCGCGAGGCCCCCGAGCGAAGGAGCTCGCGACGAGAGAGCGACGAAGGAGCCAACGAGGAGCGAAGCGGTCGCGACCATGAGCAGGCCGACCTGCCCGGCACGATCTACGTCGGCCGCCGCCACGTGCACGACGGCCACAGCAAGCCGCTGGTCATCGACTGGCGCGCGCCGGTGTCCCGCGCGTTCTACCAGGCCAGCCCCGCCGACCCGATGGGCGTGGTACGCCGGCGCCGCTTCGGCTACCACGGCGGACACCTCACCGCGTTCGAGGACGAGCCGCTCGGCGAGGGCATCGAGATCGGCCCGTCGAAGATCCTCACCGAGGAGATCGAGCGCCCGCGCTCCGGGCCGATGCGCGACATCGTCGCCACGATCCAGCCCGACCAGGACGAGATCGTCCGCTCCACGCTGACCCAGACGGTGTGCGTGCAGGGCGCCCCTGGCACCGGGAAGACGGCGGTCGGCCTGCACCGGGCCGCCTACCTGCTGTTCACCCACCGCGAGCGGCTCGCCAGGTCCGGCGTGATGATCGTCGGCCCGAACCGGGCGTTCCTGTCCTACATCTCCTCGGTGCTGCCCGCGCTCGGCGAGGTCAAGGTCGACCAGACCACGGTGGCGGGACTGCTCGGCGACCACACGACCCCGGAGGATCCGGGGGTGGCGACGGTCAAGGGCGACGCCAGGATGGCGGCGGTGCTCGAACGCGCGCTCTGGCTGCACGTCACCAAGCCGGAGGAGGGCCTGGTGTTCACCAAGGGCGCCTACCGCCACCGGGTGGCCGACTACGAGGTAAGCGAGATCGTGGCGTCCCTGCGCGGCACCACGCGCTACCTTCCCGGCCGGGCGGCGCTGGCGCAGCGGCTGGCCCACCTGGTCCTGGTACGGATGGAGCAGCGCGGCGAGTCGCCCGACGACCGGGTGCAGGACGCCGTGGCCAGGTCGAAGCCGGTCAAGCAGCTCGTGGAGACGGTGTGGCCCAAGCTGACGCCGGAACAGGTCCTGTACCGTCTGCTATCAGATCCGGAATTTCTCGCAAAAGCCTCTAAATCCGATTTGTCGCCCGACGAGCAGGAAATGCTCGTTTGGCGGAAACCGTACCGGGGCTGGAAATCCACCAAATGGTCCGCCGCGGACGCCGCCCTCCTGGACGAGCTCCGCGACCTGATGGAGCGTACGCCGTCGCTGGGCCACCTGGTGGTGGACGAGGCCCAAGACCTCTCCGAGATGCAGCTGAGGGCGCTCGGCCGCCGCTGCCGCAACGGCTCGGCCACCGTCCTGGGCGACCTGGCCCAGGGCACGACGCCGTGGTCGACCGCCTCGTGGAAGTCGGTCCTGGAGCACCTGGGGCAGCGCGAGGGCGAGGTGACGGAGCTGACGCTCGGCTTCCGCGTACCGAGGGAGGTTCTCGACTACGCGGCCCGCCTCCTTCCGTCGATAGCCCCCGGCCTGGCCGCGCCTCAGTCGCTGCGCCCCGGACTCGGCTCGCTCACCGTGCGCCCGGGCGGCTCGGTCGCGGAAGCCGCCAGAGAGGCCCTCGCCAAGGAGGGCTCGATCGGCGTCATCGTCCCCGACGCGATGGCCGGCGAGATCTCCCTGTCCCTGGCCGAGCTCCCGCACGCGGTGCTCGACCCGGACTCCACCGACGACCACCGCCTGCTGGTCGTCCCCGCGACCCTGGCCAAGGGCCTGGAGTACGACCACGTCGTCGTGGTCGAGCCCGCGGACATCGTCGCGGCCGAGCCACGCGGGCTGGCCAGGCTGTACGTGGTCCTGACCCGTGCGGTGACCTCCCTCACGGTCCTGCACGACAAGGCGCTGCCGCCACAGCTGGCGGCCTGACGGGTGGCCGGCACGGCGCTTCTAGGATGGCCAGGAGGAAGCCCTCAACCTAGGAGGATGCCGTGCCAGCACCGCTGCCCCATGAACACCTGCCGTCGGTTCCCGCGCTCGTGGTCGAGAGCGACGACATCCAGGATGGCGAGCGACTGAGCGACCTGCACGTCTTCAACGACTGGGGCATGACGGGCCAGAACCTGTCGCCCCAGCTCCGCTGGTCCGGCGCGCCCGCCGAGACCCGCGGCTACGCCGTCACGTGCTTCGATCCCGACGCCCCCACGGGCAGCGGGTTCTGGCACTGGGTGCTGTTCGACCTGCCGGCCTCGGCGACCGAGCTGCCCACGGGCGCGGGCACCGCTCCCGAATTCAAGGGCCTGCCCGAGGGCGCGGTCCACGCCCGCAACGACTACGGCATCAAGGCCTACGGCGGCTCGGCCCCGCCGCCCGGAGACCCGCACCGCTACGTCTTCACGGTGCACGCGCTGGGCGTCGACAAGCTGGGCGTGGACAGCGACGCCAGCCCGGCGGTGGTCGGCTTCAACATCACCGCCAACACCCTTGCCCGCGGCCACATCATCGTCCACTACGGCGTCTGAGCGACCGCCCACGAGACCACCCGCCGGGCAGGCGCCGCGCCTGCCCGGCCCACGACCGCACACCGCCACCTCGCGAACGGCACAGCCGCCGGTTACGCCCGAAAGGGCGATTCGGGAAATGCGCTCACTGCGGGATTCATCTCCCACTCCTTTGGTGAGGCGTGGCGACCACCACTCCAGGTAGCGGATCGATCATGAAACGTAATGGCCGGTAAATAAAATAAGAGCGGCCCGGAAACCCCGGACCGCTCTTATCGTGAACGGCGAGAAAGACCTAGAAGTCCATGTCGCCGCCGCCGGGCATACCGGCGGGGGCGGCGGGGTTCTTCTCGGGCTTCTCGGCGATGACGGCCTCGGTGGTGAGGAAGAGCGCCGCGATGGAAGCGGCGTTCTGCAGCGCGG
>NZ_VCJS01000285.1 GCF_005893125.1 Nonomuraea basaltis | reverse complement strand
GTGCTGGGCCGCGCCCGGATCGAAGTAGTGGGCTGGTTGCGTGGTGTCGTGAGGGGTCGGGTGGGCGGCGTCCTCGTGGGCGATGGGGCGGGTGTCCTCGCGCTCCGGCGCTATCGGGGCGGAGAGAGGGGTGGTCGTCCGGGGCTGGATGGCTTGCTGTGGTGCGTCTTCGTGTGGCTCGTCCTCTTGCGGCGCGCCTTGCTGCGGCACGGCGCCTGCTGGCACGGCGCCTGCTGGCACGGCGCCTGCTGGCACGGCGCCTGACGGCACAGTGCCTGCTGGCTGGGTGCTTCCCGGCGGGGAGCTTCCGGGCCTGATGCCTCCGGGCTGGGTGTCCGCCGATTCGGGCGCGCTCGCCTGTGCGGCGTCCGGCTGTGTGGCGGCAGGTTTCGGGCGGCCTGGCTGTGCGGTGGCCGGCTGTGAGATGCCGGAGGGCGTGGTGCCGGAGGGCGTGGTGCCGGGGCGTGGGACGCCTGGCTGGGAGGCGCTGAGGTGTTGAGTGGCATCTGGGTGTGGGACGGCGGCCGGGTGGCTGGTGCCGGGTGGTGGAGTGTCCGGGTGGGAGGCTCGCTGCTGGGGGGTGTCGCGTCCCGCGGCCTTCGGGTCGAAATAGTGGGCTGGGTTGGTGATGCCCTCGGGCTCGGTGGCGTTCGGGTCGAAGGCGGAGGCGGTCGCGTCTGGGTCGAAGCCGGAGGCAGTCGCGTCTGGGTCGAAGCCGGAGGCAGTCGCGTCCGGGGCGAAGGCGGTGGCGGTGGCGGTGGCGTCCGGGTCATCGGCGTCGGGCTCGGCCACCAACTCGCCCGTTGCGGCCGGCCAAGGTGGCATGGTCTGCGGGCCCGAGACGGGGCCCGGCCACACCGGCATGCCCGCCGCCGCGGCGGTGAACGCGGGCGGCGGCTCCCACGGCGGCGCGCCGGGCACCACCGGCTTGATCGGCCAGGGCGGCAGGTCATTCTCCGGCTCGGGCCCTGCGCGGCCGGCTCCTGCGCGGTCGGCCGGGCTCTGTCCCGCCCACGGGCTCTCGGCGGGCGCTTTGGCGGCCCACGGGCTCTCAGTCTCGGCCGAGGCTTGGACGGCCCACGGGCCTGCTGCGGCTGCCTGGCCGGTCGGTGCTTGATCGGAGAGCGGCTCGCCAGCCAGCCCCCCGTGGTTCGGATGCGGGTGGTCGCCCGCAACGGGGCCGTTCGGCGTGTGTCCGTCATGCGGGGGGCTCGTTGGCCCGTGCTCGGCCGGCGAGGACCCCGCCGACGTTCGTGCGGTTCGGGCCGCGTCCGCCGGCGTGGGCTCGGCCTTTGGCCTGCGTCCGGCGCGCAAGGGTCCGCCCAGCGCGCGTCCGGCTCGCGGACCGCCAGGAAGAGCGGGGTCGGTCTCGGTGCCGTCGGCGAGCCAGTCGTATGGGGAGGCGTCGTCGCCCGGCACCTCCCACGGCTGTGCGCCGTCCGCCGCCGGCTCGGGCAGGCCGGGCGGCGGCCCTTGGAGGATGGGGATGACGGATCGCGTCTCGCCGTCGTCCGCCTCCTCTGAGGGATCGAACGCCGCTGGAACGTCTCGCCCGCTGGTCTGGCCGAAGCTCGGCGGTGGCGTCGCTGGTCTGGCCGAGCCGTCGGCCTCCCTGCGATCGTGCTCAGACCCGGGTTCCTGGCCACGCATGAGGCGAGCCTAGCGAGAGTAGCGAGATCGTTATGTCGGTATGGGCGTTCCCAGCGGCATCCAGCATCCCGTTTGGGCGCCAAACGGGCACAAAGCCGGTTTACGTCAGCGGGCTGCCGGACAGCGTCCGGTTGTCCAGGGCCTTGAACACGGTGGCCTTGGTGATGTCGGAGATGGCCTCGTAGAGCCGCTTGGAGCCCTTCTTGTCGGGCTTGGTGCCGTCCTTGTTCTGGAACCACACCATGATCGCGTAGTGGCCGTGCGTCGATATGTTGGCGCCGCCACTGCCCGAGCCGAGGAACTTGGTGACACTGTCCTTACCCGTCAGCGGCTTCACGTAGTTCTTCGAGTCGCCACTCTTGGCCACCGCGCTCGCGGTCTTGCTGGTCGTGAGGTTGGCCACGCCGATCGTGCCGATCACCTTGCCTTCCTTGTCGCGGAAGCTGGCGCGGACGAGCTGGTTGCACTTGCCGGCCTTGAGCGCCTTCTGCAGCTTGTCGCCCAGGGCGCCGTCGGTGCACTTCTTGTCCTTGCTGGTGATCGTCATCTCGTAGCCGCGGCCGGAGACCGTGAGCTTCTTCTTCTTGCCGAAGATCTCCTTGACGGAGATCGGGTCGGGATCCGTGGACCGGTCGGCCGCGAAGCCGTACTTGCCGGGAGGGGCCGCCGGCAGCGGCGCGGACGTCCGGCGGGGGGTGGCGGTCTCTACGGTGCTGGGGCCGCCTGCCTTCCACATCACCGCGATGCCGCCGCCGAGCAGCCCCAGCACCACCACGCCGCCCAGCGCGAACCACAGCGGCGCGCGCGAGCGCGCGCCCTCGTCGTACGGGCTCCAGCCGACCCTGCTCTGTGGCGCCTGCTCCCTGCTCTGTGGCGCCTGCTCGGGGTCGCTGGCGGCGCGTTCCTTGCGGGAGCGACGGGGGGCGCTGTCCGTGCCGTTTTCACGTTCCCCACTGCCGTTTGAAACCATGTGGCGACATTACCGTGCTGTGCGTCACCGGGTTCCGAAGTCCTGAGTCCACCACGGGCCGTTCGTGCCGGACGCGACGCCGATGCCGATGGCCTTCAGCCTGCAGTCCAGGATGTTCTTGCGGTGGTCGGGGCTGTCGAGCCAGCCGCGTACCGCCTCCTCGGCGGTGTTGTAGCCGGCGCCGATGTTCTCCGCGGCGCCCCAGTGGTATCCGGCGCGCTCCATGCGGTCCCACGGGGACGCGCCGTCGGGGGAGTTGTGCACGAGCTGCCCGGTCCTGGCCATCTCCAGCGAGTGCTCACGCGCCGAGCGCGTGAGCCCCCCGTCGACCCGGAGCGGCCCGCAGCCGCGCTTTGACCTGGCGGCGTTGGTGAGGGAGACGACCTTGGCCGCCATCCCGGGGATCACCGCGACGGACGGCCGCTCATCGCCGAACACCTGGGTGGGGGCGTCGTCCTGGGCGTCGAAGCCGGGGATCTGGCCGTCCGTCGACTTGGTGGCGGGCTTGGGGGTGGCCGTGCCGCGGGGGGGCCGCTTGGTCGTGACCTCCCTGGGCACGCTCTGCAACTGCTGCTGCGCCTTCTTCGCCGCGGTCGGCGCCGGGTTGGCCGTGGCGGCGGCGGGCGGGGCGGTCCCGTTGAGGTAGATGTGGGCCTTGGGCTGGGGGTCGTCGGTCATCCGGCCGATGAGCACGCCGGTGAACAGGACCGCCGCCATGAGGCAGGTCAACACACCCAGTTGACTCCGGCGCCGAGCGCCCCGCTGGGTTGGCCGGGTGAGAGAGTTCTGCCGCATACCGCAGCTAACGATAGGGATGTCTGGTCCTGGGAAAGAAGGGGTCCCAGGGAAACGAAATCGAACCGTTCTGCGGTCGGGTAGACTCGTGCGAGGTTACCGGTCTTTTGACCTGCACGCCTGTAGGCAGGTAGCCTAATCGTTCGTTGTGTGCATAGGTCCAGCGTGACCAATGCGCGGCGCGTCCGGCGTCATCTCCCGTTCTGTGGAGACGGAAGGTCCGGGCTGCCGTGTGCCCGCACCGACCGACAAATGTAGCTGTCGCATCCGACAGCGCCGAAGACGCGAGCATAAAGAAGGCTACGACCGTGCGCACGTTCTCACCGAAGCCCGCCGACGTTCAGCGTCAGTGGTACGTCATCGACGCGACCGATGTCGTGCTGGGCCGGCTGGCCAGCCACGTCGCGATCCTGCTCCGCGGCAAGCACAAGCCGATCTTCGCCAACCACGTCGACACCGGTGACTTCGTCATCGTCATCAACGCGGACAAGATCGCGCTGAGCGGTAACAAGCGTGAGCAGAAGAAGGCCTACCGTCACTCGGGCTACCCGGGCGGTCTGCGTTCCGTCAGCTATGGCGAGCTCATGGACAAGCGGCCGGACAAGGCCGTCGAGAAGGCCGTGAAGGGCATGCTGCCGAAGAACTCCCTCGGCCGGAAGATGGCCAAGAAGTTGAAGGTCTACGCGGGTTCCGACCACCCGCACCAGGCCCAGCAGCCGGTGCCGTTCCAGATCACCCAGATCGCCCAGTAGTAGTTCGAAAGAGTTAGAGGAGAACCGTGGCTGAGCCCACCGGTGTCGAGACGGCCGTCGAGGCCGAGCTGGAGGAAATCTCCAGCGAGGACTTCCCGTCCGAGTACACCACCGAGTCCGCCGCTAGCGCCGACGCGCCCGTGCGTAAGCCCGTCACCACGGGCAACTCGTACGGAACCGGCCGCCGTAAGGAGGCGATCGCCCGCGTGCGCATCGTCCCTGGCACCGGCAAGTGGACGATCAATGGTCGTTCGCTGGACGCCTACTTCCCGAACAAGGTCCACCAGCAGATCGTCAACGAGCCCTTCGTGGTGCTCGGCGCCGAGGAGGCGTTCGACGTCATCGCGCGCATCGACGGCGGCGGCGTGACCGGTCAGGCCGGCGCGCTGCGCATGGGCCTGTCCCGCGCGCTGTCGATCCTGGACGTCGAGACCAACCGCCCGCCGCTGAAGAAGGCCGGCTTCCTCACCCGTGACGCTCGCGCCACGGAGCGGAAGAAGTACGGCCTGAAGAAGGCCCGTAAGGCTCCGCAGTACAGCAAGCGCTAGAGTTGGCGCGCCTTTTCGGCACCGACGGGGTACGTGGGGTCGCGGGCCGCGATCTCACGGCCGAACTCGCCATGGACCTGTCCGTGGCGGCGGCTCACGTCCTCGGCGATGCAGGGGCGTTCGCCGCCACCGGACGCCGTCCGGTGGCGGTCGTAGGCCGGGACCCGCGTGCCTCGGGAGAGTTTCTCGAGGCCGCCGTGGTCGCCGGCCTTGCGGCGTCCGGAGTGGATGTGCTGCGCCTCGGCGTGCTGCCCACCCCGGCCGTCGCCCACCTCACCGCCGCGCTCGGCGCCGACCTCGGCGTCATGCTGTCGGCTTCGCACAACTCGGCGCCCGACAACGGCATCAAGTTCCTGGCCCGCGGCGGCTTCAAGCTGTCCGACGCGGTCGAGGACGAGATCGAGCGGCGGCTCGGCGAGGAGTGGAGCTTCCCGATCGGCTCCGGCGTGGGCCGCGTACGAGACGCGTACGGCGAGGCCGACCGCTACATCTCGCACGTGCTGACCACGGTGAACGCCACGCTCGACGGGCTGAACGTGGTGGTCGACTGCGCCCACGGTGCCGCCCACATGGTGGCACCGGAGGCGCTGGTGCGTGCGGGCGCCAGGGTCGAGGCCATCGGTGCCCGGCCCGACGGCCTCAACATCAACGCCGGCCACGGCTCCACCCACCTGGACAAGCTCCAGCAGGTGGTCATCTCGCGCGGGGCGGACCTGGGCGTGGCCTACGACGGCGACGCCGACCGCTGCCTGGCGGTCGACCACACGGGCGCGATCGTCGACGGTGACGGGATCATGGCGATCCTGGCGGGGGCCATGCACAACGAGGGTCTGCTGGCCAAGGACACCGTGGTCGCGACCGTGATGTCCAACCTGGGCTTCAAACTGGCGATGCGCGACGCGGGCATCACCGTGGTGGAGACCGCGGTGGGCGACCGCTACGTGCTGGAACGTATGAAGTCCGACGGCCTCAACCTGGGCGGCGAACAGTCGGGCCACGTCATCATGCTGGACCACGCCACCACGGGCGACGGCCTGCTCACCTCGCTGCACCTGATGGGCGTGGTGGCCAAGGCCGGCGTGCCGCTGAAGGAGCTGGCCTCGGTGATGACGCCGCTGCCGCAGATCCTGATCAACGTCAAAAACGTGGACAGGGGCAAGGCCTCCGTGCCCGAGCTCGCCGCCGCCGTGGCGCAGGCCGAGGCGGAGCTGGGGGAGACGGGCCGGGTCCTGATCAGGCCGAGCGGGACCGAGCCGATGATCCGCGTCATGGTCGAGGCCGCGTCGGAGGAGCACGCCGCGCAGGTGGCGGGCCGCCTCGCGGACGTGGTGCGTACGGCCTGCGTCTGACGGTCTTACGAAGCGAAGGGGCACGGCACGCGAGTGCCGTGCCCCTTCGTCGTTCCTGGATCCGGCCGTCTGGTGAGCCTGGCAGCAGCGCGCTCACCGTCCGTCCGGCTATTCGTCGCCTGTGAGCGAGAAGACCCGCAGCCGCTGTCCCGCCCAGAAGACGCCGGCGACCGTGACGATGAGCAGAGCCGGTATGGCGAAGCCGAGCGTGACGTCCGCCTTGAGGAAGGGCGAGTCGCTGATCTGGTCGGCGATCGACTGGCCCCAATGCTGGATGGAGAACTTGCGGGCGCCCGGGATGAGGGTGCCCACCAGGCTCTCCCAGACCAGGGCGTAGACGACGCCGATCGTGACCGCGTGCCGCGTGACGACGCCCAGCAGCAGGAAGACGGCGGCGTAGGCGATTCCGGCGACCAGGGTGCCCAGCGCGAAGCCGGAGGCGATGCCGTCCTCGTCGCCGGTCAGGATCCAGGCCGCCAGGTAGGTCGGCACGGCTCCGAACACGGCCAGCAGCGAGGCCGCCACGAGGAACTTCGTCTGGATGATGACCGGGCGGGAGATCGGCTTGGACATCAGGTGGATGATGGTGCCGTCGTCGATCTCGGGGGCGATGACGCCCGTGCCCGCGATCACGCCGAGCAAGGGCAGCATGGTCCCGATGGCGAAGCCCTGCATCAGCTTCACGGCCAGGCTCTGGCTGTTGCCGTCGAGCAGGCGGAACAGCACGGCCAGGCCGATCAGGGCCAAGGGGAGCAGCAGGAGCAGGATGATCCGGCGGCGGCCCAGCAAGGCGCGGTAAGTGATGCCCGCAACCACGGTATTCATCAGGTGCTCCGGTTGATCAGGTAGGAGAAGACGCTCTCCAGGTCCTCGTCGGCCGGGGAGACCTGGTGCAGGCGTACGCCCTCCGCCTGGGCGACCCTGGGCAGGAGCCGGGCGAAGCGGCGGAACTCGGTGGCCTGGACCTCCAGGCCGTCGGGGCGGAGCGTGATGCCGCCGGCCGAGGGATCGCGGATGAGGGCGGCGGCGAGCTTCCTGTCGTCGCTCGACCGGATCACGAACAGGTGGGGCCGGTCGGTCATCAGGCGCCTGATCTCGCGGAAGTTGCCCGACGCCGCGTGCCGCCCCGCCACCAGCACCTCGATGTGCTGGGCGACCCGCTCGACCTCCTCCAGGATGTGGGAGCTGAACAGGATGGTCTTGCCGGCCGTGCCCATGGCGCGGATCAGGTCCATGAGGTGCAGGCGCTGGCGGGGGTCCATGCCGTTGAACGGCTCGTCCAGCAGGAGCACCGGCGGGTCGTGGACGAGAGCCGCCGCCACCTTGACGCGCTGGCGCATGCCCTTCGAGTACGTCTCCACGCGCCGGTCCTTCGGCTCCTCCATCTCGACCGTGGCCAGGGCCTTGCGGGCGGCCTCGACCGGGTCGCCCAGCCCGTGGAGCCTGGCGGCCGAGAGGACGAACTGCCAGCCGGTCAGGAAGCCATACACGCCCTCCCGCTCCGGAACCAGACCGATGTTGCGGTAAATATGGTGGTTCTTCCAGACCCGGGTGCCGTCCAGCATGACCGTGCCGCCCGACGGGGCCAGGAAGCCGGCCATCATGTGCAGGAGCGTCGACTTGCCCGCGCCGTTGGGGCCGAGCAGGCCGGTGACGCCGGGGCCGATCGTCATGGTCACGTCGTTGACGGCCACCACGTTGCCGTACCAGCGGGACACCTGGGAGAGCTCGATCTTCATCGCGAGGCCGCCTTCCTGTAGCGCAGCGCGAGGGCGGCCATGCCCAGGCCGATCAGCACCACCAGGAACGCCGCCGAGGCGGGGCCGCTGGGGTAGGCGGCGCTCTCGATGGAGTGCGGCGGGGTGCCGAACAGCCAGGACTGCACGGAGTCGACCAGCCAGAACGGGTTCAGCAGCCACGCCCAGGCAGCCGCGGACTCGTTGCCCGTCGAGTACAGCGTGCCGTAGATCAGCGGCACCGACGCGGACGACAGCAGGTAGACGACGATCACCGAGGCCACGCCGAGCCCGCGCCGCGGCGTGAACGAGGCCAGCGCCAGGCCGAACGCCGACAGCAGCACCGCCAGCACCAACGCCATGACCACGGAGCCGATGAATTCGCCGGTCGCGGGCGGCCCTGGCAGGTCGATCACCAGCTCGCCCACGTACATCAGCGTGAGTGGCAGCACCACCAGCACGAACAGCGCCACGGTCATCGCGGCCACCTTGGCGCCGACGTACTCGCTGATCGCGACCGGACGCGACAGGTAGAGCGGCAGCACGCGGTGGCGCAGGTCGGGCGCGACTACGGTGGGCGCCTGCGAGGCCAGGAAGATCGCCACCACGGCCTGCATGATGACCGCGAAGCCGCTGTAGGGGATGAGGTTCTGCTGGGCCAGGGCCATCGTGGCGATGTGCACGACGGCGGGCAGGAGCATGATGGTGGTGAGGGAGAACGGCACGATCTTGCTGCGGGCCGGGCGGCCGAGGCCGAAGATGCCGCGCAGGCTGTGCACGGCCAGCGCCCTGGTCGAGTAGCCGCGCCCCAGCCGGGGCCCGTCGTAGTGACGGTAGCCGATGTCGTAGATCTCAGACACCCGCGACCTCCTCCCTGAAGACGTCCTCGATGCGGTGACGTCCCTGTTCCAGGCGGATCAGGCAGAGGTCCAGGTCGACGGCGGCGTCCCGGACCGCGTCGAACGTCTCGGGGCCCAGCACCTTGACCACCAGCATGCGGCCCTGCTGCGAGACGGTCTGCCCCGCCTCGGTCAGGCGGGCGGCCAGCGGCTCCAGACCCTCATCGACCTCGACCGTGACCGTCTGCGTGGCCTGGGTGAACTCCGCGATGGCCGAGGAGCGCAGCAGCCGGCCGGCGTCGATGACGATCACGTGGTCGCAGATGCGCTCCAGCTCACCCAGCAGGTGGGAGGTGACCAGCACGCTGATGCCGAACTCGGTGCCGATGCGCCTGATCAGCGTCAGCATCTCGTCGCGGCCGCGCGGGTCGAGGCCGTTGGTGGGCTCGTCGAGGAAGATCAGCTTGGGGTCGTGCACCAGCGCCTGGGCCAGCTTGACGCGCTGCTTCATGCCCGTGGAGTAGCCCCCGATGGGGCGGTAGCGCTCTTCGGCCAGGCCGACGTGGCGCAGCACGTCGGCGGCGCGCTCACGGGCGGCGGTGCGCGGCAGCCCGGACATCTGGGCGAGGTGGACGACCAACTCGGTGGCGGAGACGTCGGGAGGGAGGCATTCGTGCTCGGGCATGTAGCCGACGAGCCTGCGGATCTCGGCTCCCTGGGCGGTGACGTCCAGGTCGAGCACGCGGGCCGTGCCGCCGGTGGGCGGCAGCAGGCCGAGCAGGATCTTGATCAGCGTCGACTTGCCCGCGCCGTTCGCCCCGACCAGCCCGGTGACGCCCGGGCCCACGGTGACCGTGAGCTGGTCGACCGCGGTGACGGTGGGGAAACGTTTGGTCAGCCCCTCGGTGGCGAGGATGTGCATGTGCCGGACCCTACCTGGATGATCAGGGCCGTGGCCTCGTTCACAGGGATGAACGTCGTCCTACTTGAGGCCAGAATTTCCGCTGGACCACCAGCGTCGCCGTACCCGAGATGATCATGCCGGCGATGTTGACCGCGAGCTGCGCGACCGAGGGCAGGACCTCGTTCCAGGCGCCGACCGCCATGGCCACGGCCACGTAGCCGGCCGCGGGGACCGTCGTCACCGAGATGAAGACGCCGATCAGGGCCGACGACTTGCCCGCCGTGATCGACAGGACACCGGCCACACCGGCCAGCAGCGCCACGATGAACGACCACTTGTCCGGCTTGACGATGAACTGCACCTCCTCGTTCGAGTCGAGGTTGTGGAAGTCGATCCAGCCGAGCCAGGTCGAGACGAGCGCGCAGGCGAAGGTGATGGCGATGGCCACCGCGAACCCGACGGCCAGCGTCTTGAGCGCGGTGGCGATCAGGTGCCCCCTGCGGTGGATCAGGCCGAAGCAGATGGCCGCGATCGCGCCGAACTCGGGGCCGAGCACCATCGCGCCGACGATCAGGATGGGCGAGTTCTGCAGCACGCCGATGCCCGCGAGCTGGGTCGCGATGGCCAGGAAGGCCAGGTACGCCCACGTGATGCGGGAGTCACCGGACACCCGCTGCGCCAGCTCCTCCCAGATCACCGCGTCGTCGGGGTCGCCCGGCGCCTCCTCGACGGCCTCGGTCGCGACCTTGGACAGCGAGAGATCGACCTGCTCGGCGGCGATCGAGCCCTCGTCCTTCAGCCAGCCGAGCCGGCCGATCACCTCGTTGGCGGACTCCCTGGCCGCGTCGCAGAGGATCACATCGCCCGCCGGCTCGCGGGCGGCCCCGGCCAGGACGATGATGTTGGTGACGCCGGGGCAGTCCTCCAACACCGCCGTCACCTCGTCGGTGCGCGGGGACGGGCTGATGAGACGTAGGTGCAGCACGCGTTCATTGTCGTCCATCGAACGTTGATGGCGTTTTGATACGCGTACACGAGGCTGCCGCACATGATCCGGTTCACGTGCCATCACAACGGTGAGGAGTGCTGGTTCGCCGACATCGACGATCAGGAGTGCGCGGGCAGGTTCGCCCGCTACCTGTTCGAGGAGGCGTTCAGGTCCGGCGAAGCCGTACCCGCCGGACCGAGTGGTCGGCCCTCTTCTTGAGCACGAGGTCGGCGCGGCCCCTCGTGGGGGCGATGTTCTCGACCAGGTTGCGCTCGTTGATGTCGCGCCAGACGTTGACCGCGAAGGCCGTGGCCTCGTCGTAGGACAGCTCCGCGATGTGCCGGAAATACGACTTCGGGTCCTCGAAGGCGGTGCGGCGGAGCTGGTGGAAGCGGTCGACGTACCAGCTGCGGATGTCCTCGACCTTGGCGTCGACGTAGATGGAGAAGTCGAAGTAGTCGTTGACCGCGAGGGAGGTGGGCGGGGCCGGCTGGAGAACGTTGAGGCCCTCGATGATCAGGATGTCGGGACTTTTCACGGTCTGGAATTCGCCGGGCACGATGTCGTACTCGAGGTGGCTGTAGACCGGGGCCTTGGTCTCCGCCGCCCCCGCCTTCACCTCCGCCACGAACCTGACCAGCGCCCGCCGGTCGTAGCTCTCCGGGAAGCCCTTGCGATGCATGATCCCCTTGGCCTCCAGCACCGCGTTCGGGTGGAGGAAGCTGTCGGTGGTGATCAGCTCCACCTGCGGGTGCTCGGGCCAGCGGGCCAGCAGCGTGTGCAGCAGCCGCGCCGTCGTCGACTTGCCCACCGCGACGCTGCCCGCGATGCCCAGGATGTACGGGACCCGTTCCTCGGCATGGCCGAGGAACGCGCTCAGCACGCTGCTGCGTTGCTTGGACCCGGTGAAGTGCAGGTTGAGCAGCCGGGTCAGGGGGAGGTAGATGTCGGTGACCTCGGTGAGGTCGATGGGATCGTCGACGCCGCGCAGCTCTTCCAGCTCGTCTGCGGTGAGAGTCAAGGGCGTGTTCTTGCGGAGCTCGCTCCACCGCTCCCTGCTCAGTTCCACGTAGCCGTTGTTCACCTAGGCAGCGTAGCGATCGTGAACAAACCGGATCTTGGCCGGGCCCCTGTCCACATATCCACAGCCTGTGGACAAAGACGTGGGATTACCGAGAGTCGGTTCGGGGAAGGAAGATCGGTCTTGGCGAAATCGTTATGGAAGGGTTGGCGGGCGGCTACTGTCACGAGTTGTGGACCGCCGTCGCTTCATCTCCAACGTGGTCGCGGGCATCGCCGGACCTTTCGCCGGGGTCGCGTGCGCCGGAACGCAGGGCGGCGCCAAGGCGGCGTCCAGCGGGTACGGGCCGCTGCGCCCCGTACGCGACCTGCGTGACGGCAAGGTGCGGCTGCACCTCCCGGACGGCTTCAAATACCGCTCCTTCAGCGCCGCGGGCGAGAGGTTCAGCGACGGATCGATCGTGCCGGGCAGGCACGACGGCATGGCGGCGTTCTCCGGGCCGGGCGACAGCGCCATCCTGATCCGCAACCACGAGGTCAGCGGGCCAGTCGGCGCGTTCGGCGACAAGCGCAGGGCCTACGACCCGATGGCCGGGGGCGGCACCTCGACGTTACGCGTCACCCGCCACGGCGAGGTGATCAAGAGCGCCCCCTCGCTGAACGGCACCATGATGAACTGCTCGGGCGGCCCCATGGCGTGGCGGGCCTGGCTGAGCTGCGAGGAGACGGTCAACGGCCCCGACGTGGCCGACGACTTCTCCGGCGCCGACAACTCCAAGCTGACCCAGAAGCACGGCTACATCTTCGAGGTGCCGGTCGGCCGGGCCGCCACCGCCAGGCCGATCAGGTCGGCGGGGCGCTTCGCGCACGAGTCGGCGGCGTTCGATCCCTCGTCCGGCGCGATCTACCTGACCGAGGACAACTTCGGCTTCCCGTCCGGGTTCTACCGCTACCTGCCGCCGAAGCACCCGGTCCTGGCCGGGAAGCTGCTCGACGGCGGCCGGCTGCAGATGATCGCCGTCAAGGGCGCCAAGCGCAAGAACCTGTCCCTGGGGCAGGAGCCGGGCGCCGCGTACGCCACCGAATGGGTGGACATCGACGACCCCGACCCGAGCTTCCGGGGCAAGCCGTCCAACGACGTGGTCGTCCAGGCCGTCGGCCGGCAGGGCAGGGAACAGGGGGCGGCGATCTTCTCCAGGCTGGAGGGCGCGGTCTTCCACCAGGGGACGGTGTACTTCGTCTCCACCCAGGGCGGGGACACCGATCCCGCCGACCCGCCGCCCTCGGGGTTCGGCAAGGGGCGGGGGCAGGTGTGGGGGTACGAGACGTGGAGCGGCCGGCTCAAGCTCGTCTACGAGTCGCCGCGCTCGTCGGTGCTCGACCTGCCCGACAACGTGACGGTCAGCAGGCGCGGCACGCTGGTGCTGTGCGAGGACGGCGAAGACGCCAACTACCTGCGCGGGCTCACCAGGTCGGGGAAGATCTTCGACTTCTGCCGCCTGGAGTCGATCCCCGGCGACCCCGGCGCGGAGTTCGCCGGCTCCACCTTCGGTCCCGGCGGCCACACGCTGTACGTCAACGTCCAGGCCAAACAGGGCAGGTCCTTCGCGATCTGGGGTCCGTGGGAGCGCGGGCTGTTCTGAGTAACCTGGGACGGTGATCCTGGGAATCGGTGTGGACATCGTGGACATCGCCCGCTTCGAGGCGACGCTCGAGCGCACGCCGCGGCTGCGCGAGCGGCTGTTCACCGACGGCGAGAGGCCGCTGCCGATCCACTCGCTGGCCGCCAGGTTCGCCGCCAAGGAGGCCGTCGCCAAGGCGCTCGGCGCGCCCAAGGGGCTGGGGCACCTGGAGGCGGAGGTGCGCTGTGACGAGCTGGGCAAGCCGGAGCTGCGGGTCACCGGCAGGGTCGCCGAGGTGGCGTACGAGCTCGGGGTCAAGCGCTGGCACGTCTCGCTCAGCCATGACGCTGGGGTGGCCGTGGCCTATGTGATCGCGGAGGGATAGCTTCGGATCATGCGCACTGCCTACACCGCCGACCAGATCCGGGCCGCCGAGCACGTGCTCATGGCGCGGCTGCCGCCGGGCACGCTCATGCAGCGGGCCGCCTCCGGGCTCGCCGCCGTCTGCGCCGACCTCCTCGGCCGGGTGTACGGCAAACGCGTCGTGCTCCTCGTCGGCAGCGGTGACAACGGCGGGGACGCGCTCTACGCGGGCGAGCGCCTGGCCAGGCGCGGGGCATGGGTGGGCGCCATCCTGGCCGGGTCCAAGACGCACGAGGCGGGTCTGGCGGTGTCTCTTATACAC
>NZ_VCJS01000284.1 GCF_005893125.1 Nonomuraea basaltis | reverse complement strand
CGAGGATCGCCCGGCGGGTCCTGCTCAGGCTGATCCAGCCGGGCGAGCAGGCCCAAGACACCCGCCGTCCCGCCGCCCGGGCGGAACTGGACCCGTACGAGGAGGCGGACACCGCGCTGGTCATCGAGCAGCTGGCCGGGGCCAGGCTGCTCACGCTGCATCAGGACGGCGTGGAACTCGCGCACGAGGCCTTGATCGAGTCGTGGCCGCGACTGCGTGGATGGGTGGACGAAGGACGCGATCGCCTGCGTACCCATCGGCAGTTGACCGAGGCGGCCCAAGCGTGGGAGGCGCACGGCCGCGATGCCGGGCTGCTCTACCGGGGCACCCGCCTGGCCGTCGCCGACAAGCTGTTCATCGAGCCGGGTGACCACGACGACCTCACGCCCCTGGAACGGAACTTCGTTGACGCGAGCGCGGCACTGGCCCGGCGCACCTCCCGCAGGCGGGTCACCGTCTCGGCCGTTCTGGTGGTCCTGCTGGTCGCCTCCATGGTCGCGGCAGGAGTCGCCATCCGGCAGGCCGGCCTGGCCGGCGATCGGCTGGAGGAGGCGACGGCCCGGCTGGCCGCCAGGCGCGCGTCCGCCCTGCGGATGAGCGACCCGAGGCTGGCCCGCCGATTGAGCGCCGCGGCCTGGCGGATCGCCCAGGTCCCCGAGACCAAGAGCGAGCTGATCGACTCGATGGTGCGCCCCTTGGTGGACGTCGTCACCGCCCCGTACACCGGGACGGACTTGGCGCATGGGCTCAGCGTGGACGGCACCAGGCTGGCCGTCCACACACCCGTTACGGCGGTCGAGCCGGGCGCACTGCGCGTGCTTGACCTGGCCACGAAGAAGGAGGTCGCGCGCGCCAGATGGACGGGGCAACCTGTCTCGGATGTGGTGTGGAGTCCTGACGGCCGTACGTTGGCGGTGGACGACGGGACCAACGCACAGCTGTGGACCGTCGGCGCCGGAGGCCTGACGGACCTCGGCGTGGCATTCCCCCACCTCGACCCTACGAAGTTCAGCCCGGACGGGCGCTTTCTCATCGGGGTCCGCGATGGGATGAACGAAGCCTTGAGTATCGCGGACCGGACACGCGTGCTCGACGAGCCGGTCAATGCCATCAGCCCGGACGGCCGGCTGGCCCTGGTCATCCGGGCGAAGGCCAAGAAATCGACGAGCACCCGCTCGCCCTCCGACAGCAGGGCCAGCTCGGGGCGGCGGGTGGAGCTCTGGGACATCGAGAAGCGCAAGCCGCTCCGGGCCCCCCGTCTATCGCAAACCGCCACGGAAGGCGTGTTCAGTCCGGACGGGAAGCACCTGGCCGTCTCGACCGGCGACGGTGTCCGGCTGTGGGAAATCTCCTCGGGCAAGGAGGTCCTGCGCCCGCTGGTTCCGCCTGCGGAACGTGTGGAGTTCAGCCCCGACGGCCGGTTCCTTGCCGGGACGTGGGGTGGGGGGTGGGTGCTTCTGTGGCGGGTGGACGACGGCACACTGCTGTTGAGCTCCTCGGTTCTCTCCGGCGTTGTGGGAGCCGATCCCCGTATCTCGCCGGATGGCCGGTTCCTCCGGGTGATGGGCCAGTTCGGCAACTTGAACGTCCTGGACATCTCCCCCTACACCCGCCCTGAGGTGCTCGCTCCGGGAAGCGACAAGCGGCTGTTCAGCCCTGACGGCCGCTTCCTAGTGACGGCGAATCGCCGAAAAGGCAGGCCGGAGGTGCGCATTTGGGATGTCGCCGCGCGGAAACCCGTGAGCGGCCCGCTACCCGTCGACGATCTCCCGGAAAACGACCCTGCGGAGACGGCGTACGCCCCGGTGTTCAGCCCCGATGGGCGCACGCTTGCGCTCACCCACCCCGCGTCCCCCGTGGTGACCTTGTGGGACGCCACGAACGGCCGCAACATCGGCGCGTTGCGCGTCCGGAGACAGGGAGCCGTCGGAGTCTTGTCCGTGGCCTTCTCCCCCGACGGCAGAACCGTCGCGGTCGCCCCCCTCAGCGCGAACCCGGATAGTGAAGAGGCACTCGACGGCCTGGAATTCGACGACCTGGAGTTGTGGGACGTGAGAGCCAGAAGATGGATCCGCTCCGTCTCCGGTGCGGGATCAGGGGCTCTGATCTTCGAGCCGGACGGGCGCCGGTTGCTCGTGGACGGATCCAGCAGGGGACGAATCCTGGTCGATACGGCCACCGGAGCGATACGCCAGTACCCATCCGACGCCCGCGCCGAGGGAGAGATTCTCTTCATCGGGAACACGGCCGCAATCGGCGACAAGGACGGGGGTTTGACGTTCTGGGACAGGGAGTTGCGCAGACGCCTGGCCCCGCCGCAGACCGCGGACACGTCATCAATCAATGCTCTTGTCCCTTACCCGCAGGGCGAACTACTCGCCACCGTCAGCAGCGAAGCCCAAATCGGCATCCAGCTATGGGACTGGCGGGGATATCAGCGGATCGCCTCACCGATCAGCTTCAACACCCAGTCCGTACCGGCCGTGGCATTCAACCGGACCGCTCTCCTCGTCTCATCCGCCGACGGGGCCTTACGTGAGATCACCGTCGATTCGGGCACCGCTACTGCGGTGATCTGCCGCCGTGACGGCGGCCTGTCCCCTGCCGAATGGCGAGAACACATCCCAGAACTGGCCTATCAGAAGACCTGCCACTGACGACACCTCGCGAGGCACCTGCCTCTGCAGTCGCCGGGGTACGCCTCCCGCCAGACGAACCCGGTCGTGCACGCGTGCCAGACTCCTGACGCGTTCTCCGACCGCGTCCGGTCGCGTACGGACGGGTCCACGCATACGTGGTCGCTGGGTCACGCGCCGCGCCAGACGTACCCGCCGGCGCAGATGTCGGGGGCGAACGCGGTCCCGGCGCCGGCTCCCGTGACCCCGAGCAGCGACCACGCCAGGCACCCCGATGCTGCCATCGCCGCGAGCCTGCAGGAACGTGTGAGCATGTTCTTTTTCCTGGAGAGAACAAAGGACGGAGCGCGGGCGGGCACTCCCGGCCCCCGTGATCGCATCCTGTCCCGCAGGCCCACCGCCGGGACATGAGTAGCCCTACTCATGGTTCGCTCTCTGGAGTGCGGCTCGTGCTCTGGCCGCCATGGCGCCATCCACCGGGTGTTCTGCCAGGCCCGACCGCTCCCCGGCCGCGGCACGGCGGGCCGGGACACTACGCGGCACCGGGTCGACCGCGCACGGGTCACACATCGCGCGATAGGAGAACAGGCCCGACACCACGGTCCACGAGCATGCCGACATCACGCGCGTCGAAGCGAACGGCGCGGTCACCGGTGCAGCCGGGCAGATCCCTGCCCAGGTGACCGTGTGGACCGCGGGTTTCACCGTGCACCCGATCGCGGCCGCCACCACCCTGGAGGTGTCCGATACCGGGCGGATCGTCGTCGACGGCACCATGCGCTCGGTCTCGCACCCCGATGTGTACGCCGTCGGCGACGCCGCGATCGCCGAAGGAGCGGGCGGTAAACCACTGCGATGTCCTGCGCCTCGGGAATCCCGATGGCGTGGCTGGCCGCCGACGCCCTCGCCGCGCGCTTGACCGGTCGCAAGGTTCCCGAGACCACGATCGGCTACACCATCCAGTGCATCAGCCTCGGACGCCGCGATGGAATCATCCAGCGCGTGACCCCCGACGATCAGGCCATGTCCACCGTCATCAAAGGCCGGACCGCCGCCCGCATCAAAGAGTTGCGCGAGCGCGGCCTGGAGCATCTCCCACCCGACCGCGATGCTGCCGAGCCGCCGCCACCACCTCGCGGCAACCGACGAAGTGGAAACCCTCTTCGTCACCCCGTGACACGGCCGCTGCGTCCGAACGCAACGGCGAAGCGGAGCCCGAAGCCACCGGTCCGCGTGACCCGGACCGGTGACCCGGACGGAACTCCGTGCCGCAATCGCGACGCCGCGCCTCTCGGGTGACGGCGCGACGGGATCCGAGGCGTCGACTCCGGGGAAGGATCAGTGCCTCAGCACTCAGGGCCCCAAACGGCCTTATGGATATGCGTGACCTTGTCGGGAGAGTTGCCGCCGATCGCGCCCTTGTACCTCCCGGGGCCGGGGTTGTAGTGAAAGCAGGTGACGTTCAGGTGCTCGTCCCCGGTGTCACGCCCGTCGAAATACTTGTAGTGCCAGTACACTCGCACGTGATCCCAGCCCGGCTGCGGCCGGCCGTTGTTGAACGCCCAGATGTGCAGATCCGGCCGCCACGTTCCGACGGGTTCCCTCATGTCGCCGGGCTCGGACCAGAACGGCTTGTCCTGCCCCTCATACCATAGGCAGAAGTTGCCCTTCGGGCAGCCGCTCGGGCTGGCTTCGGCGGCCGCGGGACCGGTCAGCACCGCCAGCGTCGCCACGGTGACGGTCACGCCGGCGGCGGCGCGCGTCACAGCCCGTTTCATGCTGTATCGAATCGCTCTCTCCTTAGCAGCGCAGCGTCGTCATCGGCAATGGCCGGTGACTCCAGGGCGCCGGCCATGATGGCCGCCGCCGTCAGTGCGGCACTTGGTGATGTTCGCAATGGACCTCCTGAATCGAGATGTCCGGGAGCCGGCACCATCCGTGGTCCGGGTGCGGATCCCGGCTGCGGACCCCAGTTTCCGCAGGCGGAGGATTGTCTGGTAGCCCTCTGACATCACTCCAGACAAACCGGTTCACTGGTCCGGGGCCCACGCCGCCGGGTTCACGATCCGGTTCGCGACGAGCAGGTCTGGTGGTAGAGGTCATTCGGGAAGTACGTACGCCACTCCGCATCCGTCAGCCCCCTGCCGGCCCGCCGGCAGACGGCGGTCTCGAGGGCGTCGGGGGCGAGATCGTACTTCTGGACGGGGACGTGCTCTCCTGCCGTGTACAGGCTCCTGCCGTCGGGGCTGAAGGCCAGGGCGAGGATGACGTCGCCCGTCGTCGGCCACGCCGGTCCGATCGGCTGATGTGAGGCGACATCCCACAGTTGCACTGAGCCGTCCGCGCCCCCGGCCGCGAGAACGCCGCCGTCGGGGGAGAAGGCCAGCGCCGAGGTCGCGTTGAGCGGGTCCGAGCTCGCCGTGACCTGTGCGGCCAGCACGCCGAGGCGCCGTTCGACGCGGGCGTCCCACAGGACGGTGCGGCCGGTGTGGTCGCCCGCGGCCAGGTGGCGGCCGTCGGGGCTGAAGGCCAGCGCGCTGGCCCGGCCCAGGCTGGGCTGCCCGGGAGCCTTCGTCACCGATGGCAGCTCGACCACATCGCCTTGGGAGGTGACCATGAGTCGTTGGTCAGGGCGGATCGCGAGTTCACTTGCGAAAACACCGGCCAGCGTCTTCGTGACGGCCTTCTGGCGCAAGTCCCAGACGCTCAACGAACCCGTATTGAGGGTCGACGAGGCGATCAGCACCGACGTGTCCCCTGGAGCGAAGCCGAGCGCCCCGACAGTCCGCATCGCCGACTGATCGAGCACGAGCGTGTCCGTCGTACGCCGGCGGGCTACGTCCCACAAGGACATACGCGTCGGCGAGGACTTTCTCCCCGTGGAACGGCCGAAGGCCAGCGTCCGTCCATCAGAGCTGAAGGCCACGTGCGCCGAGCAGGCCGGTGTCCCGTGGTTCGGCCCTGGGCAATCCATCTCCGGCAGGTCAGCGGTACGCCGCCCGGACCGCCGATCGTGCAGCCGGAAGCGGACGGCATCCGGCTTCTCCATCGGGTAGCCGAGTGCGAGCGTGGTCCCGTCAGGGCTGAAGGCCACTGTGGAGGCCGCTGCCCCCTTCCATTCGGAGGTGACCGCCCGGCCGAGGCTGATGGTGCGGACCGTCATCGGCCATGAGAGGCCGGAGCCTCCGAGATAGCGGATCCAATTGGCGCGTGGGTCCACTCGAAGGTCGAAGGCCGGCTCGCCGGAGAGATCGTGACGGAAGACGGGTAAATCAGGGTGCGTGACACGCCACATGATGATGGCGACCCCATCGGAGGCGACGAGGAAGGCGCCATCGGCGCTGAAGCCGATCTCCTGGATGTTTCGCCGGCTGAACCCCGTCAGCTCATCGCCCGAGGCTATCTCCCACATGCGGATCTTCTCGTCGGTGATGACGGTCAGGCGACGGCTGTCGGGAGTGAAACTCACGTGCTCGGATTGGCACTGTCGCCGGGTGACGCGCGGCGCCCATGGCACGTCGATCCGGCGACCCGTCGCGACGTTCCAGAGCTGCAACCGTTCTCCCGGCAGGCATACGGCCATGAGACGGTCGTCCGGACTGAGTGTCGCGTCCGGAGAATCGGGATTCGGTATGCGGCGCCCGTTCCTTCCCCAGCGCAGGAACGCCGACCCGACATCCCATGTCACCGTGGTGGACTGAGCAGAGGTGCGGCGCGGGGTGGCGACCTCCAGGAGCTCTCTGTGGCTGCCGATGCCCCACACCCGGATCAGATACCGGGAACCAGCTGTTTCGTAGCCGATGACGCTCCGCCCGCTCACCCCCATCTCCACGCCACCATTCGCCCGACCCAGGACCCTCTCGTCGCGTCTGCCCGTGGACAGGTCCCACAGCGTCACCTCACCGTCTCGCCCCCGCGTCGGCAGTTTCCAGGCGTCCCCGTTGCGCACCCCCACAGCCTCTGACCCCACGCCGGGCAGGGACGCCGTCCGGCGATGGGTCTGCAGGTCCCAGGTGGTGACCTGATCGGCGCCGATGCTGACCAGGCTTCGGCCGTCCATGCTGAGATGACGCATCGTTTCCGGATCGCCGTCCGGGGCGATGAAGACGTCCTGCAGACGTTGATGGGCCGCCGCCAGCAGGGCCGAGCGGGTTTCCGGCAGGTCGGCCAGGCGCCACGCCGCCACGCTGAGTCGCATCGCCGTGACCGGGTCCGAGTCGCGCAGGCTCGCCGCCACCCCGGCGGCGCGGCGGGCCTCGGCCTCGCGCTGCCGGATCCGGCTGGTTTCGCCCTGCTGCCAGGCCAGCAGGGCCGCGACCAGCGTCAGGACGAGAAGCGTCGAGATCGCCACGGTGCGGCGGCGGCGATGGCGTCGTTCGCGGTCCCGGGCGGCGATGCCGGCGGTGAGGAACTCCCGTTCCAAGGGGGTCAGGCCGTCGAAAGACGCAAACTGCTCGCAGGCGGTGCTCAGTCGCACGCCGCGATACAGGCTGCCCGCGTCGCGGTCATGGTCTTGCCAGGCGTGGGCGGCCTCGGTGAGCCGGCGCTGGACGCGCATGCGCTCGCGCTCCTCCCCGATCCAGCCGCGAAACCGCGGCCAGGCCGTCAGAAGCGCCTCGTGCGCCAGGTCGACGCGGCCCTCGTCAAGGGTGATCAAACGGGCGTGGGCCAGCCGCTCCAGCAGCAACTCGGTGTCGTCGTCGCCGGTGAGCAGTTCGCCCCGGTCGACCGGGCGGCGGGTGTCCTGCGCTCCGTGGCCGGGGTTGACCAGGCGCAGCAGCAAGTGGCGCAGCCGCTTCTGCTGCGCCGGGGACAAGGCGGTATAGAGGTCCTCGGACGTACGCGCGATCGACGTGTGGATACCGCCCGCGGCTTCGTAGGCGGCCGTGGTCAGGACCCGGCCGTGCCGCCGGCGCCAGGTCTCCAGCAAGGCGTGGGACATCAGCGGCAGGGCACCGGGCTCGTCCTCGACCTCGCCGATGATCCTGGCGGTGAGCTCGCGTTCCACGACCAGACCCGCCCCGGCGGCCGGACCGATGATCGCCTCACGCAGTTCCGCGGGGCTCATCGGACTCATCAGCAGGGTGGCATCGCGTACTGCCTCGGTCAGTTCCCGGTGCTCGGCGCAGCGGCCGAAGAAATCGGCCCGTACGGCGATGACGACCCGCGAACCGCCCTCGGCCGCCCCGGCGGCCAGCAGCGCGTCGATGAAGTCGCGGCGCCGCGCCGCGTCATCGCAGAGGGCGAAGACCTCCTCGAACTGGTCCACGATGATCACACCGTCGGACCACTCCGCGTACGTGCCCGCAGGCTGAGCGCCCGGCGTCAGCACCCGGATCGAAGCAGGCCGCTCGCCGGAACGCCCCGCCTGCCGCAAATGCGGTACCAGCCCGGCGCGCAGCAGCGACGACTTGCCACTGCCGGACGGACCCACCAGCATGACCACGCGGTGCGCGTGCACCAGCCCGGCCAGCCGCTCGACGAGCGCCGCACGCCCGAAGAAGCGCTCGTGATCTTCGGTTTCGAACCGGGCCAACCCGAGGTACGGCGCCTGCGAGTCGTCCGCTGCGGCCGCCTCCTCCAGGACCTCCCTGCTCACCTCGTGCCACCGCGTACGCCATGCCGCAGTGTCCCCGCCACAGGCCTCGACATAGGCCAGGGCGACGGGGAGCGACGGCAGCCGGTCCCCGGCCGCCGCCTGGGCCAGCGTCGCAGGCGAGTAGTGCGCCCGAGCGGCCATCCCCCGGTACGTGGGGCCGCCCGCCTCCTGCCGCAACTTCCGCAATTCGAAGGCGAAGCGGGCGACGGGCCCGCCGTTCGGATCCAGTGGTCGCTCACGCCGCCCCAACGTTTCCCCCGTTCCGCCGATCAGCCTCGCACGAATAGAGAGTGATCAGACGGCGGCATACGGACGTCCCGAAGTACGGAATTTCCTGCTGTGCAGGTGAAGGGCCTGCTGAACCGGCGACACCGGACACGGCACCGGTTTGTCTGGAGCGGTGAAAGGGGGCTGTCAGACAACTTCCGGGCCGCCGAAGCTGAGGTCACGACGCGGCACATAGATCGAACGGGGCCCGCGTCGATCACGTGTCGACAATGGGGAGGGAACGTGCCGAGGATTTCCTGGAAGGCCACGTGATCCGGCCGATGGCGGCCCGGCGCCTCCGGAAATGGTGGCCGGCCGCGCCCGTGGCGGTGGTCGTGGCGACAGTCTTATGGCCGAGCGTTCAGGTCACCCCGGCGTCGCATGACGAGACCGTCCGCGAGACGACGAGCGCCGAATCCGATCTGCTCCATCGAGCCGAGGAAATCCTCGTCCGGGACTGCATGGCGCAGAAAGGGTTCCGTTACTGGCCGAAGCCGCTGGACCCGGTCCTGGACTATCGGGAGTTTCCGTACGTGGTCGACGACGTGAAATGGGCGAAGGCCCATGGATATGGCCGCGACATCGAGCGGGCGCTCGACTGGGAAGACCGCTTCAGCCCTCGCGCCCTGTACTACCGAGCACTCCCCGAGGACCGGCTGAGGGCGGCCAAGATCTCGCTCATCGGAGAACGGCCGGAAGGGCTTGAGGTCACGCACCCGCTGATCGGTTCGATGACCCACAGCGACCGCGGCTGCGTGGCGGAGGCGTGGCGGCAGCTCTACCACGATGCCGAAGCGTGGTTCGGCGCCAAGCAGGTGACCTCCAGCCTCAGCGGCATGCGGATGTCGCTGGTGACGGCGGACGCCGCCTTTCGACAGAGGATCGCGCATTGGAGCCGATGTATGCGCGCGCGGGGATTTACGACGCCCGATCCCCTCGCACTCCGAAGGGAACGGCTCGCCACTGAGGGGCCGTACACCGGGGCGGAAGAGCGGCGCGCGGCCGTGGCCGAAGCCGAGTGCGCCCATTCGTCCGGGCTCGCGAAGACGGCACGCGAACGGGATATCCACTACGCGGCCGTCGTTCGCGAAAGATATCGGCCCTTCTTTGACACACTCGGGCGGCTTCAACAGGCCGCCCTGCCGCAGGCGCGCCTGATCGTCGGCAAAAGCTGACCCCGCGCCCTGTCCTGGACCACCGCACCGGAACCCCGGTCGCGGGGAAACACAACCACGCTCCAGAAAGGAAACAATGAGCAGCATCCGAAAAACTCTCATCGGCGCCGGTCTCGCCCTTCTCGCCTCCGCCGCGGTGGTGACAATGCCCGGCACGGCCCACGCGGACGAGCGGAAGCCGTCCGGCAACATCCACGCCATCGTGGACGGCGAAAGCGACTGCGCCTGGGAGGGAAATTCCACCCGGTGGCCGGACAACTGCAGGAACAAGGTCGACGAGGTCTTCAACGACGGCGTCCCCGGAGGCCGCGACCACGTCAATCTCTACTGGGGTTCAAATTGGAATGGCGCGTACGCGTGCATCGGATACGGAACTCGCTGGAACCTCCGCGGATCCACGGGAGCGAAGTACGTTTTCAACTGGATCCGCAACGGTGACACAGACGGCCGTGGTGAGAAGGTTCACGACAACGTCGCGTCTCACAAATGGGTCACCTCTTGCGGTAACAACACCTGACAGGTGACCGGTTCCCGCAGGGTGCGGACGTACCGCCCCTGCGGGAACCGGTGTTGCTGGACGGCGGCAACGACGAACACGATGGCGCTACTCTTGGCGACCACGCGGGCGCGGCGGAAGGCGAGGTTGAGGTCTTCGACCTTCGGCGTCCGGTCGCGTTGAGGGCAGGGCGAACCGGTTGGTGGACGTGCTCGCGCCGACTTGTGGGGGTGTGCCGGGACGGGCCAGAGTAACGATCTGTTCAGTGCCGGCCGGGCGGGGGTCTTCCGCTGTTGCCGGTGGTGTCGTCGATATCCGCCATCGGGAGGTCCTCGCCCGGCGGCGGACAAGGGCCGGACAAGAGATCGCCGATCACCATTCGTCGGTGATGAGGTGCTTGGGCGGGGCGGTGATCCTGACGGGGGTTCCCCATCCTCGATAGATGATGTTCATCGTCATGGTCTCGGTCTTACCGCCACCGCGCTTCCGGGTGAACCTCATGATGGCGTGGAAACGTCTCGGCAGGTTGTCCGGGCCCACCCAGAGTTTCCAGGTGATCGGCCCGCCCCATGTGCCATCCTCCTCGGTCCCGAAGGTCATCCCGGCCTGCCTCTCACCCAGCTCGGGAACCGTCACCGTGCCGCTGTGGAGGGTCATCTTCACTCCCTCGAAGGTTCCGCCGTCGGCGCTGGTCGCACCGTGAGAGGCGCCCAGCTTGAGGAAGCCCGGGTTGATCCCGTTGATCAGGTCCTCTCCCCAGATGACCCCGGCGAAGTTCCGCCCGTAGCTCCATTTCCCCACCGTCGCCGGCAACTTCCAGACGTACTTGCCGTCCTTGGACCGCACGTAGGCCTGTGAGTAGAACTCCCGGCCGATGCTGATTCCCCGGGACCGGCCTGTTCCTTCTGGCTCCTGGGTGATCTCCGTGGTGTCGGCGGCGTACACGCCTGAAGCCCTGAAGCGGTACGCACCGGACGCCTCCATGTCCCAGGTGGCCGGGGGCCCGCCGCGTCGCTTGACGGAGAAGCGCACGCTGCTTTTCTTCGCGAACTGCTTCTTGATCGCTTTGACGACGGAGTCGAGAGACTTCGATTCGGGAGCCGCGTGCACGGCGCCGCCGGGAATCGTGACGCTCAGCAGGCCGGCCACCACCAGCGCGACGCTCATGCGTTTCATGCGCCGATCATCACGGATGATGATCTCTATCTCATCACGGCGAGTCCCTTGCCCAGCGCTCGCCATCCGGCTGCCGCATTTACCGACTGCTGGAAGTCCAACAGCTCATCCGCTGATCGGTTCATAGGCATCGCCCCATTCGTTGAGCAGGACGAAGCCGGGAAGCGTCACCGTCTCCAGGAGACCGGCCAGCATGTCCGTTGCAGGTGGAAGACGCAGCGTGAGCAAACCGGCCAGCGAGGCACGGCACGCATCAAGATCGACGCCGTTGTCGGCGTACTCTCGTTCCAACTCCGGGACCACTGATCGCATCGCCTCGAGACCACCGGACACGCGTCCGAGACAGTCTCTCCAGTACGGGGCCCTCACGATCAGCTGGATCGCGGCGGTCAGATCGCGGCCGATCAGTCCCGCCTGTCCTTCGGAGTCGGCATACAGCACGGGCCGTTGCCCGGCCGTGTCCCCGCACAGGAAGAACGTCCCGCCCGCGCCGTCACCGGCGACCGCCTCAAGCGCATCACCGGACTCCAGCTTCACTGCCTCGACGTGATCGGTGCGGGAGATGTCGAAGTCGAACGGCCAGGCCAGCAGCTCGACGGCCGCTGGAGTGCGGTGGATGAGGTCGAGCAGAGCTTCCGGGTGCGCCACGGTGAGCACCGTAACAGCTCTCGGCCTTCCTGGATCGCCGGGAAACGATCATGTCCAAATCGGCCCACCCGTCTACCTGCTCGCCTCAGCACGCGGTCGTTTCCACTCTCAGATCCGTCACGATCACCGCGAGGGAGATCGTGTCGGGACGGCGTTGGGCTCCCTACGTGGAGTAGGTCGTCATGAAGCACAACTCCATCTTCGATGTGATCTATTGAGGAGTGCGCCGACACCTGGCAACCTCGGCCTCATGGATGAACCAGTGGAACAAGGGCTGAGCGAGTTCTTCGAAGAACCGTCGCAAAGGTATGAGTTCGACGTGGTTATGCGCGGCTACGACCGCCACCCTGTGAACGAGCTGTTCAACCGGATCCAGAAGACCTTCGACGGCACCGCCGACGAACTCGAACGGGTCACTCCAGATGTCATCCGCGCCACCGAGTTCAACGTCGTTATCCGCGGCTACCATCGCCGACAGGTCCACGAGGCACTACTCGACTGCATGCGGCGGTTGCAGGCCCCTGCCTGAGAAGAGGTCCGCATGGACGGGTCCACGGCAGAGGAGCGATTCCGGATTGACAGCCGCCGCCTGGCGGAGACAGGCCAGTTGAAGGAACAACTGCAGCCCGTGACGGTTCGCCTGCCTGCGGAGTTGATCGGTAGGGCTCGCGCAGCGTGGCTTCGGGATGAGGTCGAAGAACTGCCTGCCGAGGATACGTCCGTCGCCGGTGGCGACACCGACTTGTCCGGTACGGATCGCCCGCGTCATGACAAGGCCCGGACGGTACGGTGCGCCGCGAACGACTGCCGATCACCCGACCAGGCCGCCCGGGGGCCAGCTGCCTCCAGCCGGTCGAGGTCGTCGGCGGACAGCACTGCTCGGGGAATCCACCTCAATGCATTAAACCCATCCCCTCCATTAGGTTGACTGGTTGAGTTTGATACATGGATCTCCCAGGGACGTCACGGCTGGAGTCACGCCTGATGGGCCTGCCTCCGACTTTCACCACCGGACAGGCCCGGTTGGCTTCGCTCTCCTCCCGCGACCTGGCCGACACCCGGCCCACCGGAGACGCCACCGCCACCGCCGAGGACCTCGAGACCGGCCCGACCCGCTCGTTCGCCCGCGACGCCGCCGTCGAGACCGGAATCCACGTGCACGCCTCGCTCTTCGAACGCAGCCCGGGCGCCGACGGCCTGAGCTTCAACACCGCGATCCTCATCGGCCCGGACGGCACGCTGCTCGGCCGCCTCGGTTGCATGTCGAGGCGTGCGCGTACCTGGCGGGGCTGCGCGCGGCGGGCCGGGCGTTCAACACCGAGATGACGTACGCGGGCCGGATCGCTTTGTACTTGTCGTACTGCCTGGGCCACGGCGTGGACTGGTCGAGCCCGAGCCTGGCGCAGCTGATGGCGATGATGCGGTGGCTGGCGGACGAGCCGATGCCGGCGCGGTCACGCAGGCCGGGCGCGCCGGCGCGGTATCGCAGCGAGGGCACCGCGAACGCGATCATGGGGACGGTCGGGAGTTCTTGCCGTTCCCCGTCAAGTCTGCGTGTTGAAGTTCTTAATGCTGTCTTCCCGACGTCCAGATGTCCGGCGGTGCCCGGCCGGATGAGGGGCAAGGACGAGACGGAGGTGCTCCCGCCATCCCTCGGTGTGAGGAGCGTTCCTCCAGTGAGTTGTCCGGGGAAGCACCTGGAAAGGCTCAACAGCTGCCGGTCAGTACCAGTGACTACGAGGCTCCGCCAGACTTGTCGTTGGCGGCGAGGTGGTCGTGCAGGGTCGCGTGGCGGAACTGGTAGACCGGGCCGACGGCACGCAGCAGCCCCAGGCGGTGGGCGTCGTCAAGGAAGTCCATGACCCGCCAGGGAAGCCGACGTTGGAGGGCCAGCCGGGCCACCGCGATGGTGCAGACCAGCCACGCATGATGGTTGCCCATCACGAACCCGGCCCCGAGCCCGAACACGAGCCCGATCGTGATCCCGGCCACAAGCCCTTCCCAGGGCCCGAACACGAGCACAAGCCAGCTCGCGAGCCCGAACGTGATCACGAGCCCCATCGCGAGCCCGAACGCGATCGTGCGCGTGGCCCCGAACCAAATCCCGAACGCGATCCCGACGAGCCCGAACGCGATCCCGAATACGAGCAGGACGGTTGACCGGATGTGGGGGGTGGTGCGGGCGATGTGCCACCAGGTGATGTCGCGGGTGGTGGCG
>NZ_VCJS01000283.1 GCF_005893125.1 Nonomuraea basaltis | reverse complement strand
GTGCAGGGGGTGGCGGTCGCCGGTTTCGCGGGGGTCGCGGCGGCGTACCTGGCCGATCTGGTCGGGACCGGCAGGCTGGCCGGGGCGGTGGGCGCGATGATCGCGGGGAACTCGGTCGGCGGGATGCTGGGACGGCTCGGCACCGGATTCGCCGCCGAGCCGCTGGGGTGGCGCGGATCACTGGCCGTGGTCGCGGCGGTGTCCCTCGGATGCGCGTTGTTCGCGGCGCTGACCCTCCCCCGCGAGAAGTCCCCAGCCGGAGGACCCCCGTCCGGCATGGCACCCGCCGGGCGCCCGGTTCCCGATGCGGCGCGAGCCGAAGGGCCCGCGTCCGGCGTGGCGCGTGGTGGGCGGTCCCGTATCGGCGTGGGGGTGCTCGTTCCGTGTGCCGTTGCCGCGCTGGCCGCGGGCGCGTTCGTCGCGCTCTACAACGCCGCCGGCTTCCGCCTCGCCGCGCCGCCCCTCTCCCTCGCCCCGGCCGCCGCCTCCCTGGTCTTCCTCTCCTACGCCATGGGCACCGCCTCCTCGGCCGCCGCCGGTCGGCTGACGACCCGTCTGGGGCGTACGGCCGCGCTGGTCACGTCCCTGATCGTCACCGTGGCGGGCTCCGTGCTCACCCTCCACCCGTCGCTGCCCGTGATCGCGCTCGGCTTCGCCGTCCTGACAGCGGGGTTCTTCGCGGCGCACGCGATCGCCAACGCCTGGGTCGCCGCGCAGGCGTCCCCGCAGGCCCGCGGCCGGGTCGCGGGCCTCTACACCCTCTGCTTCTACCTGGGCAGCGGCGCGGGCGGCACGGCGGGCAGCGTCGTGTACGGCCACGCGGGCTGGACCTGGCTGATCGCCCTGACCTCGGCCTGGCTGCTGCTGGCGACCCTCGCCGTCCTCCTCGCCCGCGGCCCTGCCGGTGTCCTGAGCCGGTGATTCACCAGTCGCCGGTCCGGCGCACCACTCCGGTCACGGTCGTGCGCGATGGGCGGCGGCACGTCGGCGGCGGGTAGCGCCGCTGTCACACGAACGCCAAGCTGGCGGGTTCAGCGGAAGTTGAGCGTACCGCGTCCCCGCTTCAGCTCGGCGAACGTGCCCATTCCGGCCAGGGTCCTCACGGCCTGGAACAGTCGGATCGCCTCCTCGTCTTTCGGGACGGAGGTGAGGACGGGGCCGAAGAAGGCTGCGCCATCCACGGCGACGACCGGGGTGCCGGCATCTTCGCCGACCGCTTCCTGTCCGGCTTGATGGCTGGCGCGCAGGGCCGCGTCGAACTCGTCGGTGTGAGCAGCCTTGGCCAGGGACGCGGGCAGCCCCACCTCGTCGAGGGACTCGCTGATGACCGCGTCATAGTCCTTGTTGCGCGCCATGTGGATGCGGCTGCCGAGCGCGGTGTAGAGGTCGCGCAGGATGGCATTGCCGTGGAAGGTTTCGGCGGCCGCGCATATCCGGGCCGGGCCCCAGGCGCGGTCATTGAACTCGCGGTACCAAGGCTCGAGTTCGCGGTGCTCATTGAGCACGGAAAGGCTCATGATCCGGAAGCGCAGGTCGATCGGCTGAAGCCGTTCGACTTCGAGCAGCCATCGGGAGGTGACCCAGACGAAGGGGCAGGTGGGGTCGAAGTAGCAGACGACCGTCACGGCGGCTTGAGGGGCAATAATATCTTCCACGGAAGGCATTATATCTTCCGTGGAAGATATAGTGGAAGCCATGCAGCCCGACGCCATCGCCACCATCGTCGAACAGTGGAAACACGAGCGGCCCGATCTGGATGCGACCCCGATGCTCGTCATCGGCCGGCTCTTCCGGCTCACCGACGCGCTCGACCAGCGGCTGCGCCCTCCGTTCGCCGCCGCAGACTTGGGCAACGGCGACTTCGACGTGCTCGCGGCGCTCCGACGTGCCGGTGAGCCCTACAGGCTCTCCGCGGGCGAGCTCAGCCGCACCGTCCTGGTCACCACCGGCGCGATCACCAAGCGGGTCGACCGGCTCGAAGCCCGTGGCCTGGTCAGCAGGTCCATCGCCGAGACCGATTCGCGCGGACGTCTCATCACCCTCACCGCCGAGGGCGTCGAACTGACCGACGAGCTCATCGCCGTCCACCTGGACAACCAGCGTCGGCTCCTCGCCGAACTCAGCGGGGACGAGCAAACTCAGCTTGCCAGCCTGCTCGAACGACTTGCCTCAACACTGGCCGCAGGTGATGGCTGAATGACATCCCAGGAGCTTAGGTGTCAAGTAGCAAGCGACTCGGCGTGATGCGACCAAGCGGTTGCTTCGTCGTAGAGCGTGCCGGTCTTGAGGCAGCCGTGCAGGATGCCCACCAGCCGGTTGGCGACCTGGCGCAGGGCGGCGTTGTATTCGGCGTCGCGGGCGCGTTTCTTGTCGTAGTAGACGCGGGCGCCGGGCGATACGCGGATCGCGGTGGCGGCTTGGGTGAGCAGGGCGTCGACGAGCCGGTCGTTGTGGATGAACCGGGCCAGGGCGACCTTCTTCTTGCCGGACGCGCGGGTGATCGGGCTGGTGCCGGCGTAGTTCTTACGGGCTTTGGCGGTGGCGTACCGCTGCGGGTCGTCGCCGAACTCTGCGAGCACCCGGGCGCCGAGGATCGGCCAGGTGCTCGGTGCGCAGTGCGGCATTAATGTTCGCGGCAGCCGGCGGGAGGAACGGTCTGTTCGACCGGCCACACGGCCCCGGCGATTCGCCCGAGGCCGTTATGTGTCTTGCCCCTATCAGCGCAACTGTCGGCGCGTGCCCCGAGTTCGAGTCAGCCGAACTCGCCGTCCTTGACGCCCTTGATGAACATCTTCCACTCGGTGGGGGTGAAGAGCAGCTTGGGGCCGTCCGGGTCCTTGCTGTCTCGAACGGCCACCACCCCGGGAAGGTTTATTGCGACCTCTACACACTGGCCGCCGTTGCCCGAAGACCGCGATGACTTCCGCCATACGGCGCGGCTCAGGTCCATTCGCATCTCGCTTCCTCGATCATCCTGAGGGATATGCGCTCAGGATAGGCCCATAGTCGTATGGCCTCATAGCGCTCCCAAATCGAGGTCACAACGTCGAGGTCGGCGGTGATCTGCGCCTGAGCCGGCGCATCCGAGCTGATCACATCGGGTTGCCCATTCGGGAGTTCGGCGATCATGAAGGGACCCGCCAGACCGGGGAGGCAACCTGGGTCGACAACCTGGATGAAGACAGATGGATGCGCCGCGACCTCCAACAGGCGATCAAGCTGTCCGCGCATCACTTCCGGCCCACCGACCCGGCGATGCAACACGCCGGCGTCGAACAGCACAGAGACCAGAGGCGGCTTGCCTCGGTCGAGGATACGCTGCCGCCGCATCCGGGCGTCGACTCGCTCCTCCACCTCGTCGGGGGTGGCTCGGGGTTCCATGCTGAAGATGTGACGGGCATATGCCTCGGTCTGGAGAAGACCGGGGATGAGCAGGGGATCCCACGAGCGAAGCACGACAAGGGTCGGCTCGATCTCCTCGGCCCAACTCCGGAACCAGACGGGGTTACCTGGCTGGGCGACGATGCTCTGGTAGATCCGGGTGAAGGAGACGCCCGCGGACGTACCGAAGAGCAGGTCCAGCCGCTCGGCGTCGGACCGCGACGGCGTACGGGTCGCCTTCTCCAGTCTGCTCACTTGCGTCTGCGTGCATCCGAGCCGGGACGCCACCGCTGCCTGCGACAACTCCGCGGCCTCCCGTAGCCGCCGCATTTCGACGAATGCCATCACCCACTCCGACTCCGGCCACACCGCCGCATGCCAGGTGACGGTCCAGATCGCCCGCATGGGCACGACCGTCCAGGTGGAGGTGACCGACGCCGGCTCCTCCACCACTGCGCCTGCCGTACGCGCTCCCAGCCTCGATGACGACGGTGGCCGGGGCCTGTGGCTGGTGGACATGCTCGCCGAAGAATGGGGATTCCAGCACGACGAGACCGGCGGATCGGTCTGGTTCCGGCTGACCGCGCGCGATTGACCTCTTGTCGCTGACCGCCTTCACAGGGAACCCTCGACGTACTCGATGAGAGCCTTCCGCGAGCTGTATCACGTGCGGCGGGATCGCCACCACCAGGCCAACACCGCCATGGCCAGGACCGGGATTAAGATCACCGGTGATGCCACTAGGACTCCGAGCAGCAGAACTGCGACCGTGAACGCCGCCGCTGTACGGGCCAGCCGCTTGCCTGCTCGCCCCTTCGTCTCGGCGCTCTCCACGGGAGGCGAAGGCAGTGCCTCCCACAACTGACCGCAGGAGACGCATCTCCACTGCTGAGAGTTGTCCCCGTCAGGGGTGGCAGCGACGCAGTAGTGAGTGCCCAAGGGATCGTTTCCTTTCAGTTACTGACCGCCCGCGGACACGGCTGGACGTGCGGTCACTTCGTGGCGGCGCCGAATTGGTGGGCCTGCGGGATCGTCGTGACGACATGGGCGACGACGCTGTCCGAGATGCACGTGTGCTGATGCGGCACATCACCGGGGAAGCGGGCGAAATCCCCGGCGGAGAGCTCCACCTGCTCCTCGACCGGCCCGGTCCGGAGCTTGCCGCTGATCACGTAGACGTGGTGCAGCGTACCCAGCGAGTGGCCGGGCACCGGCGCGCTGCGGTTTCCGCGCTCCAGCCTCATCACCAGCGTGTGCACGTAGCCGGAGCCATAGGTCTGGTCCAGGACGCGCTCCGACCGGCCGTCGTGCTCCCGCCACTGCCCATCGGACAGACGCTGGACATAGACCGCGCTCCCCCATTCGGTCAGCAACTGCCGGAGCGCGACGTCGAGCGCCTTGCACAGGGCGGACAGGGTCTCCACCGTGGGATTGCCGTCGCCCTGCTCGACCTTGGACAGGGTCTGCTTGGACACTCCCGACCGGCGCGCGAGCTCGCCGATGGAGAAGCCGCGCTCGCGCCGGAGCCTGCGGACGTTCCGCGCCACCAGCTCGTTGTGATCCATGACCCCCACACCAGGCTTTCACTTTTAATTGACGAAGCGTCCATGTTGACGGACGCGCACTTTGTCGGACATTCTGTCATATATAAGTAACATCGCTGTCACCTGGGAAGATAGGCCGTCGCCGGAGCCCACATGAGCAACACCATGATCGAGAACGCCCCGCAGAGCAGGGACGAGCGCGCCGCCGTCGAGAAGGCGGTCAGCCTGCTGACGTCCTTCGGCAGCCAGGCCAGCACGGGGATCGGCGTGAGTGAGCTGGCCCGGCGGGCGGGGCTGAGCAAGTCCACGGCGTTCCGGCTGCTGGGGATGCTGGAACGCAACGGTGTCGTCGAGAAGGTCGGGCAGAAGTACCGGCTGGGCGCGCGGCTCCACGAGCTGGGCCGCCACGTGTACGTCCCGGATCACGACCAGATCCGTGACACGCTCATCCCGTTCCTGACCGATCTGTACGAGCAGACGCACGAGACCGTGCACCTGGCGGCCCTGCACGGCACGGACGTGGTCTACCTGTCCAAGCTCTATGGTCACCGGCAGGTGCGCTCGCCCTCACGCATCGGCGGCCGGGTTCCCGCCTACTGCACGGCCGTGGGGAAGGTGCTGCTGGCCTACGATCACGAGGCCCTGGAGGAGGTGCTCCGCGGGGAGCTGCGGCCGCTCACGACGAAGACCATCACCGATCCGGCCAGGCTCGCCGCCGAGATCGCCAAGGTCCGCGGCGAGGGCGTGGCGTTCGACGACGAGGAGGCGACGACAGGGCTCAGCTGCGTCGCCGTCCCCGTCATCGGACACGGCGGCAGGGCCGTCGCCGCCATGTCCGTGTCGGCGGTCACCGGCCGCTTCGACACCCGGGCGCAGGCTCCGGCCCTGCGCCGGGTGAGCGCGGCGGCGGCTCAGCACCTCATGCGCGTCCGGCGGCGCAGCCCCGGTGCCGGGCGGGCCATCGCCTGAGGTCAGGTCTCCGGTACGTGGCCGAGGTCCATGTCGGTCGTCGTCACCCGGTCCGGCTCGGCCACCAGCAGGCTGAGCTGCTCATCGGCCAGATCCACGTCCACGACGTAGCGGAATCCGGCGGACTCCGCCGCCGCCACCCGTTCCAGGTCGCCTTCCGGGGCGGCGTAGACCACCCGGCGGCACTGCGGGTCCGCCTTCGTCACGGCGTCGGCCAGCGTCCGGAGGATCTCGGCCAGCGGTTCCCCGCAGACCCGCAGCTCCATGTCGTGCGAGCCCACGGGATAGCTGTCGCGCAGGCGTCCCGCGGCGCAGCGTTCCACCCGGACGTCGGCGTTGACGCCGTCGCCGTGCACGTGGAGCCGGCCGGCGCTGCGGGTCCACGCCTGCACCGTGGCCTGCCAGTCGGCGTCGAGGTCGAGGAGGGGAAGGGGCGGCACCGCGGTCATGTCAGATCTCCTCGTCCATCAGCCGGCGGATGACCTTCTTGTCCAGCTTGCCGGACGCGTTTCTCGGCACGCTCTGGACGATCTTCAGTTTTCTCGGCAACTTGTACCTGGCCAGCTGGGTGGCGGCGTGCTCGCGCACGTCTTCGAGCGTGACCGTCGTTCCCCCGGCGAGGGACACCACGGCGACGACGGCCTCGCCCCACTCCTCGTCCGGGGCTCCGATGATCGCGACGTCGGCGATGCCCGGCATGGCGGCGAGGGCCCGCTCGACCTCGGCCGGGTAGACGTTCTCACCGCCACTGATGATCATGTCTTTGAGCCGGTCGACGATGAACAGGTAGCCGTCCTCGTCGAGGTAGCCGATGTCGCCGGAGTGGAACCAGCCCTCGTCGTCGAAGGCGGTGGCGGTGCTCGCGGGGTTCTCCCAGTAGCCGGGGGTGACGTTGGGGCCGCGTACGACGATCTCCCCGGCCTCGCCGGGCTTCAGCGGCTGGTTGGTGAGGGAGTCGACGACGCGGACCTGCGTGTACGGCATCGGGATCCCGGCGGAGCCGATCTTGCTGAGGGTGCTCTCGACGGGCAGGTGGGTGGCGAACGGCGCGGTCTCGGTGAGCCCCCACGCCTGCTGCAGCAGGATGCCGTGGGCCGCGTACAGCTCGATCAGGGAGGGCGGCACGGGCGCGCCCGCGACGACGATCGAGCGCAGATGGCTGAGGTCGGCGTCGAAGGCGCCGGGCACGCGGCTGAGGGCGGCCAGCATGGCGGGAACGGCGAACATCGAGTTGACCCGGTACGTGACCAGGTCGTCGAGGAAGCGCACGGGGTCGAAGGACCGTCGCACGACCACGGTGCCGCCGCGCACGATCGTCCGCAGCACGAAGCTGTTGAGCGCACCGATGTGGAAGAGCGGGGCGGCGGCATGGGTGACGTCGCCGCGGCGGGTGTCGATCATGGTGTCCACGTTGACGGCGTTCCACCAGGCGTTGCCGTAGGTGAGGACGACCCCCTTGGGCAGGCCGGTGGTGCCGGAGGTGAACATCAGGATCGCCGGGTCGTCGAAGCCCTTCGCGACCACGGAAGGGGCCGGCAGGGCCCCCGCGATCAAGCGGGACCAGGGCTCCCAGCCTTCGGCCCCGTCGGTGGCGGGCACCTCCGGGTCGTCGTCCACCAGGAGGAACCGCTGGAGCGCGGTCGTGCCGCGCACCTTCTCGAGGCTCGCGCGATGCCCCTCCTCGCAGACGATCGTGGCGGCGCCGCTCCTTTCGAGCACGCTCTGCAGCTCGGGCTCGGCCAGCCGGAAGTTGACCGGGACGAAGATGGCGCCGAGCCGGAACGCGGCCAGCATCGTCACCAGGAACGAAGCGCTGTTGAGGCCGAGGTAGGCGACCCTGTCGCCGTCGGCGACGCCGCCACCGCCGCCGCCGGACAGCACGGTGGCCAGCCGGGCCGCCTTCTCGTCGAGCTGAGCGTAGGTGAGGTCGCCGCCCGCGTAGCGGATGACGGTGCCACCACCGTGGTAGCGGGCGTTGCGGGCGACCGCGGAGGCGGGGTTGACGTCGGCGTTGAGGCCGGAGTTCGGGGGGTGTGGGTGAGTCACGGTCGGCTCCTCAGAGGTGGTCGCCGCCGGCGGCGCGCGCGAAGCCGCGTACGCCGATGCCGCCGTCGGCGGAGATCGCGTGTCCGGTGATCGGGCCGCTTTGCTCGCGGGCGGCGAGCAGGACGTAGGGCGCGGTGAAGTCGCGGGGGTCGGTGCTGGAATCGTGCAACGGGATGGGCGGCGGCGGAGCGTCGGGCCGCTTCGCAGCGAAGGATACCCGGATCGAACGCTCGCCCATCGCCAGCGACTCCGGCCCGCGCAGGTCGGTGTTCATGCCGCCGCAGGCGACGCCGTTCACCCGGACCTTGGGGGCGAGTTCGTAGGCGAGCTCGCGCATGAGACCGAGGCAGGCGTGCTTGCTGGCCGTGTACAGCGGGCCGCCGCCGTTGACGTGGAAGGACGCGTTGGACAGGGTCATGACGATGCTGCCGCGCGTCTTCACCAGCTCCGGCCAGGCCGCCTCGGCCGCGAGGAGATAGCCCTTGACGTTGATGGAGAAGATCTCGTCGAAGGCGGCGTCGATGTCCTTGCCGGTGAGGCGGGTGAGCTGGCGCTGGTAGTCCCACACGCCGGCGTTGGCCACGAGGGTGTCGAGCTTGCCGAAGCGCTCGACGGTCTCGGCCACAGCGGCGTGCAGCAGCTCGGAGTCGCGTACGTCGGCGGTGAACGCGTGCATCCGGGACGGGTCGGCCGCCGCGCGCACGACCTCGTCGAGCTGCTCCCGGTCGCGGCCCAGGATGGTGACCGCGGCGCCCTCGGCCAGGAAACGCTCGGCGACGGCCCGGCCTATCCCGGAGCCGCCGCCGGTGATGAGCGCGACGTATCCGTCCAGCCAGCCGCTCATGTCAGGAACCCGGTGACGAGGTCCTCGAACTCGCGCTGCCGCTCCAGCTGCACCCAGTGGCCGCACCGGCCGAACACGTGCAGCTGCACGTCGCGGATCTGCTTGAGCATGAGCTGGGCGCCGTCGAGGGTGATCGTGCGGTCGTCGCGGCCCCACAGCAGCAGCGTGGGCGCCTTGATCTTGTGCAGGTCCTTCCACAGCGGGTCCATGCCTCCGCGCCGGGCGAAGGCGGCGTTGTAGCGGTGGTAGAACGCGATGTGGCTCTCGTCGAGAGAGGCCTCGTAGCGGGCGCGCACCACGTCCTCGCCGAACTGCCGGTGGTCGAAGACCATGGTGCGGATGAACGCGGCCATCTTCTTCTCGCTCGGCCCGCCGCCGTTGAAGTAGCGGAACATCTCCTTCTGGCCCTCGGTCGGGGTGGGCCCGGAGGGCAGCCAGCCGCCGCCGGGGGCCATCAGCACCAGCCGCTCGACGCGTTCGGGACGCTCCTGCGCCATCGCGATCGCCGCCGCGCCGCCGAGACTGTTGCCCAGCAGATGGAAGCGGTCGATGCCGAGGGCGTCGAGCGCCTGGAAGAGGGCGTCCACGGTGATCTCGGTGATCGACCGTTTCTCCAGGTCCTCCTCGGTGGGGCGGTAGCTGCCGCCGAAGCCGGGCTGGTCGGGCAGCACGACGCGGAAGCGGCCGGCCAGCGCCGGGAGGCTCTGGTGGTAGTTGCTCACGCCGGAGGCCCCTGGGCCGCCGCCGTGCAGCATCACCAGCACCGGGCCTTCGCCGGTTTCGGCCACGGCGATCTCACCGAGTGTCGTCGGCACCCGGTGGTGCCTGAGTTCGATCACGGGGATTCCCATCAGAAGAAGGTCGAGATGTTCTTGGCGAGCAGGATGTTCTGGTCGAGCAGGATGGTCCGCCGGGCCACCTGGAAGCCGTCGCCGGTGCGTCGCAGCACGTCGGCGCGGCTGCCGGCGAAGACGTTCTCCTCCCGCTCCAGCCGGTTGCGGTAGACCAGGAACGCCGAGCGCACGAACAGGTCGTCCTCGGTGAACCCGGGATGCTCGGCGGGGTCGGCGTACCGGACCATCACGTTCGTCACCAGGTGGCGGGTGCGCGAGGGCGGGTCCTCGGCCCAGGCCATGCCGGAGTCGAACCGGCGGATGCGCCAGGCCAGGCTCTCCTTGCTCTCGTCGTAGAAGGCGGCCTCGCCCCGCGCGGCCACGGACAGCGCCTGCTGGCGGCGCAGCCGGTTGGTGCGGGTCGGCATCCAGTAGTCGAGGTCGTCGGCGAGCAGGTCGAGCCAGTCGGCGTAGCGGCCGGCGTCGAGGAGGCCGGCCTCCTCGTAGTAGAACTGCTCGACCTCGAAGTGGGTGTCGCGGTCCGCGCGCACGCCCGCACGCGACCGGATCTGCTCGGTGGCGGTGCTCACGGTGTCATTCGATCCCTTCTCAAGAGCCCCTTCTCCAGGGCAGGGCGGAACGGGGTGTGTCACAGGACGGCACGTCACCCGCGCAGCAGCGCGCGCAGGTTCACGCCAGGGTCGGACAACCGCCCGGCGTCGGCCGGCATCCGGCGATCGATCATGCGGCGAGCGGCCCGGACGGCGTTCGGGTCGTCGACCGCGGCGGCCGCGACGACCAGACCGTCGCGCAGGCCGAACACCGAGCAGGCCGGATCGTCGAACGAGCCGCGCACGACGACCTGATCGGCCGCCGCCATGTGGCCGACGGCCTCGACGTGCCGCCCGTGCCGGTCCGTCCAGAACCAGGGGGCGGTCGGCGCCGGTGCGCGGGTGCCGAGAAGGGTGGCCGCGGCCCGCTCGCCGTCGTGCCGGCCCGCCTCCCAGTGCTCGGCCCGAGGCCCCTGGCGGGTACGCGCGGCGTCGCCGACCGCCAGCACCGCCGGATTCGAGGTGATCTGGCCCGGGCCCACCACGATGCCGCGCTCGACCTCCAGCCCGGCCGCCGCGGCGAGAGCGGTCTCGGGCACCATGCCGACGCCGAGCACGACGGCGTCGAACACCCGCGGCGGCTCGAACCCGCCGGAGAAGCGGGCCTCGATGCCGGACGCGGTCTCCGCGAACGACTCGACGCCGGCCCTCAGGGTCACGATGCCGCGCCTCGCGTGCAGCCCGTGCAGCCAGGCGGCCAGCTCGGCGCCGAGCGCGGCGGCCAGCGGCGTGGCCAGCGGATCGGCCAGGACGACCTCGCACCCGAGGCCGAGGGCCGTCGAGGCGACCTCGGCGCCGATCAGGCCCGCACCGACGACCAGGAGACGGGCGCCGGGGGCCAGCGCGGCGCGCAGCCGGTCGGCGTCCTCCACGGTGCGCAGCACGTGCACCCGTTCGCTGTCGCCGCCGGGGATCGGCGGTCGCGCCGCGCCGCCGCCGGTGGCCAGCACCACCCGGTCGGCGCGCAGCAGGAGGCCGCCCGCCAGCTCGACCACGCCGCCGGCCGGGCGCAGGGCGGTGACGCGGGTCTGGCTGATCAGTCGTACGCCATGCTCGTCGTACCAGTGCGCGGACTGCAGGGCGAGCTGCTTGAGATCCTTGGCCCCGGCCAGGAACTCCTTCGACAGCGGCGGGCGGTCGTACGGGAACTCCCCGCCGTCGACCAGCGTGAGATCGCCGTCGAATCCGCCCGCGCGCAGGGCCGCGACCGTGCTGACGCCGGCGATGCCGCCACCGGCGACGACCACTTTCATGGCAGCCGGCCGGGGAAGAGGTAGACCTCGCCGTCACGCACCTCGACGCGGTGCGGGCAGGTGCTCTTGGTCGCGGGCAGGCCCTGGACCTCACCGTTCTTCAGGCAGAACTTGCTGGAGTGCAGCGGGCACTCGACGTACCCGTCCTCGACCCAGCCGTCGGCCAGCGAGGCGTCCTCGTGCGTGCAGGTGTCGTCGAGCGCCCACACGCTGCCGTCGGTGTCGCGCAGCAGCGCGATGTCGCCGGCGGTGCCGGTGATCGCCTTGTCGACGGCGATGCCCTCGCCCTCGGGGATGTCGTCCAGCGCCGCGACGCGGATGCCGTTGCTCATTGGTCCTCCTCGTGCCACGCGGGGGTGTTCATCAGCTCGCGCCAGCGCGCGTAGAAGGCCCGGCCGGCCGCGTCGCTGTAGAGCTCGCTGGTCTTGCCCGGGTGGCGGCCGTCCTCGCGCTCGGAGCCGAGGCCCATCTGGTAGTTGAGCGCCACGCCGCTGGTGATGAAGCCGTGCGAGATGGCCTGCACCTCGCTCCAGTTCTCGCCGTCGTCCTGCTCGAAGATCCCGCTGGGGCCGAAGGTGCGCAGGTTGTACAGGCGCTGCGCCTCGCGGACCTCGTGCGGCATGGACTTGTCCACGATCGTCCAGGCCCACACCTCCATCCGGTCGGGGCCCTTGGGGTGCCAGACGCGGATGGAGCCGTTGACCGGCAGGTAGGAGAAGTTCGGGAAGACGTTGGCGTGCCCGTTCGTCAGCGGGCCTTCGACGCGGGCGTCGCCGAGCCGCTCGCGCAGCGCGTCGTAGTCCATCCACTCGTGCACGGTCTTGGCGTCGAAGCGGTTCTTGGGATGCACCGGGAAGCCCGCGCCGTGCCCGTTCGCGTCGGCGTACTGGCGGCCGGTGCGGTGGACGATCTCGTCCTTCGGCCGCTTGCCGGTGGGCGAGAGCACCATGAGCGCCGAGGCGTGGCTCATGTTGACGTGGTACCAGTCGGTCGCGAACTGCTCGGCCGACAGCTTCCAGTTGCCCTCCAGCACCCACTTGTGCACGCCGCCCACGACGACGGTGCCCTCCTCGTCGTGGTCGAGCATCGCGTCCATGTACCAGGCCATGTCGCCGAGCGACTCGCGCAGCGGCACCGGCTCCGGGTTCCAGGTGCCGAAGATGAGCCCGCGGTGGCTGTCGACGTGCGGCACCTCCACCAGGCCCCAGTCCCCCGTCTCGAACGAGCCGGGGTAGCCCGCCTTGTTGGGCACGCTCACCAGCTTGCCCTCCAGGTCGTACGACCAGCCGTGGTAGGTGCAGGTGAAGTTGCGGGTGGTGCCGAGGTCCGCGCGGCAGACGCGGGCGCCGCGGTGCCGGCAGGAATTGAGGAAGGCGCGGATCCGCCGGTTCCTGTCGAGGGTGACGATCACCGGGTCCTCGCCCATGTACGTCGTGAAGAAGTCGCCCGGCTTGTGGAACTGGTCGGCGTGCGCCAGGAACAGCCAGCTCGGCGCGAAGATCCGGCGCAGCTCCTGCCGGTAGATCTGCTGGTCGGTGAAGATGACGCGATCCACCAGCCCGCCCTCGCTGTCGACGAGCCCGGAGACGTCGATGTTCCGCGCCAGCTCGGCGGGGCGCCGCAGGGCCCCCCGCGGAAGAGACGTGCTGCCATCGCGGGGAGCAGGCTCCCCCCGCGGGGGGCACGCCGTGGCCCCGCCGGGGGGTTCGATCGTCGAGGTCATGCGCCCAGACAACAGCAACGCGGCGGTCGCGTTCCAACGCTCGTGCCGTAGGGCGGCACATGCGCTGTCGGACGGCGGCGGTCGTCGGACAGCGTTGGGGCATGCTTGCCGCCACCGCCGTCTCCCAGAGCGCGACCGACCCGCTGGCCGGGCTCGTCCTGGGCGACGTTCCCGAGCCCGAGCCCCCGCCTGGCTGGTCGGTCGTGCGGGTCGTCTCGTCGTCGCTGAACATGCACGATCTGTGGACGCTGCGCGGCGTCGGCCACCCGCCGGACCGGCTTCCGATCATCCTCGGCTGCGACGCCGCCGGCTACGACGAGGACGGCAACGAGGTCATCGTCCATCCCGTCATCGCCGACCCGGACGCCGGCCGGGGTGACGAGACGCTCGACCCCGGCCGGGCCCTGCTGTCCGAACGCCACAACGGCTCGTTCGCCGAGTACCTGACCGTGCCCGCCCGCAACCTGATCCCCAAGCCGTCGTGGCTGTCCTTCGACGAGGCGGCCTGCCTGCCCGTCGCCTGGACGACCGCGTACCGGATGCTGTTCACCCAGGCGAAGATCACCGCGGGTGACTCGGTGCTCGTGCAGGGCGCGGGCGGTGGCGTCGCCTCGGCCGCGATCAAGCTGGCCGTCGCCGCGGGCGCCGTCGTCTATGCCACCAGCCGCAGCGAGGACAAACGTACCCAGGCCATGGCCTGGGGCGCGCGGCTGGCCGTCCCCACCGGAGAGCGGCTGCCCGAGCGCGTCGACGTCGTCATCGAGACGGTCGGCGAGGCGACCTGGTCGCACTCGATGAGGTCGCTGCGCCCCGGCGGCACGATCGTGATCGCCGGCGCGACCAGCGGGGTGAATCCGCCCGCCGACCTCGGCCGGATCTTCTACCTCCAGCAGCGCATCCTCGGCTCGACCGGGTGCACCCGCAGCGAGCTGGTCGCACTGCTCAAGCTGATGGACGCCACGGGCCTGCGCCCGGTGATCGACCGCACGCTGCCGCTCGACGAGATCCACAAGGGCTTCCAGCTCATGATCGACGGGCAGCTCACCGGCAAACTCGTCATTAAGGAGATCGCCAGATGACTCCCACCCACCTCCCCCTGGCCCTGTCTCTTATCCACATCT
>NZ_VCJS01000282.1 GCF_005893125.1 Nonomuraea basaltis | reverse complement strand
CGCCCGTCACCACCACCGCCCCCCTGCCGGGCGAGCGCACCGTGTCCCCATCCGCGGTCCCGGGCGCGACGTTCGAGATCAAGACACCGTCCCGCCTCGGCGCCCCGCGAAGCACCACCGTCGCCGACAACGGCAGGGTGGTGTCGATGTTCTGGCCCGGTGGCATCAGGTTCGACCAGTTCGACGGCGCCGTGGACCCGTACTTCTTCAAGCAGCTCGGACCGCCGGGCCCCGACTACGTCGACGTCGGCCCGCACCAGGCGTGGTGGATCCCGGGGGAGCACCCGCTCGGCTACCTCACGCGTGCGGACGGCACCCCGGTGCCGCTGCGCCAGGCGGCCGCCACCCTCATCTGGCAGCAGGACGGAGTGAACTACCGGCTGGAGGGTGTCCGGACCAAGGAGCAGGCCGTCAAGATCGCCGCGTCACTCCAATGAGCCCGTCAGCCAGTCGTCCACGCCCTTGAGCAGCTCCTTGCGCACGGGCTCCGGGGCGGCCGACGAGCGTACGGACTGGCGCGCCAGCTCGGCCACCTCGGCGTCGCTGAAGCCGTAGACGTCCCTGGCCAGCTCGTACTGCCGCAGCAGTCGCGTGCCGAACAGCAGCGGGTCGTCGGCTCCCAGCGCGATCGGCACGCCCGCGTCGAACAGCCGCCGCACCGGCACGTCGGCGGCCCGCTCGGCCACCCCGAGCCCCACGTTCGAGGTCGGGCAGATCTCGCAGCAGATCTGCCGGTCGGCCAGCCGATGCATCAGCCACTCGTCCTCCGCCGCCCGCACCCCGTGCCCGACCCGGTCCGCGCCCAGGTCGTCCACGCATTGCGCGATGCTGCGCGGCCCCATCAGCTCGCCCCCGTGCGGCACGGCCAGCAGCCCGCCCCGCTTGGCGATCCTGAACGCCCGCTCGAAGTCCCTGGCCTGGCCCCGGCGCTCGTCGTTGGACAGCCCGAACCCGACCACGCCCCGGCCGGCGTATTGGATGGCCAGCCTGGCCAGCGTGTTCGCGTCGAGCGGATGCCTGGTCCTGTTCGCCGCCACGACCACCGCGATGGCGACCCCGGCGTGCTCGGCCGCCTGCCGCACAGCGTCCAGCATCAGCTCCAGCGTGGCCGTCAGCCCGCCGAAGCGGTGCGCGTACCCCGAGGGGTCCACCTGGATCTCCAGCCACCGCGACCCGGCCGCCACCTCGTCCTCGGCCGTCTCGCGCAGCAGCCGGTAGACGTGCTCGGGCCGGGTCAGCACGGACCTGGCGATGTCGTACAGCCGCTGGAACCTGAACCACCCGCGCTCGTCGGTGGCCCGCAGCTTGGGCGGCCAGTCCTCCTCCAGCGCGTCGGGCAGATGCAGACCCTGGTCCCTGGCCAGCTCGATCAGCGTGGTGTGCCGCATGGAGCCGGTGAAGTGCAGATGGAGATGTGCTTTGGGAAGCGCGACTAGGGGCCGTGGCATTTGCTTATCTTGCCACTCAACCTGGAGACGGGTTCGCGCGTTGGGGAGGGCGAGGCCTCCGGGCGGTCGAGTGAACGCGCGGTATGGACGGACCCGAACGGGGGATCAACGATTCGTGATCCCTGAGGCGCGGAACACCGGGCAGGCATGGCGCGCGGCGGTCGCGGCGCTGGCGTTGGCGGTCACGGCGTTCATCATCCACGCGATCTTCACCTCGGGGTTCGGGCGCCCTCCGCGTCCTGCTGTGGAGACGCCCGAGCCCGTCGCCGCGGCCACGCCGCCGGCCGGTCGTACCGATCCATTCCAGCCGGACGGCGGCGCCGATCCCTCGCAGCCGGGTGGCGGGGCGCCGTCGAAGAGCGGGCCGAGCGCGGCCGCCGAGCCCGCCCGCGTCGTGGTCCCGCAGACCGCCACCCTCGCGGTGATCTCCGACGACTTCTGGCTCACCTACCTGCCCCGAGGGCTCGAACGCAGCGGCGGGGGAGTGATCCAGCCCGAGCCCGGGGTCGAAGGCGGATGGGCCAGGTTCGGCTCCGCGGACAGGTTCGTCGAGGCACAGGTCGAGCACGGCGTCGTGGCCGCCGACTGGCAGAGCTACCGCTCCCGCGTCACCGTGCTGGACGCCCGCGACACCACCGTACGCGGCAAGCCCGCCGTCGTCGGCAGGCACCCGAGCGGCGGCCGCCTGATCGTCTGGCTGGAACGCGTGGGCACCGGCGCCTGGATCAGGGTCAGTGAATCTCTCGGCAAGGAACTGGTCGCAGTTGCCGCCTCGGTCAAGGCTCCTGTAGGAGACTGAGACCCTTTCCCTGTCCCTTACCCCGGGTATCCACTTCCCCGGGTATCCACACACGTCATGGGGGGTCGATGCGGCGTCTGGCGGCGGTGCTCCTCGTGTTCGCGCTCTCCGGCTGCGGCGGCGGTGACGGCGTGCCGAAATCCCGCGCCACCGCCACCGCCAGTGCCGACGCCACGCCGCCGGCCGAACCGGCCACGGGTGAGACCCTCTCGCTGTCCTGCGGCACCACCAAGGTGCGGCTCCCGGCGATGCCCGCGAACCTGACCCGGGCGGGCTCGTTCGCCCGGCTGCACTCGCTCACCCGCCCGCTCGACGTCAAGGGCATGATCTGGCGCGAGAACGACGAGCAGCTGTACGTCGGCGTGGTGTGCGGCGTGCGCACCGCCGAGCAGTTCGTCACGCTGGTCGCCAGGTCGACGCTGACGGCGTACAAGGGCAGGCCGGCGCTGCGCTGGAACACGCGGAGCGGCCTGCGCAACTTCATGTGGCTGGAGCGGCCGGGCACCGCGGTCTACATCGGCGCGACACCCGGCCTCTCCCCTCAGATCAGGCGCATCGCCGCCGGGGTGAGTTAGGAACGGGCCTCGGCCAGGAGCTTGCTCAGGCGGCTGACGCCCTCGGCCAGGTCGTCGTCGCCCAGCGCGTACGACAGCCGGAAGTAGCCCGGCGTGCCGAACGCCTCCCCTGGCACCACCGCCACCTCGGCCTCCTCCAGGATCAGCTCGGCCAGCTCACTGGACGACTGGGGACGCCGGCCCCGCAGCTCCTTGCCGATCAGGTCCTTGACCGACGGGTACGCGTAGAACGCCCCCTTCGGCTCGGGGCAGAACACGCCCGGGATCTCGTTGAGCAGCCGCACCATCGTCTGGCGGCGCCGGTCGAACGCCGTGCGCATCTCGGCCACCGCCGACAGGTCGCCGGAGACCGCGGCCAGCGCCGCCATCTGCGCGACGTTGGAGACGTTGGAGGTGGCGTGCGACTGCAGGTTGGTGGCGGCCTTGACCACGTCGGCCGGGCCGATCAGCCAGCCCACGCGCCAGCCGGTCATCGCGTACGTCTTGGCCACGCCGTTGACGATCACGACCCGGTCGCCCAGCTCGGGGACGGCCGTGGCGATGCTGGTGAACTCGGCGTCGCCGTACACGAGGTGCTCGTAGATCTCGTCGGTGACGACCCACAGCCCGTGCTCGGCCGCCCAGCGGCCGATCGCCACCGTCTGCTCGCGCGAGTAGACGGCGCCCGTCGGGTTCGACGGCGAGACGAACAGCAGCACCTTCGTCCGCTCCGTGCGCGCCGCCTCCAGCTCCTCGACGCCCGCGAGGTAGCCGGTGGACTCGTCGGTCACGACGTCGACCTGCACGCCCCCGGCCAGCTTGATCGCCTCGGGGTAGGTCGTCCAGTAGGGGGCCACGACGAGGACCTCGTCGCCCGGGTCGAGCAGCGTCGCGAACGCTTCGTACACGGCCTGCTTGCCGCCGTTGGTGACCAGCACCTGCGACGGCTCGGCGGCGTAGCCGGAGTCGCGCCGCGTCTTGGCGGCGATGGCCTGCTTGAGCTCGGGCAGCCCGCCCGCCGGGGTGTACTTGTGGAAGCGCGGGTCGCGGGCCGCCTCGATCGCCGCCTCGACGATGTAGCCGGGCGTCGGGAAGTCGGGCTCGCCCGCGCCGAAGCCGATGACGGGCCGCCCGGCCGCCTTCATCGCCTTCGCCTTGGCGTCCACGGCGAGCGTTGCGGACTCGGAAATCGCGGAAATTCTTGCGGAGATGCGAGGTCGGGTGGACATGCCTCCATCGTCCCATGCGGTCGTGACCTGGGCGATCAGGTTTCGGTTCGACGTGCCGGGCATTCCCCCGTATGCTTTCGCCTGGTCCTTCCGCCGCATGTCGGTGCGCGGTTCGGTCCAGGCAGTGAGTCGATCAGGGTAGTCTGGTTGACGACATAGGGCACTGGCGCAATTGGTAGCGCACCGGTCTCCAAAACCGGCGGTTGGGGGTTCGAGTCCCTCGTGCCCTGCGAGTGCGGTCCGCGCAAGATAGGCGTGTAAGCGCGCCGCAAAACTGCGTTGGATACGACGAATCAGGTGAGGACTGTGGCGATCGACACGCGCGGCGAGACCGCAGAACAGCCCAGTGGTGACAAGAAGGCGCGCACTTCACCTGCCCTTTTCTACCGGCAGGTCGTCGGCGAGCTTCGTAAGGTCATCTGGCCGACACGCAAAGATCTCATCACCTATACCACGGTCGTTCTGATATTCGTTCTGATCATGGTTGCTATCGTGTACGGGCTTGACGCCGCTCTGGGATGGGCGGTCCTCCGCGTCTTCGGCGGATCCTGACCCGGACGCCGTAGGTGCGCCTGACGGAGTTGCCAATCGATACGAGCGAAACGATGAGACGAAAGAGGAAGAGTCACCGTGTCCGAGTCTTCAGTTCCGGCGGAGGAGTCCCGCGACGAGTGGGGCGACGAGCTGGAAGAGGCCACTGAGGAGGCCGCCGAGGCGGCTCTCGAAGAGGCCGAGGTCGCGGAGAGCGACGAGGCAGCCGATGTCGAGGCTTCCGCCGTCGAGGACGGTTCGGTTCTTCCCGACGTCGACCCCATCGAGGAGTTCAAGACCTCGCTGCGCGGCCTGCCAGGTGAGTGGTACGTCATCCACTCCTACGCCGGTTACGAGAACCGCGTGAAGTCCAACATCGAGAGCCGCAACGTGTCGCTCAACATGGAGGACTACATCTACCAGGTCGAGGTGCCGACGCACACCGTCCAGGAGTTCAAGAGCGGTAAGAAGGTGCCGGTCAAGGAGCGCGTGCTGCCCGGCTATGTGCTGGTGCGCATGGAGCTGACCGACGAGTCCTGGGCCGCTGTGCGCAACACGCCTGGCGTGACCGGCTTCGTCGGTCTGTCCAACAAGCCGAGCCCGCTCAGCCTCGACGAGGTCGCCAAGCTGCTGGCGCCCGAGCCGAGCGAGGAAACCAAGAAGGCGGCGGCCAAGACGACGGCGGGTCCGACGGTCGAGTTCGAGATCGGCGAGTCCGTCACGGTCATGGACGGCCCGTTCGCCACCCTGCCGGCCTCGGTGAGCGAGATCAGCCCCGAGTCGCAGAAGCTCAAGGTGCTCGTCTCGATCTTCGGCCGCGAGACCCCGGTCGAGCTGTCGTTCAACCAGGTCTCGAAGATCTAGGACGATCACATACACTTAGACGTTCGGCTGGCCGTCTCTCGCGAAGGGCGGCCTTCCGACATGTCAGGGCCGCATCCGCAGTCCTGACAGGCATCGCAATCAGGACCCGGAGAAGGACGAATGCCTCCGAAGAAGAAAATCGCCGCACTGGTGAAGGTCCAGCTTCCCGCTGGCCAGGCCACCCCGGCGCCGCCCGTGGGTACCGCGCTCGGTCCCCACGGCGTCAACATCATGGACTTCGTCAAGCAGTACAACGCCGCGACGGAGTCCCAGCGGGGCAACATCATCCCCGTTGAGATCACCATTTTCGAAGACCGCAGCTTCACCTTCATCACGAAGACGCCGCCGGCGCCCGAGCTGATCAAGAAGGCCCTCGGTCTCGACAAGGGCAGCGCGGTCCCGCACCGCGACAAGGTCGGCAAGCTGAGCCGCGAGCAGCTGCGCAGCATCGCCGAGACCAAGATGCCCGACCTCAACGCCAACGACATCGAGGCGGCCGAGAAGATCATCGCCGGCACCGCCCGGTCGATGGGCATCACCGTCGCCGAGTAACACTTTCCGAACCGCTCAGGGGCTCCAGCGAAGCCCCTCGTGGGAGGGCCCGGCGACACCGGGACCCGCGTACCACTCAGGAGTAAAAGACATGAAGCGCAGCAAGGCGCACAAAGACGCGGCGGCCAAGTTCGACCGCGACAAGCTCTACTCGCCCGTCGAGGCGGCGAAGCTCGCCAAGGAGACGTCGACCACCAAGTTCGACGCCACCGTCGAGGTCGCGCTGCGGCTGGGCGTCGACCCTCGCAAGGCCGACCAGATCGTGCGCGGCACGGTCAACCTCCCGCACGGCACCGGTAAGACCGCCCGGGTCCTGGTCTTCGCGACCGGTGACCGTGCCGAGGCGGCCCGCGAGGCGGGCGCCGACATCGTCGGCGCCGACGAGCTGATCAACGAGATCTCCAAGGGCAACCGCCTCAACGAGTTCGACGCCGTCGTGGCCACGCCGGACATGATGGGCAAGGTCGGCCGCCTGGGCCGCGTGCTCGGTCCGCGCGGTCTCATGCCCAACCCGAAGACCGGCACCGTGACGCCCGACGTCGTCAAGGCCGTGACGGAGATCAAGGGCGGCAAGATCGAGTTCCGTACCGACCGGCAGGCCAACCTGCACTTCATCATCGGCAAGACGTCGTTCGCCGAGCGCCAGCTCCTGGAGAACTACGCCGCCGCCCTTGACGAGGTGCTGCGTCTCAAGCCGTCGGCGGCCAAGGGCCGCTACCTGAAGAAGGTCACCTTCTCCACGACGATGGGCCCGGGCGTTCCGGTCGACCCCAACGTCACCCGTGGCATCACCGGCGACCTGGCTGAGTAGGTTTTGTGAAGAGCCCCGCCTGGTTTCTCAGGCGGGGCTCTTTTTATTTTCCTTTCCTGTACGGCAAGCCGTGGCGACCGCCACCCGCCGCACGGGCTCGCATTCGCGCCTTGGAGTCCTTCGCCGACGGCGACGGCGTGTGACGATGCCTGTTACCGGTGCGACGGATTGTTGAGAACGTGTGCAGACTGTGGGGGATAACCCTGGGTTTTCCCCTAAATATGCGGGGAAGTCGCTACGGCGCCGGAACTCAAACGTAGGGTCTAGACATGCTGAAGCGCACGATAAGTCTCGCCGCGGCCGGAGCCGCGCTCGTCGTGGCCGCGGTTGCCGGTTGTGGCACGAATGTCCAGCCCATCCAGGTCAATTTGGCGGCCTCTGAGGTGCTGGCGCAGGCCGCGCAGAAGACGGCGCAGGTCACCAGCTACACGGTCGACGCCGTGGTGAACGCGACGCACTCCCAGCAGGGCGACGGCCGGGTGCAGGGGCGCATGCTCTACCAGAGCAAGCCCGAGCTCGCCGTGGACCTCACCCTGGACACCGTCGACATGGGCGAAAGGAGCCTGCCGGGCGGTGTGCGAGCCGTGCTGCTGGGCGACACCGTCTACGTCAAGGTCGAGGCCCTCAAGGACCTCCTGGGCGCCACGAAGCCGTGGATAAAGGTCCCCCTCGCCGAGATGGGCGACTCCGCCCAGGTGAACCAGTACCTGACCCAGATCCAGCAGTTCGATCTCGCCAACGTGACCAAGCTGGTCACGGCCTCGCAGGACGTCAAGTCGGCCGGCAACGAGAGCGTCAACGGCGAGGACACCACCCACTACAGCGGCACCTTCCCGGTCGACGCGGCCGTACAGCAGCTGCCTGCCGACAAGCAGGAGCAGGCCCGTACGAACCTCGCCGAGCTCAAGGACGTCAAGTTCGACATCTGGGTGGCCGCCGACGGCCTGCCCCGCAAGCTCGCGCTGAGCGGCCAGAAGGAAGGCGCCACGCTCGACGCGACCCTGTTCTTCAAGGGCTTCAACGAGCCCGTGACCATCGAGGCCCCGCCCGCCGACCAGGTGGGTGACCTGCCCAAGGGCACGACCAACTGAGAGCGATTTGGAAACTCGGCGCCCAGCACGTAGTCTGGGCGTTGCCAAAGACCGCTGGTCGTCGTCGGGTGCTCAAAACCCGGCGGCCGAAGGATCCACTCATGTGGACGACCCGCGCAGGTGTGATGCGAGTTTCCCACATGGTTGATCCGTGTGTGCGAGCCCCGTGTGCGCCCTGCGCCCGGGGCCGTTCTCATTTTCATGGCCCTTCGCCGGCGGCACATCTGGAAGGAGGCCCATGGCGAGGGCGGATAAGGCGACAGCGGTTGCCGAGCTCAAGAACGAGTTCGAAGGCAGCGCTGCCGCCGTTCTGACCGAGTACCGCGGTCTCACCGTTGCTCAGCTCAAGGAGCTGCGCACCTCTCTCGGTGAGAATGCGAAGTTCGCCGTGGCGAAGAACACCCTGACCAAGATCGCCGCCAATCAGGCCGGCGTGACGGGTCTGGACGACCTGCTGATCGGCCCGACCGCCGTTGCCTTCGTCAAGGGCGACGTCGTCGAGGCGGCCAAGGGTCTGCGTGACTTCGCCAAGGCCAATCCCCTTCTGGTGATCAAGGGCGGTGTCCTCGAGGGCAAGACGCTCGACGCCACCGAGATCACCAAGCTCGCCGACCTCGAGTCCCGCGAGGTCCTCCTCGCGAAGCTTGCCGGTGCGCTCAAGGCGAAGCAGAGCGCTGCTGCCGCGACGTTCGCCGCGCTGCCCACGCAAATGGCTCGGCTGGTCGACGCCCTGCGCGCGAAGCGCGAAGAGGCGGGCGAGTAATACCGGGGGTTGCCGCATACCGCGGTCCCGTTCCTAGTTTTCTGCAAGTCCTAAACGTAAGGAAACCATCATGGCGAAGCTCAGCACCGACGAGCTGCTCGACACGTTCAAGGAGATGACCCTCCTCGAGCTGTCCGAGTTCGTGAAGCAGTTCGAAGAGGTCTTCGACGTCAAGGCCGCCGCCCCCGTCGCGGTCGCCGCCGGCCCTGCCGGCCCTGCCGAGGCTGCCGTCGTTGAGGAGCAGGACGAGTTCGACGTCATCCTCGAGGCCGCCGGCGACAAGAAGATCCAGGTCATCAAGGAGATCCGCGCCCTCACGTCCCTGGGCCTCAAGGAGGCCAAGGACCTGGTGGACGGCGCTCCGAAGAACGTCTTCGACGGCAAGGTCAACAAGGAGCAGGCGGAGAAGGCCAAGGGTGCCCTCGAGGGCGCCGGCGCCACCGTGACCGTGAAGTAACTTCCCACTTCACGCTCAACGCTCAACGAAAGAGGCGGACGTACCCTGGTGCCGGGTGCGCCGCCTCTTTTCGCATGTCAGGACCCGTTCCGGAGGCCTGCTCCCGGGATCCGCGGCAGTCGCGCCGTCGAGCATCCGCACCGGTACGCACACACTGGCGAGGCGACTCACGCGGCACGGTGGGCTGTCGGCCGACGGGGCGGGGCCGCTTAGAAGATTCTCATGCTCGTTTCATCGCCCCGCCAACCGGCTTGCCTAGCGTGCCGGATGTGGTTACCGAAGCGAAATCTCGATGGGCGCCGGCCGCCCTGCTCGTAGGCACCGGCGTGCTCTATATCTGGGGCCTGGGAGCTTCCGGATGGGCCAATTCCTACTACTCGGCGGCCGTGCAGGCCGGCAGCCAGAGCTGGACGGCGTTCTTCTTCGGGGCCTCCGACGCCGCGAACGCGATCACCGTCGACAAGACTCCTGCCTCGTTGTGGCCGATGGCGCTCAGCGTGCGGCTGTTCGGGCTGAACTCGTGGGCCATTCTCGTTCCCCAGGCGCTGATGGGCGTCGGCGCCGTGGCCATGGTCTACGCCTCCGTACGCAGGCTGTTCACCCCCTGGGCGGGCCTGCTGGCCGGGGCCGTCATGGCGCTCACGCCCGTGGCCGTGCTGATGTTCCGGTTCAACAACCCCGACGCGCTGCTGGTGCTGCTGCTGAGCGTGGCCGCCTATGGCGTGATACGCGCCCAGGAGCGCGGCGCCACCCGGTGGCTGGTGCTGGCGGGGGCGGCGATCGGGTTCGCGTTCCTGGCCAAGATGCTGCAGGCGTTCCTCGTGCTGCCGGGGTTCGCGCTGGTCTATCTCGTGACGGCGCCGGTGGTCTTCTGGCGGCGGGTCCGGCAGCTGCTGCTCGCCGGGGCCGCCATGGTGGTCGCCGCCGGGTGGTGGCTGGTGGCGGTGGCGATGGTGCCCACCTCGGAGCGGCCGTACATCGGGGGCTCCCAGACCAACAGCGTGCTGGAGCTGGCGCTCGGCTACAACGGCATCGGCCGGCTCAACGGCGAGGACTACGGCGGGCTGGGCAACCTCAACCAGCAGGCCGGATGGCTGCGGATGTTCGACACCGAGGCGGGCGGCCAGATCTCCTGGCTGCTGCCGGCGGCGCTGGTGCTGCTGGTCGCGGTCACCTGGCTCACTCGGCGGGCGCCCCGCGTCGATCCGGTCCGCGCCGCCGTCTGGGTGTGGGGAAGCTGGCTGATCGTGACCGGGCTGATCTTCAGCCTCATGCAGGGCATCTTCCACGCCTACTACACCGTGGCGCTGGCTCCGGCCATCGCGGCGCTGGTCGGCATGGGGGTCGCCGTGCTGTGGGAGCGTGGGGCACGACGGCTCCTCGCGGTGCTCACGGCGGGCACGGCCGTGTGGTCCTACGTGCTGCTGTCCCGCAGCGACGACTGGAACTCGTGGCTGGGCATCGCCGTGCTTGTGGCGGGCCTGGGGGCCGCGCTGGCGCTGCTCCTCACGCGCCGCGTCCTGGCCGTGGTCGCGCTCGCCCTGGCGGCGTGCCTGGCGGGACCGGCGGCGTACGCCGTGGACACCGCCACATCGGCGCACACAGGCGCCATCCCGACGGCCGGCCCCTCCACCGGCGGCGGATTCGGCAGACCCTCCGCCGGCGGATTCCAACGCCCTGACGGAGGCGGCCAGGCCGTCCCCCGGCCGCCCACCGGACGGCTGGGCGGCGACGGCACCGGGCAGGGGGGCGGTGTGACCGGCCGTGGCGGGATGGGCCGTGGCGGCATGGGCGGCCTGCTCAACGCCGGCACCCCCGCCGCCGAGCTGACCGCGCTGCTCAAGGACGACACCTCCACCTACACGTGGGTCGCGGCAACCGTCGGCTCCAACAACGCGGCCGGCTACCAACTCGCCGGCGGCTGGCCGGTCATGGCGGTGGGCGGCTTCAACGGCACCGACCCCGCGCCGACGCTGGAGCAGTTCAAGCAGTACGTGGCCGAGAAGAAGATCCACTACTTCCTCGGCACCGGAATGGGCGGCTTCGGCGGGCGCAGCACGGGTGGCAGCGGCGAGGCCGCCGACATCGCCACCTGGGTCCAGGAGACCTTCCCCAGCACCACCGTCGGCGGCACTGCTGTCTTCGACCTCACCCAGAGCTGACGGGATCGCCGCATGCCCTGCCCGAGCTACTCCGTCTCCACGCCGACTCGATCAGCCGAGCCCGGCTTCGGGCTCCCGACTTGCGATTCCGGCGGAGCGTGGATTCGCTGATGACGGCGATCATGCTCGGCGTGACGACGTCGAGCATCGACTGCTGGAGCTCGAGGAGCTGCGCGAGGTGCCGCAGGAGGAGATCGCGTGGGACCTGCGCCAAGCCTGCGAACGCTTACTGGACCAGAAGTCTCATAACCGGCGGGTAACAAGTTATTGGATCAGGTTCCAATTCAGTGGAACGCCGCTACGGTGATGGCATCTGGCGGTAAAGTTTGCTCCACGTTATCCCCTGAATACTCCCTGCAATCGGGAAGGTGGCCAGTGGGCGTCGAAGTCGTCGTAGACGGACTCACCAAGTCGTTCGGGCGCCAGGTCATCTGGGAGGACGTCTCCCTCACGCTGCCCGCCGGCGAGATCTCGGTGCTGCTCGGCCCGTCCGGCACCGGCAAGTCGGTCTTCCTCAAGACGCTGGTCGGCCTGCTGCGACCCGACCGCGGCCACATCTGGATCGACGGCTACGACCTGGCCAACTGCGACGAGAGCAAGCTGTACGAGCTGCGCAGGCTGTTCGGCGTGCTGTTCCAGGACGGCGCGCTGTTCGGCTCGCTCAACCTCTACGACAACATCGCCTTCCCGCTGCGCGAGCACACCAAGAAGACCGAGTCCCAGATCCGCCAGATCGTGATGGAGAAGATGGAGCTGGTCGGCCTGCTCGGCGCGGAGCGGAAGCTGCCAGGGGAGATCTCGGGCGGCATGCGCAAGCGGGCGGGGCTGGCCAGGGCGCTGGTGCTCGATCCGGAGATCATCCTGTTCGACGAGCCAGACTCCGGCCTCGACCCGGTGCGGACGGCGTACCTCAACCAGCTGATCGTCGATCTCAACGCCGAGGTCGAGGCGACGTTCCTGATCGTGACGCACGACATCAACACCGCCCGTACGGTCCCCGACAGCATCGGGCTGCTCTTCAGGCGCGAGCTGATCATGTTCGGTCCGCGCGAGATGCTGCTGTCGAGTGACGAGCCGGTGGTGCGGCAGTTCCTCAACGCCAGGAGGCACGGCCCGATCGGCATGTCGGAGGAGAAGGACATCTCCGAGCTGGAGGCCGAGGCCCAGCTGGGGCACGATCCCGGCGCGCTGCCGCCGATCCCGCCGCAGCTCATGCCGACCGGCAACCGGATCCGCCGCACCCAGCAGCCGCCCGGCACCTGGCTGGCGGCCAACGGCGTGATCCCGCCGCAGGGTTCGTTCGTGGACGAGCGCGGCCGCAACTGGCTGGAGGAATATCCGCGCCTGGTCAACGCCCACCTCCACGGCATCGGGTAGGGCGCTGCGGCCAGGCGTGGGGAGGCCGGTCGAGAGCGGAGCGGGCATGCTGCTCCGGTACGCCGAGGAAGCGCGTCCCCAGCCCATCGCGCCTCCTTGGAGACCGGAAGGCCGTGTTCGGCGCTCAGCGAGCGCCTGAGAGCCTTCTAGGGGCATTTGCGGGAGATCTGGATGCCTTGACCGCTTTGTCCGTGGGGTGAGCGTCTCCCACGGTGCCTCGTCCCGCGGGCCGTTGGACGTCTCCAGCCGTGCTCCAGACCCGTTCCTTACCGCCTCCGTCGTTTCGGGGACTCCAGGGAGGGGGGCCGCGTTATGATCCGGCGACCGGGGCCTGGGAAGGGGTGAGCAGACGTGGCGGGACTCGCCGTTCGGCCCGCTCGCATCCTGATCACGGCGCTCAGCGGGGTGCTGGCGGTGCTCGTCGGCACGGGTGTGTGGATCGCCGCGCAGGCGCGCGACGAGCAGGGCAGGGCAGGCGACAAGGAGGCCGCGCTGCTGGCGGCGGGAGCACACGCCAAGAACCTGATCTCGCTGGACTACCGGACCGTCGACGCCGACCTGCAGCGCATTCTCGACACCTCCACCGGGGCGGCCAGGGCCGAGTACGCCGCCACCGCGGACAAGCTCAAGTCCACCACGGTCAAGAGCAAGGTCGTCCAGCACGGCGTCCTGCGCGCCACGGGGCTCGTCTCGCTGGCGGACGCCACGGCCAAGGCGCTGGTCGTGGCCGATGTGGAGATCCGCTGGGACGGCTCCAAGAGCGCGCCGGAGGAGCGGTACTACCGGTGGTCGATGGACCTGCGGAAGGCCGGCGGCGTCTGGAGGGTGTCGAAGGCGGTGCAGGTGCTGTGAGGACCTTCATGATTGCCCTGCTGGGCGTCCTCGTGGCCGTGGGCGGCGTGCTGGTGCCGACGATGTGGTTCAACCTGCGCGACCTGCGCGACGCCGACGCGGCCGGCGTCGAGGCCATGGCCGCGGCCAAGCGGGTGGCGCCCGATCTGCTCTCTTACGACTACCGCACCGTTGGGGAGGACCTGGCGCGGGCCGGCGCGCACACCACCGGCGAGCTGACCAGGCACTACAAGGAGCTGGCCACGAGCCTGGCCTCCAAGGCAAAGGAACAGAAGATCGTGCAGACCGTCGCCGTGGCGGGTGCCGCGGTCGAACGGGCCGAGCCCGGCCGCGTAGAGGTTCTGCTCTTCGTGAACACTGGTACGGTCAAGGAGATCCCCGGTAAAGCCCAGCCCCAGCAACAGTTCACCCCGAACCGCGCAAGGTTCGTCATGGTGCGGCAAGACTCACGCTGGCTGGTGGCCGACCTGTCGACTCTGCTGGGGACCGCCTGACGCCCCGAACCGCCGCGGGCGCGCCGCTTCTTTCAATTGTTACTAAAAATCTGGTTTAGCGCAGCCTTTGATAGGGGTACACCGGTCACAGCTACACCGGTTGTCGGCATGGGTTCGACCCCTGGTGTGACGGAGCGTTAACCGCCCCCGTTCGCGGGTATCGTCTTGGGCCTGGCGGTAGGCGACCGGTTACACAGGGGAGAAAACCCAGCGTCGGGGCCCTGAGTCGGCTAAAAGTCGGGCTTGTGGGCTTGACGTTTTCGCCTGAACGGGCGATGCTGCGACCAACGTGAAGCATGCAGCGAGAGCGAAGTGGACAGGCGTGTGCCGTTCGGCTACACTGCCCCTTTGCGCTGCCCTTTGACGACCCGCGATGCTTGCTCACGTTGCGAGGTTGTCTGGCGTGCGTGTAGTCAGTCCGCCGCGAGCCCTCGGAAGGACATCTGTTGGCAGCCTCGCGCAACGCCTCCGCCGTACCCGCTGGTCCCAGTCGCGTCTCATTCGCGCGCATTCAGGAGCGCCTCGAAGTTCCTGACCTCCTTGCCCTGCAGACCGAGTC
>NZ_VCJS01000281.1 GCF_005893125.1 Nonomuraea basaltis | reverse complement strand
CGTTGGAGGGCGGTGCGGGCTGGTCGGGGGATCCGGCGCAGCGTGGCGACGGGGGCGTGGTGCTGGCGCTGCTGCGGGCGGCGTCGATGCTGGGCGTGCCGGCGTATGAGGAGCTGGCGGCGGAGGCGGGGTCGCGGGCGGCGCGGCTGGCGGTGCCGGGGCACCGGTTCGGCGACTGCCCGGGGTTGCCGGCCGACGCGGTGACGCCGGGTTTCCTGGCCGGTACGGCCGGGACGGCGTACCTGCTGGCCCGCCTGTACGGGGTGACGGGGGAGGAGCGGTTCCTGGCGGCTGCGCGCAGGGGTGCGGGGTTCGTGCGGGCGGTGAGCGTGGTGAGCGGCGGGTCGGCGCTGGTGCCGCATCATCTGCCGCAGGGGCGGGGGTTGCACTATCTCGGGTTCTGCTCGGGTTCGGCCGGGGTGGCGCGGATGTTCTACGAGCTGTACCGGGTGGCGGGGGATCGTGGCGACCTGGATTGGGCCGAGCGGCTGGCGGCCGGGGTGATGGCCAGCGGGGTGCCGCGGCGGCGGGTGCCCGGGTTGTGGGACACGGCGTGCCAGTGCTGCGGGGCTGGTGGAGCTGTTCGCCGGGTTGTGGGCGGCCACGGGGCGGCAGGCGTACCTGGCCTTCGCCGAGACGTTGGGCGCGGACCTGACCGGGCGGGCCAGCGGCGACGGCGGCGGGGGTGTGCGCTGGTATCAGGCCTACCGGCGGCTGCGGCCCGGCGAGGTGAGCGCGGACACGGGGTACATGGCCGGCGCGGCGGGGATCGGCGCGGCGCTGCTGCATCTGGAGGCGGCCCTGCGCGGGGATGGGGCGCGGCGGGTGGTGCTGCTGCCGGACAATCCGTTCCCGGAGATCCCGGCGCCGGTGGGCACATTACACGGCGGCGATTAGACACGGGGAAGGGTTTGCACGCGGACGCGCGCGAGAGGTAAGCTCGAATGCTTCACAGTCAGCACGAGCTCCACAATCCTCCCGATAGGAGTATACCACCGAATGGCTAATCGTCAAGATGGTCTCGCGGAAGCCCTTGACACCGAGCAGCGTACTGTGTCCTGGCTGTACGGCCGGCTCGACATCGCCAGGGGGCGGGCGCAGGCGGCGCTGCGCGAGGTGTACGGCAGGGGTGGCGGCACCCGCCAGGCGATGGTGGAGCGCGAGGCGATGGCCTCGGAGCAGGCGCGGCGGCTGGCGCAGCTGAACGCGGTCGAGCGCGGCCTGTGCTTCGGTCGCATCGACGACGGCTCGGGGCGAGGCGTTTACATCGGCAGGATCGGGCTGCGTGACGAGCGGCACGAGTCGGTCCTGATCGACTGGCGGGCGCCGGCGGCGCGGCCGTTCTACGTGGCCACGGCCACCGATCCGCGCGGGCTGGTGCGGCGCCGGCATCTGCATCTGCGCGAGCGCGTGGTGATCGGTATCGACGACGAGGTGTTCGACCTGGAGCGCATGAGCGAGGGCGAGCGGCGCACGCTGGTGGGCGAGGCCGCGCTGCTGGCGGCGCTGCGCCGGGGCCGCACGGGGCGGATGGGCGATGTGGTGGCCACCATCCAGACCGAGCAGGACCGGGTGATCCGCGCCTCGCTGCAGGGGGCGCTGGTGGTGCAGGGCGGTCCGGGCACCGGCAAGACGGTGGCGGCGCTGCACCGGGCGGCCTACCTGCTCTACACCCACCGCGACACGCTGGAGCGGCGCGGCGTGCTGGTGGTGGGCCCGAACGCGATGTTCCTGCGCTACATCGGCCAGGTGCTGCCGTCGCTGGGGGAGACGCAGGTCGTGATGACGACGGTGGGCGAGATGTTCCCGGGCGTGCGGGCGGTCGCGGCCGACGCTCCGGCGGCGGCGGTGGTCAAGGGCGACGTGCGAATGGCCGAGGTCGTGGCCCGCGCGCTGGAGCTGCGCCAGCGGGTGCCCGAAGGCGATCTGGTGGTGGAGCTGGACGGGCTGCGCCTGCGGGTGCCGCACACGGTGTGCGCGCGGCTGCGTGAGCGGGCGCGGGCGGTGCGGCTGCCGCACAACATGGCCCGCAAGCTGTACGTGAGCGAGCTGCTCAAGGAGCTGGCCAAGGCCGAGGCGCGGGCGCTGGAGGAGTCGCTGCACATCGAGGAGCTGGCCAATGGCGATCCGGAGCTGGCGGAGCTGGCCGAGCCGCTCGATCTGGAGGCCGACCTGGACGAGCTGGACCTGGAGCTGGCCTCGCAGCGGCTGTGGGGCGAGCCGGCGGTGCGGCGGGCGGTGGACGACCTGTGGCCGGAGCTGACGCCGCAGCGGCTGATCGCCGAGCTGCTGTCGTCGCCGGAGACGCTGTGGTCGGTGGCGCCGCCGGGCCTGGCCTGGCACGAGCTGCTGCGCCCGGCGGAGGCGCCGTGGACGGCAGGCGACGTGCCGCTGCTGGACGAGGCGGCCGAGCTGCTGGGCGAGGACGACTCGGCGCGGCGGGCGGCCGCCAGGCAGGCGCGGGAGGAGCAGGCCGAGCAGCTGCTTTACGCGGGTGAGGTGCTGGAGTCGACGGGCGTGCTGGAGGAGGGCATCTTCGGGCGGGCCGACGTGCTGGCCGAGCGGCACGCCGGAGACGGCGCGGAGCTGACCACGGCCGACCGGGCGGCGGCCGACCGCACCTGGGCGTACGGGCACGTGATCGTGGACGAGGCGCAGGAGTTGTCGGCGATGGCCTGGCGGATGGTCATGCGGCGGGTGCCGGCCAAGTCGCTGACGGTGGTGGGCGACATCGCGCAGACGGGCTCGGCGGCGGGGGCACGCTCGTGGGGCGAGGTGCTGGACCCGCACCTGGAGGGCCGCTGGCGGGTGGAGCACCTGTTGGTGAACTACCGCACGCCGGTGGAGATCATGACCGTGGCGGCGGACGTGCTGCGCTCCTTCGACCCGGAGCAGGAGCCGCCGGAGTCGGTACGGGCGGGCGAGACGGAGCCGAGGGCGGTGCGCGTGCCGGTGTCCGGGCTGCCGGCGCTGGTGGAGGCGGAGCTGGCCGAGATCGGCGAGGGCCGGGTGGGGGTAGTGACCTCGGACGCGCTGCGCGAGCAGGCCGGGCGGCTGTTCCCGGCGGGGGACCTGGACGCGCCGGTGGCGGTGCTGACGGTCGGGCAGGCCAAGGGGCTGGAGTTCGACGCGGTCGTGGTGGTGGACCCGGCGGGGATCCTGGCCCAGTCGCCGATGGGCGGGCGGGATCTGTACGTGGCGGTGACTCGGGCCACGCGGCGGCTGACGGTGGCCTACGAGGGCGAGCTGCCGGAGGTCCTGTCCCGCCTGACCGAGAAATCTACAATGTAAAGGCGCTGGGATCGTATGTGATTTTAGCCTTCCATCGAGGCAACCCCATCAGCGACCGCCGGGGCACTCCTGATCGAGCTTGTCGGCGACGGCGCGCAGGGTGCGGGTGACCTGCTCGAGGGTGCGCAGGGTCTCGGTGTCCAGGTGAGACATGATGCGGCGCAGGTGCTCGAGGCCGGCGTCGTTGATCTCCGCGATGAGGGCGGCGCCGGCGGGGGTGAGCTCGACGCGGCGGACGCGGCGGTCGTGCTGGTCCTCGTGGCGGCTGACGAGGCCCTGGGTGATGAGGCGGTCGACGATGCCGGTGACGGTGCCGAGGCCGACGCCGAGGCTGTGGGCGAGGTCCTGGCCGGAGGCGGAGCCGTTGGCGGACAGCACCATGACGACCTTGAGCTGGCGCATGGTGAGGTTGGAGCTGAAGAGGGGTGATTGGTGCTGGGCGAACGCCCGCCCCAGGCCGCGCTGTGCTTCGGTGATCCGCCGGATCAGGTCTTCGCGTTCGTCGTTCACACTCACCTCTCGCTTCCTGAGAAGGTTATCAGGAATGCTTGAGTGGTCTAAATATTCGCGCGAGGCGAAGTGTTAGTCTGGGGCGAACTCTTGGAGGGGAGCCTATGACTGCTTTCGCCAGGCTGAGCTTGGGTAACCGCAGCCTTGTCATCTTGCTCGCGCTCGTGCTCAGTGCGTTCGGCGCGTTCACGATCCCGCAGTTGAAACAGCAGCTGCTGCCGTCGTTATCGTTTCCCGGCGCGTTCGTGATCGCGCCGTTCGCCGGCGCGTCGCCGGAGATCGTGGAAGACCAGGTCACCAAGCCGATCGAGGACTCCTTCCAGGGGCTTGCCGGGATGGAGCAGATGACCTCGACCTCGAGGGAGGGCCTGGCGCAGATCCAGGTGGCCTTCGAGTACGGCACCGACGTCGAGTCGTCGCTGAACAAGATGCAGCAGGCCATCGACCGGGTCACGCTGCCGGACGGCGTCGATCCGCAGGTGGTGGCGGGCAACACCGACGACATCCCGGTGCTGGTGCTGGCGGTGGGCGACGGCGGCGACGAGCGGGCGATGGCCGACAAGCTGCGCCGGATCATGGTGCCGGAGATCCAGGGTGTGGAGGGCGTGCGCGAGGCGTCGGTGACCGGCACCCGCGAGGAGGTCGTCACGATCGAGCCCGACGCCAAGAAGATGGCGGCGGCGGGCGTGTCGGCGGCGCAGATCCCCGACGTGCTGAGGGCGAACGGCACCCCGGTCCCCGCGGGCACGCTGACCACTGACGGCAAGACGCTGACGGTGCAGGTCGGTACGCGGGTCGATTCGGTGGACAAAGTGAAGGACCTCTTCCTCACGCCCGCCCAGCCGCAGCCGAGCCAGGCGCAGAGCCAGCCGCAGGCGGGCCAGGGCCAGGGCCAGGGGCAGGGGCAGGCGCGCCCGCAGACCGGTCAGCCGGGTCAGGGCGGGCTGCCGCAGCAGGTGGCCCAGCCCAAGCCGCTCAAGCCGGTCAAGCTGGGCGATGTCGCGACGATCACACGGGGGCTGGCCGAGGCGACGACGATCACGCGTACGGCCGGCAAGTCGAGCCTGGGCGTGTCGGTGACGATGCTGCCCGACGGCAACGCGGTGGCGATCTCGGACGAGATCAGGAAGCTGCTGCCGGAGCTGACCAGGGCGCTGGGCGACAGCTCGGACACGGCGGTGTCGGTGGTGTTCGACCAGGCTCCGTATGTGGAGAAGTCGATCGAGAGCCTCACCACGGAGGGCCTGCTGGGGCTGGCGTTCGCGGTGCTGGTCATCCTGGTGTTCCTGCTGTCGGTGCGCTCGACGCTGGTGACGGCGGTGTCGATCCCGCTGTCGGTGGTGATCGCGCTGATCGTGTTGTGGGCGGGTGACTACTCGCTGAACATGCTGACGCTGGGCGCGCTGACGATCGCGGTGGGCCGGGTGGTGGACGACTCGATCGTGGTGCTGGAGAACATCAAGCGGCATCTCGGCTACGGCGAGGCGAAACTCCAGGCGATCTTGACGGCGGTGCGCGAGGTGTCGGGCGCGGTGACGGCCTCGACGCTGACGACGGTGGCGGTGTTCGCGCCGATCGCGATCGTGGGCGGCATGGTGGGCGAGCTGTTCAGCCCGTTCGCGATCACGGTGGCGGTGGCGTTGCTGGCGTCGCTGGTGGTGTCGCTGACGGTGGTGCCGGTCATGGCGTACTGGTTCCTGAAGGCGCCGGAGCTGACCCCGGAGCAGGCGCGCAAGCAGCGTGAAAAGGCCGAGGCCAAGGAGCTGCGCTCGCCGTTGCAGCGGGCCTACCTGCCGGTGCTGCGGTTCGCGACGCGGTTCAAGCTGGTGACGGTGCTCATCGGGGTGGCGGTGTTCGTCGGCACGATGGGGCTGGCCGGCGGGCTGCAGACGAACTTCCTGGACTCCTCGGGGCAGAACACGATCTCGCTGTCGCAGCGGATGCCGGTCGGCACCGACCTGGCGACCACGGACAAGGCCGCCGAGCGGGTCGAGGGCGTGCTGTCGGGCGTGGACAGCGTGGAGACGTACCAGGTGAACGTGGGCGGTGGCGGCGGCGGCCTCGGCGGCGGGTTCGGCGGTGGCGGCACTGGCGCGGATCGGGCCTCGTACTCGGTCACGCTCAAGGAGGGCGCCGACACTCCGAAGGTCGAGCAGGAGCTCCGCGACAAGATCGCGGGCCTGTCGGGGGTCGGCGAGGTCACCGTGGGCGGTCAGGGCGGGGGCGGGTTCTCCTCCGACACGATCGACGTGATCGTGCGCGCGCCCGACGTCGACACGCTGCGGGCCGCGGCCGGTGAGGTCACCCGTGCGATGGGTGAGGTGTCCGGGCTGCGGGACGTGTCGTCGAACCTGGAGGCGAGCGCGCCGCGGATCGAGGTGGTCGTCGACCGGGAGGAGGCCGCCGAGCGGGGCCTGTCGGAGGCGCAGGTCGGGCAGGCGGTGGCGCAGGCGTTCCGCGGCGCGCCGCTGGGTCAGATCACCCTGGACGGCCGTACCAGCGATCTGGTGCTGCGGGGCGCGGACGCGCCGGAGGACGTCAAGGCGGTCGAGGACCTGAAGCTGGCGACGGCGGGCGGCATGGTGAAGCTGTCGACGGTGGCGGAGGTCACGGAGGTGGCCGGGCCGACGCAGGTGACCAGGATCGACGGCGAGCGCTCGGCCACGGTCTCGGCCAAGGCCGAGGCCGCCGACCTGGGCAGCGTGACGCAGGCGCTGACGACGAAGCTGAACGGGGTGCAGCTGTCGTCGGGGGCGTCCTATGAGATCGGCGGCGCGTCGGCCGACCAGGCCGAGGCGTTCTCCGACCTGGGGCTGGCGATGCTGGCGGCGATCGCGATCGTGTTCATGATCATGGTGGCGACGTTCCGGAGCTTCATCCAGCCGCTGATTCTGCTGGTGTCGATCCCGTTCGCGGCGACGGGCGCGGTCGGGCTGCTGCTGGCGACCGACACGGCGCTGGGCGTGCCGGCGCTGATCGGCATGCTGATGCTGATCGGGATCGTGGTGACGAACGCGATCGTGCTGATCGACCTGATCAATCAGTACCGCGATCAGGGGATGGGTGTGGTCGAGGCGGTGATCGAGGGCGGCCGGCGCAGGTTGCGGCCGATCCTGATGACGGCGGTGGCCACGATCTGCGCGCTGACGCCGATGGCGATGGGCGTGACGGGGTCGGGCGGGTTCATCTCGCAGCCGCTGGCCATCGTGGTGATCGGCGGGCTCATCTCGTCGACGCTGCTGACTCTCGTGCTCGTTCCGACGTTGTACACGGTGGTGGAGCGGACGAAGGAGCGGATGCGGCGCAAGCCGGCCGAGCCGATGCCCGAGGCGAAGGTTCTGACGCCGGCCACGTGATGGCCGGGTGAGAGCTGCGAGGGGTCCCCCGTCTCATGCGGCGGGGGACCCCTCGGCGTGCCGGTCTCCGCCTCGGGCGTGTCCGGGCGACCCTCGTGGGGTCATGGTCATATGCGCGTCTCGAAACGGAGTGCGCCGCGCAGCAGGGGGCGTGCCGCCAGGGCCACGAGCACTGCGGCGAGAACCCCGACGCCCGCCATGGCAACGGCCCTGGCCACCGCCCAACCGAGCCACTGAACCTGGTAGATGTCCAACACGGTCAGGACCACGACCGCGACCCCCGAGACGGCCGCCACCGCGCAGACCGGCAGCGCGGCGATGACCGCCTGCCGCACGAGCACCCCGCCCAGCGCCCGCTCCGGCACCCCGGAGGCGGCCAGCGCGGCGAACGAGCGGCGAAGGTCGATCAGCTCCTCCGCCTGGTGCACCACCAGTGCGGCCGCCGAGGTCGCCAGTGCCACCAGGAGCGCGACGTCCAGCAGCGCGTGGGCTTGGGAGTAGCCGATGCCGGCCTGCTGGGCCCCGGCCCCGGCGCCGAAGAACACCGTCAGGCTCACCACGGACAGGGCCCTGGCCCACGCCCGCGGATCCGCCTCGACCAGCCGCGCGGCCAGCAGCGCCTCCGCCGAGCGGGCCCGTCGGCCGGCCCGGCGGGCGTACGCCCTGATCAGCCAGGTGGCCGCCAGGGTCACGCCGAACAGCAGCAATACCAGCCCGGCTGCTATGGCGACCGCGGACCCGTACTTACCGACGAGCGGGAAACCGCCCTTGACCACGGCTCCGAGAACGAAGAGGCCGGTGCCCGCCGCGATGAGGAGCAGGTCCCGCACGCGCGGCTCCCGCACGCGAGCACGGCGGGCCACGCCCAGCGGTGAGGCGACGACGTGCCGGCCGGCGCGTGCCCCCGACAGGATCCCGCCGAGCGTCGCCAGGGCCACGACCACCGGCACTTGCGGCAGCGGCCCAGCGAGATGGGTGACCACGTAGAGCGCGCCGCCGCCCAGCGAGCCGCCCAGTGCCAGCAGGCCGCCTTCCATGGCGCCCAGCCGCCGCACGTCACCCGGCGTCGCCCCCGCCAGCCGCAGGGTGGCCAGCCGCCGCTCCCTGGTGGCTGAGACCAGCCGGTTGGCCTGGTGGACCAGGCCGGCGACCGGCAGGGCCAGCAGGGCCAGGCCGAGCCCCGTCAGCGAGCCGCCCTCGTCCCGGTAGTCCGCCAGGCTGACGGCCGTGCAGACCAGGAACGTCGTCACCGCCGCGCCCGCGGCGACCAGCCGGGCGCGTACCCGTTCGGCCCGTGAGCGTCCCCTGTTCAACATCCGCAGCACGGCGATCATCGGTCCGCCCCTGCCAGCACCGCTCCGTCGCGCAAGGCGATCTCCCGGTCGGCGTAGGCGGCCACCCGGTTGTCGTGGGTGACCAGGACGACGGCGGTATGGCTGGTGCGGGCCGCGCCGAGCAGAGCGCTCATCACCTGCTCGCCGCCGAGCGTGTCCAGAGCTCCGGTGGGTTCGTCGGCGAAGACCACGCGTGGACCGGTCACCAGCGCCCGCGCGACGGCCACCCGCTGCCGCTGCCCCCCGGACAGCTCACCGGTGCGCTGGTCGGCGCAGTCGGACACCTCCAGCCGGGCCAGCCAGTCCGCCGCGACGGTCATCGCCTCCTGCCTGCCGTGCCGGTTGAACAGCATCGGCAGCGCGACGTTCTCCGTCGCGGTCAGCTCGGGCACCAGCTCGCCGAACTGGAAGACGACGCCGAAGCTCTCCCGCCGTAATCTGGTCAACTCCGCCTCGGGCAGCGTGTCGATCCGCCTGCCGTCCAGGGCGACCTCGCCGGACTCCGGCCGGACGACCCCGGCCAGGCAGTGCAGCAACGTTGACTTGCCCGCGCCGCTCGGCCCCGTGACGGCGACGATCTCGCCCTCCGCGATCTTCAGGGAGACGCCGGTCAGCGCCTTGGTCTGGCCGAATGACTTGCCCAGGCCCCTGGCCTCAAGCATTGCTGTCCTCCTTCATCCGCGCGAGCGCGGTCTCCATCCAGCGCAGGTCGGCGTCAAGGTGCTGGAGCGCGTAGTCGGCCGCCAGCACCTGGGCGGGCGCGCCGGACGCCTTCTCGGCGGTCAGCTCCCGCATGCGGGCCAGGTGCGCCTCGCGTTGCCGCAGGAGATAGCCGTCGGCGGCCTTTCCCGCGACGGCGACCCGGGCGAACAAGGAGCTGGCGATGTACGGCGCCGACGGCTCGACGGTATTCAGCCACCGCTCCAGCTCCGCCCGGCCGCTGTCAGTGATCGCGTACAGGGTGCGCTCGGGGCCGCCCTCCTGCTGCGTCTCGGCCACCTCCGCCAGGCCGTCGCGTTCCAGGCGTTGCAGCGTGGCATAGACCTGCCCGTAGGCCAGCGGCTTGGCGCCGGCGAGACGGTGATCGTGCTCCTTCTTGAGCTCGTAGCCGTGCTTCGGGCGCTCGACGAGGAAGCCAAGTAGCACATGACCGGTTGACATGATCGCGACTATACATTCAATGAATAGTCGCGACAACGGCTCCGCGTCCCCTGCGTATGTCTCCACGCCAAATGATCAGACCGTGCCTGTCCCTTCATCTGGCCTGCCATACCGGTGGCTCCGCGGGGCGGTGCCGGCCTTTAGCATTTCGCAGGTGACCACCTACGACGATCCTGACACGTTCGAGTACCTGGACTTCTCGGCCCTGCCGCAGCGCCAGCAGCGGATCCTCGCCACGATCCGGGACTGGGTGGTCAGGTACGGCTACCCTCCGAGCACACGCGAGATCGGCCACGCGGTCGGGCTGCGGTCGTCCTCGTCGGTGTCGAAGCACCTGAAGAGCCTGGAGGAGAAGGGGTTCCTCCGCCGCGGCACGACGATGACCCGGCCGATCGACGTGCGTCTGTTCCTGCGAGCCTCGGCGCCGGAACCGGCCGGCGACGTGGTGACCGTGCCCGTGGTCGGAGACATCGCCGCGGGCATTCCCATCCCGGCCGACGAGCACGTGGACGGCACGCTGACCCTACCCCGGGATCTCACCGGGCGTGGCAACGTGTTCGGCCTCCGTGTGCGGGGGGATTCGATGATCGACGCGGCGATCTGCGACGGCGACATCGTCGTGGTGCGGCAGCAGCCCGAGGCGCACTCGGGCCAGATCGTCGCCGCGATGATCGACGGTGAGGCCACCGTCAAGGTGTACCGCCGACGCAACGGGCACGTCTATCTCGAGCCGCGCAATCCCGTCTACGACATCATCGACGGCGACGGCGCCGTGGTGCTCGGCATCGTGGTCTCGGTCCTTCGCAGCGTTTGAGCACTCCGCGGGGGAAGTCCACCGTGCGCAAGCCGGTGCAGGCGCTCGCGGCTGCTCTGCCTTGATTGCTGACAGTTGTTTTGACCCTTTGAGTACCGGTATTGACCTTATTGATCTGTTCGCTTCGGCGATAGATCATCGAGGGCAGTAGCGCTTCCTCACCTCAGGAAGGATCTTCATGATTCGCCGCGCATCGCTGGCCGTCCTGCTCGCCCTCGGCACCCTCACCGTCATCAGCTCGCCCGCACACGCCCGCGCCTGCAGGATCGACTACCACTGCGAAACGTATTACTACAGCGACTCCGACCACACCACGTTGGTGGGGGTCAAGTACGAGAACTGCGTCGGGGATGAGACGTGGGTGGGCAGGCGCGGCTCGTATCCGGAGTTCTACGAGACCCCCTGCTGAGCGTCCACTCAGAAGTCTCTGGTGTCACTGGAACTGCGACGTCGCGCCGAAGCGCAATGACAGATGGCGCTACCAGAGCAGATGCTTCCTGCATCGCGAGGACGGGGCCGGAGACCCTTGTTCATCGTTGCTGGAGGTGACCCCGCACGGCGTGGACCAGGTGAACGGCATTTCCGGCGCGAACTACAACTGGAGCAGTCGGCTGTCCATCCCGAGTAAGCACACCTAGATGCGGGGCCAGGCCCCTGGAGCCCCCGGCTGCAGGGGCCTTTCGCATGCCGTCGACCAGCGCCGGAGCGGTCAGCCGCCGAGGGCGTGTGGGGAACTAGTACCTGCGGCAGTCGTGCTTGGCGAGAACCAGGGTCATCCCGGCGACCTGGTTGGTCTTGTAGGACAGGTAGAAGAGGTAGAGCGCCTTCTTGTTGCCCGGCACGCTGGCGGTGGGATAGCCGCCCGGACCACGCCGCAGGTCGGGGTAGGCGGCCTTCAGTTGCGCCCTAGTGGAGCCGATGCCGATGCCCTGGGGCGTCTTGAGGCCAGAGGGCGCGACGATCATGGTCGCGCCGTACTTCTTGGAGATGTACATCCCCACCCGGTAGTTGGGGTACGGGTTCTCCTTCAGGTCCCAGCCCGTGCATCTGGCGTGGTCCCCGACTGATTTCCGGACGATTCTCCCGGTCGCCTTGGCCTTCGCGGCGCTCATGCCGAGCTTCAGGTTGCCGTACCCGTACGGTCCCAGCGCCGCCTTCTGGGCGGCGAGTGCGGCGGGCGCGACGGCGACCGGCACGACGCCTCCCGCCAGCGCCACCACCAGCGCTGAACGGCCGATCCGCAGGGCGGTCGTCTGCTTCATGATGCTTCCTCCTTGATCTTTGACTTGATCACTTTAGTGAGAGTTCGGATGGGTTGTGGAGGATTCGCGGGGTTGCGGGCAAGCGCCGCCGCACTCGGGCCGCCTGGGGCGGGAGTGTGGCGGCCGTACGGCCTGGTGCGGTGCGGGCGGGGGCGGGTGAATACACTTGTCGAACGTGACTTCCAAGCCGCGTATCTCCAATGTCCTGGCCGCCCGCTACGCCTCGGCGGAGCTGACCCGTCTGTGGTCGGCCGAGTACAAGATCGTCGCTGAGCGGCGGTTGTGGCTGGCGGTGCTGCGGGCGCAGGCCGAGCTGGGGGTGGCGGTGCCGCAGGAGGCGATCGCCGACTACGACAAGGTGGTCGAGCAGGTCGATCTGGACTCGATCGCGGCGCGCGAGCGCGTCACCCGGCATGACGTCAAGGCGCGGATCGAGGAGTTCAACGCGCTGGCCGGGCACGAGCACGTGCACAAGGGCATGACCTCGCGCGACCTGACCGAGAACGTCGAGCAGTTGCAGATCCGCGACAGCCTGCTGCTGGTGCGCGACCGGGTGGTGGCGCTGCTGGCGCGACTGGCGACGCTGGCCGAGGAGCACGAGGCCACGGTGGTGGCGGGCCGCTCGCACAACGTGGCGGCGCAGGCCACCACGCTGGGCAAACGGTTCGCGTCGGCGGCCGACGAGCTGCTGGTGGCCTACCGGCGGCTGGAGGAGCTGATCGGCCGCTACCCGCTGCGCGGGATCAAGGGCCCGGTGGGCACGGCGCAGGACATGCTGGATCTCCTGGGCGGCGACCGGGGCAAGCTGGCCGAGCTGGAGGGGCGGGTGGCCGCGCATCTGGGGTTCGCGCACCGGTTCACCAGCGTCGGGCAGGTCTATCCGCGCTCGCTGGACTTCGAGGTGGTCACCGCGCTGGTGCAGCTGGCGGCGGCGCCGTCGTCGCTGGCCAAGACGATCCGGCTGATGGCCGGGCACGAGCTGGTCACCGAGGGGTTCGCCGAGGGGCAGGTCGGCTCGTCGGCGATGCCGCACAAGATGAACACCCGATCCTGCGAGCGCGTCAACGGCCTGGCCGTGGTGCTGCGCGGCTACGCCTCGATGGTGGGCGAGCTGGCCGGCGATCAGTGGAACGAGGGCGACGTGTCGTGCTCGGTGGTGCGGCGGGTGGCGCTGCCGGATGCGTTCTTCGCCTTCGACGGGCTGGTGGAGACGATGCTGACGGTGCTGGACGAGTTCGGCGCCTACCCGGCGGTGATCGCCGCGGAGCTGGGCCGCTATCTGCCGTTCCTGGGCACGACGAAGATGCTGATGGCGGCGGTGCGGGCCGGGATGGGCCGCGAGCAGGCGCATGAGCTGATCAAGCGGCACGCGGTGGCGGCGGCGCTGGCGATGCGCTCGCAGGGCGCGCCGAACGAGCTGCTGGACCTGCTGGCCGGCGATGAGCGGTTCCCGCTGGACCGCACGCAGCTGGATGCGCTGCTGGCCGACCGGGTGTCGTTCACCGGGGCGGCGGCCGACCAGGTGGAGGCGGTCTCCCAGCAGGTGGGCGAGGTCGTGGCGGCGCATCCGGAGGCGGCGACGTACCGGCCGGGTGCGATCTTGTGATCTGCGAGCCGCGCTCGCCGGAGGAGCTGCGCGCGGCCTGCGGGGACGACGAGCTGGTGATGGGGGTGGCGCAGGGGCTGCGCGCCCGCGCCTGGGCGGTGGGCGACGCGGTGATGGCCTCGCGGGTGGCCGGCTGATCGCCTCACCCGGAAAACCGGGTGAGGTTCGGGCAGCGCTGAGGCAGAGTTGACGGCGTGATGTCCGATTTTGTACCTGGTATTGAGTTGTCGCGTGCCTTCTACCACGAGGTCGTGGCGCCGCTGGTGCCCCGGCTGCCGCATAGCGCCGCGTTGATCGGGCCCGGGTCGGAGGTGCTGGCGTTCGACACCGCGCGCTCGGCCGATCATGACTGGGGGCCGCGGGTGCTGCTGTTCGTGGCCGCCGGGGAGGTGGCCGAGGTGCGGGCGAAGGTGGAGGCGGGGCTGCCCGGCAGCTTCCGCGGGCTGCCGACCGTGTTCGGCTACCACGGTGAGGTACGGCCCGGGGTGACGGTGACGGACCTGGGGGCGTGGCTGGCCGAGCGGCTCGGGTTCGATCCGCGGGCGGGGGTGTCGCTGCTGGACTGGCTGGCGGTGCCGTGGCAGCGCCTGGCCGAGGTGACGCGCGGGGAGGTCTTTTATGACGGCCTCGGCGAGGGCGGGCTGGAGGCGGCCAGGGCGGTGTTGCGCTGGTATCCGCAGGACGTGTGGCGCTACGTGCTGGCCTGCCAGTGGCGGCGGATCGCGCAGGAGGAGCCGTTCCCCGGCCGGTGCGGCGAGGTGGGCGACGAGCTCGGCTCGGCCGTGGTGGGGGCGCGGCTGGCGCGGGAGGTGATGCGGCTGGCGTTGCTGCTGCGGCGCCGCTACCCGCCGTACGCCAAATGGCTCGGCAGCGCGCTGGCAAGGCTGCCCGGTTCGACGGAGCTGGGGGAGTGCCTGGGGTCGGCGATGGCGGCGCGGTCGTGGCGGGAACGGCAGGAGCGGCTGGCGGGGGCGTACGCGCGGGTGGCGGCTTTGCAGAACCGCATGGCGCTGGCCGAGCGGCTGGATGAGGGGGTGCGGGGGTTTCACGACCGGCCGTTCCAGGTGATCGGGGGGGATCGGTTCGCCGAGGCGCTGATGGCGTCGGTGGGGGATCCGGTGATCAGGGGGTTGCCGGTGGTGGGGTGCGTGGATCAGTTGTCGGATTCGACCGATCTGCTGATGGCCCCCGGACGGGCTCGGGCGGTCACGGCGGCCGCGCTGGGCCTCGGAGCTTAATGATCTACATTGTAAAGGGCGTGGGTTTCAAGATTTCGCCGATACTCACCCCGACAATCACTCGACGAGGGAAGAGGCCAGTTCCTCGATTCGGATGCGCCAGGCGGACAGGGCTGAGGTGTCGCCGGTGTGGGTGAGGATGAGGCGGGCGCCGTGGCCGGTGCCCTGGGTGAGCTCCCAGCGGACTGTGCCCCCTGGGGTGTCGTATTCGAGGATCTTGCCGGTTTCGGCGCGGGTGACGGGGCCGGGCTCGACGGCGGGTGTGGTGAAGGG
>NZ_VCJS01000280.1 GCF_005893125.1 Nonomuraea basaltis | reverse complement strand
CCCTGCGCAGCCTGGACACCAACGCCTGCAAGGCATTCACTTCGTCCGCGGGCGGCCGTTGCCCCCAAATCCAGTCCACCAGCCTCGCACGCGTGACAATCCGGCCCGGTTCGAGGGCGAGTGCAGCGAGCAGTGCCCGCAACCGAGCCCCAGGAACCTCCACCACGGCCCCATCGGGGTTCCGGACCTCGAACGGCCCGAGCAATTCAACTCGCACATCAGTCATTGTGCCGAACCGTGGCGACGTCCCGAGCCGGTTGCTGGGTTGGTCGGCTTCGGCCTCGGCGCGGTCGAGCTCTCCTTGGCGATCACGACGCTGACCATGGCGCGTCGATGGTGCCGGGGCAGACGGCGTTGATGCGGATGTTGCGCGGGGCGTATTCGAGGACGGCGCTGCTGGTCAGGCCGATGGATGAGGACCTGACCGGCGACTTCGAGGACAACCGGGACGTCCACCACGCGCTTGGTCATTCCGGTTCGGGGAGATCGATAGGGGGGCCGAGCGGGGGGTCGGTGGCCAGGTTGAGCGCAGCGGCGAGGATGGCGAGGACCGGGATCACGGCCTCGGGCGCGAATTCGTAGTCGCCGCGCCGCCGTTGTTTGATCAGCCTGGCGCTCTGCAGCGCACGCAGGTGGTGATAGAGCTGGCCGCTAGTGGTCTGCTCGCCGTCTCCGCCGAGGGATTCTTGGAGGTCGGCGCGGGTGCACCGGCCCTGTCGTATGAGTGCGCCGAGCAGCGCCAGCCGCGGCAGGCTGCCGAGGGACTCCAGGATGTCGACCGCCGGCGCCCAATCGGTCGACAGCAACTCGGCGAGAGAGAGCTCCCTGGCGTAGAGGTTCTCGCCGCCGGGCAACCGTGCGGCTCCGACGTAGCCCACCGTCCCGAGCTCGTCCTCCTTCTCCGCCTGGCGGCGCATGCTGTTGAGTACTCCCATGAGAGACGGCGAGTCCGGTGGGCGTCGTGGTGGGCCGGCGGTCTCGACCCGATCCTCCAGGCGGGCGATCCGGCGCTCGAGTTCGGCGAGTCTTTCCTCGTTCATCGCGCTCTCCTACGCTGTGCCGTAATTACGAAATAGCGTAGACAGCTGATGTGGGCATGGCAAACGCCGTTAAGGCTTAAGCGGCACGGAGGGTCTGCCGGCCTCCCAGGTTGATGCCAGAACATGGTCAAGCGTCGAACGGCCTGCGGGAGTCGGTGTCGTGATCGTGAAGCGTCCGCAGGTACGCCGCCACGCGGTGTTTGCCGCCGTATTCGGCCCAGCCGAGCGGGGTTGAGGCGTGCTCGGTGTCCTTGATCGTTGGGTCGGCGCCGAGCTCGATCAGTGTCCTGGCCGTCTCGACGTCGTCGTTCCAGGCGGCCTGGTGCAGTGGGGTGGTTCGATGCAGGTGGTTCACGTCGAAGCCGAGACCGGCGAGCAGTCGCACCGCCGCGGGCTTGCGCCGCTCGGCCGCGCTGTTGATCAGCTCGGGGGATCGGGCGAGCGCTCGTGTCAGCAGTCCCGGGCCGAATCCGGCCACCGCGTCGGCGTCGGCGCGCATGCAGGCGGCGGTGAACGCGTCCATCTCCTCCAGCACCGCCGAGGCGCCTGCCGCGGCGAGGATCTGCGCGACCTCGGTGTGTCCGTTCAGCAGGGCAAGCTCGTAGGGTGTGCGTCCGCCGTACGCCGGATGCCCGCCGAGGCCGTTCACCTCCGCGCCGTGTGCGAGAAGCAGCCGGGTTCGCGCCGGGCCGCCCCGCAGCGCGGCGGTGGCCAGTTCGTCCCGGAGCAGCTGCTGCGGAGACTGCAGTGCCGGGCCCAGCCGGGCATGCCACGGCCCGCCCTCGCCGCGGCCCAGGCCGAACTCCAGCAGCAGCCGAAGGTGGGCGGTGTCGTCGGAGAAGGAGCCGCCGAGCCCGAGGTTGTAGAGGGTCTGGCTGTCGTTGGGGTCCGCTCCGGCCTCCAGCAGCAGCCTGGCCAGCGCCAGTCCCTGCGGATGCGGCGGCTGGTCGCCCTCGCCTCCGCCGAATGCGCCGGTGAGCGCGGTGAACGGCGAGGTCAGCCCGTCCCACAGGAATCCGGTGTTCGGATCGGCGCCGTGTTCGAGGAGGAGCCTGGCCGCCGCCATATATCGGCCGGGCGCATGAAGACGCGCGTAGGCCAGGTACAGCAGCGGCTCCCACCCGAAGGGGCCGCCCTGCGCCCGGGCGAGTCCCGGATTTTCGGCCAGCGCATCGGCCAGCGCATCGGCTGAGCCGGTGGCCGCCATCGTGAAGACGTTGGCGGCAGGCAGCTGCGGATGCCGGGCCAGCAGCAGGTCGGCCTCCCCGGTCCGGCCCGGGTAGTCGGTGCCATAGGTGAGGCAGGCAAGCCGCAAGAACTCCTCCGGCAACTCTTCGCTCGGCGCAACCCGGTGCGGCGAGCGGGAATACCGCTTGACGGTGCCGATGTGCTCTTTCAGCCTGGGCCAGCTCGCGAAGCCGTACATGCGGGCGGTGACGAGCTGCGCGTCGGACAGCTTGAGCGTCTCCGGCGGTCGGGGATGGAACTCGGTGACGAGTCCGAGCGCCTCGGGAACTCCCGCCTTCACATACTGAAGGAGTGTCTTGGCCTGCTTGCGGAGCCGTTCGATGCTGGGGTTGTCGGGCAGGCGATGGATGGGCATCAGAGCCTCCTTTCCGTTTGGCCTGGGGTCCGCATGATCAGGCCGGAAAAGAGGTCGGGCCGGGGTCGTTCGAGGAACATCAGGTGGGCTTGGCCCTTTCCGCGGACTGGTGGCGCCCTGAGCGCGCACCACTCAGCCTACGCCGACAGCCGTGCACCTGCGAGGCTGCCGGCCAGAGTGCTCAACCACCCCCGGCTTCCGGCCACGATCGCCAACCATCAGTCACAGGCTCCGACGCCCGAAGGTCAGCGGGCGAAGCGGCCGCGGGCGGCGAGCTCCACCGTCACCACGATCGCCGCAGCCTCGGCGGCGAGCAGCGCCACCAGCACCACCAGCTGTACGACCCCCGCCTCGATCGGGCTCGCCCCTCCGATCAGCATGCCCACGAACGCCCCGGGCAGGGTGACCAGGCCCACGGTCCTGGTCTGGTCCAGCGCGGGCACCAGCGCCTGGACCGCCGCGGGCCGGCAGATCTCCAGCGCGGCGTCGCGCGGGCTGAACCCCAGGGCCAGGGCCGCCTCCACCTCCCCCTTGCGCTGGACCAGCTCGTCCAGTGCCCGTCTACCGGCCAGGGTCGTGGCCGTCAGGCACCCGCCCAGCAGGATTCCGGCGACCGGGATGATCACCATCCCATCCGTGGAGATCACCCCGGTCGTCATGAGAAGGATCAGCACCGGCGCGGTGCCCGCCGCGATCGGCACCCCGGCCCACCACAGCTCCCGGCCGCCCGCGACGCGCCGGCCGGCGGTGAAGGTGGCGACGCCGTACATCAGCAGGATGAACCCCGCGCTCGCCGCCGAATAGGCGACGACCCACGAGATCACCACGGACACGGCGCCGAGCTGCAGGGCCGCTCTGAGACAGGCGGTCACCACGGCCTTGCCATGGCCCATCCGCCCGGCCCAGGCCACGAGCGCGCCGAGCGCCACCAGCAGGACCAGGACGACCGGCAGCCACGAAGTGAGGGAGATCAATGAGGAGGTGCGCACGGCAAGCAGTCTCCACCGTGCGTGGCACGGACTCGCAGCGCGGTCCCCGGCAGCTCCAACGCCGTCATCGCCCCCTCGTCGAAGCGCAGTCCCGGATGCGCCTGCCGGGCCGGCGAAACCACTCAAGACGCAGCCGACGGCAAGATCGGCATGACATGTAGGAAATTTCCTACATATAGTGAGACCCGGCCATGCGCGGCCTGAACTCACCGGCAATGGGATCAGCCTTGCAGGACCACAGCCGCATGCCCTCTTACAGGCAGACATCAAAGATTGGATGCCCCATGTCCGAGATCGTTGAACGGTTCGACCGCCTCGCGGCCGGCTTCCTGGCCCGCATCAAGGCGACGCCCGCCGATCGATGGGACTCCGTCAGCCCCTGCGAAGGTTGGACGGCCCGCGACGTCGTGGCCCACGTCATCAACGGACACCGCGGCATCATCGCGGTCGTACGCGGCATCCCGCCGCAGCCATCGCATGGCGTCGGCCTCTCCGGCATGTCCGACGCCCCGCAGATCGACCCGGGCGCCGACCTCGCCGCCGCGTACGCCGAGGCTCGGGCTGGGCTCCGCGCCATCCTCACCGACCCGCAACTGGCGGCCACGCCCCTCCCGTTCAGCCCCATCGGGCCGGTCCCCGTCGAGCAGGCGGCCGACGTCGTAGGCGCCCTGGAACTGCTCGTCCACACCTGGGACCTGGCCCGCGCCGTCGGCGGCGACGAGACCCTGGACCGCGACGCCGTCATCAGAACCCACGAGAGCCTGCGCCCCCACTACGCCGCACTCCAGGCGACCAACGCCTTCCACCCCCAGGCCACGCCCCCGGCAGGCGCCGACCCGCAGACCGCGTTCCTGTACTTCACCGGCCGCCGCCCCTGAGCGCGTACGTCCCCAGGCACGTACCAGACCGCGGCGATGCGGCCCGCACTCGCACACGGCTTGCCCATTGAGTCGTCGCCGAAAGCGGGCCAAAACCGTCTCCCCCTTGACCTCGACCGTGCTTGAGGTTGCACAGTGCCGGCATGGAGAGTTTCGAGATCGGCGTCATCCTGCCCGGAATCACCGTCCAGCGCAGGGACGGCATCGACCTGCGAGAAGCCGCCCGGCACGCCGAGGACGCCGGGCTGGACGGCGTATGGCACGGTGACCACCTGGCCGTCGGCGGCCCGACACTTGACGCGCCGATCGCACTGGCCACCGCCGCCGCGGCCACCACCCGGATCAAGATCGGCACCAGCGTGTTCATCCCGGCGATCCGCCCCGTCGTCTGGGCAGCCAAACAGATCGCGACCCTGCAGTACGTGTCCGGCAACCGCCTCGTACTGGGAGTCGGCTCGGGCGGCGGCCCCGGTCAGTGGGCCGCCGCCGGGGTGCCCTACGGCGAGCGCGGCAGCCGTACCGACACTGCACTGAAGCTGCTCCCTCGCCTGCTCGCCGGCGAGGAGACCCACCTGCGGGACGAACCCGGAGAGCCGGCCGTCAGGCTGGCGCCCTCCGCGGCCATGCCACCAGTGTGGGTCGGCAACGCCTCCAACGCGGCAATCCGACGGGCCGCGCGGCTGGGCGACGGCTGGTTCCCCTCCCTGATCCCGCCCGGCGAGGTTGCCGAGGGAGGAGCACGCCTCGCCGAACTGGCCGCCGAACACGCCCGCCCGACTCCAGCCATCGCGATCGGCGGCGCCGCCGCCTTGGGAACCGGACAGGGCATCCCATCACGGGAGGAGATCGCATCCGGCATCAGCGGCGCCTACGGCCGGTCGCTGGAGGAGGTCATGGAAATCCCGCTCACCGGCCATCCGAAGGAGGCCGCGGAAAGGCTGACCGCCTATCGCGACGCCGGGGCGAGGCACGCGATCATCGGAATATCGGGCGGCGACTGGCGAGCCCAGGTCGACCTGCTCGCGGAGGTACGGGACCTGCTGCACAGCTAGCCGTTCCTGGCCGCAGGTACAGCGCACGCCGATATACCCGTGCTCTCGCGCCGGCAGAGCAGCACTACGTCAAGCCGATGGACGACAACCCCCTCCTACCGAATATTGTTCTATACGATGGGACGGTGACGGATATCTTCGATGATCTAGCCGCGGAGTACCGGCAATTGGATGCGGTCTTGGAGTCCCTGACCCCGGATCAGTGGTCCCGGCCCTCCGCGGCCGCAGGCTGGACCGTCTCCGACGTCGTCCTACATCTCACCCAATCCGAAGAAGTGATCACAGATCAGTCCATCCCAGAGGGAAAAGCCTTCCTTCCCTCCGCCGAGGCCACCGTGGACGGCATGGCCGAGGAGATGGTCGCCGCCGAGCGCGGGATGCCGCCGGCCGACCTGCTGGCACGCTGGCGCAAGGCCGCCTTCGCCACCCCGGGCGCGCTGCGCGCACACCCCGCGGGCACGCGCCTTTCCTGGGTGAGGGCTCCGCTTTCTCCCCGCACCCTGGCCACGACCAGGCTCGCCGAACACTGGGCACACGCCCTGGACATCACCGTCCCGCTGGACATCCCCTACCCCGACACGGCCCGGCTCCGGCATGTGGCCTGGCTGGCCCACCGCACTCTCCCGTACGCCTTCGCCGTCGCCGGCCTCCCGGACGCGCCGGTCTTCTGCGACCTCACCGCACCGGACGGAACCCACTGGACCTTCGGCGACCCGGCCGCCCCGGCACGAATCACCGGCCCGGCCTCGGAATTCTGCCGTGTCGGCGCCCGCCGCCTCACACCGGAGCAAACCAGCCTCGCCGCCGAGGGCCCGCACGCCGCCGACGCACTCCGCGTCGTCCGCAACTACGCCGCCTGACCCGCCCCAGGAACCCGAGCCCGCCCTTGCCACCAGAAGGCAGGCACGTACCAGGGCGCCCGATCATGGCCGCGGCGGCAGGTTGGCGATCTTCTCGAACAGCCCAAAACTATGCATCATCCCGCACGCCGACCAGTCGAGCCCGCAGGCCCCAACGACACTGCTGCCATGAACGTGCGCAACACGGACGGGGCCCCGGGGCGAGTCGAGTTCGCGGGGGCCGTGTACGGCTCGCTGCTGGCGGCTTCCGTGGTGGCCGGCAGCGCGGTGGACGGCACGCCGATCTCGGCGGGGGACCTCGTGGTCGTGTTGCTCTGCACGGGTGTGGTGTTCTGGATCGCCCACGTCTACGCCCTGGTCGTGAGCCGCGGAACCCATACCTTGACCTGGCAGGGACTTCGCGTAGCCGGTCGGCAGGACTGGCCGGTGGCCCAGGCCTCGTTCCCACCCGCCATAGCCGCCGCCTTCGCCTCGGCGCTGGGCATGTCCGACGTGATAGCAACCTGGGCGGCGCTGATCGTCGCGGTGGCAACCCAGGTCACCTGGGCTCTCGCGGCCGCCGTCATGGCCCGTTCCTCCGTACAGGTCGTGGTCGTTTCCGGGGTTGTCAACCTTGCGCTGGGGCTGGCCATCGTGGCGCTCAAGACCCTGGTGGCTGCCCATTGAACGACGGGCATCGGGACACCGTCTCCGCGTCCATGACGCACTCCTCCCCGCGCGGGGGGCAGCCCCGCGAACGGATGCTTCGCGGGGCTGCCGTAGTCCGCTGGGGCAAGTCGCCGATGTGGCTAGCCGCCCCTGCAGTGCTGGCGCTTCCATTGTCCGTCCCTGTAGCACCAGTAGCACTTACCTCTCCACTCGCACCTCCTGGCCGTGCTGGAGGCCTGGGTGGCGTGCTGAGCCGGCGCACAGAGGCTCACGTCGGAGGCCTGTGCGGTGCCGGTGGCAGTTCCGGTGATGAGGAGCGTGGACGCCGCCAGCGTGGCGGTGAGAAGAAGACGCTTGAGCATCAGAGCTCACTCCCTGAGGTTGAGAACCGAACCCCCGTTGAAGGGTCGGATGACGAGCGTCGGTTTCGGATCCCGGGATGCGCCGATGTGGCGCTGAACATCACTCAGACTAATCACGGCGTCAGGCGGAATCTCCCGGCCGGAGGCAAAGCCTCATTTCTGACGCATCACTACACCCACGTAATTATCCGCACGCACCGAAGAAATACAGCATTGCGCCCCAGCGGGCCACCGCAAGCTTTGGAGCTGCGCCTTCGTGTCGCCACCAGAAGCCTGGACCACACTTCCCAAGCCTTTCAATGCAGCACCATAGGGACGGCAAATGACAGGAAAGGGAATCAGTGTCGCTGTTTGCAGATTCCGCGGAAGAGAGGCACAGTATCGGTCATCGGTGCGCTCCGTTGGTCGCCGGCCACAACGTACGGACGCCGGTGTCCGCCGCCCGCCCCTCCACCTCGGCGAGCAGCCGGAGCCCCAGGATTACCAGAACCTGGACGGAGCACTCCTAGCTCCCGTACGCCTGAAGAAGATCACGCCTTGGCCACAAATTGCCCAGGCCCTAGGCCGAGCGCGATTTCCGCGCTCACAGTAGCGGCGAATCCGTCGTCACACGGAGGTATGCGTGAAACGCGTCGCCGTCATCTTCGCCGCCACCGCCCTGGCCGCGGCCACCCTGGTCACTCCAAGCCAGGCCCAGCAGCTGGACTTGGCTTCAGAAACCACGACAGAGTACGTCGTCCTCTACAAAGAGGGCGCCACCGGTGCGCGGCAGGCCATAGAGGCCGCGGGCGGAACGGTCATCAAGGAGAACACCGCCGTCGGCGTAGCCACGGTCACCACCACGAACGCCGACTTCGCGGCTGCGGCGCGGGGCAGCGCCGCGATCGAGGGGGTCGTGCACAACCGCTCCATCGGCAGCGTGCCCAAGTCCGCCCGCGCCTCCGCCGACGTCCGCAAGGCCATCGAAGCCAGGGCCGTCGAGAAAGAGGGCCACGGCGCCCCGGCGAGCACCGGCCGCGGCACTCCGGCCCCCAACGCCGAGCCGCTGGCCGAGCTGCAGTGGGACATGAAGCAGATCCACGCGACCGCCGACGGCGCCCACCGCTACCAGCAGGGCAGCCGGGAGGTCGTCGTCGGCGTCCTCGACACGGGCGTGGACGGCTCGCACCCCGACATCGCACCGAACTTCAACGCCACTCTGAGCCGCAATTTCACCGTCGACATCCCGGTCGACGCCGACGGCAACGAAGTCGACGGGCCGTGTGAGGACGAGCCCGATCAGTCGTGCAACGACCCCGCCGACGTCGACGAGAACGACCACGGCACGCACGTGGCATCGTCGATCGCCTCCCCGATCAACCGGCTCGGCGTTGCGGGCGTCGCCCCCAAGGTCACCATCGTGAACCTGCGCGCCGGCCAGGACTCGGGCTACTTCTTCCTGCAGCCCAGCGTGGACGCGCTGACCTACGCCGGCGACCACGGCATCGACGTGGTGAACATGAGCTACTACATCGACCCGTGGCTGTTCAACTGCACGAACAACCCGGCCGACTCCGCCGCCGACCGGGCCGAGCAGGCCACGATCATCAAGGCCACCCAGCGCGCCCTGGACTACGCCCACCAGCGCGGTGTGACCCTGGTGGCCGCAGCCGGCAACCAGGCGGCCGACTACACCAAGGAGTACACCGACACCACCAGCCCGAACTTCGCCAGCGTGCCCGGTGAGGTCCCGTACACGCGGACGATCCCGCCGAGCTGCGTGTCCATGCCGGCCGAGGGCAAGCACGTGATCAGCGTCTCGTCGCTGGGCATCAGCACGCGCAAGTCCTACTTCTCCAGCTACGGCAACGGCTACGTCGATGTCTCCGCCCCCGGCGGTGACGTCTACGACACCCCGGCCAACACCCGCGACGTGACGAAGGCGACGCTCTCGGCCTACCCTGAGTCGCTGGCCAGGGAGCGCGGCGAGCTGAACCCCGATGGCACGCCCAACGTCGACTACTTGGTCCGCGACTGCAACGGTGCCGTCTGCGGCTACTACCAGTACCTGCAGGGAACCTCGATGGCCTCGCCGCGCGCGGCCGGCGTGGCCGCGCTGATCGTCAGCCGGTGGGGGCACCGTGACACGCGGAACGGCGGCAAGACGCTCGACCCGGCCATCGTGGAGGCGGCGCTCAAGGCGACCGCCACCAAGACCTCCTGCCCCAACCCGCCCGCCTTCACCTACACCAGACACCTTCCCAACGGGACCACCGTGACCGCCACGCACGTCTGCGAGGGCGGCGCGATCCGCAACGGCTTCTACGGCTCCGGGATCGTCGACGCCCTGCGCGCCGTCCGCTAGCCCGCGGCGGCCGGGGTTCGCCCTGCGAGCCCCGGCCGCCCCTCCCCCAGGCGGATCACACCGAGCCAGCGCGTGCGCACGGTCGTACAGGCCCGAAGCCGCTGAGCCCGGGCTCGGAAGCGGTGACAGGCCTCGTCATCTCGCTGTATAGGAACGTTCCGGCAATATGCGCCGGGCCCGCCGGATATGCCAAAGGGGCCCAACAACCAAAAGTTGCGCTATATACCTTTTGTTCCATTTTGGGGAAAATGCGACTTCTGTGTTCTCTGCGAACTTCGACACTGGAAAAGGGCCCGGGCTGCGTGCCCGGACCACCCTCACACCCGTGGCGGGTTTCCGCCACGGCTCCACAGGACTCGGAGGGACACCGTGAAACGCATGCTTCTCGCGGCGGCCTTGACGTTGACCGCAACCATGTCCGGCGCCACCGGCACATCCGCCCTCTCTCAGCCCTCACCCGATGTCTCACCACCGACCTCTCCCGACATGTCACCACCGGAATCTCCGGACATGTCGCCCGCCCCGGAGGACAGTCCGGCGGACATGTCACCCGCCCCCGAGGACAGTCCGGCGGACATGTCACCCGCCCCGGAGGACAGCCCTCCAGCCACGTCGCCCTCGCCTGAGGGCAGCCCGTTCGGAGCCGGGTGCGCTCCGATCGAGGGCAACCTCGCCGACCTCGCCAAGCAACCGGTCGGCACCGCACTCTCCGGGGTTTCCGAGCTCTCCACGCTGGCGGAAGCGGTGCAGCAGGCCGGTCTGGCCGAGCGCTTGAACTCGGCCAAGGACATCACGGTCTTCGCGCCGAACAACGAGGCGTTCGAGGCGATCCCGCAGGAGACTCGGGACAAGGTTATGGGGGACAAGAACCTGCTCATCAAGATCTTGACCTACCACGTCGTGGAGGGCCGGAAGCCGCCCGCCGAGCTCGAGGACGCCACGCTCAAGACCCTGGAGGGCGGCGAACTGACCATGAAAGGCTCGGGTGAAGACCTCACGGTCAACGACGCGAAGGTGGTCTGCGGCAACATTCCGACGAGCAACGCAACCGTCTACATCATCGACAAGGTCCTCACGCCCCAGTAGCGGGCAGCCGGGATGGAGAGCCCGATCCCATGAGCCCGTCAGGCGATGAGCTCATGGGATCGCGCCGGACCAGCCCGCGTAGCGGGGCAAGGAACGCCGATTCGCCCCCAAGGCGGATCGGCGGCTTGTAGGTTGATCGCGTCAGGTACCGCCGGACGGGCGGGAACGGGATCGAAAGATCTGAAAGCCTGTGGAGACGTGGTAAGACCACTCCGGTGGCGCAGGTCGGTGAAGCAGGAAGCCGCAGAAGTGCCGCATGTGCGGTACAGGCTGAATCTTTGGCGTTCACGCCGGAGAGCGCGTCAAAGGTAGGTGTAGGGAGCGGCGGGAGAGCTGGAGCCGCCGGCTGACGTGATCGTGACCATGACCGTCCCAGATCCTGCGGGCGCACTGGCCACGATCTGGGTGTCGGAGACGATGGAGAACGGAGCAGGGGAAGCGCCGAAGAACACATCCGTGACGTAGGTGAAGCCGGTCCCCACGATGGTGACGGGGTTACCGCCAGAGGACGGTCCCTCACCCGGGTTCAGGCTCACGATCGCCGGGGCGGCGACGTAGCTGTAGAAAACGTCGCCCGCACTCGAGCCGCCTGGCGTGACCACGGTGATCGGGACAGTGCCGGAACCGGCGGGCGCCGTGGCGTTCACCTGGCTGCCGGAGATCACGGTGAAGGTGGATGTCAGTGCTCCGAACCGTACCTGGGTGGCGCCGGCGAATCCGGATCCGGTGATCGTGGCGATGTTGCCTCCGGCGAGAGGGCCCTGACTGGGGTCTATGTCCGTGACGACAGGCGCGATTGCGGCGAGATAGCAGAGCGGCGCCGGATTGCTGGTGCCGCCCGGGGTGGTGACCGTGACGAGAACGGGGCCCGAGCCGGCGGCCGCCGGGACACTGGCAGTGAGCTGGCTGCCAGAGATCACGGCGAAGGTTGACGTCAGTGTTCCGAACCGGACCTGGGTGGCGCCGGTGAATCCGCTGCCCGTGATCGTGACGTTGGTTCCGCCTGCTTGGGGACTCGTGTTCGGCGTGAGAGCGGCGATGACCGGGGCCGGTGCATTCACGTAGGTGAAGGGGACATTCTGGCTGCTGTTACCAGCGTTGCCGGTCACCGTCACATTGACCGTGCCCGCACCTGGCGGGGTGATCGCGGTGATCTTGGTGTTGGAGACCAGTACAAAGCCGGCGCCCGGCGTTCCGCCGAATCTTGCAGCGGTGGCCCCGGCGAACCCGCTTCCGGTAATGGTGACGCTGGTGCCACCCACGGAAGCGCCCTGATTGGGAGTCACGCTGTTGACGACCGGGGCCATGTGGTCTCGTCCTCTCGGTTGGCCGCGCGTCCGGAGCGTGGTGGCCGGAAAAGGCCGGTCGGTCCGAACCATCTACCGCTCGTGCTGCCGTGTTGGCGTACTGGTGCTGACGACTCGGGACCGGCATGCGGCTGCGGTGGCCGGCCGAGCGTTGATGGACGTCGGGGCAGCGCCTGATCGCGTTGCCCCGACGTTGGATGTCTTGCCGAGGGTCAGACGTAGGTGAAGGTGGCGGCGACACTGTCCCCGCCCGGTGTGCTGACGACGACGTCCTGCGCGCCGGCGATGGGACCGGTGGGGGCGGTGGCCAGGATTTGAGTGTCGGAAATGGCGTCGAAGGCGGCGTCGACGCCGCCGAAGGTGACGGCGATGTCCGAGCCGACGAATCCGGTGCCCGTGATCACGACCTCGGTGCCGGCCGGGCCAGTGTCCGGTTCGAGATCCGTGATCACGGGAGTGTCGTAGAGGGCCACGGCGTTGGCTACGGTGAACGTGCCCCCTGCTGTCCGCACCGAGGCGCTCCTGAGCTGGAACCATGGCGCGGCAAGGAGTTCGGCTATCGCCACGGGGGTCGCCGTGACTGCGGTGTCGCTGGTGGGAGGTGTGAGAGTCGCCGTTACGCCCTGGAACTGGACCTGGTTCGTGGTCAGCAGGCCCTCGCCGGTGAGCGTGACAGGGGAAGGCGCGGTGGCCGAACCTTCGAACGGTGCGACCTCCGCGACGAACGGGGACCCGATGAAGTACAGCGGCAGCGAGTTGCTCGTGCCACCGCCGGCGCCGCTGACGAAGACGCTGACGCCGACCGGCCCGCACCCTGAGGGAAGCGGGCACGTGGCGACCGTGCCGGTGTTCGTGGTGGGGGTGACGCCCCTGGCTCCGATCCTGATGGTGGCGGTCACCGTGGTGCCGAGACCGGTGCCGTTGACGGTGAGAATCTGGCCGTAGCTTCCCTGGTTGGTGTTCTGCGGTGCGACGCTGATTGACGTGACGACTGGTGCCATTTGACCGCTCTTTCTCTTGAACGTATGGGGCTTCTACGAAAGATGGGATATGAGGGGTTCCTCCTTCAGGTAGGCATGGCTGTACTCGAGACGCCGGGACGGGAACGGGCATGGCGTGCCGCCGCATCCGGCGAACGTCGATGCGCATGGTGGACTGATGGTCACCCACGATGAAACGCACGCTTGAACGGACAACTATCGAAAATGACGAAGACTCGCAGGACAGCTTTCTAAGCTCTGCCAAAACGAAGGGCTATTAGAGCGCCGTCTTCCCCATGGTCAACCGATCGAGGGCCGGCGAGATTTCCTGGCCGTGGAGCCGAGTTGTAAGGCGGATGGACAATCGCGTGGCGATAAGGAGATTCCGTGTCTCACCCCCGAGCAGTGATGTGGCCCCGCCGGGCATCAGTGCTGCGTGAGCAGGTGAGCGGGACCGTGCAGCGCGTTTGCCGCCTCATGGGCCGGCATGGTCGCCGTGACGCTCATTGCGGTTCTCGGCCGATCGAAGCCTGGATCCTGTGAATGATCTGGAGTCGGGCCCAATCATTTCGATCGGAAGTACTTACTGACAACTTGATTAAACACTCTCTGCGAATACAAGTAAAGGGTCACGCGAAGAAATTTACCCAAATGCGTTGCGTGGCGGCCGATGATGGTGTAGACGGTCATGACGCCTAGGGTGATTTGCCAATAAATACCACAAAGGGGATATCTCCCGACAAAGAGAGCCACTTCCCTTTTGGAGGAGTTGATGAAGAACGGCGGTAAAAAGAGCTGATCCGGCCGCCGATCCATGAACGCACCAATTCGTCGCCTACGAAGAGGCAAGCCGGCGCGCCACACCTCTCGGCGAAATGCCATGCATATGTAGAACGGGACCATCTGATCGTCGATATGGAGGTTCCAATGCTGCGGCTACGACCGAGAAGCGCGACCGCGAGCCGTCCTTCGGGGCTGCGGGGTCGACACGGTGGTCGCGGATGGCGGTCCCTCATCCGGGCATCAGTGGCAGGAGTGGCCATAGCGGTCGGATTGGCGGCACCGATGGCCGTCTCCGCCCCGGAAGCGGCCCTCGCACAGTCCCAGGAGTTCGTCTATGTGACTAACACGTCCTCGAATACCGTGTCGGTGATCAAGGCCGCCACCAACACCGTTGTCGCCACCATCCCCGTGGGAACGAACCCTCAGGGGGTCGCGGTCGCCCCCGACGGCACCCGCGTCTACGTGGCCAACGGCGACTCGGATACCGTGTCGGTGATCGACACCGCCACCAACACCGTCATCACCACCATTCCCGTTGGGGACCTCCCCTTCTGGGTGGCGGTCTCTCCCAGCGGCGACCGCGTCTACGTGACCAACTCGTCCTCGGGTACCGTGTCAGTGATCGACACCGCCACCAACAGCCCCACCACCAACACCGTCATCGCCAACATCACGGTCGGCACCTTCCCCGTCGGGGTGACGTTCAGTCCGGATGGCACCCGTGCCTACGTGGCCAATGCGGGGCTATTCTCCACCGACGTGTCAGTGATCGACGCCGCCCCCAACAGCCCCACCACCAACACCGTCATCGCCACCATCACGGTCGGCCTCACTCCCTCCGGGGTGGACGTCACTCCCGATGGCACCCGTCTCTACGTGGTGAGTCGCGGAACCCAAAGCGTGTGGGTGATCAGCCTCGTCTCCAACC
>NZ_VCJS01000027.1 GCF_005893125.1 Nonomuraea basaltis | reverse complement strand
ATCCCACCCCCGACGAGCAGCTCCTCCCCCGGCTGGACTCGATCTCCTCGGCCCTCGCCGGCGCCGCGCAGCTCGTCTCGCTCGGCAGCCGGCCGCCCCGGCAGTGCCGGAGCTGGCAGGACCTGGCCGCCGGGCTGGCCAGCGGCTTGGAGATCACGCAGGCGCTCACCGCCGCCTTCCGCCTGCCGGAGCCGCTGGCCGCGGTGGACGGCACGGTCGTCCCCGGCACGGAGGTACGGATCGAGTGCGCGCGCCATCCGCGCACGCTGGCCGGCTGGTCGTCGTACATGGGCAACTGCATCGCGGCGACGTACTACGTCGAGGAGGCCACGAAGGGCTCGTGCGCCCTGGTGGCGCTGCGGGACCCGGACGGCACGATCGCGGCCAACCTCGAGATCCGGCATCGGCGCGGCTGGCAGGTCACCGAGATGCGGGCCAGATTCAACGCCGATCCGGATCCTGCGTTGCGGGAGCGGGTGGTGCGCTGGGTGGCGGCCCTGCCGCCGCCTCCGCCCGCCGTGCCGCCGGTCGAGCTCCAGCCGCTCCCGCCGTCCGCACGGGAGCGCCCTTCGGCGGGTCGCGCCAAGGGCGTCCGCCGCGGCGATCGGGTGTTCGGCGAGGTGAGCGGCCCGCTGGCGGAACTGGCCGAGACTGCCCTGGCCCACCCGGCGACCGTAGAGGCCCTGCTCACCCTGGAGGCCCTGAACCGGGCCCGCGGCACGGACGTCCTGACCGCGCTGCGCAGGCTGTCAGCCGACCGGCTCGACCGCGCCTGCCTCGACGCGCTGCCCGTGACCGGCCTGACCGAACTGTGGCACGCCACCGAGGTACGCCCCCTGGCCCGCGCGCTCGACGCCCTCGACCCCGACCTTCGCGCCCGGTTCGACCACCTGGACCTGCTCCTTGTCGACGCGCCCCTGCCGGGCTCGCTCCGCAACCTCGCCCGCCACGAAGCCATCGCGCCCGCCCGCTCGATGGAGCTGGTGACACGCAGGATCCGCGCCGCCCTCGGCCGCCTGGCCCGCGCCGCGGACCCGGTGCTCGCCCGGCACGTCGCCCGCCGCCCGGACGCGGCCGTCCTCTGCTCGCTCGTCATCGCCGTCACCACCTGGCCGCCGACCCAGCCGACGCTCGCGATCACCGCGCCGGGCGAGCCGACCGTATCCGGCTTCCCCTTTTCGAGCCTGGAGGACCCCGGCGGGCCCTGGCGGCGCGCCCTGCCGGGGGCCGGGGAGCTGGGCGCCGACCTGGAGACGTTCTGGGATCGGGTCACCGCCGGCGGGCTCCGCGTCCCTGCGGCGTGGCTGGGCAACGGCGGCTGGCCGGCGCTGTGGCAACGCGCGGCCCGCCACTCGCCACCGTCCTCCCTGCGAGCATGGGCGGGCAGCACCCGGTAATCCCGCCCGCACCTGTCACATCACCCCGGCCGCGGCGGCATCGAGCAGGGCGAACCGCTCCGCGAACGCCGACAGCTCATCGAGTTGCGCCTCCGGCTCCGCGGCGGCGGGACTCACGACGATCCGGGTCACACCCTGCGCGGCCAGCGCCTCCACGTCCTCCACGGTCATGTCGATCGACCCCCACCGCGTGTACTCCAGCGCCTCCGGCCTGCGACCGGCCTCGACGGCGGCCGCCCGGCTGGACCCGCCGACGTGGATCGGCAGGTGCGCGACCCCGTACGGCTTGGGAAAACTGCACAGCTCGTCGAACGAGAAGAACTCCCCGTCGAAGCCACCGGCGTCAAGGCAACCCCGCCGACGACCATTTCCCCCGGCAAAGGCGTGCGGCCGCCCCCTGTCAAGCACCGAGTAAGGCGCAGGCGTTAACCGCCGATAAGCGAGATGACCGAAGACGCTTGCGGCCCCGGATGGAGGAGGCTTTAATACGCCGAGACCCGGCGGCCGCACACCCGCTGCCGATGAGGAGGCCAGGTGAACGTTCCCGCAGGTCCGGCACACATTTCCGGCCACCGCATTACCAGCACAACTATGTTAACGCTAACGGGTGTCCCTCCGCCGCCATGAAACTTTCTTTTTGCCCATCGGGAAAGCGCTTACCGAAGCTTTGTTGCAACGCATTTCGACAACACCCCGGAAAGGACCCCGCAATGCGGTTACGAAAGGCCGGCGCGGCCGCCGTACTCGCCCTGGCCACGGCCATGACGACCACGATCACCGGCGCGCCCGCCCAGGCGGCCCCGCCCACGAAGCAGATGGAGGACCTGGATCGCGGGCTGATCAGCGTACGGTCCGGCTCGGGCAACCTCGTCTCCTGGCGGCTGCTCGGCACCGACCCCGACGGCGTCTCCTTCAACCTGTACCGCGGCTCCACCAGGATCGCCACCGGGCTCACCACCTCGACCAACCACCTCGACAACGGCGCCGCGGCCGACGCCTCGTACACGGTCAGGGCGGTGATCGGCGGCGTCGAGCAGCCCGCCTCACCCGCCTCACCCGCCTCGCTCCGCTTCACCGGCGGCCCGTACCTCGACGTGCCGATCCAGCCTCCGCCGGGCGGCACCACCCCGGACGGGGTCGCGTACACCTACAACGCCAACGACGCCAGCGTGGGCGATATGGACGGCGACGGCCAGTACGAGATCGTGCTCAAATGGGATCCGTCCAACGCCAAGGACAACTCCCAGTCCGGCTACACCGGCAACGTCTACATGGACGCCTACCGGCTCAACGGCACCCGGCTGTGGCGCATCGACCTGGGCCGCAACATCCGCGCCGGCGCCCACTACACCCAGTTCCAGGTCTACGACTACGACGGCGACGGCCGGGCCGAGGTCGCGATGAAGACCGCCGACGGCACCAGGGACGGCGCCGGCACCGTGATCGGCAACGCGAGCGCCGACCACCGCAACTCCGGCGGCTACATCCTGGCCGGCCCCGAGTACCTGACCATGTTCAACGGCCTGACCGGCGCCGCCATGTCCACGGTCAACTACGACCCGCCCCGCGGCACGGTCTCCTCCTGGGGCGACAACTACGGCAACCGGGTGGACCGCTTCCTGGCCGGCACGGCGTACCTGGACGGCGAGCGCCCATCGCTGATCATGGCCCGCGGCTACTACACCCGCTCCGTGATCGCCGCCTGGGACTTCCGCAACGGCACGCTCACCAAACGGTGGACCTTCGACAGCAACTCGGCGGGCTCGCAGTGGACCGGCCAGGGCAGCCACAGCCTGTCCGTCGGCGACGTCGACGCGGACGGCCGCGACGAGATCGTCTACGGCGCGATGGCCGTGAACGACAACGGCACCGGCATGTGGACCACCCGCACCGGCCACGGCGACGCCCAGCACCTGGGCGACTTCGACCCGGCCCGGGCCGGCCTGGAGTACTTCAAGGTCAGCGAGTCCACCAGCCAGCCCGGCTCCCTGTACATCGACCCGCGCAACGGCCAGATCCTCTGGCAGACGGCGTCCGGATCCGACAACGGCCGCGGCGTGGCCGGCGACATCTCGGCCGTCAGGATCGCCGCCGAGTTCTGGTCCGCCACGGACACGAGCCTGCGCAGCGTCACCGGCAACACGGCGGGCCGCGAGCCGTCCTCGGTCAACTTCCTCTCCTGGTGGGACGCCGACCCCCTCAGAGAGCTGCTCGACCAGACCAGGATCGACAAGTACGGCACCAGCTCCGACATCCGCCTGCTGACCGCGTCGGGCGTGCACTCCAACAACGGCACCAAGGCGACCCCGTCGCTGTCGGGAGACCTGTTCGGCGACTGGCGCGAGGAGGTCATCTGGCCCACCAGCGACAACCGCGCGCTGCGCATCTACTCCACCACCACGCCGACCGACCGCCGCATCTACACGCTGATGCACGACCCGCTCTACCGGGCGTCCATCGCCTGGCAGAACACCGCCTACAACCAGCCACCACACACGAGCTTCTTCATCGGCGACCGCATGCCCACGCCGCCCAGGCCGGACATCTATGTGCGATGATCGCCGCCGCCGCTAGTTGATCTCCTGGGCCGTCGGCGGGCCGTCAGCCACGAACGCGGGCCGTCGCAGCGCCGCGCCGATGGCCCAGCGCATCCGCTGCCCGGATGTCGGCATGAGGACTCCGCTCGGCGGCCGGGACATTCCAGATCGTGTCGTTCGCGGCATGTTCATGACCCACCGGGAGGCTCCTCGCCGGCGAGGCGGGTCTGCTCGACGACCCAGCCGGCGATCTCGGCCCGGGAGTTGAAGCCGAGTTTGCGCAGGATGTGCTGGGTGTGGCCTTCGGCGGTGCGCTGAGCGATCACCAGGGTCGCCGCGATCTCCTTGTTGCTCATTCCCTGGGCGATAAGGCGGGCGATCTCCATCTCCCGTCGGGTGAGGGGCGAGGGCCCACCGGTCTCGCCGGACCGGCCGCGAGACGGCGCCTCCTCCATGAGGGCGTAGGCGACCGCCTGCTCACGGGAGAGACCGGCGCCTCGCTTGACGGCGGTCTGATAGGCCTGCTCGCCCAGGGCGCGACGGGTACGGGCCTCGCATTCGTCGTGGTATCCGATGAGATGGCCGATTCCCAGGAGTGGCGCGCCGATCGACTCCCAGAGGTCACGCAGAACGCCCAGCAGTTCGCCGGCCCGCGCGAAATCCCTTTCCGAGGCGGCGATCCAGGCCAGCGCGTCGATGTTGACCCCGACCCCGACCGAGTCGTCCAGCTCGCGGAAGACGCGCAGGCTCTCCTGTTCCAGGGCGGTGGCGCGCCGCGTGTCGCCTTGGCGCCAGAGCTCGACGCCGAGCGCCGTCATCGCGTACGACTTGTGCCAGCTCTCGCCATGAGCGTCGCAGACGGCGATGCCCTCCTCGGCGGCGACGACGGCGCGTTCTGCGTCGCCGAGGACGGAGTGCGCGAAGGCGAGCCAGATCAACGCTTGGACCTCGCCCGCCGGGTCTCGGACGCCGCGATGACGGGCAAGTGCTTCCTGGAAGCAGCCGATGGCCGATGCGGTGTCTCCCTCCTCCATGGCGATCATGCCGGAGTACTGCGCGACGTAGCCGAGGACCGGTTCGAGCCCGAGTTGCTCACCGAGTGCTCTGCTCTCGGCGAGCAACTCGCCGGCCGAGGCCAGATCACCCTGCAGGATGGCGAGCCGGCCGCATGCCCACAACGCCCGAGCCCTGACCTCGGACAGACCGGCGGTGTCCGCGAGTCCCCGTTCGAGCCAGTCGCGTCCTTCGCCCAGGTGGCTGCCGATGATCCAGTGGTAGAGCAGGTCGCTGGCCATGTCGATGCAGAGCCCGGCGTGCTCGGCGTGGCAGTATCCCAGAGCTTTGCGCAGATTGGGATGCTCGACCCGCAGCCGGGTCAGCAGCTTGACCTGCGCGGGGCCGACCAGCTGCGCCCGCGCCTCGCGCGCCAGCCGCCGGTAGTAGTCGCGATACCGGCGTTTGAGCTGCTGCTCCTGCCCGGAGGCGATCAGCCGCTCCCGCCCGTACTGCCGGATCGTGTCCAGCAGCCGGTATCGCACTCCGTACGGATGGTCCTCCCGGATCAGGACGGACTTCTCCGTCAGGCCGACCACAAGGTCCACGATCTCGTCGCGGGCGAGGCCGTCCCCGGCACAGACCGCTTCCGCCGCTTCCAGATCCAGGCTGCCGGTGAACACCGAGATGCGTGCCCACAGCAGGCGCTCGTGTTCGGTGCACAGCTCGTGACTCCAGTCGATCAGCGCGCGCAGCGTCCGGTGGCGCGGCACGGTGGCACTCGATCTCGCGGTGAGCAGCCGGAAGCGATCGTCCAGCCGGTCGAGCAGCTGGCGGACCGAGAGCGCGCGCAGCCGCGCGGCGGCGAGCTCGATGGCGAGCGGCAGGCCGTCCAGGCGGCGGCAGATCCGCTCGACGATGTCCTGGTTCTCATCCGTAAGGGTGAAATCGGGCAGGACGGCCTTGGCCCGGTCGGCGAAGAGCCGGGCCGCGTCAGACACGGGGTACGGTGCGCCATGCTGAGAGTCAGACCCGGGCAGAGTCGGCACGGCGAACCCCTGCTCGCTGGCGATTCCCAGCAGCTGCCGGCTGGTGGCCAGGATACGCAGCTCCGGGGCGGAGTACAGCAGGGTCTGGGCCATCATGGCGGCCTCGTTGAGTACGTGCTCGCAATTGTCCAGGACGACCAGCGCCCGCTGTTTGCGCAGATGCTCTGTGAGCACCTGGATGGGCGGCCGGGCGGAGTGATCCTTGATCTTCAGCGCGGCGACCACGGCCTGGGACAGCAGCGCCGGGTTGTCCAGTTCGGTGAGTTCGACCAGCCAGATCCCGTCGGGGAAGGCCCGCCGCAGGTCGGCGGCGACGCGCAGGGCCAGCCGGGACTTGCCGACGCCGCCGGGCCCGGTGAGGGTCACCATGCGGGCATCACCCAGCAGGCGCTTGACGGCCGCTACTTCCTGCCGGCGCCCGATGAAACTGGTCACCTCGGCGGGCAGCCCGTCGGTATCCGTGTGCGCCAAGGCGCGCATCGTGGCATTGGTCATCGGTACCTCGCATCGGCTCTGGCGAGTAGGCCGCCGTACGCGGACAGAGCCGATGTACCCAACATATGCCCCATGGCGAGCGCCGGGCATCGGAACAATATGCCTGGTCAACGCATATGTTGCGGCCACATGCCGATCTCCGGAACCCATGGCGGACATCGGGCTCGCACATGGGGCAGATTTTGCGAGGGCCTACCCCGGCGTCCGTCCGGGCTCAAGCCGACCGCTTGATCAGAACACCACCGACCCGCGCGCACAGGAGAGGCTCCCGGCCTTGAAGGCGACACTCCATCGAGCGGTTGCGGCTGGGCTGTTCATAGCAGCCGTCTTTGCACGACGTCGGCGATGACCGTGGTCACGACCTTGTCGACGGCTCCGATCTCCGGTGGGGTGCCTTCCCGACCGGCGAACAGCAGGTGCCCGGCCCCGATCAGGGTGAGCGCCAGCGCGTCGACGTCGGCGTCGGCCGCGATGCGGCCCATTTCGCACTCGTCGTTGAGGTAGGAAGCCATCATGGCCGCAGCTTGCGTCAGGACCGGGATGCCGTGGGCCGGCCTGGCTTGGCGCAGCCGGGTGCGCAGCTCGTCCCGGAAGATGACGAGACTGACGATCGCCACCGCGACCGAGTCGAACAGGTCTACCAGCGCGCCGGTGAGATTGCCGGCGACGGTGCCGGCCCCGGCGGACTCGCGCAGGGCGGCGGCCTGGTCGTCGATCCGGGCGATGCGGTCGAGCACGAGCTCGGCGAGAAAGGCGTCGAAGTCGGCGAAGTGCCGGTGCAGAACGCCCTTGGCGACGCCTGCCTCGATGGTGACCGCGCGGCTGGTCAGCGCGTTCGGCCCGTCCTGGAGCAGGACGCGCTCGGCGGCGTCGAACAGTTGCTGGCGCGGGTCGCGGATGTGCACTCCGGTCGGCACCGCGCGTCCCTCCTTACGCTCACCGCGAATCGCTACCCGGTTGTCGAGTGGGCAGGCGCCCACTATGGTGGGCTCATGCCCACCATACCGCAGGGGCAATCACGCCCTTCCGAGAATGAGCGTCTGCGATGTACGGCCCGCCGGTGGGCGCATGCATATCAGTAACAAAACCGCTACAAATGCAGTCCGACCGCCAGGTCGTCGCGCAGCTCGCCACAGGTGAGGTGATCCACGCCCCCTACCTCGTAGGCTGCGACGGCGGCGGTGGCGCCGTGCGCGAGGCCGCCGGGATCACCTTCCCCGGGCTGGTGTCGGAGACCGATGATGACCTTCCTGCGCGACTAGATCATCCTGCCGCTGATGCGCAGCCCCGTGGCGACCAAGGCGATCGTGAGCAAGACCTCCCAGCTCAGCGTGAACTACCGCAACTCCGAGCTGTCGGTCGGCGACAAGGGCAAGGTCCGTCCCGGCGACCGGGCGCCCGACTCGCCGTGCCGGCACCCAGTGACCGGCGAGCAGTCGCGGCTGTTCGACCTCTTCCGCGGCCCCCACTTCACGCTGCTCCAGTTCGGCGCGGTGGTGCCAGGTCTGGCCGAGCGCCTGGACAGACTCCACGGCGACGACATCCGCGTCTACCAGCTGGAACCAGGCCCCCGAGCAAGCGCTACGGCGCCAGCAGGGGCACGCTCGTTCTCGTCCGGCCGGACGGCTATGTGGCCGTACGGACCCGGTCAGGCGACGCAGTGGTCGACTACTTGAGGACCATCTCGGTCGCCTGAACCGGGACGAGCCGACCGCCGAGGCCGCTGAGCCGATGAGGAGTTCAACGGAACGACCGGCTTGATCTCGCGACGGTCGGCGGCGCTCTTGGAAAAGAGTGGCTAGGCGAGCTTTCTGAGATCATCGGGAGCGGGCACGATACTCCAGTAGAAGGAGGGGGCAGGCCCTGCCCACATGCGCCTGATGGTGACGTATGAGTCCCTGGCAACGGAGTTGCCCAAATTGGTCAAGCATATTCTGGCCTGGTTGCCGGACTGACGAGGTAGACATGGGGAGCCCACGCGTTGACGACGGGGATGATGTTCCACCGCTGGTCGTCGCGCCCGCTGGCGGCTAGCTTGATCATGGTCATCGTGGCGCCGCCGGGGTCGGTGAGATAACGCCGGGTGGGATTGCTCCGGATGGCGTAGGTGCCGTCGGAGTTGGCCTCGATGTGCCAGAGCATCCACTTGGCCCAGGTGGCGTTCTCTCCCAGGGTGGGATCGAAGTCCCAGGTCTGGACGTACTGGTCGGCATTGTCGTCGGCGAAGTCAGGGAGTAGGTAGACAGGTGTTCCACCAGCTGGGATACGTTCCGGCCGAGGTGTTATGGCGGGATTGATACCTGCCCTATTCAGGGGCCGCCAAGCACTACCCATCCTTCCTATGACGCAGGCTAATCGACTTCAATCACCTTGACAGCAGTAAGTCATATCGCGGACGGAATGCATGTCAATCCTTTTGCGCTGAGCGTCCATTTCAGCACGGCGCTGAGCAGCGATATCAGGCCACTGATTACGAATTGATCAGTGGCAACCGGACATGAGCGTCTTCCCGACCGCCTCTCACCTGGTCTCCTGGTACGGCAGCCGCCATTCGTTAGCCGAGCTGGGTGTATTCGGTGGCCAGGCGGGCACGGCGATGGAACCATCGGGCGCGCTTGGTGACGGCGTCGCCAGATTGACCAGTGGGCGGTGTGTTCCGGCGATGGCGTGTGGGTGGTTGTGGCGTTGACCAGGCACTTGATCTCGGCGACGGTCAGCTGGATCATGCCGGGGTCCCTGGTCGGGCCCGGTGGGGGCGCGGCTTGGGTGTCGGTGCGGCGGCGAGCGGCCGCGGCGCTGGCCGCGCAGATGGCCAGGGCGGCCATGACCAGCACGGTGTGACGCCGGATCGCCACTCCATCCCGCTCTGCCCGACTCACCCCACTTCGGGAAAGCGTCAGTCAGTTGCAGAGCAAGCATCCTCTCTATGACGCTTTGTTCCTTAAGGTCACTTGCATATATCTCTGCGTCGAGTACGCCACCGTCTGATCGGTTGAGATTTTTGAGCCCTTTCTCGATGTTTCGCCCTAGTTCGGCGAGTCGCGACACAATGCTCCGACTGATGATCGATGCGACCTTTTCGGCTCGGTCGGCGTCATGGTTGGCAATCTTCGCCTCTTTCCGCGCTCGGGGTGGGGCCGCCGGGGTGCGGCCCGCGCCGGCTGGCGCGGGCCGGCTGGCGCGTCGCCGACAACCTTGGTGATGCACTCGTCGGCGGCTCGGGCCATCGTGGCGAACTCCGTGCGCGCGATCGAGTGGGGGTTGCCGGCCTCGAAGGTGGTGGCGTTATCTGGGGTCCGTCTGGACCGGCAGGCAAGTAAGGCAAGTGGCCTTCTGGGGACTTGCCTGACGGAATATCTGGGGTTGTCAGGCAAGTAGGTCACCTCGCAATGATCGCATCCGGCGGGCCTGCTTGCCTTACGTGCCTGACAAGATCATCCCACTTTGGCCTGCGGGAAGAGGCTCACTACCCCAGATAACTGGGCCGCGCGTGCGGGTTGTCAGCGATGATGCGCAGCACCCGGGCGTGGTTGGTCAGGAACGTCCAGGTGGGCTGCCGTTCGGTCTCCTTCATGCCCGCGCTGTCCTCTCCTCGCGAGGTTCGGAGCGAGCCCCGGGCTTGGCGCAGCCCGGCATAGGAGAAATTTAAGTGAGGAATCCAGGTTCAGGTGATCTTCCTGGACGCCTTTGAGTAGTGGGGCCCTCAGACCAGGAGACCCAGGGTTTCGGGCGCTTCCCAGGCCGTCAGCTGCCGCTCAGGGCCGGTTTCCTCCTGAGCGCACTGGTTGATCAGCTCAGCGAGGGCTTGCCGGTCCTGCTCGGGGAGGTCTTGCAGGAGGGCGATCACCGGCTGGAGCACCTCCATCGCGGCCTTCGACCCCAGCGTATGGGCACCTGGCCAGGTCCTGTTGTGGGTTGGACGGAAACCGGCGCGCTGACCAGCCGCGAAACTCAGATCATGCGTCGTAGCGCGGTCTCCACGGCATCGATCAGCGGATCACCTTCGGTCCGTGGGTGCCGTGCGAGACCGAGCTCGACGTCCGGCAGGGTGGGCAGGGCGTCCGGGTCGTGGCAGGCCATGACCGGTTCGAGGTTCGCGGGCATGAGCGCCGCGACGCCGAGCCCGGCCCGTAGCGCGGCGAGCACACCGACCAGGCTGTTGCTTTCGAACGCCACTCGCCAGGGCCGATCGGTACGTTCCAGCGTTTCCAGCACTGACGTACGCCAGGCGCACGTGTTCGAGAACAGCACCACCGGCAGCGGATCGGCAGCCACGTCCACACCGTGGCCGATCGCCCAGACCAGCGGGCGGCGTACCGTCCAGCGCGGCGGTCCGGGAACGTCCGGCACCTCGTCGAGCACGAGGTGGACGCGGCCCGCGTCGTAGGCCTCCCGCATCGCGGCGTTGGAAAGGCTGAGCACCTCCAGCGTCGCGCCGGGGTGCAGCCGGGCGAGGTCGGCGAGGGCCTGCGGAAGCTGGGACGCGGCGAGGTCTTCGAGCAACCCGACGCCGCAGTGGCCGGTAAGCGCGCGCCCGGTTTCGGTGAGCGCCTGTGCGGAGAGCGAAAGAATGCGTTCGGCGTACGGCAGAAGCTCCTCACCCGCCCGGGTCAGCGAGACGCCGGACGGCGACCGGTACAGCAGCGGACGGCCGACAACGCTCTCGAGCTTGCGCAACTGCTGACTGAGCGCGGGCTGGGTATGTCCGAGCGCGGTCGCGGCGCGGCTGATGCTGCCCGCCCGCACGGCGGTGACGAACGACCGCAGCAACGCGGTCTCAAGATCTCTGGCCATAAGAATTCATTATGCCTGCTCCAACAAATTAACCACTTCCTATGATGTGACGGATGATTTAGCGTCACGCGGGTGACCAGATACCGGCAGGTGCTCGCCGTGCCAGGGATGGCATCGCTGCTGGGCGTTTCGCTGCTCGCCCGTGCCGCGATCACGGCTGACGTGATGGCGCTGACGATGTACGTCGTGCTGGGCCTGAACATGAGCTACGCGGCAGCGGGTGGTGTCGCGGCGGCTCTGACCGCCGGGGTGGCGCTGGGAGGGCCGCTGCTTGGCCGCATGATCGACCGGCGGGGCCTGCGTACCGTGCTGCTGGTAACCGTCATAGTGCAGGTCGTGTTCTGGCTGAGCGTGCCGATCCTGCCGTACGGGATCCTGCTGGGCGCCGCCTTCGCGGCGGGTCTGCTGATGGTGCCGGCCCAGCCGGTGACCAGGCAGGCGATCGCCGCGATGACGACGGCGGGACAGCGCCGTGCCGCGTTCGCGCTGGAATCGGTGCAGGGCGAGCTGTCGTACATCGTGGGCCCGGCGATTGTGATCCTGTGTGCGGCAAAGATGTCCCCCGATGTGGTGGCGTGGGGGGTTGGCGCCGCGATCGCGGCCGGCGGAGCCGGGATCGCTTTGCTCAACCCTCCGCTGCGTGCCGAGGACGAGGCGGATGCCGGCGCGACCGGACGGCCCCCGCGCCGGGAGTGGGTGGGCGCCGGCATGATCGCCGTACTGACGATGGCGTTCGGCACCACGACGCTGCTCAGCGGCGTCGACCTCGCCATCGTCGCCACGCTTGAAGAAGCAGGTCAGGTGTCCTCGGCCGCCGTGGTCGTAGCCGTGTTCGGCGTGGCCTCCGTCGCCGGCGGGCTGATTTATGGCGCGCTGCCCCGGCCGCTGCCCACATGGCTGCTGCTCGGCTTGCTCGGGCTCGTGACGATTCCCGCCGGGCTTGCCCACGACTGGCCCTGGTTGTGCGTGGCCATGGTCGGCGCCGGGCTTCTCACCGCGCCGACCCTTTCCACGGTGGCCGACGCGGTGAGCCGGCTGGCGCCGGCCAGCGTGCGGGGTGAGGCGACAGGTCTGCAATCCTCGGCGCAGAGCGCGGGTTTCGCGCTCGGATCCCCGATCGTCGGGGTGGCGATCGACGTCTCCGTGCCGGCGGGCGGCTTCGCGGCGGCCGGGCTGGCCGGCCTCGCCGCCGCGCTGACTGGATGCCTGCTGTCCCGCCGCTCGCCCGCCAGAACGCGATCTCCGATCTCCTCATCCGTCAGCCACTCATAGCCCGGGACCGCGACCCTCGCTGCGATACCGCGCCGTCGCTCCCGGCCTCCCGAGCGCGCCGGCGTCGGCTCGTCCACCAGCCACCGCAGCATCGCCATCAGCTGCGCCAGGCTCGGGCTCGACCAGTCCACGCCGTGGCCACGGCAGTACGACAAGTACAAGGCGATCCGGATAGCCGCCACACATCGCACCATCGAGAGTCCTCGCCCACACCACACTCCGTCCCGGATAGCGGTTGGCCTGGAGAATCTTCCGCAGCGGCTGCATGGACACCCGAGCTCCCTTTCGTGATCTGGCCGCTCGTTGATCCACCGGCGGCAGCCGCGGCCAGCCTACTTGCCTGACGTGCCTGACAGACCTTCAAGCGGCTGACCAGCTACTTCGCTCAAGCACCCCAGATAATGCCCGCGGTGCATATCCTTGACCGATGTCATCGCTGCTCGTGCGGCGGACATCGCGTCGCGGGCGCTGAACTCGTCGCCGTGTCCGCGGCGCATGTAGCGGATGACAAAGACCCGGCGCCGGGCCGGGTCGGCCGAGGGCATGAATCACTCCAGGCGATCGCCCCGGTTGGCCTCGATCACGCGGACGGCCCGCCGCAGCCGGTGGCCGTTGGCCATCCCGACGCCGGCGGCGATGTCGGCGTAGCTGGTTCGCCGCCGACCGCGGCGGTGTAGCGGCCGACGAGCAGGGGAGTGACGGCCCGGTCGAGGTGATCGACGAGCCGGGTGACGGCGTGACCGCCCCCGTGGGCCCACGCGCAATCTGGTGCCCGTACAGACGCAGAGTGGCGTGGCCATTGACGCGATGCCAGCCGGCCGCTCGCTCACATGCCGGCGATAAGCTTGTCCACCCGCTCGTCGACGCTGCGAAACGGGTCCTTGCACAGGACGGTGCGCTGGGCCTGGTCGTTCAGCTTGAGATGCACCCAGTCGACGGTGAAGTCGCGCCGCTTCTCCTGCGCCTTGCGGATGAACTCGCCGCGCAGCCGCGCCCTGGTCGTCTGCGGCGGCACCGACTTGGCCTCGAAGATCTTGATGTCGGACGCCACCCGCTCCACCGAGCCGCGGCGCTGTAGCAGGTAGAACAGGCCCCGCTTGCGGTGCACGTCGTGGTAGGCGAGATCCAGCTGCGCCACGCGCGGCGACGACAGCGGCAGGTCGTACTTCTTGCGGTAGCGCTCGATGAGCTGGTATTTCGTCACCCAGTCGATCTCCCGCGACACCAGGTCGAGGTCGCCGGTGTCGACCGCGCGCAGCGTGCGCTCCCACAGCTCCAGCACCCGGTGCGCGATCGCGTCGCCGCCGCGGCGCTCGACGAAGTCCTTCGCCTTCGACAGGTACTCCTGCTGGATCTCCAGGCTGGACGCCTCGCGCCCGTTGGCCAGCCGCACCCGCCGCCGCCCGGTCATGTCGTGGGAGACCTCACGGATCGCCCGGATCGGGTTCTCCAGCGACAGGTCGCGCATCACCGTGCCCGCCTCGAACATGCGCAGCACCAGATCGGTCGCGCCGACCTTGAGCAGCATCGTGGTCTCGCTCATGTTGGAGTCGCCGACGATCACGTGCAGCCGGCGAAACCGCTCGGCGTCACCGTGCGGCTCGTCACGGGTGTTGATGATCGGCCGGGACCGGGTGGTGGCCGACGACACGCCCTCCCAGATGTGCTCGGCGCGCTGCGAGACGCAGTAGACCGCGCCGCGCGGCGTCTGCAGCACCTTGCCCGCCCCGCAGATGATCTGCCGGGTGACCAGGAACGGAATCAGCACGTCCGCCAGCCGCCCGAACTCGCCGTGCCGGCCCACACAGTAGTTCTCGTGACAACCGTAGGAGTTGCCGGCCGAGTCGGTGTTGTTCTTGAACAGGTAGATGTCGCCGGCAATGCCCTCCTCGCGCAGCCGCTTCTCGGCGTCGACGAGCAGGCCCTCCAGGATGCGCTCCCCCGCCTTGTCATGCGTGACCAGCTCGATCACGCTGTCGCACTCGGGCGTGGCGTACTCGGGATGGCTGCCGACGTCCAGGTACAGACGGGCACCGTTGGGGAGGAAGACGTTGCTCGACCGGCCCCAGGACACGACCCGCCGGAACAGGTACCGGGCCACCTCGTCGGGGGACAGCCTGCGCTGCCCCCTGAACGTGCAGGTCACGCCGTACTCGTTCTCCAGGCCGAAGATGCGACGATCCATTGCCTCACGCTACTCCCCCATCACGGTCTCGCCCAGGTCGTCCAGGTGGTAGGTGAGGACCTGGTGGTCGGCGTCGAAGGGTACGAACCGTTTGGAACAGCGGAACAGCCATTATCGTGAGGCCTCGACCAGTCCACGCCGTGCCCCAGGCAGTACGACAAGTACAAGGCGATCCGGCCCGCGTAGGTCTTCTCGGTGTTGAACGCCCGGCCCGCGCAGGGCCGCCAGATACGCGCAGTACCGCGGCCTGAGCCGGGCAGGTGATGGTGCCCTGCTGGGCGTAGTGCAGTCTCGGCGCAGCCTGCGCCGGCTCTCACTCTCGATGAGCTGACACAGCTCGCAGAGGGGATTTCGTTCAGGGTCGTAGACGACGAAGGGCTCGTTGGTGAAGTTGGTTGAGGGTCTGCGTGGAACAATTTTTACCTACCCGAGCGCCTTTACATTGTAGATTCATACGGGGCGCAGCGAGTGTAACCGGGTGACGATGAACTGCAGGGGCGTCGGCGGCTGTTCCCAAGACCGAGCCGCGTTCAGGCGAGTGTGGCCAGACCTGAGGAGTGTGCGAGGGCCGCGGCCTCCGTGCGGGTGCCCACGCCTAGCTTGTCCAGAATGTTGGCCACGTGGAACTTCACCGTGTGCTCGCTGATCAGCAGATCCTCGGCGATCTGCCGGTTACGCAGGCCGCGCGCCAGCCGTTCGAGCACTTCCCGCTCGCGCGGCTTGAGTGCGCCCAGTGCGGCGTCCGGGGTCTCGGCCACGGGCGGCGCGAGCGGCAGCTCCGCGCTCATCGTGGTGCCCCAGCCGGGAACGGCGTCGAGGGAGAGGTGGCCGCCCACGGCGGCCGCGAGTTCGGCCAGGCGGCGCACGGGCAGGGCGTCGGCGGTCAGTGTCCCCGGCCCGTCGTCGCGGACGACGAGGTGGAGTTCGGATTCTGCCGGTTCCCAGGTCACGCGGATCCTGGTCACGCCGTCCTGGTCGAGCATGGTCACGACGACGCCCCGTACCAGGGCCTGGGCGGCGTTGGCGATGTCGCCGGGCACGGCACGGTCACGGTCGCGCGGGCCGGCCAGTTCCAGAGACACCTGGCTGTAGCGGGTCAGCGGCGCCAGCTTGCCGGTCAGCCGATCGAAGGCCGTCCCGGCCGGCTCCTCGCTCAGCGCGGAGTCCAGGTCGGCCGCGGCGCGCAGCTCGATCAGCGCGGACACCGCCAGGTCGGTGGCGTTGCGCCGGGCGGCGGCGTCATCGAGCGTACGGCTGCGCAACGTGCTGAGCAGGGATTGGAGTGTGGCGGCGTGGGTGTTGGTGAGCTCGGCGATCACGCGGGCCCGCTCTCCGGCGGCCAGCCGGTTGCCGTTGAGATCGGCAGGCGGGAGGTTCTCGGCCCGGTGCATCAGCTGCAGGGCGACGAGGTCCCAGAGCCGCTGAACCAGGTCGCGTACCGGGCCGCTGGGCTCGTTCTCGCCGGAGGTCACCACCACGAGCAGGGCACCCGCGGCCCCGGCCGGGCGGGAGGCGACGGCGAGCGCTGGGAGGTCCTCGCCGGCCAGGCGCACTCGGCCGGACCGCGGCTCGCCCACGCCGACCGTGCCGCCCACGCGAGCCAGCTCGGCGCTGGTGATCTTCTCGGTGATCGCCGTCTCGCCGTAGGCCTTCATCGGATGCCGCGCGCAGTCGCCGGTGAGCATGGCCACCGCCCGGTGCGGCAGGAACTCCGCCAGCGCCTGTGACAGGGGTTCCAGCATGGCGCCGATGGGCGCTTGCAGCACCGACGCGGCAGCGGCCAGCACAGCACGCAGGTCGGGAAGATCCATGAGCCAGATGCTAAGCGATCCGGGTAGGCGGGGTGCTGCCCGTTCGAGCAGTGGATACCGCCCGAACGGGCGGTGAGCGGAATGGCGAGCGGCAGGCAGGCTCTCACCCGTCCGGTTCCGCCACACAGGCCATCCGGCCGTCGCCGCACCTAAGGAGTCCCTCATCATGAAAGCTCTTGTCGCCCCCGCCTATGGTCCCGTGGACGAGCTGCGCATCAGCGAGGTGCCCGATCGGTCGCCCGGTCCGGGTCAGGTGCTGGTACGCGTGCAGGCCGCGGCGCTCAACCCCTTCGACGTCAAGCTCGTCACGGGCGAGCTGCGCGAGATGTACCCGGTGAGGCATCCGTTCGTGCTCGGCATGGACGCCACCGGCGTGGTGTCGGCCGTGGGAGAAGGGGTGTCGCGATTCGCCGTCGGTGACGAGGTGATCGCCTACGCAGGCGCGGACTCGGGGACGATCGCCGAGTACGTGCTGGTCGGCGAAGGCCCTCAGCTTGTCCATCGGCCACGGGCCCTGCCCCCGGTCCAGGCCGCCGCGCTCCCCACGGTGGCGATGACCGCGCACTGCGTCCTGGCCGCCGCCGCGCTCAAGCCCGGCGACACCGTGCTGGTCATCGGTGCGACCGGTGGCGTGGGCGCGCTCGTGGTCCGGCGTGCCGCCGAGTCCGGCGTGCGCGTGCTGGCCACCGCAGCACCCGCCGACACGGCCTACATCCGCGGGCTCGGCGCGCACGAGACGATCGACCACACCCGCGGCGACACCCCCGCCGAGGCCCGGCAGCTCCACCCGGGGGGCCTCGATGCGGTCGTCGACCTGATCAACGCCGGTCCGGCGCTCGTGCCCACGGCCGGGATCGTACGGCCCGGCGGCCGGCTGGTCTCCACCCTGTACGGCCCTGCGGAAATGGACGGGGTTGTTCCCGTCTACGTCCGGATGGAGGCGTCGATCGGTGACCTGCCCCGGCAGGCCGAGCGGGCCGCGGCGGACCTCATGAGCATCGAGGTGGCCGCGACCTACCCGTTCGACCATTCCCAGCAGGCCATGCGCGACCTGGCCGCCGGCAGGTACACACGCGGCAAGATCGTTATCACTTTCTGAGATCCCCCGACCTGAATTCGAGGAGCCCCGTCATGCTGTCGCTTCCCGCCCGTGCCGGTGACCGGCCCCGTACCGGCCCGTCCGTTCCACACGTCCAGCTCAGCCAGAACAGCCCCCACGAGATCCGCGAGCAGCTCAAGCAGTGGATGAGCACCGACCTTCCCGCCGCCGGGATCAGGCCCAGCGAGATCTCCGAGCCCCGCTCCATCGCCTTCTTCCTGGAAGACGACGCGCTGCCACCACAGGGAGCGGTTCTCCTGCCGCCCCGCCTGATCGCCGAGTTCGCCCACATCCACATCGACGGCAGCCTGCACATGGCCCTGTCCCAAGAGGACCAGCGGGAGCTCATCGCCAAGGGGTGGGGCGAGCGCCATCCCCTGTACTCCCCCACGATCAACGTGGTGATGCTTTACGGCCCCCGCACGGCACAAGAGCTTGAGGTGGCCAAGAGCGTCGTCGCGGCGTCCTACCGGTACGCCACCGGCAGGACCCCTGTAGCCACCACGGCCTGGACCGGGCCCGCAACGCCGACACCGGATTGATCGCACGCGCCCCGAGCGACCTCGGCGACTCTCCCTCCGAAGACCATATTTTCGGACGCCACAGCGCTTGCGCCTTTACATTGTAGATTCGTTTGACTCGGCCTACTCTTGCGACATGGACATCGCCATCGCGGGCAAGGAGCTCTGGGACGCCGACCCCGGCTGGCTCAACACCGCCTCCTACGGCCTGCCCCCGCGCCGCGCCTACGAGGAGCTGCAGGACGTGCTGGCCCAGTGGCGGCGCGGGTCCAGCGACTGGAAGCCCTGGGACGCCTCCGTGGGCCGCTCGCGTGCCGCCTTCGCCCGCATGATCGGCGCGCCGGTCCAGGACGTGGCCGTGAGCTCCACCGTGTCGCAGATCATGTCCGTCGTGGCCACGGCGCTGCCACCGGGCGGCCGCGTCGTGGTGCCCGACATCGAGTTCACCAGCAACCTGTTCCCCTGGGCCGTCGCGGCCGAGGTCGAGACCGTTCCCGCCGACCGGCTGGCCGACTCGATCACCGGCTCCACCGCCGCCGTGGCCTTCAGCATCGTCCAGTCCGCCACCGGGTACGTCGCCCCGCTCCGCGACATCGTGGCCGCCGCCCGCGCCCATGACGTCCTGGTCATCGCCGACGGCTCCCAGGCATGCGGCTGGCTGCCCGTGGACGTCGACGGCCTGGACGTGCTGGCGTGCGCGGCGTACAAGTGGCTCATGGCGCCGCGCGGCGCCGCCTTCGGCTATCTGTCGCCGCGGCTGCGCGAGCGCATGCGGCCGCTGGCCGCCAACTGGTACGCCGGCGCCGACGAGGGCGGGTCCTACTACGGGCCGCCGCTGCGCCTGGCGCCGGACGCCCGCGCGTTCGACCTGTCGCCCGCCTGGTTCTCGTACGTCGGCGCCGCCCCGGCCATCGAGCTGCTCAACGAGCTGGGCGTCCAGCGGATCCGCGAGCACAACGTCGCCCTGGCCAACCGCTTCCGTACCGGTCTCGGCCTCGAGCCCGCGGACAGCGCCATCGTGTCCGTTGACGCCCCCGGGGAGCGGCTCGCGGCGGCCGGGATCCGCGCGGCCGTGCGAGCCGGCAAGGTGCGCGCCAGCTTCCACGTCTACACCACCGCCGGCGACGTCGACCGCACCCTGGACGCCTTGAACCCGTGAGGCGCCGCCCCCGGTTGGGCAGGAACCGTTGCGACGAGCCCACGACCGGAAGGAAGCGGATGGCGGTCAACGTCACTGTCTGGAGCGAGAACTACCACGAGCCACGCGAGGAGGAGGTGCGCCGCCGCTACCCCGACGGCATCCACGGCGCCATCGCGGCCGGGCTGAAGGAGCTGCTGGCCGAGCGCGTACACGTGCGCACCGCCGTGCTGGAAGACCCCGAGCACGGCCTGTCGGACGAGGCTCTCGCCAAGACCGACGTGTTGACCTGGTGGGGGCACATGGCCCACGAGGAGGTGGACGACAAGATCGTGGAGCGGGTACGGCGGCGCGTCCTCGGCGGCATGGGCCTGCTGGTGCTGCACTCCGGCCACTACTCCAAGATCTTCCGTACGCTGATGGGCACGACCTGCAGCCTGACCTGGCGCGACGCGGGCGAGCGGGAGCTGGTCTGGACCGTCTCCCCCGGCCACCCGATCGCGCGTGGCGTGCCACATCCGCTGGTGATCGACCGCCAGGAGACCTACGGCGAGCCGTTCGACATCCCCGAGCCCGACGAGCTCGTCTTCATCAGCAACTTCAGCGGCGGCGAGGTCTTCCGCAGCGGCTGCTGCTACCGCAGGGGGCGGGGCCGGATCTTCTACTTCAGCCCCGGCGACCAGGAGTACCCGGTCTACCACCATCCCGGCGTGCGCCGCGTGCTGGCCAACGCGGTCCTCTGGGCCGCCCCCGCCGACGGCGTCGCCGAGCCCCCGCAGAACGTCCACACCCCGATCCACTGGTAGGAGCCGCATGACGTTCAAGACCATCGAAGAGGACAGGCCGCTGCGCGCCGTGGTGGTCGGCGCCGGTTTCATCGGCGGCCAGTGGGCGCCCGAGCTGCTCGCCCACCCCGGCACCGAGCTCGTGGGCTGGGTGGACGTGGCCGAGGACCGGGCCCGCGCCGCCGCCGCCGAGCTCGGCCTCGACGACCTGCCGGTCAGCTCCTCGCTGACCGCCGTGCTGGACGGCGAGGAGCCCGACTTCATCGTCAACTGCACCATCCCGCAGGCGCACCACGAGGTGACGGTCACGGCGCTGCGGCGCGGGGTGTCGGTGCTGAGCGAGAAACCCATGGCGGTCACCCTGGACGAGGCCCGGTCGATGGTGAACGCGGCCGACGAGGCGGGGCGGCTCTTCGCGGTCAACCAGAACCGCCGCTACATGCGGAGCCTGGTGGCCTTCCGCCGCACGGTGGCCGATCTGGGGCCGCTCGGGCTGCTGACGTCGGAGTTCTTCATGCCGTACCGGGGAGCGCCGTTCCTCGCCACGCTGGAGCACCCGCTGTTGCAGGACATGGCGATTCACCTGTTCGACGCGGCACGGGCGGTCTCCGGGGCCGATCCGGTCTCCGTCTACTGCGAGTCGTTCCGGCCCGCCTGGACCTGGTACCCGGGCGCCTGCTCCGCCACCGCGATCTTCGAGATGACCGCCGGGCTGCGCTACACCTTCACCGGGAGCTGGTCGGCGCCCGGCCGGCCGACGTCGTGGACGGGGACCTGGCGGGCCGCCGGCACCCGCGGCACCGCCTGCTGGGACGGCGACGGCGACCCGGCGGCGGGGGCGGCCAAGGGCCAGGTGCTGCGGCCGTACAAGCAGGAAGCCGACCCGTTCCCGGGCCGGCGGCGCTACACCGGCCTGGCGGAGGGGCTGCAGGAGTTCGTGACGGGGCTGCGCACGGGACGTCCGCCGCAGGGCGACTGCCACGACAACATCCGCAGCCTGGCCATGGTGACCGCGGCCCTGGAATCGGCGCGCACCGGCGCGAGGGTGCCCATCGCCGTCTAGGCCGGGTACGCGTGCGTTTCTGTGGCCTTGACCGAGGCCCAGATGCGCTGGCCGGGGCCCAGGTCGAGGTCGGCGAGGGCGGCCGGCGTGATGTCGACGAAGGCGGCGATGGGGCCGTCGAGGTGGACGCGTACGTTGTCGCCGTGCCGTTCGATACCGTCGATCGTGGCCTGCCACAGGTTGCGCGGGCTGCCGTCGGGGCGGGTGCGGTAGAGCGCGACCGCGGCGGGTGAGAAGGCCACGAACGCGGGCCCTTCGAGCTGCTCGATGGTGCTGAAGAGCAGCTCGCCGACCTTGACCCGGGACCCGTCGCCCAGGCCGCGGTAGAGATTGAGCCCGACGAGCCGGGCGACGTAGTCGGTACGCGGGCGGCGGGCCACCTCCGCCGGCGTGCCCTGCTGGACGATGCCGCCGTTCTCGACCACGATCAGCCGGTCGGCCAGCACCATCGCGTCGAGCGGGTCGTGGGTGACCAGCACGGTGGCGCCGTCGAAGTCGGCCAGGTGGCGGCGCAGCTGGGAGCGGATCTCCAACCGGGTGTGGGCGTCGAGCGCGGCGAGCGGCTCGTCGAGCAGCAGCAGGCGCGGCTGTACGGCCAGCGCCCGGGCCAGCGCCACCCGCTGCGCCTGGCCGCCGGACAGCCGGAGCGGCTTGGCGGCGGCGTGGCCCGCCAGGCCGACGCGTTCCAGGAGGGCGGCGGCGGTACGGCGGGCCTCGCTCTTGGAGGCGCCGCGGCAGCGGGGGCCGAAGGCGACGTTGTCCAGGGCGGAAAGGTGCGGGAACAGCAGGTAGTCCTGGAAGACCATGCCGATGGGGCGCTGCTCGGCGGCCTGGGTGTGCAGGGTGCGGCCGTCCAGCGTGATGTGGCCGCCGTCGGAGAGGGCGGTGAGGCCGGCCAGGGCGCGCAGGGCGGTGGTCTTGCCCGCGCCGTTGGGCCCCAGTAGCGCGACGACCTCGCCGGGGGCGACCTCGAACGCGATGTCCAGGGTGAAGGCGGGCCGGGCGACGACCAGCCGCGCCCGCAGCCCGTCGCGACGCTCGGCCGTCATGGGCCGGTCACCTGCCGCTCGGTGCGCAAGGCGAGCCGGCATCGGCCGGTCACCCGCCGCTCGCCCGGCCCGTCAGGGCAGGATCCGATGGGAGGGCGGTTCATGGGCTGGTCACCCACCTGTCGCGCAGGCCGGCCAGGATGATCACGGAGACGGCGAGCAGGACGAGGCTGAGCACGATGGCGGCCTCCGGTTCGGTTTCCAGGGCGAGGTAGACGGCCAGCGGCATGGTGCGGGTGCTGCCCGGGAAGTTGCCCGCGAACGTGATCGTGGCGCCGAACTCCCCCAGCGCCCGGGCCCAGCACAGCACGGCCCCGGCCACCACGCCCGGTGCGACGAGCGGGAGCGTGACGCGACGGAAGACGGTCCAGCGCGAGGCGCCGAGCGTGGCCGCCGCCTCCTCGTACCGCTGGTCGGCGGCGCGCAGCGCGCCTTCCACGCTGATGACCAGGAACGGCATCGCCACGAACGCCTCGGCGACGACGACCCCTGCGGTGGTGAAGGGCAGGGTGACGCCGAACGTGGCCTCCAGCCACTGACCGATCAGCCCGCGCCGCCCGAGCACCAGCAGCAGGGCGACACCGCCGACCACCGGCGGCAGCACCAGCGGAACGGTCACCAAGGCACGCACCAGACGCCGTCCGGGAAGGTTCACCCGGGCCAGCAGCCAGGCCAGCGGCACGCCGAGGAACAGGCAAACGGCCGTCGCGATGGTGGCGCTCACCAGCGACAACCTCAGCGCCTCCAGCACCTGCGGCTCGGCCAGCCGCTCCAGCAGCGTCGGCCACGGGGCCCGGATCAGCAGCCCGGCCAGCGGCAACACCAGGAACGCCAGCCCGAGCAGGGCAGGCACCACCAGCATCCAGGGCAGCCGCCCGGCAACCAGCCCAGGACCCCCGCGCGGACGGCCCGGACGACCGGAACCATCCGGGTCGTGTGCCGGTGATGTGGTCATCTCGATCGGGAAGCCTCGAAGCCGGCCTTGGTCAGCACGTCCTTGCCCTGCTGCGACAGCACCAGGTCGACGAACTCCTCGGCCAGGCCACCGGCCGGCGCCTTGCCCAGCGCCGCGATCGGATAGTCGTTGACCGCCTGGTCGGCCTCGGGGAAGGAGATCCCCCGGACCTTGCCCGCCGAGGCGATCACGTCGGTCCTGTAGACCAGCGCGGCGTCCACCTCACCCAGCTCCACCTTGGTCAATGTGGCCTTCACATCCTGCTCCAGCGTAACGGGAGTGATCTTCAGCCCGGCCGCGCCGAGTGCCTTGACCGCCGCGGCCCCACAGGGCACCTGCTCGGCGCAGAGCGCGACCTTCACCCGGGGATCGGCCAGGTCCTTGAGCTCGTCCACCGTGGCCGGGTTGTCCGCCGGCACGGCGATCTGCAGCTTGTTCTTCGCGAACGTGACCGGCGCGCCCGCCGGGGACGCGTCCGTGACGGTCTTCATCGTGGCCGGACTGGCCGCCGCGAACACATCGGCAGGAGCCCCCTGCGTGATCTGCTGGGCCAGGGTCGCGCTGGAGCCGAAGTTGAACCGCACCGTCGCGCCGGGATGGGCGGACTCGAAGGCCCTGCCGAGTTCGGTGAACGTATCGGTGAGAGACGCCGCGGCGAACACCGTCACCTCCTTCTCCCCGCCCCCGTCAGCGGACGTGGCGGGTCCACCGGAGCCGCAGCCGGCCAGGCAGACGAGCGCGACCGCGATCGCGACGGACCGCCGGACCTCACGCCTGAACACCAAGACCGCTCCTCAATGGCTGCTCGCCACCCGCTCATGACCGGGGATCTCCACGACGACGTTGGTGGACTTGATCACGGCGACCGCCACCACCCCCGGCTCCAGGCCCAGCTCGTCGGCGGCCTGACGGCTCATCAACGACACCACCCGGTAGGGCCCCGCGGCGATCTCCACCTGCGCCATCACCGAGTCCTTGATCACCTCGGTCACGATCCCGCGGAAACGGTTGCGCGCCGACGAGCGGCCCCCGTCCACCTGGTCGATCTGGGAGCGGGCGAACGCGGCCAGCTCGGCCCCGTCCACCAGCCGGTGGCCGTGCTCGTCCCGCTCGGCGGCCAGGCGGCCGGCGTCCACCCAGCGGCGGACGGTGTCGGAGCTGACCCCGAGCAGAGCCGCGGCCTCGCTGATCCGGAACGTCGTCACAAGCCCCACCATACATCTCGCACATACCAGCCCGAAGAGGCCAGTATCTGGGCAACAGCAACAGAAGAAACGCCCATGGCATGGCATCCGCGAAGGAAGTGCGAAGAGGATCGCGCCCGGTAGGATCGCGAGCCGAGAAGCCGGTCAAACGGGGCACCTTCTCATCGATCATGACGACAGCATGCCAAGGGAGGATCAGTTCTTGATGCCCGTCAGCGTGACGCCCTCGATGAAGTAGCGCTGCAGGAAGAAGAAGAGCGCGACGATCGGCGCGATCACGGCCGCCGACGCCGCCATGAGGTAGCCCCACTGCGTCAGGTACATGCTCTGGAACGACGCCAGCCCCAGCGACAGCGTGTAGTTCTCCTCGCTCTGCAGGTAGAGCAGCGGGCCGAGGAAGTCGTTCCAGGTGCCGATGAACGTGAAGATGGTGACCACGATGATCGCGGGCTTCGACAGCGGCATGACGATCGTCCAGAACACCCGCCACGGCGAGGCGCCGTCGATGTAGGCGGCCTCGTCCAGCTCGAAGGGGATCGTCAGGAAGAACTGCCGGAGCAGGAAGATGTTGAACACTCCCCCGCCCGCCCCGGCGAACCAGCTCGGCACCGTGAGCGGCGCGATCGTGTCCAGCGCGCCCAGCTCCTGCCACATCACGAACGTCGGGATGAGCGTGACGGCGTACGGCAGCATCACGCCGCTCAGCAGCAGCGCGAAGACCACGTTGCGCCCCCGCCAGCGCAGCCGCGAGAAGCTGAAGGCCGCCACCGAGCACGTCAGCACCGTGCCCAGGACGCTGATGACGGCGATGACCAGCGTATTGACGAAGTAGCGGCCGAAGGGCTGGGTGGTGAGTGCCTCGCTGAAGTTCGACCACTGGAACGGGTCCGGGATCCACTGGGGCGGCGAGACGAACATCTGCGCGTCCTGCATGAGCGCGCTGCGCACCAGCCACACGAACGGCAGCAGGGTCGGGATCGACCCGGCCACCAGCGCGACGTACAGCAGCGCCCGGCCGTACCTGCGGGGTTTGCGCAGCCCTTGGGTGGGCGCCACGCCTCGCGCGCGGGTCTCGTCCGGGGCCGCCACGGCGGTCATCGGGCACCTGCCATCTCGTAGTAGACCCAACGGCGGGCGTTCCTGAACATCAGGAACGTCACCACCATGATGATCATGAAAAGGGTCCAGGCGAGGGCGCTGGCGTAGCCCATCTCGCTCTCGGTGAACGCCTTGCGGAACAGGTAGTAGACGTAGAAGAGGGTGGCGTGGTTGGGGCCGCCCTCGGTCATCACGTACGCCTGGTTGAACACCTGGAAGGTGCCGACCACGCCGACCACCAGGTTGTAGAAGATGGTCGGCGTCATCATCGGCAGCGTGACGTGCCAGAAGCGCCGCCACGCGCCGCCCCCGTCGATCGACACCGCCTCGTACAGGTGCCTCGGCACGCCCTGCAGCCCGGCCAGGAAGATCACCATGGTGTTGCCGAAGCCCCAGGTGCTCATGATGATCAGTGACGGCACGGCGGTCGACTCGGCGTAGATCCACTGGGAGGCAGGCAGCCCGCCCTGCCGCAGCAGCGAGTTGAGCAGCCCGAAGTCCGGGTTGAAGATCCAGATCCAGAGCACGACATTGGCGATCGCGGGCACCAGCGTCGGCAGGTAGAAGATCGTCCGCCAGAGCGGCAGACCGCGTGCCCGCTGGTTGAGCAGCATGGCCACCGCGAAGCTGACGATGAGCACCAGCGGGACCGAGCCGAGCGTGAAGTACGTGGTGGTGGTCAGCGACTTCCAGAACAGCTCGTCGCGGGCCATGGCGGTGTAGTTGTCCAGCCCGATGAAGGCCGGGCTGGACCCGATCCGCCAGTCGGTGAGGCTGAAGAAGGCCGACGCCACCATCGGCCCGATCGTGAAGATCAGGAACCCGAGGATGGCGGGCAGCGCCATGAGGATGCCCCAGCGCGTCTCCAGGCGGCGCATCAGAGTTCCTGGGTGTGGTGCCAGCCCTGCAGCATGCTGGTGATCTTCGGTGCGGCGGCCTTGAGGATCTCGCCGGCCGGCCGCTTGCCGGACTCGATCTCCTGCAGCGCGGGGGTGAGCACGTCGCTCGCGATCACCGCCAGGTTCTTGACCCGGTTGCGGAAGTCGGCCACGCCGTGCTCGCGCGTGTAGTCCACGACGGCCGTCCGGAACTCCGGCGGGTGGAGCTCGTTCTTGGTCCAGGAGTCGATGGCGGCCTGGTCCTCGTAGTACTTCTTCTCCTGCGGCATCCACAGGCCCTGCTTGTACAGGTCGACGTAGCGGGGGTCGTTGTGGAAGGCGAACAGCTCCACCGCCTCCTGCTCGTGCTTGCTGCCCGTGAACACCGCGGACGCCCCCGCGACCTGCGTGGCGGTGAACGGCTCCGCGTACTTGGGGAGCACGCCGATGCCGTAGTCGGCCTTGCTCTCGTTCATGTCGAGCAGGCTCCAGTGGCCGTCCACCACCATCGCCACCCGCTTGGTCTTGAGCAGGATGTTGGTGCCCGGCACCTCGTCCCCGGTGGCGGCGAGCTGGCCGGGGCCGGGCGCGACCCTGTGCTTGTAGACCAGGTCTTGCAGGTTCTGGAAGACCTCGATCGCCTCCGGCGAGTCCAGCGTGCATTTCTTGCCGGTCTCGTCGGCGATGTCACCGCCGTTGCTGCGCAGGAAGCCGTACCAGGCGGCGCCGTAGGTGAAGCTGCAGGAGATGCCGAACTGCTTGATCTGCTTGGCGTCGAAGCCGGACTCGTCCGGGCGCTTGCCGTTCTGGTCGATGGTGAGCTTGTAGGCGTTCTCGACCATCTGGTCCCACGTCCAGGCCGAGGCCGCGTTTGCCGGCGGGGTGACCCCGCCCGCGGCGACGGCCGACTTGCTGAACCACAGCAGCATGGCCTCGTTCGCGGTCGCGAGGCCGTGCAGGTTGTCCTGGCCGCTCCACAGGTACGCGTCCGGGAGGTAGCCCGCCAGCTGCGGGTACTTCTTCAGGTACGGGAACAGGTTGACCAGCTTGCCCTGCTCGCCGAGCCGGAACGACATCGACATCGGCACGTAGCCGGCGTCCGGCAGCCGGTTGCCGGCGACGAGCGTGTTGAGCTTCACGTCGTACTCGTCGGGGGTGTAGAGCGGCTTGACCTTCACGCCCGCGTTCTTCTGCTCGTACTGCCTGAGCATGTTCTCGACGGCCTTCTTCTCGAACGTCGAGCCCCAGTACATGAACTGCAGTTGCACGTTCCCGGCCGAGCCGGAGGAGCCGCCGCCGCAGGCCGCCGCCGTGGTGCCGAGGGCGGCGAGCCCGCCCAGCTTCAACAGGTCGCGTCTTCTCATCGAAGTCTTCCTTAAGCGAGGGGCATCCAGACCCGCATCGCGCCACCGTCGCGGTTGTCCCACTGGAAGTAGGGGACGGCCGTCGCGGTCACGCGGGTGCTGGTCGCCAGGGGCTTGCTTGCGTACGGCAGGCCGTCGCGAGGCTGTTCCACCGCGGCGGCGTCGATCTCGATCAGGACGGTGCGCCCGACGCCTGCGACGTCGTCCTTGGTGATGGCGCGCGGCTCGGCGCCGGGGGCGATCGCGAGGTCGTCCACCTCGACGCCCTCGGGCTGGTCGGCCTGCTCGAAGCAGTAGACGAGGGGGCCGCGCTGGAGTGCCACGCTGCCTCTGACCGCGTCGATCCGGTGGTGGGGGTGCATGAGCCTGGGCGTCATGTCGAGCTGGAGCTCGACCGTGTCGCCGTTGGTCCAAGGGCGACGGATCCGGAAATATCCGTCGCCGCCGGGGTTGGCGAGGCGACCACTGACATAAGTGGACTCGCTCCAGGAGGGGATGCGGAGCGCCAGCTCCCATGCGCCGACCGGCGCCTCCTCCACGGTGACGCGGATCAAGCCCTCCCACGGGTAGCCGGTGTCGACGCGCAGCCGGGCGCCGCCCCCGGCGAGGGTGCCCGGGACGTACTGGTGCAGTTGGAGGCCGGTGCCGGTCTCGGTGGCGAGGTAGCCGCCGAGGGAGGCCACCAGGCGCATGATGTTCGGCGGGCAGCAGGCGCACGCGAACCACTCCCTGCGCCGCCCGAGATAGGCGTCCTCGACGAGGTCGTTCCTGCGCTGCAGCGGATTGACGTAGAAGAAGCGCGTGCCGTCGGCCGAGGTGGAGGCGGCGAAGGCGTTGTAGAGCGTGCGCTCGATCAGGTCCGCGTACCGGCCGTGGCCGGTGGCCAGCAGCAGCCGCCAGTTCCAGTGGATGCTCGCGATGGCCGCGCAGCTCTCGCTGTAGGCGCGGTCGGGCGGCAGCTCGTAGCGCTCGCCGAACGCCTCGCCGTCGTGGCGCGAGCCGTGGCCACCGGTGATGTACGTCTTGGTGGCGACCATGTCCTCCCAGCGCCGAACCGAGCACTCCAGCAGCGACTCGTCGCCCGTCTCCAGGTAGACGTCGACGATGCCGGCCTCCAGGTAGAGCTGGCGCACGGCGTGCCCTACCGGGGTGTCGGCCTCACGTACCGGCAGGTGGTCCTGGGCGTACAGCATGCCCATGCCGCTGTCGGCGATCAGGCCCTTGCCGCGGTTGTCGATCAGCTTGCCGGCCAGCTCCAGATAGGCCCGCTCGCCGGTCAGCCGGTGCAGCTCGACCAGCGCGGTCTCGACCTCCGCATGGCCGTCGATGCCGTCGTTCCCGCCGGTGAGGAACACCTCGACCAGGTGGTCGGCGAAGCGGCGGGCGACCGCGAGCAGGCTGTCGCCGACGCCGGCGCGGGCGGCCGCCACCGCGGCCTGGAACAGGTGGCCGGCGCAGTACAGCTCGTGGCTGTACTCGAGCTCGGCGTAGATCTTGTCTGGTTTGACGACCTGATAGTGCGAGTTGAGGTAGCCGTCGGGCCGCTGCGCCCTGGCCAGCACCGCCGCCGCCTGCTCGATGAACTCCGCGTACCGGGTCTCCGGGGCGCGGGCGTGCTCCCACGCCACGGCCTCGAGCTGCTTGTAGAGGTCGGAATCCTGGAACCGGTAGCCCTGGAAGGGCCCGTCGCCCTCGCCCGCCCGAGCTCCGGCGCGCCGCAGGTTGGGCAGCGCGCCCGAGCGCTCCATCTGCTCCAGGCCCAGCGGGATGCTCGCCTCGTGGTTGATCCGCTGCCAGCGCGCGAACGGCCCGCCGGTGATGGCGACGTGCGGGATGCCGAGGGGCCGCCACACCGCCCGGCTGGAGGGTACGGCGGGACCAAGGATCTGTTCCAATCGAGCTCCTCACCCGAGTGAGAAAACATGGGAATAGGTTTTCTCAACCGGAGAGTAAGGTGTGATACACCACGGGTCAAGAGTGATCCCGCGCGTTAAGGTGTGATCGCGAAAGGGGAATCGGTTGACCAGCCCCTCCCAAGGGACTACGAGAACCGTCACGATCAGGGACGTCGCGGCGGCCGCCGACGTGTCGATCGGCACCGCCTCCAAAGCGCTCAACGGCCGGGGCCGGATGCGCGCGGAGACCCGCGACCGGGTGCTCGCCGCCGCCGAGCGGCTCGGCTTCCGGCCCAACCCGCTCGCCCAGGGCCTGCTGGCCGGGCGCACGTACACGGTCGGCCTGGTCACGGGCGACAGCTTCGGGCGCTTCAGCATCCCGGTGATGCTGGGCGCGGAGGACGCGCTCGGCGCCGGGAAGATCTCGGTGTTCATGTGCGACACGCGCGACGACCCGATCAGGGAACGCCACTACGTCGAACGGCTGCTGGCCAGGCGCGTCGAGGGCATCATCGTCACCGGCCGGCGCACCGAGCCGCGCCCCGGCATCGGCCGTGACCTGCCGGTCCCCGTCGTCTACGCCATGACGCAGTCCACCGACGAGGGGGACGTGTCGATCATCCCGGACGACGAGGGCGGCGGGGCGCTGGCCGCCCGCCACCTGCTGGCGACCGGCCGCACCCGCATCGGGCATGTCACCGGGCCGCAGCGGTTCCAGGCGGCGCGCCGGCGGGCACACGGGCTGAGCACCGCCCTGTCCGAGGCCGGCCTCGAGCCGGCCGGGGAGATCCTTTTCGGGCAGTGGAGCGAGGAGTGGGGGCGGCAGGGCGCCGACGTGCTGCTGCACGCCGCGCCCGACGTGGACGCCGTCTTCTGCGGCAGCGACCAGATCGCCCGCGGGGTGGCCGAGACGCTGCGGGAGCGGGGGCGGCGGGTTCCCGAGGACGTGGCGCTGGTGGGGTTCGACAACTGGGAGCCGATGGCGCTGGGCTGCCGGCCGCCGCTGACGACCGTGGACATGAACCTGGGCGAGATCGGCCGGCTGGCGGCCCGGCACCTGCTGGACGCCATCGCCGGCCAGACATCCGGTGGCGGGGTGACGATCGTCCCCGCCAGTCTGGTGCTGCGGGAGTCCACACGACGCGCCGCGTCCTGACGCCCGCCGCCCCGCCCCGGCCGACACCGCCGGCCGATCTTCCTGGCCGTTGGTGTGCGGATTCAGCGTGGTGAGACCCGTATGTCCGTTGACGGCATTGAACAGGCCGAGCGCCTTTACGTTGTAGATTCGTTTGTGCGGGGCCCGAACATCCACCAAGTCCGACCCCCACCGGCTCATCCCGGACGCGGGCGCGTCTGCGCCTAGCGGGCGAACAGCGCCCGGCACGCGCTTTTCCGCGCGCCTGCCGCGACCGTCCGGCATAGCGCGTAGACGCGAAAACGTGTTGCCACAGATCGCCCCAAAACGTATGGTTTTGCGCTCGTGATCACAGTGGTGGAGAGGATCCTGCCTGCCCGCCTGGGGACAGGATTCCGATGGTTGCTGGCGTCGAGCTGGCTGACGAATCTCGGTGACGGGGTCGCGGCCGCCGCAGGCCCGCTGCTGATCGCGACGTTGACCCGCGATCCACTGATGATCTCGCTGTCGGCCCTGGCGGGCTGGGCGCCGCCGCTGCTGTTCAGCCTGTATGCGGGCGTGCTGTCGGATCGGCACGACCGGCGCAGGATCGTGCTCGTCGCGAACGCGGTGCGGGCTCTGGTGCTGGCGGCACTCGTCGTGCTCATGGTGACCGGCACGGTGACCGTGGTGACGGCGCTGGTGGCGCTCACGCTCCGGTCCATCGCCGAGGTGTTCGCCGACAACGCGACGGCCACGCTGACGCCCATGATGGTCAGCAAGGACGATCTCGTCATCGCCAACGCCCGCCTGGGCACGGGGTTCATCACGCTCAATCAGCTTGCCGGGCCGCCGATCGGCGCGGCGCTGTTCGGCCTGGGCTTCACCTGGCCGTTCGCGGGCCAGCTGCTCCTGGTGGTGGCGGGGATCGTCCTGGTCTCCCGGCTCACGTTGCCGCCGCACGGCCGACAGGGCGCCGATCCCAAGCCCGACACCGTACGGGAACTCATCGCCGGGTTCAGCTGGACCATCCGGCATGCGGCGGTCCGCACGCTGGCGCTCACGATCCTGATCTTCAACTTCACCTTCGGCGCGGCCTGGTCGGTTCTCGTCCTCTACACCCAGGAGCAGCTCGGCCTCGGCGCCATCGGCTTCGGCCTGATGACCACCATCGGCGGGATCGGCGGCCTGATCGGCACCGGCCTGTACGGGGCCATCACCCGCAGGGTGAGCCTCGGCGCCCTGATGCGGATCGGGCTCATCATCGAAACGTTCACCCACTTGGGCCTGGCCCTGACCCGTTCGCCGTGGGTCGCCGGGGGCATCTTCCTGGTCTTCGGCGCGCACGCGTTCATATGGGGCACGACCTCGGTCACCATCCGCCAGCGCGCGGTCCCGCGCGAGCTGCAGGGCCGGGTGGGCAGCGTCAACACCATCTGCGTCTACGCCGGCCTGGTGGTCGGCTCGCTGATCGGCGGTGTTCTGGCCACCCGCTTCGGCGTCGCGGCGCCGTTCTGGTTCGCCTTCGCCGGCTCCGCGGTGTTCGTGGTGCTGCTGTGGCGGCAGCTCATGCACATCGCCCACGACGACTGAGCCGCCACTTTCCGGTTTGATGTATCGGCATCAGCGGACATGGGGCGGCTCCGGGGCCGCGACGGCCCGGAGCGGGGAGGGTTGACCGGTGCTGTGTAACACCTTACCGTGCGCGTTGGGAAAACCTATTCCCAACCTTGAGGAGTCCGGATGGACCAAGGATGCCGCCGCGCCCCGAGAGCCGCGAAGGGCGCCAGGCGACTGACCGTCGCGGCAGTTCTATTAGCCTCCTTACTCACCAGCGTGCCGCAGTCCGCGCACGCCGCAGCCCCCACCGCCACGGTGGTGGACATGTTCGGCAGGACCGTCAACGACTACGGCGTCAAGCTGGTGGACTGGCAGGGATACCTCGCCAACCCGTACGTCGAGCTCACCGTCAAACCCCCGCCCGACGTGCGCTACCCCGTCACCGTCGACCTGAAGGCCGAGGGCACCTCCAGACTGATGATGGACGTGCCCAGCCAGCTCACCGCCACGGGCGCGACCAAGACCCTCACGTTCGCCGGCGCCGCCGAGCAGAAGCCGTTCAAGCTCGCGATCCACTCCAAGCGCGGCCCGGGCCAGGATGAAAGTTACACACTGAGACTGAACATCCGGGACGCCGACGGCGCGACGTACCAGCAGTCCATGCCGATCAGGGTGCAGCAGGACGAGAAGACCGCGCTGCAGCCGAGCCTGCCGCTCGCGTTCGACTACCGGTACGACACGATCACCGGATACTTCTCCGACGCGGCCTTCAAGACGGCGGCGGAGGAGGCGGTGAAGGACTGGTTCCGGTTCTTCGACATGCAGCCGTTCGACACCGTGGCGGCCGGGGCGGAGCCCAACCACCTGCCGGGCAACGACTGGCAGAACACCATAAACGTGACCAACAACGCCGCCTACAACGGCATGTACGTGTTCTTCCGCGGCATCCAGACCCCGTACTCGACCGGCTACCCCGCCGCCAACGGCCGCTACAGCACCAGGAACGGCCAGCAGCTCCCGGGCCCGCTGCACCGCTCCACCGCGATGATCTTCGAGTACGACGAGGCCGGCAAGCAGCTGTTCACCTCCCTGGCCGACGAAGACTGGTACAAGACGGAGATCCAGGGCTCGGTGCTCGACGTGCACGGCCTGGTCATGCACGAGTACGGCCACGCGGTCGCCTTCCACAGCGACTGGGCCGGGATGCGCTCTTACGTGTCCGCAGGCGGCAACGACCCGGACGTGGTCGCGTATCAGGGCTACGCCGTGCCCCTCGACGGGAGCTATCACATCCCCGGCGAGCAGCGTTACTGGGATCGGCTCAGCGGGCAGAGCGGCGGCTGGACGCACCTGTTCCCCACCCGCAGGTGGATGCTGACCAAGCTGGCCCTGCTGGTGGCCGAGAACGCGGGCTGGCGGCTCAACCGCAACCTCACCCCGTTCCTGCCGCCGTCCATCGTCACCACCTCGCTCCCCCAGGCCACGCCGGGCACCGCCTACCAGCAGACGCTCGCCGCCAAGGGCGGCGTCCCCTTCTACGACTGGCAGATCACCAGCGGGTCGCTGCCCGCCGGGCTGAGCCTCGACCGCTTCACCGGCGCCATCACCGGCACGCCGAGCACGGCCGGCACGTCCACGTTCACCCTCCAGCTCAGGGACTACGATCGGCTCAGCACGCCGGTGACCAGGACGTTCACACTTACCGTCGGGAACGGCGGCGGCACGCCGATGAACGTGGCCGGGAGCGCGACGCCGTCGGCCTCGTACACCTCGCCGTGGGAGAGCGTCGCGGCGATCAACGACGGCATCGACCCGCCCAGCTCCAACGACACCGTCAACCGCCGCTGGGGCACCTGGCCCAACACCGGCACCCAATGGGCCGAGCTGACCTGGCCCTCCGCCCAGAACCTCCGATCCGCCGACATCTACTTCTTCGACGACGGCGGCGGCGTCCGCGTACCCGCCTCCTGGAAGCTCCAGCAGTGGACCGGCAACTCCTACGCCGACATCCCCGGCACCTACTCCACCGCGCTGAACGCCTACAACCGGGTCACGTTCAACGCCGTGACCACGACCAGGCTCCGGGTCGCGCTCCAGAGCGGGGCGGGCTCGGTCGGGCTGCTCGAAGTGAAGGCTTATTCCTGACGCCGGAAGGGCTTAGATGAGGAAGATCACCACCCTCGCCGCGCTGGCCGCCCTGGCCGGCGCGGTGTCCGCCCCCTCCCCCAGCCTCGCCGCCCGACGGGAGGCGCCCGCGCTGGAGGTCTACGACATCTTCTTCCGCAAGGTGAACGACTACGGCGTCCAGCTCGTGGACTGGCAGGGCTACCTGGCCAACCCGTACGTCGAGCTGACCGTACGGGCGCCGAAAGTGCCCGGGATCTCCTATCCACTGAAGGTCGACCTGCACGCCAAGGGCACCTCCAGGCTTATGCTCAACATGCCGAGCGAGCTGACCGCCACCGGCGCCACCAAGTCGTTCACCCTGACCGGCCCGGCCGACCGCGAGACCGTGCGGCTGGCCATCCACTCCATGCAGGGCGCGGGCCGCGACGAGCTGCACCAGTGGGTCATGAAGACCACCGACGCGACCGGCGCCAGGCGCACGCAGACGATGCCGATCAGGGTGCAGCAGGACGAGAAGACCCCGCTTGAGCCGGCCATCCCGATCGACTTCGACTACCGGTACGACACGATCACCGGCTACTTCTCCGACCGCGGCGTGCGCGAGGCAGCCGAGAGCGCGGTACGGAACTGGTTCGCCTTCTTCGACCTGGAGCCGTTCGACACGGTCCCGGCGGGCGACGAGGTCAACCGGCTGCCGGGCGACGACTGGCAGAACGAGGTCGAGGCGACGAACGCCGAGCCGTACAACGGCATGTACGTGTTCTTCCGCGGCATCCAGACCCCGTACTCGACCGGCTACCCGACGATCAACGGCAAGTTCCACACCAGGAACGGCGAGCCCACTCCGTACCACCGCTCGACCAGCATGATCCTCGAGTACGACGAGCAACTCATGAAGCTGTTCACCTCCCTGAACGACGAGGACTGGTACAAGACCGACCTCGGCCAGGTGATCGACGTGCAGGGCCTGGTCATGCACGAGTACGGCCACGCGGTCGCCTTCCACAGCGACTGGAAGGGCATGGCCGGCTACGTGGCGTCCAAGGGCAGGGACGACCAGGACGTCATCGACTACCAGGGCTATCCCGTCCCGCTCGACACCAGCTACCACGTGCCCGCGGACGAGCCGTACTGGGACCGGCTCAGCGGCCAGAACGGCGGCTGGCGGCACCACTTCCCGACGCGCCGGTGGGAGCTGACCAAGCTGACGCTCCTGATCGCCGAGAACGCCGGGTGGAAGCTGAACAGGAGCCTGACCCCGTTCCTCAAGCCCTCGATCGAGACGGCGGAGCTGCCGGCGGGGACGGCCGGGGCCGGGTACGAGCAGCGGCTGCGGGCCAAGGGCGGCGTGCCGTTCTACGACTGGCAGGTCGTGCGCGGGGCGCTGCCCGAGGGGCTGACCCTCGACAGGTTCACCGGCGCGATCATCGGCAAGCCGGCCGCGGCCGGGTCGTACAAGTTCACCGTGCAGCTCAGGGACTACGACAAGCTGAGCGCTCCCGTCACCCGCGAGTACACCCTCACCGTGGCCTGACCCCGGAAGGGCCGGCCGCCGCACCTGGCGGCCGGCCCTTCCAGACGTTACGGCTCTTTCAGCTCAGAGGCCGTAGCGGCTCTTCAGGTGGCGCCACCAGTCGCGGAACATCCACGCGTCGAACTCCGTGATCGACGTCGCGCTGCCCGCCTTCATGAGGAAGCAGCACACCCCGGTCGGCGTCCAGTCGTAGAAGTCGTCCAGGCCGAACGAGTGGCCCATCTCATGCAGCAGGATGTGCATGTTGTCGGTGTTGAGGTTGGACATGTAGTACTCGCTGCCGAGCCGCTGCCCCCAGTCGCCCCCGGCGCCGCCGCCGAAGCCCGCGGTCAGCCAGAGCGACATGTCGTAGTGGTGGGACGGGCCGCCCGGGCAGTTCGGGTAGTTGCCGCTCTGGTTGAAGAAGCGGCCGCACGGCTCGGCGCACTGCGGCGCGTTCTCGCGAATGTTGTTCACGTAGATGTCGACGGAGGTGTCGCTCCACTGGAGCTGGGCGCGGTCGCGGACGGCCCAGCCCACCACCTTGAGCGGCACGTTCGCGTACGGCCACCCGTTGTGGCCGGCCATGACGTCCATCCACTTCTTGAACTGGCGGGCCAGCGTGGCGTGGATCTGGTCACGCTGGGCGGCGGTCACCGTGGCGCTGGTGTCCCAGCGCACGCAGTAGTTGATCGAGCCGCCGTTGGCCATGATCTGGTCCCAGCCGTAGTTGCGGAACCCGTACAGGTTCGGGTACGTGCTCTCCTGGTGCTGCCACACCTCGTTGAGCGGGACGACCAGGTTGGCGGGCGGGTTCCAGCCGCTCGTGCCTCCGCCCGAGTCGGGGGTGAACGCCTTGACCTCCAGCAGCCCGACCGACGCCTGGCCGCTCTGCAGGACCACCCGCAGCCGCGTGGTGCTGACCTGCGCGAAGGTGACCGTGTTGTAGGCGTTGACGGCGGCCGGGTACGTGCCGGGGATGTCGGCGTACGCACTGCCGGTCCAACGCTGGAGCTTCCAGGAGGCGGGCAGACGGACGCCGCCGCCGTCGTCGAAGAAGTAGATGTCGGCGGATCGGAGGTTCTGGGCGGAGGGCCAGGTCAGCTCGGCCCATTGGGTGCCGGTGTTGGGCCAGGTGCCCCAGCGGCGGTTGACGGTGTCGTTGGAGCTGGGCGGGTCGATGCCGTCGTTGATCGCCGCGACGCTCTCCCACGGCGAGGTGTACGAGGCCGACGCGGTCGCCGACCTGGCCACGTTCGTGTCGGCCAAGGCGCTCTCGACGGGCAGCAGGAAGCAGGTGATCAAGAGGAGGGGCAGGATCGCCAGACGTTTCATGCGGTGTCTCCGGGTGGTAGCGCTAACAGCCGTGGGCCTCGAGGAAGGGCGCGCTGCCTCAAGGTCCGGCTCGTGCTAGCGGATGTCAAGATCGCTCCCGATGATTCGGTCAACGCCTTCCCGGCGGGCGGACGACGTTCCCCGCCGTCGAGTTAGTTGAGAGGGCAGCCGAATTCAAGCCACGACCGTACCCACTTGAGCTTTGATCGCACGAGCTGCGTCATGCGTCAAATGGCACATGCAGCTCCTTTCACCCACCTGCGAGTTTCCGGTGAAACTTTCACTTTCCGCACGAGGTGCGGGCTCGGCCTCTCTGGCTTCGCCGATCATCCCTTCTTGTCGGTCGCCCCGCGTAGGGTTCCCGCATGGCGATGCTCATCGGACGGGGCCGGCCCGTGGCCGTCCTGCGCGGCGAGGTCGAGCGGGCGCTGGTCAGCCACGGGTCGCTGGTGCTCGTCACGGGCGAGGCGGGCATCGGCAAGAGCACGCTGGTGGCGAGCGCGGCGCAGGAGGCCGTCCGGGGCGGCGCCCGGCTGCTCAGCGGCGCCTGCTGGGAGGGCGAGGGAGCGCCGGGCTACTGGCCGTGGGTGCAGGTGGTCCGCCAGCTCGCGCCCGGGACCACGCCGCAGAGCCTGGCGGGGGCGGACGCGGAGGCGTTCGAGCTGTACGACGCGGTGACCGCGCTGCTGGTGGACGCCTCGCGGGAGCGGCCGGTCGTGGTGGTGCTCGAGGATCTCCACTGGGCCGACTCCGCCTCGCTCAGGCTGCTGGAGTTCGTGGTGCGGCACGCCTGGTTCGAACGGCTGCTGGTGATCGGCACCTACCGCGACGCCGAGGTCGACGGCCCGCTCAGCCTGCCGCTGGAGGCCAAGGCCATCACGCTGGCGCTGACCGGGCTCGATCGGGAGGCGGTCGGCCGGCTGGTCGCGCACATCACCGGGCTCGAGCCGGGCGAGGAGCTGGTGACCGAGATCCACCGGCGGACCGGGGGCAACCCGTTCTTCGTCGAGCAGACCGCCCGCCTGTGGCAGGGCGGCAGCCCGCTCGCCACTATCCCGCCGGGGGTGGGTGCGGCTGTGCGGCGGCGGCTGTCCCGGCTGCCGGACGAAGTGCTCGGCGTGCTGCGGATGGCGGCGGTGCTGGGGCGGGAGTTCACGGAGGAAGAGCTGTCCGCGGCCCTCGGCTCGATCATGGCGAGCGAGCGGGTGGGTGGCGCGCTTGACCAGGCCGTGTCGGCCAAGCTGGTCACCGTGCTCGGCACGGGCCGCCACGCCTTCGTCCATGATCTGGTCCGTGAGACCCTCTACGGCGAGCTCGACTCGGCCGGGGCCCGGGCTCGGCACGCGGCCGCGCTCCATGCCCTCGATCCGGCCGCCCTGCCGGCGACGCGCGCGCGTCACGCCTATCTCGCCGCCGTCCCGGGCGCTCCCGACCTGCTCCTCGCCGCCGCCAGGGACGCCGAGGCGCGGCTGGCCGACGAGGAGGCCGTCGCGCACTACCGCCGCGCTCTGGAGATGACACCCGCGTCCGAGCCGCGCCGGCGTGCCACGATCGGTCTGGACCTCGGCGTGGCGCAGCACCGCGCGGGCGAGGAGGCCGCCGGCGTGCGCACGCTCGACGCGGCCATCGCGATCACACACCGGCTCGACGACCCCGAGCTGCTCGCGCTCACCGCGCTGAAGCTGCACGAGCTCTGCTATGACGGCCGTGGCCGCTGGACCGACTTCGTCCACGACGCACACCGACGCCTGGTGCGGCAGAACGCGACCGGGCTGAATCCCGCGGAGGACACGCACGGGAACGAGCACCGCCCGGAGGACGCGCGTGCCGTGGGGGAAGACGGAGCATGGCTTGATGTGGCGGCGCGGGAGTTGAGTGCGGTCGCGGCGGAGCTGGCCAGGCGGGGCGAGGACGACGAGACGCTCGGGTTCAGCCTGCTGGCAAGGCTGGGCGCCATCTGGGGGCCGGACACCACGACAGAGCGGCTGGCCATCACCGACGAGCTGGCGGCGGTGGCGCGGCGCACGCGGGACCGGCAGCTCGAGCTGACCGCGCGGTCCTGGCGCGTGGGGGCGCTGCTCGAGCTGGGCGACCCCCGCTGCCTGAGCGAGCAGCGGGCCTTCGCCGGAGCCGCGCAGGAGTCGGAGCTGCCGTTGTTCCAGCACGAGGCCACCGTGCTCAAGGCCATGTTCGCGACGCTCGCCGGCCGCTTCGACGAGGCGGGCACGCACATCGACGCCGCCTACGAGCTCGGCGAGCAGCCCGCCATCGACCGGCGGGATCTGCGCTGGATGCAGCGCTGGTCGGCCGCGCTGCTCCGGGGTCGCTTCGACGACGCCGACGCCGTGCTCGCCGAGATGGAACGCGCGGACAGCCGGCACTTCCCGCTCTACGACGCGGTGACGGCGGTGCAACGCGGTGACGGCGGCGAGGCCGCCCTGCGGCACCTGGCGAAGATCATGGCCGCGGGCGAGCAGTACCTGCGCTGGATGGCGCCGCTGTGGCTGAGGTTCCAGGCGCAGGCCGCCGCCCTGTCGAAGGATCCGGTGCTCTGCGAGCACGCGCGGGCCGCGATCACACCGTACGTCGGCCAGTGGGGTGTGACGGCCACCGTGGCCGTCGAGGGCCCGTACGCGCACTGGGCGGCCGTGCTCGACGCGGCGCAGGAGCGCTGGGACGACGCGGTCGCCGGCTTCACCGCCGCCTGCCGCGCCGCCGACCTGCTGGGCGCGCGCCCGTGGTCGATCGAGCCACGGGCCCGCCTGGCGGAGGCACTGCAGGCCCGCGGCGACGACGCGTCGGCGCTGATCGAGCAGGTGGAGCGGGAGGCGGCGGACCTGGGCATGCTCGTACGCCTGCCGCGCCCCGGAGCCAGCGCCTTCCGCTTCGACGGCGAGGTCTGGACCCTGACCTTCGCCGGCCGGACCGTGCACCTGCCCGACTCCAAGGGCCTGGCCGACCTGCGGGTGCTGCTCGGCCGTCCGGGAGTGGACGTGTCCGCGGTCGAGCTGCTCAACCCGTCGGGCGGCGAGGTCGTCGTCGCCGCGCGCGGCCTGGGCGGCGACGACGTGCTCGACGAGGAGGCCAGGACTCGCTACCGGAGACGGCTGGAGCTGCTCGACGACGAGATCGACCGGGCCGCCGAGCTGGGCCACGACCGGCGCGCGGCCGAGCTCGACGCGGAGCGGCAGGCGCTGCTCGACGAGCTGCGCACCGCCGCCGGGCTGGGCGGCCGGCCGCGCAGGCTGGGCGACGAGGCCGAACGCGCCCGCAAGGCGGTCACCAACCGCATCCGCAACACGCTGCGCCAGCTCGACCAGCGCCACCCCGAGCTGGCCGCCCACCTGCGGGCCTCGGTCACGACCGGTTCCACGTGCCGCTACCAGCCCCCCGCCGCCGCCTCGGGCCTCCGCTGGCCCTGACCGGCACCTCGCCCGCTCCTCACGAGGCAGCGCAGGAGATCAAGGACGGGGACGGCCGCCCCCGATCGCCCGAGGGCGGGCCGGTCAGCGCAGCTTCGCGAAGAAGGCGGTGACGTCTTCGGCGAAGAGCGCGGGCTGCTCCGCGCCGAAGAAGTGGCCGCCCTTGTCGTACTCGGCCCAGTGCACGATGTTGTGGTCGCGCTCGGCCCAGGAGCGGATCGTGACGTCGCACGCCTTGGACACGAGCACCCCGGTGGGTACGGTCCCCCGCTCCGCCGCGGCCCAGTCCCCGGCGCCGCCGGAGTCCGCCGAGTTCCAGCCGCCCGCGTCGCCTCCTCCCCAGGAGGCGGAGTCGTCGGAGGAGGCCGAACCCCACTCCCCCGCGTCGCCCTCGCTCCAGTCGGCGGCGTTCATGTTCTCGTAGTAGAACTGCGCCGACGAACCCGCCGTGCCGGTCAGCCAGTAGATGGTGACGTCGGTCAGCATGAGGTCGCGGTCCAGGGAGTCCTCCGGGAGCCCGGCCACCGGCTCGGTCAGCTCCTTGAACTTCTCCATGATCCACGCGAGCTGCGCCACCGGCGAGTCGTGGAGCCCGTACGAGACGGTCTGGGGCCGCTTGGACTGGGTCTGGAGGTAACCGTCGTTGAAGTTCTCCATCGTGTTCCAGCGGCGCCGTTCCTCCTCGGTGAGCTTGTCCATCTCGCCCTCCTGGCCGATGGGGAAGGTGAGGGCGGCGTTCAGGTGGATGCCGACGATGTGGCCTGCGTCCAGCTTGCCCATCTCCGGCGCGACGAATGACCCGGCGTCGCCGCCCTGTACGCCGTACCTGTCGTAACCCAGCATCGCCATCAGCCGCGTGAACGCCTTGGCGACGCGGGCGGCGTCCCAGCCCGTACCGGACAGCGGGACCGAGAAGCCGAAGCCGGGCAGCGACGGGATGACCAGGTGGAAGTCGCGGGAGAGCGGCTCGATCACGTCCAGGAACTCCACGAACGTGGTCGGCCAGCCGTGCAGGAGCATGAGCGGCAGCGCCGAGTCGTTGTCCGAGCGGATGTGGATGAAATGGATGTTCTGTCCGTCGATCGTGGTGGTGAACTGCGGGAGTTCGTTGAGCCTGGCCTCGTGGGCGCGCCAGTCGTACCCGGTGCGCCAGTATTCGGCCAGCTCCTTGAGGTAGCCGACGGGAACCCCGCGCTCCCAGCCGGTCCCGGGGAGCTGGTCCTGCCAGCGGGTCATCGCCAGCCGGGTACGCAGGTCGTCCAGGTCCTGCTGGGGGATGTCGATCCGGAAGGGACGAATGGTCACGATATTTCTCCTCATTCAGTGTTAAGGCGGAAAGGCCCGGGATTATCGGCGGAAGGCGTCGGCGTGTTCAACGGCCCACTGGGCGAACGTCCGCGCGGGACGGCCGATGACCTGTTCGACGGTGGGCTGGACGATGGAGCTGGCGGCCGGTGGATTCGCGCCGAGCTGAACGGCGAACTCGATCAGCTCGTCGCTCTCACCGGCCGCCCGCATCGACGCCCGGTACTCGTCCGCGCTGAGCTCCTCGAACCGGATCTGGCGCCCCACGGCCTCGCCGATCAGGCGGACCCGCTCGGCGGGGGTCAGCGCCTGCGGCCCGGTGAGCTCGTACGACCTGCCGGCGTGCCCCTCCTCGACCAGCGCGGCCACGGCCACGGCGGCGATGTCGGCCTCGTGGACCACGACCCCAGGGTGGTCGCCGAAGACCCGCACCACACCCTCGTCCCGAATGGACTCGGCCCATTCGAACGCGTTCGCCATGAACTCCACGCACAGCAACTGCGTCCAGCCGAGATCCGAGGCCCGCAGGGCCTCCTCGACCGAGGTCTCGTCCCAGCCGCCCAGCACGCTGACGCGCCGCACGCCGGCCTTGGCGGCCAGCGCGACGATCTCGGGGCCGGTCTGGAGCGGCGCGTAGTCCGCGTAGCTGTTGCCGCCGACGGTGATCAGGTGCAGTGCGGTCACGCCCTCCAGCGCCGGGGTGAGTGACCGCGGCTCGGTCAGATCGCCATAGGCCACCTCGACGGAGCCGGGCAGCCTGGCGGCGGCCGGGTTCCTGGTCAGGGCGCGCACGGGCGCGCCGCGCTCGACGAGCTGCGCCACGATCTGACGACCGACCGTCCCCGTGGCGCCGGTCACGAGAATCGTCATGAAAGAAAACCTCCTGGTCGAATGCTTCCGACGTCTCAACCAGGAGGCGCTACACGCGAAATAGCGACCGCTACCCGCAGCACCGGACCGGCGTTGCGCATGCATTGTGGTCCGCGTCCTGCCGCTGTCCCTTACGTCGCACGCGAGGGCGGAGCGCACCATGCCGGCCACGATCGGGCACGTGACCTGGGGCGCAGCACCGCCGGGCCGGCGTGTGCGACAGCGTTCACCGCACCTGGTGAACGTGCAGGAGAAAGTCGAGCGAACAGCCGCGACCTGATCGGGGGCTAGGCGGCGTTCGTCGTCTCCAACGGCCGGATCGTCCCGGGACGGCGAAGGGGTGTCCGGTCTCGCCTCACGAGTTGCCCTGCTCGGCGATCCAGCGGTCGAGCTCCTCCCGGTCGGCCTGTATGACCGGGAACCAGATCTCGGCCTGGCGCGGATCGAGCTCCCGTATCCCGGGAATCTGCTCGTTCCACTGTTTCGCGACGTCGGCGACCACCTTGCGAAACTCGTTCCGCAACCGCCGCCGGACGAAGGGCAGGAAGATCGCCACGACCGGGCGAGCCCAGCTCCGCCCCCGCACGGTCAAGGTGACGCCTACCCGCCAGTTGCGATCCCCCGCAGTCTTGGGCCTGATCCTCAGCACCGCCTCGGCGAGGGGATGGCGGAGCATCGCCATCGCCGGTTCATCGCGGCGGCCCCAGGCGCGTCCCTCCGCCGCCTTCCACCACTGGCCGGCGTCGAACCGGATCGCCCAGGTCAGCCGCCGCCACCGCTTGTGCCCCTGATACGTGCCCCCGGCCGATGCCTTCTCCGCCTTCTCGGGACTGCGCAACCTCACCGTCCAGGTGATCTTCTCGTCGTCGTCGAGCCAGGTCGTGATCTCGGCACTCACCTCGCCGCGGCGATTCCACGACGTGATGACCAGCTCGGTCGTCGTGCCGCCCTCATCCTGGACCTCGCCATCGGCATCCAGCCGCGCGTTGTGCCGCTGGTAACGCGCACCGGCGGTCAGATGCTCTCCCTCGACGAGGGTGACGTCCGCGAGCTCTTCAACGTCCTCGACCCATCCATCGCCGTCCAGAGCCAGGCTTTCCGCACGGTCGAACAGGCTGTGAACGAAATCCTCGAGCCACGGCCGCGGGAGCGCTTCGATCGCGACGTCGCACTGGAATCGGGCCATACGGCGATCATCCCGGATCACACCACCAAATCGAGAGCGCTCAGCGAGATCGCCGTGAGTTGGCGGTATTCCGATGATTGGCCATCTCATAACCGGCGGCTTAGCGGGATGAGATCGTCCCGCCGCATACAGCACTGCTACTCTATGTCATAAATTGATTGCGTAACGTCACAACGGGGCCTGTTATGAAGATCGCCTGCGTCGGCGGAGGGCCGGCCAGCCTGTACTTCTCGATCCTGACGAAACTGGTGGACCCGTCCCATGACATCACCATCTACGAGCGGAACCCAGCCGGGTCGACGTATGGCTGGGGCGTGACCTATTGGGACGAGTTGCTCCACAATCTCCAGGCTGCCGACCCCGAGTCCGCGCGTGAGATCAGCGAGAGCTCGGTCCGCTGGGACAGCTGGGTCGTGCACGTCCGCGACCGCGCGACGGTGAGGGCGGAGGAAGGGGAGGAGGGCTTCGGCATCGGCCGGCACAAGCTGCTCGGCATCCTCACCGAACGGGCAGCCTCACTCGGCGTGCGCGTCGAGTTCTCTCGTGAGATCGCCGACGAAGACGAGCTGGCCGGTGCCGACCTGGTCGTGGCCGGCGACGGTGTCAACAGCGTGCTGCGCGAGCGCCACGCCGACCACTTCGGCACCGACGTGGCGGTCGGGCGGAACACCTACATCTGGCTCGGCACCACCAAGGTCTTCGACGCCTTCACCTTCGCCTTCGTGGAGACCGAGCACGGCTGGATCTGGTGTTACGGCTACGGATTCGGCAAGGATCACAGCACCTGCGTCATCGAGTGCTCCCCCGCGACGTGGCAGGGACTCGGGCTCCACGAGGCGAGCGAGGCCGACAGTCTGGCCCTCCTGGAGAAGCTCTTCGCCGACATATTGGACGGGCACCCGCTGATCGGCCGGGCGGACGCCGACGGCAGCGCCCACTGGCTGCACTTCCGCACCCTGACCAACCGGAAGTGGTACCGCGGCAGCCTCGTCCTGATGGGGGACGCCGCGCACACCACGCACTACTCCGTCGGCGCGGGCACCGCCCTCGCGCTGGGGGACGCCTTCTCCCTGGTCAACGCGCTGCACGGGGAGACGCGGCTCGAGTCCGCCCTCGCCCGCTACGAGCGGGAACGCAAATCCGCGATCCGGTCCGCCCAGAAGGCGGCCCGCTACAGCGCCCAGTGGTACGAGAACCTCCCGCGCTACGTGAACCTTCCACCGATGCAGCTGTTCGCGCTGCTCTTCCAGCGGCGCTCCCGGCTTCTTCCGCACGTCCCGCCGCGGCTGTACTACCGGGCAGGTCAAGCGGCCGGTCATGTGGCCGGGCAGCTCTGGTCGCTGCGCGGGCTCAAGCGCCGGCTGGGCTCGAAGGCCGAATGAACCACACGCGGTCGCGTCAGCCAGTCAGGAAGCGCTGCACCACGGGCCCCAGGTCGCGCACCAGGGTCTCAGCGTCGGCGCGGGCCATCGGCGGCAGCTCCAGCACGTAGCGGGTCAGGGCCAGGCCCAGCATTTGCGTGCTGACCAGCCCGGCCCGGTGGGCGGCGTCGGCCGCCCCCGTCGCCCGGGCCACGAACGCGACGATCTGCGTCTCGAACACCTCCCGCATGCGCTCGGCGGCCATGGGGTTGGTGGAGGCCGAGCGCAGCAGCAGGATGAGCACGTCGTCCGACAGGCCGCCTTCCCAGCGGGCCAGGAAGTGGCGCACGAGCAGCTCGCCGAGCCGGTCCGCGGGTGGCGGTGGCACCTCGCCCAGCCGCAGGTCCACGTCCACGGCGGCGCTGAACAGCCCGGCCTTGCTCCCGTAGTAGCGCATGACCATCGACGGGTCGACGCCGACCTGCGCGGCGACGGCCCGGATCGTCATGGCCTCGTAGCCCCGCTCGATGAGCAGCTTCCTGGCGGCCGAGAGGATCGAGGTCCGTGTCGCCGCCGATCTCTCGGTGAACACCATGACAACGAGTGTAGGCCAACACTCGTACGCGAGGTCGCCCGACATTTCCTAGTAACAACCTGGTAACACCCCCTTTTTCTTCTCGATGTGACCGTTCACACTCATGCAGCAAGTACATGTGACCGGTCACATCAGCGTCTCCACGTACCCCCCGAGGGCGAGAGCCCCAGCACGTAAGGAGCGCCATGAGGAGGAACCATGCTTGGTCCGCGGCCCTGGCAGCGGCCATCGTGATCAGCGTGCTACCCGCGACCCAAGGCGCCGCCGCGGCCGCGCCGTCCCAGCTCGTCGTCGACCTCGCCACCCAGACCGGCCCGCTGCGCTACGGCGCCACCGGCTTCCTGTACGGGCTCGGCGACGAGGGCATCCCGAACGAGACCATGCTCGCCGCGCTCAAGCCCCAGGTCACCGCCCAGAAGGCGCCCGACGGCCTGCAGCATCCGAACGGCGACGCGCTCAAGGTGGCCCCGATGTTCAAGCGGGCGGGCGGCCGTGACATCCAGATCTACATGCAGGACATCTACAAGCAGTGGCCGTACGACAACCTCGGCATCAACGACTACCTGGCCAAGGTGGACACGATGACCAGGAAGGTCGTCGCCGACCCGTACCGCACCTCGTACGTGTACGTCCCGTTCAACGAGCCCGACCAGATCTGGTACGGCGGCAACCTGACCGGTTTCCTCAACGACTACCGGACCGTCTACCGGCGGATCCGCTCCATCGACCCCGGCGCCCGCATCGCCGGCCCGAACTTCGCCGCCTACCGCTCGGCCGACCTGCGCGAGTTCATGCGGTTCGCCCGCGACAACAACGTGCTGCCCGACGTGACGACGTGGCACGAACTGGGCGACGACTTCTTCACCGGCTGGCACCAGCACTACGCCGACTACCGGGCGATCGAGAGCAGCCTGGGCATCAGTCAGCGCCCCATCACGATCAACGAATACGGCCGATTCTCCGGCGATCTCGGCGTGCCGGGCAACCTGGTGCAGTTCGTGGCCAAGTTCGAGAACAGCAAGGTCGACGGCTGCCTGGCGTACTGGACGACGGCCGGCGGGCTCAACGACCTGGTCACCAGGAACAACCAGGCGACCGGCGGCTGGTGGCTGTACAAGTGGTACGGCGAGCTGACCGGCACGACCGTCGCCGTCACCCCGCCCGCGCCGGGCGGCTCTCTGCAGGGCGTGGCGGCGCTCGACCCGGCCAAGAGGCAGGCCCGCGTGATCTTCGGGGGCAACAACCCGGCGAGCGGCACCTATGACACGAACCTGCTGGTCAAGGGCATCCCGTCCTCCCTGGGTGGCACGGTCCACGCCACCGTCTGGGGCGTCGACAACACCGGCCTGAACCCCTCCCCCGGCCCGTACCGGGTCAGCGAGAGCGACTTCACCGCCTCCGGCGGTCAGATCACGATCCCGTTGACCGGTCTGAAGGGCGCGTCGGCGTACCACGTGATCGTGACCCCGGACAAGGACCTGTCCCAGGCGGGGTCGCCGCAGCGGTACGAGGCCGAGTACGCCGCCCTGGCCGGCTCCGCCCGCGTCACCTACGGCTCGAACACCGGCTACTCGGGCACGTCGTTCTCCGAGGGGTACGGCGGCAGCACCACCGCGAGCACCAGGTTCGTGGTGACCGCGGCGGCCGACGGCTACGTCAACGTGGCCCTGCGCTACTCGGCGGGCCCGTACACCGGCGCGCCGGCCACCCGCTCGGTGCGGATGCGGCTCAACGGCTCCGATCTCACCGACGTCGCGCTGCCCGGCACCGCCGACTGGAACACCTGGAACACGGTCACCACGAAGGTGTTCCTGACGGCCGGCATCAACCGGATCGACGTCAACGCCTTCGCCGCCGACGACCGGGACGCGGTCAACATCGACTACGTCGACCTCACGCCCACGACCGGTACCATCGCTTCCTACCAGGCCGAATCCCCCGCCAACACGCTGGGCGGCGCCGCCAGGGTGGCGTCCAACCCGGCGGCGTCGGGCGGCGCGTACGTCGGCTACATCGGCGCCGGCGCGGCCAACACGCTGCGCTTCAACAACGTGTCCGTCCCGGCGGCCGGTCGCTACCGCATGGTCGTCACCTACGCCAACGGCGAGCTGGGCGAGGGCGCAACCAACTACAACTCCAACATCGTCGACCGCTACGCCGACGTCGCCGTCAACGGCGGTCCGGCCGTGAGGCACTCCTTCCGCAACACGCTGGGCTGGTCGAACTACCGCACCACGGTCATGGACGTGGTCCTGGCCGCGGGCGCGAACACGATCACGTTCGGCAACGCCTCGGCCGGCTACGCGCCCGACATCGACCTCATCCAGATCGCCGCACCGCTCGGCTGAAACGCGCCAAGAGATCAACGGCAAAGAGATCAACGGCAAAGAGATCAACGACAAAGGACAAAGAGGAGCAGCAGCTTGAAGCCAACGAACACCAGCGTGGTCTGGGGCCATCCGAGCCTCCGGGTCGTGCTGGACGTCTCCCCCGACGGCCCGGTCGGCGTGCGGTCGCTGTCGGCCGGCGGCGCCGCGCCGCGCCCGAGGACGACGCAGCCGCTGGTGGAGCTGCTGCTCCCCGGCGCGGGGCGGGCACGCTCCGCGCACCGCTTCTCCCAGACGGCCGCCGGTGTCCGCCTGGCCTACCGGGGCTGCGAGCAGAGCAGGGACGGTCAGTGGCACGTCCTGCGGATGGACCTGCACGACGCGGCGAGCGGGCTGGACGCCGAGGTGTTCTTCCGCTCGGCCGACGGGGTGCCGGCGTTCCAGGTCTGGACGCGGGTGACCAACCGCGGCCAGGAGCCGGCGCTGCTGCTCGCCGTCACCTCGTTCGCCGCCTCCTTCGCGGGCGGCTCGGTGGAGTCCACGGACGTGCTGCGCGCCGACAGCGAATGGCTCGGCGAGAGCCGCTGGACCCGGGAGCCGCTGCGCGCGGGCGCCGTACCCGATCTGCATCTGGCCGCGCACGGGCAGGACGGCCGCGGCGTGCTCGCGGTGGTCAGCACCGGCACCTGGTCCACCGGCACCCACCTGCCCACGGGCGGGCTCGTCGACCGTGACGGCGGGCAGGCGTGGCTGTGGCAGATCGAGCACAACGGCCCGTGGCGATGGGAGGTGGGTGAACGGCTCGACGGCGCCTACGTCGCGCTGCTCGGCCCGAACGACCTCGACCACCAGTGGCAGCAGTGGCTGGCGCCGGGAGAGTCGTTCACCACGGTGCCGGTGTCGGTCGCGGTGTCCGGCGAGGGCCTCGACGGCGCCGCGGCCGCGCTCACCGCGCACCGGCGGGCGATCGTCCGGCCGCATCCCGACCGGGAGGCGCTGCCCGTGGTGTTCAACGACTACATGAACACGCTGATGGGCGACCCGACCACGGCCAAGCTGCTGCCCCTGATCGAGGCCGCCGCCTCCGCCGGCGCCGAGGTGTTCTGCGTGGACGCCGGCTGGTACGACGACGGCGGCGCCTGGTGGGACAGCGTCGGCGAGTGGCAGCCGTCGCAGAGCCGGTTCCCGCGCGGCATCGAGGAGGTCCTCGGCCACATCCGCGAGCTCGGCCTGGTGCCGGGCCTGTGGCTGGAGCCGGAGGTGATCGGGGTACGCAGCCCCATGGCGGACAAGCTGCCGCCCGAGGCGTTCCTGCAGCGCGGCGGCGTACGGCTGGCCGAGCACGGCCGCTACCACCTCGACCTGCGCCATCCGCGCGCGGTCGCGCACCTGGACCAGGTCGTGGACCGGCTGGTGGAGGAGCTGGGCGTCGGCTACTTCAAGCTCGACTACAACATCGATCCGGGCGCCGGCACCGACCTGGACGCCGGCAGCGCGGGTGCCGGGCTGCTGGGGCACAACCGCGCGCACCTGGCGTGGCTGGACGGGGTGCTGGCCCGCCATCCCGGCCTGATCCTGGAGAACTGCGCGTCCGGCGCCATGCGCATGGACTACGCGCTGCTGTCCAGGATGCAGTTGCAGTCCACCAGCGACCAGCAGGACCCGCGCCTGTATCCGCCGGTCGCGGTGGCGGCGCCCCTGTCGATCCTGCCGGAGCAGTCGGCGAGCTGGGCCTACCCGCAGCCCGGCATGTCCGACGAGGAGATCGCGTTCACCCTGTGCACGGGCATGCTGGGGCGGCTGTACCTGTCCGGGCGCCTGGACGGGATGTCGGCCGCGCAGCTCGACTCCGTGCGCGACGCCGTGCGCGTCCACCAGGAGATGCGCGCGGACCTGGCGCGGGCCACGCCGCTGTGGCCGCTCGGGCTGCCGCGCTGGGACGACCCGTGGCTGGCCCTCGCCCTGCGCGCCGGGGAGGACACCTACCTCGGGGTGTGGCGGCGGGACGGCGGCGCGCCGCCGGTCCGGCTGGAGCTGCCGCACCTGGCCGGCCGCCCGGTCGAGATCGACGTCAGCTACCCGCGGCACCTGCCGTCCTGGGAACGCGCCTGGGACCCCGGCACCGGCACACTGACCCTCACGCCCAGCGGCGACGAGCCGCTGTCCGCCCGGATCCTCCACCTCCGACCTACTCGATGAAGCCTCCTGGTCCGCCGATCGCGGGCCACCGATCACCCCTTGAGAGATCAGCATGAACAAGAGATGGACAGCCGTCGCCGGTGTGGCGGCGCTCGCGCTCGGGCTCACCGCCTGCAGCGACCCCTCCGTCGAGACCCCGGACGCGAGCGCCGGCACGGCCGCCGCCGCGACCTGGGCCGACCCACAGGCCAAGCTCGACGGCGTCAAGCTGACGATCTGGGCCGCGCAGAACAGCAACACCATGCCCAAGAAGGTCATCGAGGGCTTCCGGCAGGCGACCGGCGCCACGGTCGAGGTCGTCACGATCCCGGACCCCTACGAGCAGGGCATCCAGACCAAGGTCGCCACCGGTGACAAGCCCGACCTGGCCTTCTGGCAGCCCACCGCGTCCATGCTGACCGCGATCAACGCGAAGACGAACCTCCAGCCGCTCGACGACGCGCCGTGGCTGCCGCAGCTGGCGCCGGACCTGCGCGACATCACCGGCATCCTGGACGGCGCCCGGTACGCCGCGCTGATCACCAGCCCGGCCGTCGAGGGCGTCTATTACAACAAGGAGGTCTTCGCCGCCAACAAGATCACCGAGACGCCCAAGAGCTTCGGCGAGATGGTGGAGCTGGCGCGCACGCTCAAGGGCAAGGGCGTCACCCCGTTCTTCGAGATGGCCGCCGACAAGTGGGCCACCCAGTGGTGGGTGCAGGTCCAGCTCGCCGACGCCGCCAAGGACGGCCTCTGGGAGCAGATCAACACCGGCAAGGAGACGTTCGGCGGACCTGCCGTGCTCGGGGCGATCAAGACGTACAAGTCGCTGATCGACGAGGGGCTGTTCAACGCCGACATCAAGACGGCCAAGTTCGAGGACCAGGGCGCGGCGCTGCTGTCCGGCAAGGCCGCGATGGTGGTGCAGGTCAACTCGTTCTTCGGGCAGTTGCAGGCCACGGCGGACACCGCGACGCTGGACAAGAAGATCGGGTTCTTCCCGATCTCGCCGTCGGGCAACGTGGGCACGTTCATTCCCGACCAGTCCAACGCGCTGGTGGCGTTCAAGACCGGGGACGCCAAGCGGGAGGCCGCGGCGCGGCAGCTGCTGGCGTACTGGATGGGGCCCGGCTACAAGGACTTCGTCGCCGACCGCAACACGGTGTCGCTGCAGCCTTCGGTGCCCAGCCCGGAGGGCGTGCCGCAGGCGCTGCTCGACGTGCACGCCTCGCTGCCGGCGTCCGTGGGGTCGATGCAGGCGCTGGCGGTCGCCAACCCCGACCTGTACCTCAACCTCTCCGACATGATCACCGGGACCCTGACGCCGGAGAAGGTCGCCTCGGCCACGCAGGAGCAGTTCGCGCAGCTCGCCAAGGCGGCCGGGGCGCCCGGATTCTAGGGAACGACACATGCTGACGACCGCGCGGGCGGGCACCGCCCGCCCGCCCGCGACCCGCAGCAGGCCGGCCATCCGGCGGCGAACGCACCCCATGTGGTTCATGGGGCCCGCGTTCGCCATCCTGCTGCTGTTCTTCTTCCTGCCGACCCTGTTCAACTTCATCTACGCCTTCACCGACTGGTCGGGTTTCAAGAGCGAGATCCGGCCGGTCGGCGTGGACAACTTCACCGACCTGGCCTCCAACGGCACGCTGTTCCGCTCGCTGCGGGTCACGGTGGTGTACGCGGTGCTGGTGGCGATCTTCCAGAACGCGTTCGGCTTCGGCCTGGCCGTGCTGCTCGAACGCGACACCTGGCTCAACCGGGTCGCCCGGGTGTTCTTCCTCATCCCGGTGCTGATGTCCGCGCTGGCCGTCGGCTACATCTTCCAGGCCCTGCTCAAGCCGACCGGCGCCGTGAACCAGCTCCTGGGGATCGACTACGCCTGGCTGGGCGACACGACGTGGACGATCGTGATCGTGGCGCTGATCCACTCGTGGAAGTGGATGGGGCTGACGATGCTCATCTACCTGGCCGGGCTGAAGACGATCCCCGAGGACGTCATCGAGGCCGCCAGGATCGACGGGGCGTCGCGGTGGCGTACGTTCTGGACCGTCCGCTTCCCGCTGCTGGCGCCCGCGATCACGTTCAATGTCGCGACGGCGCTGCTGGGGTCGATGAACGGCTTCGACGTCGCCCAGGCCACCACGGGCGGAGGGCCGGCCCGCACGACGGAGATCCTGAACATCTTCATCTACCGCACCTTCGGGCAGGGCCTGTTCGCGCAGGCCACGACGATGAGCCTGGTGCTGTTCCTGCTGGTGGCCCTCATGGCCTTCCCGGTCATCTACGTCCTTCGCAAGCGGGAGGAGATCCTATGAGCGACTCTCAGGTGTGGCGGCGCTTGCAGCCGGTGATCACGCCCGTCCTGGTGATGGTCGCCATCGGCATCCCGCTGTGGCTGGTGCTGGTGACGGCGGCCAAGTCGCGCGGCGAGGCGCTGAACCCGGACCTGTCGCTGCCCACCGAGTGGCACCTGCTGGAGAACCTGCGGCAGGTGTGGGTGGAGGGCGAGGTGCTGCCGGCGTCGCTGGGCAGCCTGCTCGTGGTCGTGCCCTCCGTGCTCGGGGTGCTGCTGTTCGGGTCGATGGCCGCCTGGATCCTGGCGCGCCGCGCCACCCGGCTGAACGCGGTCCTGTACGCGCTGGCGATCAGTGGCATCGTGCTGCCGCCCGCCGTGGTGACCGTGGTGCTGCTGCTACGCCAGCTCGGCCTGGCCGGCACCGCGGTCGGGATGATCGGCGTCTACATGGGCATCTACATGTCCACGGTGATCTTCTTCGTCACCGGCTTCGTCCGGACGATCCCCGCGTCGCTGGAGGAGGCGGCGCAGATGGACGGGGCGGGTCCGATGAAGGTGTTCTGGCTGGTGGTGCTGCCGCTGCTCCGGCCGGTGCTGGCCACGGCGACCATCCTGGTCTGCCTGTACGTGTGGAACGACGTCTTCTACGCCTTCTTCGTCATCGGCGGCCGGGTGGACACGCTGCCGCTGAACCTGTTCCGGGTGGCCAGCGCAGGCCTCTACCTGAACAACTGGCACCTCATCTTCGCCTACGTGGTGGTGATGAGCCTGCCGCTGATCGCGGTGTTCGCCGTCGCCCAGCGGAAGATCATCTCGGGTATCACCAGCGGCGCTGTCAAATAGCTCGCCCACCTGCACGGACGCCTCGACGGCAGCCTGCACGCGCTGCTGCGCGAGCAGGACGCCGCCGAGGTCGTGAAGACGTGCTGGGGCGAGCCGCACCCGGTGGTCCTCCTGGCCGGCACGGGGAGGGCCGGGCACGCTTGGTCACGCCGGCACGGGAAGTCGGCCCCGCTTGGTCACGCCACCACGGGGAAGTTGGCGCGCAGCACGTTGTGCGGGTCGCGGGCGCGCTTGATCTCCCGCAGCCTGGCGATCGTCTCCTCGGAGAAGGCCGCCGCCGCCCGCTCTCCCCGCGTCAGCATCGTGTACGGCTTGCGCCCGCTGACGCTCGCGCCGAGCCCCTCGGCGACACCGGCCTGCTTGGCGCCCACGGCAGCGGACAGCTCCGGGTTGAGCGCCAGCCCGAGCATGTAGAGCAGGTACGGCTCCGCCACCGGACCGCTCGGCCCCGCGCCGGGACGGGAGGCGGCCAGCGCACCGCCCAGGTGCCTGATCTGGAGGCCGATCAGCGGCTCGATCGGCTGACCCACCAGGATCTCGATCGCGGCGTCGTCCAGCCCGGTCAGCAGCTCCGCCCGCGAGCGGCCGGGCGCCGGGTCGGTGGGCTCGGCGGTGATGTCGCCCAGGTTCGCCACGGCGACCGGGCCCCTCTTGTCGGCGATCACGTCGTCGATCTTGTCCAGGCGGGCCAGCAGCGTCCGCCCCTCGGCCTCGTCGCCGAGGAAGGCGACGTCGAGCGCGACCATGGGCGGCGCCTGCGGGAACTGCAGCCGGTTGAACCAGACGGCCAGCTCGTCCGGGGCCTCGTCGGTGATCTCCAGGAAGGCGTCGAACACCTCGCGGGTGCGGTGGCCGGGCCACATCACGCGGCCGCCGTACAGGCTGGGGGCCGGGTACAGGCCGAACTCGACGGCGGTCACCAGCGCGAAGTCGCCGCCTCCGCCGCGCAGCGCCCAGAACAGGTCGGGGTCGGAGTCCGCCGTGATCTTCGCATGCTCGCCGCCGGCGGTGACGACGTCGAAGGCCCGCACGCTGTCGGCGGCGAAGCCGTGCTTGCGGCTGAACCAGCTCACGCCGCCGCCCAGGGTGTAGCCCGTCACGCTCACGACGGGGCTGCTCCCCGCCAGTCCGGTCAGCCCGTGCGACCCGGCCGCCGCCAGCACCTGCCCCCACTTGGCGCCCGCCCCTACGCGGGCGGTCCGCTCTTCGGGGTTCACCTCGACACCGTCCAGCCTGCCGGTACGCAGCAGGATCACACCGTCGGTGTCGCCGGAGGCACCGTGGCCGCTCGGCTGGGCGCTCACCGCCAGGCCGGACCGGCGGGCGTACCTGGCGACGGCCGCCACGTCGTCGACGCCCGCGACCTCGACGACGGCGGCCACCGGTTGCTCCACCGACAGGTTCCATGCCTTGGACGCCTGCTCGAACCCGTCGTCGCCGGGCAGCAGCACCCGGCCGTCGACGGCGCTGCGCAGGTCGGTGTTCGTCATCTCACAAGCTCCTCTTAGGGATGCGGACGCGGTCGCGCCCTTCGCGTGGTTCCGGTTCAGCGGACCCAGTCTGCCGGGATCCACCGCTATGACGGGGCACGAGGGGAAAACGTGACAGGCCCGGCCAAAAAGATTCCGGCGCTTCGCCCGCCCTCCGCCCGGTGCCGTCGCCTCCCCGCACCTCGCGGCCGCCGCACCGCGCGCTCCGTCGAAGAGGGCCGGCTTCTTCTGATGAGCGGTGCTCTCGGCCCGTGGCGGTGACGTGGAGTGCATCGACTCTTCGAAATCTGTCACCGAAGTTATCAACATTGTGTTATTCGGCGTCACCCTCGGCATATGGAAAACGCAGTGCGATATCGCCATTACCCAAAGCCACACTCGGGCTTGAAATTGGATTCCCCGATTCTCCATCGCGTCTGGAAAGATCGATGTCGTAGAAGGGAGGCCTGAGGTGGCTTTGGCAAATGCCGGCTTACGGCGATTACTGGCGGACACGGGGGAGCCACGTGAGTGGGTGTCACCCCGTACAGACCTCATCACGGCATTGCTCGGAGTATGGTTCGGCATCGGGCTGATGATCGACGCCTGGGCGCACACCAATCTCACCGAGCTGGAGACGTTCTTCACGCCCTGGCACGCGGCGTTCTACTCGGGCTTCGCGGCCGTCTCCGGCTGGATCATCTGGCAGGTGTGGCGGAATGTCAGGACCGGCCGGCAGGGGCTGGCGGCGGTGCCCCAGGGCTATCTGGCCGGGCTCGTCGCGGTGCCCGTGTTCGCCGCCTTCGGCTTCGCCGACCTGATGTGGCACACCCTGCTCGGCATCGAGACGAGCACCGACATCCTGTTCAGCCCGTCGCATCTCGGGCTGATCTCGACGATGATCCTGATCCTCACCACGCCGCTCCGCTCCGCCTGGAACGCCCCCGACGTGGGCGCGCGGCCGTCGCTCGGCCGGCTGCTCCCGGCGCTGATCGGGCTCGCGTTCGCGACCACGCTGGTGTCGCTGTTCCTGTCGTACGGCGACGCCATGCAGTGGCGCGCCGTACGCATCGTCGAGGCGTTCTCCAACCTGGACGACCCGGGCGCCGACCGGCTCGCGACCACGCTGGCCCTCACCAACGTCGTGCTGCTCGCCCCCGTGCTGCTGGTGGTACGCCGGTGGCGGCTGCCGTTCGGCAGCGTGACCCTCATGTACGCGGTGGCCGTCCTGATGCCGGGCGCGCAGACGGAGTTCGAGAACGTGTCGATCCTGCTGGCGGTCGTGGCCGCGGGTGTCGTGAGCGACCTGCTGATCCGGTGGCTGCGCCCGTCGGCCGCGAGGCGGAACGCCTACTGGGCCTTCGCCGGGTTGTCGGCCCTGGCCACGTGGGCGCTGTACATCGGGTTCGCGTCGGCGACGGGCGGCGGGCTGCCCGCGGTGCCCGAGCTGTGGACCGGCGCGCCGATCGTGGCCGGGCTGCTCGGTCTGGTGCTCGGGGCGCTGTTCCTGCCGAACGCCGTGCCGGACTCGGAGGACGCCCTGCCGGACTCGGTCGACGCCGGCGAACCTTCTGAGCGGGCTCCGCTCGGCGGGGGGTGATGGACGTCCTGGCTTCGCAGCGGGCCCGGCTCAGCATGATCCGGCTCCTCTGCCTGGTCGCCGTCCTCGTGCTGGCATGCGCCACCCCGGCCGCGGCGCACAACGTCTCGGCCGGGGCGGATCTGCGGATCGCCCAGACGATCGCGGGCACGGAGCTCACGGTGGTGATCAAGGGGACGGCGCGGGTCCCAGGACCGCTGCGGATCGGCGTCATCGCCTTCCAGCCGGTCGCCGATCTCCCGGTCGCCCTGGAGGTCCGGTCGGTCGAGGACGGCCGCACGGTGACGGGCGTGACCGGGGCGGCGGCGCGCGAGCCGCAGTACGCCCAGCTCAGGGTGGAGCGGACCGGCCCGCACGAGCTCAAGCTGCGGGCGGGGAACGAGGTCGCCGTGGTGCCGTTCCGCGTCCTCGTGGAGCGCGGGTCCGGGGCGGAGTTCCTGATCTACGGCGGCCTCTTCGTGACCGGGCTGCTGCTGGTGGGCGGCCTGCTCACCGGGGCGCTGGCCCGGCGGAACACGGCCATGCTGCTGTCCGGCGGCGCGGCCGTCGGGGTGACGGTGGCCGTCATGGTCATCGTCTTCGAGCCGATGCTGCCCGCCGGGCCGCCCGACGGCGCCGCGCCCGTGGCCGAGACACAGGCGGGCGGGCGCCCGTTCGCGCAGGGGCGGGTGGAGACGGCGCCGGCGCGCCCGGCCGCGGGAGAGGAGTTCACCTTGCGCGTCCATCTCACCGACGGGTCCACCGGGCGGCCCGTGGACGACCTCGCCGTTCACCACGAGGCGCTCGCCCACGTGATCGTCACCAGCGAGGACGGGCGGTACTTCCGCCATGTGCACCCGCTGCGCACGGCACCCGGCCGGCTGGAGGTCCGGATGCGGGCCGACCGTCCCGGCCGGTATCTTGCACACGCCGAGCTGGAGCGCGAGGACTCCGGCGGGCAGCTCATCACCACGCGATTCAGCGTGGGCGGCGATGGCGCGGGTGATGGCTCGGAGGCGTCCGGAGCCGGTGACCGCGATCCCGCGGCGTCCCAAGCCACCGGCGGCGAGTCGGCTGCGCCGCCGCGGTTGCAGCCCGCCGCTCCCGTCGCGGGCCGCCCGGCGACGATCGAGCTCGACGCCACGGGCACCGTGCGGCCCTGGCTGGGCATGGCCGGCCACCTGATCGTACGCAGCCAGGACGGGGCCCTCCTCGGCCACGTGCACGAGATGGGCTCGTCCGGCACCCGGCTGCGCTTCACCTTCAGCTTTCCCGAGGCGGGGCGGTATCTCGCCTGGGCGCAGTACGCCCTGGCCGACCGGATCGTGACCGTGCCGTTCACCGTCGACGTCAAGGCATCGGAGACACTTCGATGAGGCGGGCCGTGATCGCCGTCGCCCTGGTGGTGGCGGCGCTGGCGGTCTTCGTCGTCGGCCGGAGCCTGGCGGGCGAGCCCTTCCAGGCGAGCTCTGTGGGAACGCGCTACGCCGCCACCGTCCTGATCGACAGGCCCACGACGGGCCGCGCCTCGGTCGAGGTGCGGCTGGACTCCGGCGATCCGGACACGGTGGCCGTCTCGGCGGTGATGTCCAGCATGGGGCACACCACGCCCGAGGTCGCCGCCCGTGAGCTGGAGCCCGGTCGCTTCCTGGCCGAGGGCGAGCTGTTCCCCATGACCGGAGCCTGGGAGCTGTCGATCCGGCTGGACGGGCCCGCGGGCGAAGAGGTGCTCGTCGTCAACACACTGATCACCGGCTAGACGACCATCCCGGCCGGCGCTGGTCGAGAACGGCTACCGGCTGCCGCTCGGCTCCAACCCGAAGTACATCCCGGTCATCGAGCAGGCGATGCGGCAGCTCCGCCCGGCGGCGTACCTGGGCGTCAAGGACGAGGGGTTCATGGTCGGCCTGGTATGACCGCTGATCATGGATTTCGGTAGATTCTCCGTGACGGCCTGGCCTGCCCAATCGGAGGAGTTCGTGATCATTCCTGAGCCGACCGGCGTGCACGCGGCGTGGCTTCCGCCGGAGGCGTTCCGGGCGATCGGTTCCCGGAGCGTCATCGTGTGCGACGACGGGACCGTGCACGACGAGGTGGCCCAGGCCTGCGCCCGGTTCGGCGGCAGCGTGCGCCGGACCGGCGGCGAACCCGCCGGCCTCGTGCTCGCTGTCTCCACCGCCGAGCCCCTGCCGGCCGCCGCGCAGGCGGTCAAGGCCGAGGCCGGGCCGGCCGGCGAGGAGGGTTTCGTGCTCGCCCGCCGCGACGGCGTCACGGTGGTGCTCGCCGACGACCCGGCCGGCCTGCTCTACGGCCTGTTCCACGTGGTCAGGCTCGGCGAGTCCGCGTTCGGCCCGGCGCTGCCGGCGGAGCGGCACCGGCCGGCGATGCGGCGGCGCATGCTCGACCACTGGGACAACATCGACGTGCATCCGGTGATGGGCCAGGTCGAGCGCGGCTACTCGGGCGGGTCGATCTTCTGGCGGGACGGCGTGCTGCGCGACGACCTGACACGGGTGCGGGCCTACGGGCGGCTGCTGGCCGCGTGCGGGATCAACGCGGTCGCGGTCAACAACGTGAACGTGCACGCCACGGAGGCCCATCTGCTGACGGACCGGCTCGGAGAGGTCGCCGCGATCGCCGCGGAGCTGCGCCCGTACGGGATCAGGGTGCACCTGTCGGTCAACTTCGCCTCCCCCATCGCGCTCGGCGGGCTGCCGGCCGCCGACCCGCTCGACGCGGCCGTGCGGGAGTGGTGGGCGCGGACCACCGAGCGGGTGTACGCGACGATCCCCGACTTCGGCGGCTACGTGGTGAAGGCCGATTCGGAGGGGCAGCCGGGCCCGTTCGCGTACGAGCGCACCCATGCCGACGGCGCCAACATGCTCGCCGACGCGCTGGCGCCGCACGGCGGGGTCGTGCACTGGCGGGCCTTCGTCTACAACCACCGGCAGGATTGGCGCGACCGGTCGACCGACAGGGCCCGCGCGGCTTATGACCACTTCGCCCCACTCGACGGTGCGTTCCGCGACAACGCGATCCTGCAGGTCAAGTACGGCCCGATGGACTTCCAGGCGCGCGAGCCGGTGTCACCGGTGATCGCGGCGATGCCGGCGACCCGGCTGGCGGTGGAGCTGCAGGTGACGCAGGAGTACACCGGCCAGCAGAAGCACATGTGCTACCTGGCTCCGATGTGGAGCGACGTGCTCGGGTTCGGTCTGTGGGGCCCGGACGGTCCCAGCGTGGCCGATGTGGCGGTCAAGGGCGGCGTGGTCGCGGTCTCCAACGTGGGCGACGACCCGTACTGGACGGGCCACCCCCTCGCCCAGGCCAATCTGTACGCCTTCGGCCGGCTGGCCTGGGACCCGCGCCTGGCTCCCGCGGCCATCCTGGACGAGTGGATCGACCTCACGTTCGCCCCGGCCCCCGAGCCGCTGCGGCGCACGCTGCACGCGATGATGGACGGCTCCTGGCGGACCTATGAGCGTTACACGGCGCCGTTGGGCGTCGGCTTCATGGTCCGGCCAGGACATCACTACGGGCCGGATGTGGACGGCTACGAGTACACGCCGTGGGGGACCTACCACTTCGCCGACCGGGACGGCATCGGCGTGGACCGCACCCGCGCGACCGGGACCGGCTGCGCCGGCCAGTATCCGGAGCCGTGGTCGGATGTCTACGAGTCCCTCGAGCAGTGCCCGGACGAGCTGCTGCTGTTCTTCCACCACGTGCCTTACGGGCATGTGCTGCACAGCGGCTCGACCGTCATCCAGCACATCTACGACACCCACTTCGCCGGGGCGGAGGAGGTGGCCGCGATCCGGCTGCACTGGGACAAGCTGGAGGGCGCCGGGCTGGTGGACCCGGCGCTCTACGCCCGCGTGCGGGAGCGGCTCGACGAGCAGCTCCGCTGCGCCGAGGAATGGCGCGACCAGATCAACGCCTACTTCTTCCGCAAGTCAGGGGTGCCCGACGCGCACGGCCGGCGCATCCCCTGACCCAGGTCAGCGTCTGATTGCCGAGCTTCGCTCGGAGGGCTGTGACGGATGTCCTCGCTCCGCTGCGGATCCGTCACAGCGTGAACCTCTCCTGGACCTCGGCGATCACCGGACGGCTGTTCCACAGCAGCCCCGCGGCGAACACCGAGGCCAGGAGCGCCGGCAGCAGCTCGGTCGCGAGCATCGTGATGCCCGCCGCCACGATCAGCAGGAACGCGTTGCCCAGGGTCGCCTTCGGGTGGCGCATGAGGAAGTACACGGCCAGCCGGGCGACGTCAACGGCCCGGAACTCGAACAGCGACGTGATCACCAGCGCGTGGCCGGCCCACAGGGTCGCCGCCACCGCGACGAGAACCAGCAGCACCGCCCACCAGCCGGGTACGCCGGCGGCGGCGAAGTTCGCCAGGTTCGTCCCGATGACGGCAAGCCCTGCCAGCCACGGGACCCAGATCTTCAGCACCCCGCGCAGGTTGATCTTGTATCCGCGCCAGAACGCCGCCGCCGGGTGGAGGTCGGTCAGGTCACGGCTGCGGCGGCGCAGCGCGTACAGGGCGGCGGAAAGGGCCGGGCCGAGCGGCAGCGCGCAGGCCGCGGCCAGCGGGACGTTGGCCGCGTCGCGGTCGAGCAGGGTGAGCCCGGCCAGGCCCGGCGCGGTCGCGACCAGGAAGAGGAACTCGGCCACCAGCAGGTTGTAGATCAGCGCGGCGGCGCGCGAGAGTGGTCCCTCGCCGAACCGCCGTGCGGCCGTCATCTCGCTCATCGGGTCTCCTCTCCCAGGCCGTGCCCACGGTCCGCATCGGTCAGCCGTGGTCCTTCTTGAACCGCTCGTAGGCGGTGTTGACCATGCTGACGTAGGTGGTCGAGTTCTTGGCCTCCAACTCCTTGACGTAGGCGTCCCACTCGCTCAGGTCGCGCTCGCCGAGGATGAACTTGAGCGTGTTCTGGGTGACGTGGTCCTTCAGCGGCGTCTCCCACAGCGAGACCTGCTCGCGCTCCTCGTCGGTGAACGGGCGCGGCGGATCCACCGGCCACGGCTTCCTGGCGTTCATCACGTTCTGGAACTCCAGCTCCTCCTCGGAGAAGGTGGACTGCAGGAGCTTGGTGGTGCCGCCGTAGGCGAACACTCCGTTGGAGAAGCCGAAGTCCTTCTGCAGGTGCTTGGGCGCCCCGGGGGTGAGGCCGACGAAGTCGACGTCCTTGGCGATCTTGTAGTTGCCGGAGGCGTCCTTGGTGAACGTCGTGCCCTCGACGCCCCACTTGGCGAACTCCTGCCCCTGGTCGGAGTAGTAGAGCCAGTCGATGAACTGCATCATGGCGACGAAGTTCTTGTTCTCCAGGGCCTTCTTGGAGATCATGACGCCGTTCTCGGTGCGGACGCCGATCTTGTAGTCCCCGACCGGGCCCATGGGCACCGGGATCTTGACGAGCTTGGCGCCCTCCACGGTCTTGGTCAGCGTCTCCCGGTGGTCGTTGATGATGGTCTGCGCGTTGGCGCTGATGACGAAGGACTTGCCGGAGTTGAACTTCTGCTTGGCCTGCTCGTCCTGCTGCGTGAAGCTCTCCGGGTCGAGCAGCTTCTCGTCCACCAGCTTGCGCAGATACTCGATCATCTGCTTGTACTGCGGCATGGCGCCGGTGTAGGCGAACTTCCCGGCGGCGGAGTCCCAGACCGCGTGCTGGTACTCCCAGCCGCCCTTGGTCCCGTACGCCTGCGCGACCAGCTTGAGCAGGTTGCCGCCCGGCGTGGGGACGCCCCACCGGTCGGTCATGGGGTAGAGGTCGGGGTATTCCTTCTTCATCGCCTTGAGCACGGTGTACAGCTCGTCCCAGGTCTTCGGGACCTCGAGGCCGAGCTTCTCCAGGATGTCGGTCCTGATCGCCAGGGAGTAGTCGGCCCAGATCTCCTCGTGGAGGCCGGGCAGCAGGTAGAAGCGGCCGTCGGTCTGCCGGAAGGTGTTCAGCTCGGGCTCGAGCCGCCACTTGGCGACCTTGTCCTTGAAGTTCGGCATCAGGTCGAGGTAGTCGCTGACCGGCAGGATGGCGCCGGAGGACACGAACGCCTCTTCGGCCGGGTGGTAGGTCTTCGGGATGATGAGCGGGGCCTGGCCGGAGCCCACCAGCAGGCCGCGCTTCTTCTCGTAGTCGCTGAGCGGGACGGCCAGCGGCTTGATCGTCACGTTGGTCCGCTTGGTGAGCTCCTGCCAGAACAGCCAGTCGTCCTTGTGGGGATAGAACGGGTGGTTGTTGTAGAGCACGTCGAACGAGACCGGCTCGGTGGCCTTGAACTGCTGGTTGACGCCGTAGCTCGCCATCGCGCCCGCCTTGTTCGCGGACACGTCGGCGGCCTTCTTCGGGGCCTCGTCCTCGCCGCAGCCGGCCAGTACGAGGGTGAACGCACCCAGTCCGATGATCGCCTGACGCCGTGAGAGTTCGCGCATTGGGGGATTCCTTTGCCGTGGGTCCGGGGGGGTGGTGAGGCGTTGGGGAGGGCTAGCCCTTGACCGCGCCGAGCATGACTCCGGAGACGAAGTACCTCTGGACGAAGGGGTAGACCGCGAGGATGGGAAGGACGGTGAGCATGATCGTTACCGACTGGATGTTGGAGGCGGCCTGCCCCACGTCGGAGAGTCCTGCGCCGGCGGACTCGGCGCCGGTGGCCCCGGCGATGAGGTTGCGCAGGTAGATCGTCACCGGGAACAGCTCCTGCTCGTTCAGATAGAGGAAAGCCGTGAACCACGAGTTCCAGAACGAGACCGTGTAGAACAGCACCATCGTGGCGATGACCGCCTTCGACAGCGGCAGCACGATTCGCCACAGGATGCCGTAGGTATTGAGGCCGTCGATGGCGGCGGCCTCTTCCAAGTCGCTCGGCAGGTTCTCGAAGAACGCCTTCATGACCAGGAGGTTGAAGACGCTGATGGCGTTGGGCAGGACGACGGCCCAGATGGAGTTCGTCAGCCCGAGGCCGTTGACCAGCACGTACTGCGGGATGAGGCCGCCGGAGAAGATCATGGTGAAGACTGCCACCCAGATCAGGAACGTGCGGCCCTTGAGGTGCTTCTTCGACAGCACGTACGCGTAGCAGGTCGTCAGCACCATCGCGATGACCGTGGCGACGACGGTGTACACCACGGTGTTGCGGTAGTTCGTCCAGAACATCGGGTCGGAGACCACGATCCGGTACGTCGTGAGATTGAACCCGCGCGGGAGCAGGTTGACCTGCCCGGTGATGATGTAGCGCTCTTCGCTGAACGAGCGGGCGATGATGTTGATGAAGGGATACAGCGTCACGATCACGACGCCGGTCAGGATGACGGCGTTGACCCCTTGGAAGACGCGGTAGCCACGGCTCTTGGCGATCGTCACCACAGGCCCGTCCCAACTGTGCGGCGGGAGATCAGGTTCGCCCCCAGGATCAGGACCACGCCGACCACTGCCTCGAACAGGCCGATCGCGGCGGCGTAACTCAGGTTGCTGGACTCCACGCCCATGCGGTACAGGTACGTGGAGATCACGTCGGCGGTCGGATACGTCAGCGGGTTGTACAACAGCAGGACCTTCTCGAAGCCCGTGCCCATGAACGTGCCGATGTTGAGGATCAGCAGCGTGATCGCCGTGGGACGCAGGCCCGGCAGGGTGACGTGCCAGATCTGCCGCCACCGGGTGGCGCCGTCCATCCGGGCCGCCTCGTAGAGCTGGTCGTCGATGGTGGTCAGCGCGGCCAGGTAGAGGATGGTTCCCCAGCCGACGGTCTGCCAGACCTCCGACGAGACGAAGATCGTGCGGAACCACTCCGGTTTCTGCATGAACGCGGTGGCTTCCCCGCCGAACGCCTTCACCATCTGGTTGACCGGCCCGTCGATGGCCAGCATCTGCATGACGATGCCGGCCACGATGACGATCGACAGGAAGTGCGGCAGGTAGGACACCGACTGCAGGAACCGCTTGATCTTCCGGTTGCGCACCTCGTTGAGCAGCAGCGCCAGCACGATCGGCAGCGGCCAGCAGAACAGCAGGGTCAGCCCGCCGAGGACCAGCGTGTTCTTGAACACGTTCCAGAACGTCGGGTCGCCGAGGAACATCTTCACGTACCGCAGGCCCACCCAGGACTCGCCGAACATGCTGCCGCCGGGCTCGAACTTGCGGAAGGCGATCACGTTGCCGATCATCGGGGCGTACCGGAAGATCGCGAAGAACAGCAGGGGCAGGAGCACCAGCGAGTACAGCCGCCAGTCCCGGCGGATCGCGTGCCGCCACGTTCCCGGCTTCGCGCGCCTGCGGCGGCCGATCTCCGGCTTGACCGGGCGCGTGCCCGGTGGCGGGTTGTCCAGCGTCCTGGTCGTGCTCATCCCGCTCCCTCCGGTGTGACACGAGCCCGCGCCAGCAGCTGCCTGTGGTAGCCGGCCTCGCGCTCGGCGCCGGTCAGGCGCAGCGGCAGAGCCGCTGCCGTCTCGGCGCTGGAGCGGCCGAAGCGCAGCTCGACGTCGCCGGGCTCGACGATGCGCCGGCCGCGCACCCCGGTGAACGAGGTGACGTCGGCCGGGACCGTGAAGCTCGCGCGGGCGGCCTCCCCGGGCTCCAGCGGGACCCGGACGTAGCCGACCAGGCGGACCACCGGCCGCGTCGTCTGCGCGACCGGGTCGTGCAGGTACAGCTGCACGACCTCGGTGCCGGGCCGCGATCCGGTGTTGCGCACCGTGACCTCGACGCTGATCTCGCCGTCGACCGGCCAGACGGCCGGTCCGCGCGCGTCGCTCCACTCGAAGGTCGTGTAGCTCAGCCCGTGCCCGAACGGGAACGCGGGCGTCGGGTCCACGGACGACACGTCAGAGCGGCGTCCGAGCGGCGGCGACAGGTACGTCGACGGCAGCCCACCGGCGTCACGGGGCACGCTGACCGGCAGCCGCCCGGACGGGTTCACCGCGCCGGTGAGCACCTCCGCCAGCGCCTGGGCGCCCCGCTGGCCGGGGAAGAAGCCGTAGACGACGCCCGCGGCCGCGTCGGCCTCCTCCCCCAGCGCGTACGGCCGCCCGGCGAGCAGCACCAGGACCACGGGGGTGCCGGTGGCGAGCACGGCCCGGACGAGCTCGGCCTGCACGCCCGGCAGTCGCAGGTCGGCGGCGTCGCAGCCCTCGCCGGACGTGCCGCGCCCGAACAGCCCCGCCCGGTCCCCGACGGCGACCACGCACACGTCGGACTCGGCGGCTGCGGCGGCCGCCGCGGCGATGCCGGAGGTGTCGTCGCCGGTGATCTCGCAGCCGGGCGCGTACGTGAGGTCCGGGACCAGCCGGGCGAGCTCCTCGCGCAGCGACGGGATTTCGACCCCGAGCCCGTGCTCGGGGTGCGGGCCCACGTGCGCGGGAAAGGTGTAGCAGCCGAGCATCGCCATCGGGTCGTCGGCGACCGGGCCGACGATGGCGACGCGCCGGCCTGCGGGCAGCGGCAGGATCCCGCCGGTGTTCCGCAGCAGGACGACGGACTCCCGTGCCAGGCGCAGGGCGATGTCCTGGCCGGTCTCGTCGTCGAGGCGGAGCTCCTCGACGTCCTCGGGCAACGGCTGCCAGTCCGCGTCGAGCAGGCCGAGCTCGGCCTTCTGCGCCAGCACCCGGTGCAGCGCGCGGTCGATCAGCGACTCGGGGACCTCTCCGGCCTTGACCGCCTCGATCAGCGGGGCGCCGAACGCGTCAACGGTGGGCAGCTCGACGTCGATCCCGGCCCGCAAGGCCAGCCCGGCCGCGTCCCCCGCCTCCGCGGCGACGCGGTGCAGGCGCTGCAGGAACCGGACCGCGAAGTAGTCGGAGACGACCGTGCCGGAGAAGCCCCACTCGTCCCGCAGCAGCCCGGTCAGCAGGCCCTCGTCGGCGGCCACCGGGACGCCGTCGATCTCGGCGTACGAGTTCATCACCGACCGGGCGCCGCCCAGGCGCAGGGCCATCTCGAACGGCGGCAGGACGGTGTCGGCCAGCTCCCGGCGCCCCATCGGCACGGGGGCCAGGTTGCGGCCGCCGCGGGAGGCGGCGTACCCGGCGAAGTGCTTCAGCGTGGCGACGACCCCGGCGCCCTCGATCCCGCGCACGTACGCGGCGCCGACCGTCCCGACCAGGTACGGATCCTCGCCGATCGTCTCCTCGGTACGGCCCCAGCGGTAGTCCCTGGTCACGTCGAGCACCGGGGCGAGGCCCTGGTGGACGCCCGCGGCCCGGAGGGACCTGCCGACCTGCCCGGCCATCTCCTCGACCAGGTCGGGGTCGAAGGACGCCCCCCAGCTCAGCGGCGCCGGGTACACGGTCGCCCGCCAGGCGGCGAACCCGGTCAGGCACTCCTCGTGCACCTGGGCCGGGATCCCGAACCTGCCGGCGGCCATGATCTCGGTCTGGGAGGCGGCCAGCGAGCGGGCGCCGGCGACGGGATCGACCGGCGCGGTCCCGAACGGGCGGGTCAGCTGGCCCAGCCCGTTGCCGATGACCGTGCTCCAGTCCGCGCCCGTCATCTCGGACTGGTGCGGCGCGACGCCTCCCCCTGAGGCATCGGCGCCGACCCACACGCCGACGAGCTGGGCGACCTTCTCTTCCAGCGTCATGTGCGGGATGAGCGCCGCGGCCCGCTCGGCGGGCTGCAGCCGCGGGTCCTGCCACGGCGGGCTCTCGCCGGACGCGGGGCTCGTGTCACTTGGTATCTGACCCCTCATGCCATCCTTTCGGCCAATGACGGCGTCATCCCACGTTGCCAGCGGGAACCGTCACGCTGGGGGACACCGAAACTTTCGAGAAGATCCGTTAATATTGCGGCAACTTAGGGGTCGCAATCGGACGTGTCAAGAGGCGCACCCACCGTTACGTTGCTGACCTCGTCAAGGACGTTCTCCCGGGTCACAGCCCCAAGAGCGTTCTGGGTGGCGCTAAGTTTCCAGAAAGTTTCGGTTACCTGAGCGGGGCACACCGATGACAAGTTGCCGCCCGGGCCGCTGCGGGGCGCGGAAAGTCACGTCGTCCCGCTGAGCGATTCCGCGGCGGGCCCCTCTTGAGCCGCACGCGAATGTTCGCGTTAACATCTACCTGTCGATCGTCTGTCCGGAGATGAAACTTTCACGGGTGCATCGCCAAGCCGGGCTCACCGGAATTCCCTTTGCGAGACGCGAGGTGCGCTATTCCGGCTTGGGCATGACTGTGAACGTCTACAGCGGGTGTCGATGGCCGTCCTCGCTGTGCCTCGCGCGGCACGCGCGTGCGCCGGCCGGTCCTGCTGGACCGGCCGGCGCTTGGACGGGGAACTATCCGCAGTGCTCGAAGGGGCTGTCGTAGGTGGCCGAACCGGCCTTGCCGCCCCACTTGACGCACTTGCCGGCCGCGGAGGCGCGTACCGGGCCCGCGTAGTAGGCGAAGTTGCCGCTGTCGGTCACCCGCGTCTTGCCCTCCACCTCCAGGTAGGCGCTGGCGGCGGTGGCCGTGCCGAGCGACGTCTTCTTGATCGTGGCCACGCAGTTGCCGCCGTTGCCCGTGTTGTACAGCAGGTGGACGGTGCCCGCCGTGCCCAGCGGCGCGGAGTCGATCACCTTGTATCCGGCGCCGCACACCGACTCGGGCGTGTGCGGGTTAGGGGTGCCGCCGCCACTGCCGCCGGTGACGTACTGCATGTATTTGGTCCAGTTCCAGTGCGGGCCCGGGTCGGTGTGGTCGACGCCGGGGACCGCGTTGTGGCCGACGATGTTGGCCCGGGTCTTGGGGATGCCGTACCGGTCGGCGATGTTGCGGGTCAGCGCGGCCGAGGAGCGGTACATCGCGTCGGTGAACCACGTCGCGTTGTCCACGAAGCCCTCGTGCTCGATGCCGACCGAGCGCCTGTTGTAGCTGCCGGCGTGGAAGGCCCGGTTCTTCTCCCTGACCATCTGGGTGACGGCGCCGTCGGAGGAGCGGACGACGTAGTGGGCCGAGACGTTGGCGCTGGGATTCTGGAACCATGAGATCGTCCCGGCGTACGAGCCCTGCGTCACGTGGATGACGATCTTGTCGATCTTGTCACTGGTCGGCCGGTTGGAGACGGCGTAGTTGCCGCTGTTCGCCGGCACCCAGGCGGCGCCGGGGTAGTCGGTGTTCGCCGCTAGCGTGCTGGGCGCGTCCAGGTCCTTGGCCTTGGCGTACGGGCCGCGCTCGGGCTGGACGGCACGCGGCGGCACCGTGACGGTCTCGCCATCGGGGGTGGTGGCGCTCACGCCCTTGGCCATCAGGTCGTAGACCGTGTCGGCGTACAGGCGGGCCACGTCCGCGGAGGAGGCGTTGCCGTACTTGGCGACGGCCTCGTACCACTTGCCCGCGTCCTTGCGGGCGGCGGCGCTCAGCCCGAGGTCGTCGGCGTAGGCGCGGAGCACGGCGGCGCCGCCGGCGATGTTGGCCGCGTCGTCGCTCTTCAGCTTCGAGACGGGCTGGTCGGTCAGCGTGGCCGCGCGCTCCAGGGTGCGCGTGCTGGGGTTGCTGACCAGGTGCATCACGCCGTAGCCGCCGCTCATGCTGGGCTCGCCGTCGTGTCCGTCCAGGTGGGTCTCGGCGTAGGCGAGCGACACCAGCAGGTCGCGGGGCACCTCGTACGTGGTGGCCGCGCCGGCGAACGCGTCGGCCATGGGGTCTGCGGCCGCGTTGGCGGCCGGCTGCCCCATGAGCAGCGAGAGGGGGATCAGCGCGCCGGTCAGCAGCGCTGCTGAGCGGCGGAATCGGGGGTGCACAGTTTTCTCCTCGGGAAAGTTCCTGGGTGGCACGCGCGAATGGGAGCGGCCGCCGCACACAGGAGGGGGAGCGGCGGCCGCCCCGGTCTCAGTCGCAGTGCTCGAACGGGCTGGTGTACGTGGCCGAACCGGCCTTGCCACCCCACTTGACGCACTTGCCGGACGCGGCGGCACGTACCGGCCCCGCGTAGTAGGTGAAGCTGCCGCTGTCGGTCACCCGCGTCTTGCCCTGCGGCTCCAGGAAGGCGCCGGCGGCCGTGGCCTTGCCCAGCGACGTCTTCTTGATCGTGGCCACGCAGTTGTTGCCGTTGCCGGAGTTGTACAGCAGGTACGCGGTGCCCGCCGAGCCCAGCGGGGCCGAGTCGATCACCTTGTAGCCGGTGCCGCACACCTTCTCCGGCGTGTGCGGGTTGGTGCCGCCGCCACCGCCACCGCAGGCGTTGTTGGAGGTCAGCGTCTGGTTCGGGTAGCCGAAGGTGACGCCGTTGAAGACGGCCTTGCGGATGTTGCCGGGGTATCCCTCGCCCTGGCGCACCTCGAAGTGCAGGTGCGGGCTGATGTTGTTGCCGGGCTTGCTGGTGTTGCCCACCGTGCCGATCTTCTGGCCCTGCGAAACACGGGCGCCGGCGGCGACGGAGCGCACGGTCAGGTGCGCGTAGTACGTCGTCCAGCCGCCCCCGTGGTCGATCTTGACCAGGTTGCCGAAGCCGTTCGCGGAGCCCTGGTGGGCGGAGATGACGACGGTGCCGGCCGCGGCGGCGGAGACGGTGTCACCGCGATCGGCGTCGGCCGTGCTGCCCCGGTTGAAGTCGATCTCGTACGCGCGGTGGGCGCTGCTGTTGCTGGAGTTGCCCGTCCAGCGCTGTCCGCACGGGAAGGGCAGCTGGAGGCGCGGCGCGGCCAGGGTCGACACCGGCGGGACCTCGACAGTGTTCGCCGGGTCGTTCGGGTCCCGCGTGGCAGTCGGCGCGGGAGTCGGCGTGGGCGCCGGCGTCGGAGCGGCCTGGGCCGCGGCCGGCTGCGCCGCCGTGATGGGTCCCGCCGAGGCGGCCTGGCCGGACATGACACCGGCGAACAGGACGAACCCCACCGTAAGCACCCCTCTGGGTCTCATACGGATCCTTTCTGCGCGCGCCCAGGAACGAATGTCCCGACCGGCGCGCGAATGGTCTGCTGGATCTCTCGAAGCGCTCTTGCTGGGGACCAAGATTGGGAGTCCGGCATACAAAGAACATCCAAAATCGGTATAAAGGCTCAGCCAGCTAGAACGACGACCCGACGAATTGGTGCAACGCCTCCAGCGAGGAGTAGGTGCGTTCGTAGTGGTTGACCAGCCGAATTTCGGCATTCTCGGGCCTTTACGGGTCCGGACGCCGGATCAGAATGTCCGCATCGCCGGCAAGAAGCCCAGGCTGCTGCTGGCCTCTCTGCTGCTCGAGGCGAACCAGGTGGTCGGCTCGGACGTGCTCATCGAGGTGCTGTGGCCGGCGAACCCGCCGTCGTCCGCCCTGGCCAACCTGCGGACCTATGTGAGCTCGCTGCGCGGCCCCGTGGGCGAGGCGGGGGCCCGGATCGTGGCCCAGCCCTCCGGCTACGCGGTCGAGCTGGGGACCGAGCAGTTCGACGTGCTGCTGTTCGAGGACCTGGTGGTCAGGGCCCGGGCGGCGGGGCGCACCGGCGAGGCGGCCGGGCACCTGCGCGACGCGCTGGCGTTGTGGCGCGGCAACCCGCTGAACGACCTGCCCGCCAGCCCGCTGTGGGACGGGCGGCTGCGCTCGCTCACGCAGGAGCGGCTGAGCGCGGCCGAGGAGCTGGTCGCGACGAAGATGGCCCGCGAGGAGTACACCGCCGCGATCGATGACCTGCGCACGCTGATCGGCGAGCACCCGTACCGGGAGGATCTGTGGCAGCAGCTGATCCTCGCCCTGCACCGCGGCGGCAGGCGGGCCGAGGCGCTGCACGCGTACACGACGATCCGGCAGCAGCTCGTCGACGAGCTCGGCGTCGAGCCGGGGCAGGACCTGCGCGACGCGCATGCCGCCGTCCTGGCCGACGAGCCACCGCCGGACCCTGTGGAGACCGCCCCCGCCCAGCTCGGAGCCGCGCCGGCCCCGAGCCCGCCGGGACTCCCCCAGAGCCTGCCCGTGCCCGCCCCGGGCGAGCCGGTTCGCGGCCGCGCCGTGCCCGTGCCTCATCAGCTGCCGGCCGACGTGCCGGACTTCACCGGCCGGGACGAGGCGGTCGCCACCCTGACCCGGGCCCTGTCGCCGGCGCAGGCGCGGCTGGACGGGCCGCCGTCGATCGCCGTGGTGGTGGGGCCGCCCGGGGTGGGCAAGTCGGCACTTGCCGTGCACTGCGCGCACGCCGTGCGCGCTGGCTACCCCGAGGGGCAGCTGCACCTGTGCCTGGACGGCACCGGCCCGGCCCCCGCCGATCCCGGCGACCTGCTGGCCGAGGCGCTGCGGGCCCTGGGGGTGGGCGAGGCGGCCCTGCCCGTCTCGGTGCACGAGCGGGCCACGCTGTACCGCTCGCTGCTGGCCGAGCGGCCCATGCTCGTCTTCCTCGACGACGCCGCCGACGCCGCCCAGGTACGGCACCTGCTGCCCGGCAACGGCTGCGCGGTGGTCGTGACGAGCCGCCGGCGCATCACCGAGCTGCCCGGTGCGCTGCTGCTCGAACTCGACGTGCTGTCGCCGGCGGAGAGCGAGGAGCTGCTGGGCAGGATCGCCGGCGCCGAGCGGGTGGCCGCCGAGCGGGAGGCCGCTCTGGCGATCCTGGCCTCGTGCGGCTACCTGCCGCTCGCGGTGCGGGTGGCGGGAGCGCGCCTGGCCGGGCGGCCCGGCTGGTCGCTGCGCGTGCTCCAGCAGCGGCTGGCGGACGATGCGAGCAGGCTCGACGAGCTGCGCGCCGGCGACCTGGAGGTACGCGCCTCCTTCGACCTGAGCTACCGGCGCCTGCCCGGCGACGCGGCCCAGGCCTTCCGCACGCTCGGTCTGCTCGGCCCGGGGACCGTGCCCGGCTGGGTGGCCGACGCCGTGCTCGACCGGCACCGCTCGGACGCCGTCGTCGACACGCTGGTGGACGTGAGCCTGCTGCGCCTGGTCGGGACCGACCCCCTCGGCCAGCCCCGCTACCGGCTGCACGACCTGGTCCGCTGCACCGCCAGGGAGAAGGCCGGCGGCGAGGTGGAACGCCAGGCGCTCACCCGGGTGCTCGGCGGCTGGATGACCGCCGCCGAGCACGCCACGACGCGCCTGCCGACCACCCTGTTCAGCATGACGTCCGAGGCGGCGCCCCGGTGGAGCCTGGAACGCGACACCCTCGGCCGGCTGACGGCCGACCCGCTGTCGTGGTTCGACGCCGAGCGGGAGTCGCTCGTGGAGGCGGTGCGGCTGGCGGCCCGCACGGGGCTGGCGCAGTCGGCGTGGGGGCTCGCCGCGACGCTCGTCCCGTACTTCGACCTGCATTGCCGTTTCGACGAGTGGCAGCTCACCCACCGCGTCGCCCTGGACAGCGCCCGCGCGGCCGGCGATCGGCGCGGCGAGGCGGCCATGCTGCGCGGCCTCGGCCAGGTGTGCCTCTACCAGGACCGGTACGCCGAGGCCGGCGAGATGTTGCGGCGCGCCCGGGTGATCTTCCGTGAGCTGGGCGACCCGCGGGGCGAGGCGATCTCGATCTGCGGGCTGGGGGCGGTCAACCAGTTCTCCGGCCGGCATCTCCATGCGCTGGGGTATTTCCGGCACGCCCTGGCCATGTTCCTGGCGGTGGGCGACGCGAGCGGGGAGGCGTACGCGCGGCAGGCGATCGGCCGGGTGTACCTGTCCCTTCAGGACCTCGGCCAGGCCTCCCGGTGGCTCGGGGAGGCGCTGCGGCTGGCCGGGGAGCTCGGCGACGCCCATCGCGAGGGGTGCGTGTCCATGCAGCTCGGCCGCCTGCACGACCTGGTGGCCGAGCCGGACGAGGCGATGCGGTTCCAGGGGCGGGCGCTGGACATCTTCGAGACGCTCGGCGACCGGCACTGCTCGGCGTACGCCCTGCAGGGGCTGGGCGGGCTGCGGGCGGCGCAGGGTGACCGGTCACACGGCTCCGACCAGCTCCAGCAGTCGCTGGCGATCTTCCAGCAGCTCGGCGACCGGAGCGGCGAGGCCGACACGTTCCAGACGCTCGGCGAGCTGTACCGCTCGGCCGGGCGTGCCGCGCTGGCCTCGCACTACCTGCACCGCGCCGTCGAGCTGCGCCGGGAGCTGCGCGACGGCGCGGAGCGGCGGCTCAGCGCGTCATCCTCATGATGATCGACCGGTTGACGATGTCCCAGCCCAGCCGTCGGCCAGATAGTCGGAGTGCGGCCTGCGGCAGGGCTCGCCCCTTGAGCCGGGCTTGAAGCATCAAGTGCTCAAACGGGCGCGATCACTTGACGGCTCAAGTTAGAGTGGACGTCATGGACGCACCGCAAGAGCCGCGCTGGCTGACCAGTGAGGAGATGGACTCCTGGCTGGCGCTGGTCAGCGTGATGATCAGGCTGCCGGCCGCACTGGACGGGCAGCTGCAGCGCGACGCCGGCATCAGCCATTTCGAGTACCAGGTGATGGCGAGGCTGTCGATGACCTCCGAACGCACCACGCGCATGAGCGAGCTGGCGGCGCTCGCCGACGGGTCGCTGTCGCGCCTGTCCCACGTGGTCAAGCGGCTGGAGAAGCGCGGCTGGGTACGCCGCACGCCGGACCCGGACGACGGCCGCTACACCCTGGCCATCCTCACCGAAGAGGGATGGAAGAAGGTCGTCGAGACCGCCCCCGGGCACGTGGACGCGGTACGCCGTTTCGTCTTCGACCCGCTCACCAAGACGCAGATCCGGCAGCTGCGCGACATCGGGCAGCGCGTCACCCGCGCCATCGACCCCGAGGGCCCTTTTCCCAGTGCCGCAGGATGACCACCCCGCCGCCGCGCTCTGGCGTCGTAGTCGTCAGCCGCCGGTGCGTCGGGAGGCGAGGTGGAAGTTCGGCGCCCTAGTCGAGCGGGCGGTCGTCCTGGTGGGCGGCGTAGAACTCCGCCTGGCGCGCCATGATCTCGCGCATCGGCGTGCCGCGCGGCACGCCGTACACCGTGCCGGGAAAGTCCAGGCCGCGCTGCACCTCCCACAGCTCGTCGTGCCGGTCGGGAGAGAACAGCTCGGCCGGGTCGCCGGCGGCGACCCAGCCGATCGGGAGCACCGTTCCCGGGGCGAGCCGGGAGTTGGCGTGCAGGACGCTGTTGATGCGCAGCTCCGCTCCGGTGCCCACGACGGCGCCGGGAAAGGCCGAGGCGCCCGTCGCCAGGAACACCTCGTCCTCCAGCCTCGCCCCGTTGACGTGCGCGTGCGGGCCGACGAGCACGGCGTCGCCGATCAGCGCCGGGTGGAGGGCGCGGCCGCGGACGAGGGCGTTCTCCATGATCACGACGTCGGCGCCGACGCGGACCTCCCCGTCCTCGGCGGTCAGGACAGCGCCGTGCAGGATGCGGGCGCGGTCGCCGAGGACGACCGCGCCGCACAGGACGGCCGAGGGGGCCACGTACGCCGACTCGGGGACGACCGGGCGCCGGCCGCGATGTTCGAGCAACATCTGAAGAGCTTACGTCAGGCCTGGCGCCACTCCGCGACGCTGCCCGCGTCGTGCAGTTTGAGGTCGGGCGCGGCCTCCAGCGCCTTCTCCTCTCCCCCGGGCGTGTACGTGACGATCAGGCGCAGCGGCCGCCAAGTCGTGTTGTACGTCGAGTGGTAGGCGCCTATCGGGATGTGCACGGTGTCGCCCTCCTTGATCGTGAACTCCTCGCCGTCGTCCACCATCTGGCGCCCCTCGCCCGAGATCACGTAGATGATCTCCTCGGCGTTGGGGTGGTTGTGGCGGGCGTGCCCCTTGCCGGGGTTGACGATGACCTCGCCCAGGGTGCTGCTCGCCCCCGGGATGGCCGACGGGGTGACGAACCACTTGATGGACCCCCAGTCGAAGGCCATCGTGGGCACGTTGTCGGGGCTGACGTGCATGGCGGCTCCTTCAGAAGGCGATCGACTTGAACGATCGGACCTGCTCGGTGATGGCGCGCTCGGTCGGCAGCCGCTCGACGGACGAGGCGCCGAAGAAGCCGGCGACGCCCTTGGTGCGCGACAGGACGTACGCGGCGTCGTCAGGCTCGGCGATCGGGCCGCCGTGGCAGAGCACGAGCACGTCGGGCCGTACGGCGACCGCCGCGTCCCGCATGGCCTGCACCCGCTCGGCGGCCTGGTCCAGGGTGAGCGCGGTGCCGGCGCCGATGCTGCCCTTGGTGGTCAGCCCCACGTGCGGCACCAGCACGTCGGCGCCGGCCTCGGCCATGGCCCGCGCCTGGTCCTCGTCGAAGACGTAGGGGGCGGTGACGAGCTCGCGTTCGCGGGCCAGCCGGATCATCTCGATCTCCAGGTCGTAGCCCATGCCGGTCTCCTCCAGGTTCTGGCGGAAGGTCCCGTCGTACAGGCCCACGGTCGGGAAGTTCTGGACGCCCGCGAAGCCCATGGCTTTGAGCTGGTCGAGGAAGAGCGGCATGACGCGGAACGGGTCGGTGCCGCAGACCCCGGCGAGCACGGGCGTGTCGCGGACGACCGGCAGCACCTCGGAGGCCATCTCGACGACGATCTGGTTGGCGTCGCCGTACGGCAGCAGCCCGGCCAGCGAGCCGCGGCCCGCCATCCGGTAGCGGCCCGAGTTGTAGATGATGATCAAGTCGACGCCGCCGGCCTCGGCGCATTTGGCCGACAGGCCGGTGCCGGCGCCCGCGCCGACGATCGGCCGGCCGGCGGTGACCGTGGCGCGGAGCCTGTCGAGGACGTCCTGCCTGTTCACGAGGCACCTCCGGAGATCAGGTGGTGGAGCCTTTCGGCCATGGCACGGCCGAAGGCGGGGTCGTTGATGTGCAGGTCGAGGTCCTCGATGGCGACCGGGGAGCCGCGCAGGCCCTCCTCCATGGCCTCGAAGCAGGCCGTGTCGGCCTTCGGGTCGGCGAAGGCCGCGCCGGGCGCGTCGAGGGCGGAGACCCCCTGGCGGGGCACGAACAGCGCGGCCGGCCCGGTCGCGGCCCGCAGCTTGGCGGCCACGCGGCGGCCGAGCTCACGCATCTCGTCGGGCGTGGTGCGCATCAACGTCACGGTCGGGTTGTGGACGTAGAGGAGGCGGTCGGCGAAGGGCGCGGGCACGGTGTCGCGGGGGCCGAAGTTGACCATGTCGAGCGCGCCCGGCGCGACGACCTGCGGCACGCCGTGCGCGCCGGCCGCGGTGAGCCGCTCGGGCCCGGCCGACAGGACGCCGCCCACGAGGTCGTCGGCCAGCTCGGTGGTGGTCAGGTCGAGCACGCCGGCCAGCATCCCGCTGGCCGCGAGCCCTTCGAGCGCCCGGCCGCCCGAGCCGGTCGCGTGGAAGACGAGCACCTCGTAGCCGAGCTCGTCCAGCCGCTCGCGGGCGGCGTCCACGGCCGGGGTGGTCACCCCGAACATCGACGCGCCGATCAGCGGCCGGTCCGGGGCGCCCGCGGTCAGCGCGGCCTTGGCGAGCTGGTGCGACCTGGCCATCCCGGCGGCAGCGGCGGCGGCGTTGCCGAGGATGGCGCGGGAGACGCGGTTGATGCCCGCGATGTCGACGACGCTGTACATCAGCGTGACGTCCTTCGCCCCGACATAAGGGGAGACGTCGCCGGCGGCCATCGTGGACACGATCAGCTTGGGCAGGCCGATCGGCAGGTCGCGCACGGCCCGCGCGGCGATCGACGAGCCGCCGCTGCCGCCCAGCGCCAGCACGGCGTCGACGCGGCGGTCGGCGTGCAGCCCGGCCAGGATCGCCGCCGCGCCCTCGCCCATGGCGGTCACGGCTGCGCCGCGGTCGCCCCCCTCCTTGAGGGCCCGCAGGTCACTTCCGGCCGCCTCGGCGACCCGCTGATTGGAGACGTCGACGAGGAAGCCGTGGTCGCCGACGCCCGCGTCGACCACGATCACGTCGCTGCCCAGCTCCACGAGCCGGTTGCGCAGCCACGCGTACTCCTCGCCCTTGGTGTCGAGCGTGCCGATCAGTACGACGGACGGCATGTCATGCCACACCTCTCTGCTCGAAGACCTTCTTGGCCACGTTGAGTGCGTTGATCGCCCTGGGGAACCCCGCGTACTGGACGCAGTGGATGATCACCTCGACGATCTCCTCCGGGGTGAGCCCCACGTTGAGCCCGGCGTTGATGTGCCCGGTGAGCTGCGGTTCGACGCCGCCGATGTTGACCAGGGACGCGATCGAGGCGATCTGCCGCTGCGTGAGGTCCAGGCCGGGACGCGAGTAGATCTCGCCGAAGTTGAACTCCACGCCGTAGCGGCCCAGGTCGGAGCCGGGCCCCGACAGGGCGGCGAGCAGCCGGTCGGCCGCGCCTTCGCCGTAGACCTCGTCGTACTTGGCCCTGCCCCGCTCCATGTCACCCATTAGATCCCGTGCCCTCCGTCCTGGGGCAGGATGACGCCGGTCAGGTACGCGGCCGAGGGCAGGCAGAAGTGCACGATGCTCTCCGCCAGGTCCTCGGGGCGACCGAGGGTCTTGGTGGGGATCTGGGCGAGCAAGGCCTCGCGCCCCTCGGGCGTGTCGCGGTCGCGGCCGGGCGTCTGCTGGGCGCCGGGGGCGATGCAGTTGACCGTGATGCCGTCGGTGGCGTACTCGATGGCCAGGGCCTTGGTCAGGCCGACCACGCCGGCCTTGGCGGCGGCGTAGCCGGTGGCGTGCCTGACGAGGCGGCCGCCGCGCAGGGCGGCGATGGAGGCGATGTTCACGATGCGGCCGCCGCCGCGTTCCAGCATCGACGGTACGACGGCGCGGGTGACGTTGAAGACGCTGGTCAGGTTGACGTCCACCATGCGGCGCCACTCGTCGGCTGTCATTTCATGAAATTTCCGGACCATGCCGCCGCCGGCGTTGTTGACCAGGATGTCCACACCGCCCCACGCCTCGACCGCCTGGCCGATCGCGGCCTGCGTGGCCTCCAGGTCCGTGATGTCGGCCTTCAGCTCCAGGGCCGCGCGCCCGGTCGCCCGGACGGCGTCGCCGAACAGGTCCAGGCCCTGCACGTCCAGCCCCGCGACGTCGCACCCCTCCCTGGCCAGCACCTCGGAGAACACCTTTCCCATGGCACCGCCCGCGCCGGTGACGACGGCCTTCTTGCCTGCCAACCTCATGACTCCACCTTTCACTTGAGCGCGCGGCGGTCATCTCCTGGATCAACTGTCACCGGATGAAGCCGGTGACTTGCTCTCACGGTCCCGTCTGGCTGAAGGGAGGCCGGTAGCGTGTGGCTGGTTGACAACAGCCCAGCCCGCAGCGCCGCGTGCGGCGATGTTGCGGGCCGCGATGTGATCGGTGTGCCCAGCGAGGCCACACCCGGTGCAGGCGAACCGGCCCCGCGCCGGCCGATTCGCCTTGGCGACACACCCGCATCGTCGTCGCGCGGGGCTCGAAGACCGGCCGGGCGCCATCGTCCCAGCCGCCCATCAGCCCGGTCTGTAACCACGACGCCGCGCGGCCCGCCGGCGCGCCCCACGCGTCGCGGACCTCGACCGTCCAGTCGTAGCGGGTCGAGGGCCGTAGCGGCGGCCCTCGTAGGCGGCCTGCCGATCGCCGTCGCCCGTCGTCTCCCACACGGGCTCGCGGGCCGCCCGCACGGTCAGGCGGTAGCCGGTCTGGCCGTCGCCCATCGTGCCGGAGCGGAATTTCCAGGTCAGGCGGGGGGCGGGTTTGTCGACACCCAGCGGACGATCGAGGAATTCGCAGGTGAGGCCGTACGGAGACAGGCCCGGCATGCTCGTGACCGCTCCCTTCAATCGTTTTAAAGGGTGGTTTTGGCGACGTTACGCTGACGTTGCGCGATTGGTCAACCGGTTGATCAATGGCGGGCAACCCCCACTTCGACCGGCCGGGCGCGCCGCCGTGGACCGAGCGGGAGCCGGCCGAGGAGCTGCTCGGGCGGGCGCTGGCCGGGCGGCGGGACGAGGTCGTGCGTGCCACCAAGGCGCCCGAGCCCGTCGGCACCGGGGCCAACGACAGGAGGCTGTCCCAGCAGCACCTGTTCCAGCAGCGCAAGCAGAGCCTACGGCGGCTGCGTACCGATCACGTGGACCTCTACTACGCCCACCACCCCGATCCGGACACGCCTCTCGAGCAGACGCTCGGGGCGCTCGACGACCTGGTCAGGCAGGGCAAGGTGCCGTCAGCGTCGGCGAGATTGGGGCCTCATGCTGGGCCAGCAGCAGGTGCTCGACCTGATCGAGGCGCGTAAGCACATCGAGGTGATCATCGCGGAGCTGGCGGCCGAGCGGGCCGGCCCGGGCGCGGTGGAGGAGCTGCGTGCGCACCTGGCGGACATGCGGGCGGCGACGGACCGCACCGCGTTCGTGGAGGCGGATGTCGCGTTCCACCTCACGCTGGCGCACGCGGCGGGCAACTCCGTGCTCAACGACATCCTCGGCAGCATCCGGTCGCTGCTGCGGGTGTGGATCCGGCGGGCCGAACGTCGTCAGCATCACGATCCTCGGCGGGGCGGGATCGCCGAGCAACATCCTGGCGGCGTCCAGGCCGTCCAGGCGCGGCATGGCGATGTCGAGCAGCAGCACGTCCGGCCGCTGCCGCCTGGTCACGGCGACGGCCTCCACCCCGTCCGCAGCCTCGCCGACCACTTCCACCCCTAGGGCGTTCTCCGCGACCAGCCGCAGGCCCGCCCTGATCATGGCGTGGTCGTCCGCGATGACCAGCCTGATCGTCACGTCTCACCTGGCATGGCCAGAGCGTACAGAAGCTCTGGCCCCCCGCACCATCGCCGGTACGCGGAGCCACGCGGGCACCATCTCCGCCGATCGGCGGGCATGTCCTCCGCCGATCGGCGGAGGGAGATCCGCGCGTTCCGGGCGGCCGCGGCGGTGGGCCCGGTGGGCGGTCACCGGATCGGCACGCATGAGTCCACCAGCGGTCGAGAGTGCGGTACGCGGCTGGTTGTGGCAGCCAGAGGTTTCATCGGGGTAGGGGGCACCGCCGCCCGCTCGACCGCGGCGAACGGGCTGACGTCGAGCCAATGTGGCAGCGCTCGGCACGGCGGTGGGTGAGCCGCTGGTCGGCTGGAAGTTCAGCTCAAGAAACAAGTCCTCGCTTGCCGGGAGTGACGCGAGCTGGACGTAGCCGCGTACCCACATCTCGCGCCCGGCCGTGACGATGTTCTGCCACGTCACCGTGTCGGGGTCGTTGAGCAGAGCGGCAAGCGGCGCCCGGGTTCCCGTGGCGGCGACGTAGGTGGGGGATCCGTTGACCGATTGGAACGCGTCTCCGGAGCTTCCCCCCGAGTTCGCGGTGGTGACCGACGTTCCGGCTGTGCCCCCGTTGAAGGAGTTCTTCCGCAGCATGCCGCCCCCTGGGCCTGGTTAGACGGGGGTGGCGCGGAAGAAGCCCGCGACGGCGATCTGCGCCACGATGTCGGTCCCGTCCGGTGTGATCGCGAAGTCGTGGCAGGTGAGCGGCATGATCTGCGCATCGGTGGAGCCCGCGGCGGGCTTGTAACAGACGACGAGCTTGGACCAGCCGCCCGAGGCGGCGAGCACGCTCGTCCACGTCTGGTCGGGGATGTCCAGGTCCGTCCGGTCATTGGCGTCGTCCGGGGCAACCACGTTCAGGTCGGCGGCCACCAGCGTCTTGCGCGCGTAGCCGTTGCCGACCGGCACCTCGTTGGTGGAGCCCGACACCAGGTCAGCCAGGGTGTCCTTGTCGCGCAGCACCGCATCGCTCTCCAGGCCCGCGGCCGCGAGCGCGGCAATGACCGGGGTGGACCCGGCCGGGTCGCCGGTCTTGACGCGGTGGAGCAGCTCGACGCTCCTGCCGAGCGCAATGTTGAACGTGAAGTCGGCCACGATCGTTCTCCCTCAAAGGTCAGGGGTGGGGTCCAGCGGCGCGGGCCGGCCTTCGTGCTGCCCCTCAACAGCCGAAGGGCGCGGCCCGCGCCGGGTGCTCGACGCGCGTACGGGGAAGCCACGCGGAGCAGACGCGCCCCGGGGCCGGGCCGCCACAACCGGGCTCCGGGGACGCGCGTTCTATTTAGCTCCTTTACTTTCCAGTGCGACAAATCAGACATTCCCAACTTATGGTCTTCTTGGAATATAGAAGCGGCCACATATGGGCGAGTCCGAGCATTAGGTAAAACATGCTGGGTATCGCTGACGAGGAAGCCAGCCAGGTCAAGAAGGGTTAGTGATGCAAAACTTCATGCGCATGTGCTGCGTTGCCGTCTCGGCGGCGTTCCTATCAATTGCGGCGCAGTCTGCCGCGTCCGCCCGGGATACCCCCAGCAACAACACGCACGGGGGAGCTGCTCAACCCGCAACCACAGGGGGCATCGCAATCCCGCCTAATGTCCGAGAAATCGCCCTGAGTAACCTTTTGCAGCAAGTTCGAGCGATCATCGCCGCGAAAGAGAAGGAGGAGAGGGAGGAGGAGAGGCCGGATGGGGTATCGAAGGAATTGAAGGAGAAGCGGTGGGGAAGAGAATTCGTACCCTGGTATATCAAGGAAATCTGGCGCGATCTGGGCGGCATCCCCGGCCACGAGTGATTTCCAGATATCCGGTGCATAGAGGTGGACGGCCACCGCGATGATTGAGTATTGCGTCGACAAACAAAGATCATGCGGTGGCCGAAGGCCGCAGCCGGGCGCATACCGACCACGACCTTGCCGGGCAGATGGACGATGTAGGAAACTTCGATCCAACGCCCGGCGAGGCCCTTGTCAACGCCCGTCCGCTCCGGCGATCTCACACACAGTTACAAGCAGAACTTCCGGATAGGTGCTTAGTAGGCAGGGACGGGTTCGAGCAGCCGCATCCACACCGCCTGCGTCGTGTGAAGTCCGTACCGGAGAGCATCGACGCTGTGGTCGTGTTCCTTGACGGGCGCGTCCTCGCCGCGCTCCGCCTTGCGGTCGTCCCAGGCGTAGCCGACGATCTCATCGAGGAGGTCGCGGCAGGACGCGTGGACCCGCAGATGGTCGGCCGCCATCAGGTTGGAGACGGTACGGATGCCGTCCAACACACTGTTGTCGCCCTGCTGGGGCCGGAACCCATCGTGGTGCAGCTGCGTGACGAACGACGCGGCGGACGGGTCCACGATCAACCACGCTGGCCGGACGCCTCTCGTGCCCGGCCCGTACGTGTCGGGGATGCCGTCCAGCCACTCCCCCAGCCGCATCGAGTACTCGGCGTCAGTGAGCTGCCGCCTCTGCGCGCGGGAGTCCCACCGCCATTCGTTGGTCACGTAGATGCGGCGCTGCCCGTGCTCGTCAGGAACGGACACGCCGATGAGGACGGCGTCGAACGATCGGCCTACATGAGCGCCCGGACGGAGTGACCTTCCGCGCTCAGCCGCTCCAGGAGTTCGACCTGCTCGGCCTCCGACTCGCAGGTGACGACGACGCCCCACACGGTCGGCGCTCCACCCGCTCGGCCGGCCCCGGCCCCGTCACGGGGTTCGGCGGGGCTTGCTCGGGATCGCGGGGCGCCAGCTCGTCCAGGTCGGCCAGGTCGTCGCTCGTGTACCCGGCCGCGGCCAACAGCGCCTCGTCGGCCGCCCCGATGTCCGTGAGCATGTCGGCGAGCATGCCGTGATCCCACCCTCCGCGTTCCGTCAGCAGGTTCGCCGCCACCAGGTACGCTTCCGCGTCCGCGTCGGAGCGGGAGGTCCAGCCGCGGAGGATGGGCACCAGCCACACGCCGTCGTCGCCGACGCGCACGCCTTCGGGCGGGGATTTGCCGTCGTCTGCCATTTCCTCCAGGACGTGCAGGCGCCCGTGCCCGGCGACGAGGCGGCCGGTGCGCTCGTCCAACTCCCCGGCGAGGGTGCAGCCAAACGCCTCGATCGACCGTCTGATGGCCGGGAGGTCATGTTCTTTTGGATTCCTGACAGCGCGGGCGATCTCGGGGAGGGGCATGTGTTCGATACGGCGCATCAGGTCCTCGCTAGGGTCGGTTCGTGAGAAGGCGGCCCGGACACCAGCGTGGGCGCATGGCGGCGCGAGCTCCACAGCACACCTGAACCCAGAACCGGTCGCCGAGCGGGCATTTCCGTCCACTCGGTTTGTGGACGCGGTACGAGGCCTAGAAAACGCCATGGGGGTGCACGGTTACGGCGGTCACGTCGGCTACGAAGAACCTGTTTATCCCGCTGTGCTCCTACGCTGACTTGTGACGCCGACTGGAAGATTTTGGCAGCAAACCTACGGTGCTTGGCAGGAATTTCGGTAGTGCGAGGCTCTATCCGGTAGATAGCTTTGACGAAATTCCGGCACAACACGAAAGAGGCACTAGAGAAATATGCGTACACAGATCCTCAAGGCGATCGGCGGGACGTTGACCGCCCTGGCACTGACCACCGTGCCAGCGTACGCCAGCACCACCGCGACCACTGGCAGCACAGCCGAGGCCGGGGCATTCGCCTGCGGCTGGGACCCCCAGGGCGCCGTCGCCAGATACAACCACTGCAACTCCAACGTCAACGTCCTCATCCGCGTCGAACGGACCTTCGATCGGCCCGGATACGACCAATGCGTCCGGCCTGGGATCACCCTTCTCGGGTATACATACGATATCAAGTACGCCTGGTACAAGGGCCTCTGCTGAATCGGCCCCTACGGCGACACGGGGCCGAGGAACATCGGAACCGGATCGTGCACTAAGCCGTGTCCGAGCAGGTCATTGCTATGCGGTTCCATATCGAGCCTCTTCGGGCGCGATTGACCGCAGATACTTGACGAATATCTCCGATAGCGTCGATGTCGCCCTGAAGGAATGCCCTCGCTGCGCAGGGATCAGACCCCATGGTCAGGCGCTGCGTGACCGGTACGGGGAGGCGCCTCGTTTTAAGCAGTGATTGGGTCGAGGTGCTACGAGACGTTGTCGGGTGCGTCGTACACGTCCGTCCCGCCGATCTCTGGTAATTCACAGATGCCGCAGTAGCCACCGTCACCCGGTTGCGGCCAGAAGGCCCGGCCGCAGGTGCAGGTGCGGGGGATCATGGGAAGTTCATCTCCGGTGCGCAGGTCCATACCTATGTCTTCCGGAGACAAGCACGAAGTGCGACACATGATCACCAGAATTTCGCGATCTTGTCGTGAGACAGGTGAGGCGCTGAGAGCGATTATCAGCGCCTCACCGTTCGCGCGACACTGGCCATCAGGCCAGGTCAGTTAGGCCGCGAGCGGCCACCATGATGAGCATCCCCGCGCGTGCCGGCAGGTTCGCATTCTGCCAGCACGCGAAGATCATTTTATCGGCTCCGACCCTCCGCTGGCCCGCGCGCACAGCAGCGATCCGCTCATGGGAAGCGGTGTCAATCACACGCCACCGCCACGGCGCCCCCGCGACCGAGACCACATCGAACACATGGAAGAGTTCCACGACGCCCTGGGCGACCGCGCGCAACTCAGCACGGATGCGGTTCAGCCGTTCCCCGCCTCCCGCGCTTCCCGGTCGGCCCGCGCGAGCAGGGCCGCGCACGCCGATCGGCGGCACCGCCAGCTCTCCTCGATCTCGGTTGCAGGCTTCTCGCGTCCCGCCCAGCATGATCCGGCGAGGATCGCACGCCGCCGCGACCTCGGTCCTGCCGCCCGCGACCGCGTACCTGTGCGAGACCACAGTTGAGGGAGGGGGCCCGGCGGAGGCCCTGCGCAACCGGTACAAGAAGGTGCCGCGCTTCAAGCAGTGATCGCGTCGAGCTGCCTACGAGATGGTGTCGGGCTTGCTATACACGGGTGCCGAGAACTATGCGAGAGCCGCCAAACTTAGTCTGAGCTGGGTTTCTGCGCTCCTTCTGGCACTGGGCGAAGCAGCACACCGGCAAGAGTCCGCCCAATGCCCTGTCGCCGCCCTGTCTAGCCCGGTTCCCCGCGCTGAGAATGAATGCTGGAAACAGGAGGAACTGGAAACAGGAGGAAGCGGACATGGCATCCACAGGATCGCGTTTAAAGAAGCCAGGCGTCGCGCTGGGCACGGCCGCCATGCTTGGCACGGCCGTCGTGCTGATAATGGGCGGCACCGCGAACGCGAGCGCCGGCCAGGCGCGATCGGACGCGGCACTTGCGGTCCCCTGCGGGGACGGCCCGTATAGCGGCGGCTACTACTACGACTCCTCGCATTCCAACCCCAACGCGTGCGGCAAGTGCCAGGACGCGGGCGCCGATCTCGAGGCCACCGGCCGCTGGCGCGCCTACTGCAAAAAGCGGTACAACCCGGCTGGCACGCTCACCCGGGTGGACCTCTATCGCTACTGCCTCGCCTGTCGGAGCGTCGAGGCGGCCCGCGTCGAGCGACCCTAGGTGCCGCGGCGGAACCGGCCGCGGTGCAAGTGTGGGGGATCATGGGCAGTTCGTCACCCGGTACGCAGGTCCATGCCTATGTCTTCCGGAGACGAGCGCGAAGTGCGGACACGCGCGCCGGGAGGATTTCGTGATCTTGTCGTGAGACAGGTGAGGCACTGAGAGCGATTATCAGCGCCTCACCTCACGAGCGACGCAGGCCATCAGGCCAGGTCAGTTAGGCCGCGAGCGGCCACCATGATGAGCATCCCCGCGCGTGCTGGCAAGTCCGCATTCTGCCAGCACGCGAAGATCATTCTTGCTCAGTCACACCCGAGCGGGAACAACGGTCACGGCTCCAGAGGCTTCCTCATGCCCTGTACGCCTTCTGCCAGGACGGTCGGTTTGGCGTTGGAGCCCTGCGCGAACTCGGACTGGACGGCCTGCGACACTTTCGAGCCGCCCGCCAGCATCAGCGCGGCGGCCAGCAGCACGCCCAACGCGAGCGCCAAGGCGGAGAAGCGAGGGTGGACCAGAGATCTTCGCATGAGGTATCCCCCAGGATCGAATCGACTTACCGAACAACCGGTATTCGTCGCCCAGCCCCGAGTGGATGAATGTTCAACCTCAGGCGGAAGATGCCCCCATCGTTCGGGCACAGGTCGAAGCCGTCCCAGACGTTCAGCGGCGGGCACGGCGAGATCAGCGACGCGATCCGCTCCAGCCGCTCGGCCTCGGTGAGAGCCATCAGGCACCACCGCCCTCGATGCCGTCGTCCATCAGGTTCGGGTTGGCGACGGGCACTCCAGCGTGCTCGTGCTCGCTGAAAAACACCTCGCGCTCGCACTGGATCACCCACAGGGGCGGTTGTGGCGCTTGAGCGGCTCGACCACCTTGTGCGTGTCGCAGTCGATGGCCAGCGTCCCCGGCCCACGCCCCGGCGCGGTCGTGTAGACGATCCGGTGGCCGGGCTTCACCTCGGGCGCAGCCACGTAGGTGTATTCGTGGCGAGTGCAGATGACCGTCATCGAGCCTCAGCGCCCGCCTCGTCCTCGCCCGCCAGGTAGACCCCGGCCGGCGGACTCCACCTGCACCCGGCCCGCCAACATGGCCAGAACCTCGTGCCTCTGCATCCCGAGGTCGTGCGCGGCGCGAGTGAGGTTGTCCATCTGGTCAGCGGTCAGCTCAACCGTGATGAGGGTGACAACCTCTAGGGAGACCATCCGCCCGTTCCGGCGGAGTCTGACATCGGTCGACCACTCAGGTTCGCGGGCTCCGCTCATCGGACGTCACCTGCCCTTGTGGCGGCGAACTCCTTGGCTTCTTTGACGACGGCGGCGTACATGTCCACGTGGCCACACGGATTGTCCCAAACATGCGGCCAGTAGTGGACGCCGTCCTCGCACTGGTGGATCTGCCGGGGCATGCCGCGCGGCGTGCCGCACACCACGCAGTACGCGGAGATGACGATGCTGCGGACAACCGGGTTGGTCAGGCCGACACCCCAGAGGGGCCTCGGCGGAGTAGTCGCGCACTTTGACCGTGATCTGGCCGGTCTCGCGCGCCGTCGTGGTGAACTCCACCCGGGCGTCCAGCTCAGCGCGGGCCTCCCGCCGTTCCTCCTCGGTGGCCGCGGCTTCGATGCGGGCGCAGAGCTCGTCCCAGGTTCGGAGCTCGGCCGCCCAGCCAGGGTCTTCCTCCCACTCCCCGCCGGCAGCCGGCGCATGAGGGTGGCATCCTTCGGGATATCGCGGTCCTCCTGCGCCGTGCGCATACCCCGGGTGCGCATGTCAGCGAAGGCGCGGTCATGCGGGTCGAACTTGTCCGGGTCGTAGGCGATGCCCGACTGACCGGTGTCGTCGGTGTACCGGACGCCGAACTCGTAGATGCCCTTGACCGTCCAGCCGCCAGCCGTCAGATCCTCGTGCCAGGAGGCCAGTTCATCGGAACGCGCGAACCCGCGACCGACGATCTCGCCGTTCTCGGCGTAGGTGATGCCGTACACCTGTCCGGGGGAATCGGGACGCAACGCGCCCTGAGGGGTGAACGTCGCGACGCGGGATGCGCTGCTGTGAGATTCGCTCATGATCATCTCTTTCGCGAGGAGAGTGATCCACTCGCGATCGCACGCTCTTGTTGGCGGAACCGCCAACGTTCTTGGCTACATCAGAGCATGATTGTACGAGCGTCGAAAAACGATCTCACAACGACACGTTCGCGCCCTCCAGCACGCGCATGAAGGCACGCGACCATTCAGGTAGGTCCGGCCAGCCACGACAGGAGACCATCGCGCCGTCCACCACGTCGGGGGCGTCCATGAAGGTCGCACCGGCCATCTCCATGTCGCTCCTCAACGGCGGGAACGCCGCCGTGGTACGGCCGCGCAGCAGGCCAAGCGCGGCCGGCACCTGCGGGCCGTGGCAAATCGTGCCCACCGGCAGGCCGCGCTCGAAGAAGTAGTACACGATACGGGCGACGTCGGGATCGGTGCGGATGTACTCCGGCGCACGGCCGCCCGGGATCACCAGCGCCTGATAGTCCTCGGGGTGCACGTCGGCGAACGCAAGATCCACCGGCAGCTGATGGCCGGGCTTCTCGGTGTAGGCGTCCCAGCCGGGCTCGAAGTCGTGGACCACCAGCTTTACCGCACGCGTGGTGGGGGCGGCCACGATCGCCTCATGGCCCCCTTCCCGGAGCCGGAAGACGGGGTACATGGAGTCCAGCTCTTCCGCCGCATCGCCAGTCAGAACAAGCACTCGGGCCATGACTCACTCCTATTCTCCCACGGTGGATCTTAATCCGCATGGGACAGGAATGGCAGACCCCCGCCGGAGGCCTCATTCGCGGACCGCTGTGTACGCCAGCATGAGAACCGGCTACACCGCGTGTGCAGGCAGCTCCCCCGTCAGCGGACCCGGCATCGCCGTGACGCCGTGCAGCGCTGGCTCCAGCACGTCCCGGCGATTTCGTGCGGATGCCCGACATGATGTAGGTGCCGGTCGTACGGTGGCGTCCAATTCCTCGCGAAAGACACCACCATGAACCTCGGTACCGCCGCGTTCCTCGACACCGCCGTCTACGTCTGCCCGGACGGCACCTACTTCGACGTGATCGACGCTCTCCCGGACGCCCCGCCCGGCGGAGTGATCGTCAACGTGTCCGGCATCCTCTTCGGGCTGGACACCGACGACCTCAACCTGCTGCTCGGCATGCTCGGCCCCGATGTCACGTACGACAGCATCACGCTCACGATCAACGACCCGGACGGCCACCTGTCGCTCGTCGCCACCTCGGGGCCGGACGGCCTGGCGCTGGCGGTGGCCTTCCCGGCGTGCCAGGCCAACGCCTCGGTCACCATCCCGCACGACCGGTCCGACGCGGTGCGGGCGGCGATCGAGCCCTTCATGTGGTCCTTCCACGTCGTGATCGGCGAGGAGGGCGCGGAATTCACGCTCGACCGGCGGCAGGGCCGGACTTGTCAGGTGACCGTCCCGGCTGATCAGTGCGCCGTGGTGTGCGCGGCGATCGAGGAGGCCCGCGGTGAGTGAGACCATCCTGGCTCTCTGCCACTGCGGCCAGCTGTACGCCCAGCACACCTGGGAGCAGCTGGCCGCCTGCGTCGAAGGCAACCCAGAGGCGGCCCACGACGAGTGACACGACGAACCCCACCTACACCGGCACGGACGGCACCTACCTGGACGTGAAGCCGGCGCCGGCCGACGCCCCGCGCGGGACGATCGTGCTGAACGTCTCGGGCAAGCCGATCCGGCTCGCGTCGATGGCCGTCGTGAGCGTCATCGACCTGCTCGCGGCCTCCGAGCCCGGCACGACGCTCCTCATCTCGCTCGGGAGGACGACGACAGCCCGCTTCTCGCGTTCTACGTGGAGGAGTACGGCATCGACGTGCACCGCACCCTGGACGGGCGGACCACGCACGAGGTGACGCTCCCCCTCGATCGGGCGTACGTGACCGCGTGCGAGATCAGTGCCGTGGGAACGGGGTGCGCGTGATGGCCAGCTTCGCGTGCGGTGGACGCCGATTCGCCTGGCGGCGAATCGGCTATTCCTGCCCCGCTACGCGGGCTGGTCGGCTTCACCCCCGGCGTGAACGCCGGAGCACTGCCGACGAATCTGGTAGCGCGTCATTTGACAGTCATGCTGCGGCGGCTCGGCGGGCGGCGCGTAGCTCGTCGCGGTCCTCCGGCGTGGCGGGTAAAAGGGTGGCCGGCCCAGATGCACCACTCGATGGTGGCGAGGTCGGCGTAGTCGTACACGGTCTCCCGCCCGGCGCGGCCGAGGACGCGGGCGTAGTAGCGGGACGCCCATTTGCGGATGGTGCATGGCTCCCGCTCCAGTCGGCGGGCAGCCCCACGGGCGGTCACGGGAGTGTACGGGGTCACGTTCATGTTGGTGCTCGGTGAAGATGTCACAGGGCGAGGCTGTGGCCTGTGCGTTGACAACTTGGTTGAGCAGAGCCAGCCGAGATGTGCTCACCCAAGTTGGCAGAACCCCGGTCTGGACCAGCCACCGGACCACGATGTCCTGTCCACTGAGCTTGGCGCGTGATCACGGCGCTGACCTGCTGAGCGCCAACATCAGTGAGACAGTCGCCGAGCAGGCTGTCTCATGGAGAGATGGTGCGCGGTTGCGAACGTCTCCGGTGACCTGGCGTGCGATCATGAAACCCGTGTCGCTCACGACGGCACACCGTATGGGCGATCGACTGGGCCGCGCACAGTAGGCGCCCTTAAAGTCGGAAGGTCAATGGAGTCCGATGTACGGCTCCCACAGGACAGCAAGCAGCGCTACGCCCGTGAGCGACACGCACTGCATGGCCACGACAGCCTTGTGCCCATGCCGCCACGCGATCACGGCGCTCATGACCAGGACGAGGGCCACGACCGCGTACGACGTGTAGGCAACCGTGGAGCGCTAGCTCATCTCCGCCAGCCACTGTGCAGGTGTCGGGTCGCCGCCGGAGCACAGCACGCTGAATCCATCGCACAGCACGCCACGATCGACCGCTCGGCCGATGATGAACCATGCGGCTGCGAGCAGGAGCAAATCCATGAACAGCGCTACTGCTACCTCTGCGGCAGGCTGCTCGTATCTCGCTAATGCACCCTTCTTCACCGCTTGATCGTACAAAGCCTCTAGGTAAGACGCGCCTGGTTCAGCGGATGCGCCAACTTTCATGAGACGGACACGACCTGCGCGTTGACAGAATGGATGGGAATCATGCCATCCAGGTGACAAACAGGTCGAGCAGGTGACAGGTTGGGCGATCACCAACAGTTCACCCCGCTTTTGGTGCTTCGTCCCGGAATGATCGACGCGCTGAGATGGCCGTAGACGCGCGAACGGCGTCGGCCGAATAGGAGAGGGGCGGCACACGCACCGGCAGAAACGCGGCCAGTCCCGCGCTCCGCTTTATGCCCAGCTCAAAGGGGGTCCACATGGGCATAGGGGTGCCGCCCGCACGAAGTGCGACACACATGATCGCGTGGGTGCAACCGTTGGCGGCACCGCCAACGTGCCAGTTCGGCGGAATGTATGCGGAACCGCCAACGGGCACGGCATCCTGTGAGGGCCATAGAACCTCCTCGCGAAAGGCAGGCCCCATGCCGGAGTACAACGATCACGAGCTGAACGACCACGAGCCGGTGGCCACCACCGACCCTGAGACCGAGGCCGACGACACGGCCGAGGACGAGGCCGTCGAGGTCGAGTAGCCAGCTAGACCCGAACCGCCTGGGGGAGAAAGGCCCGCCGCACAGCCGCGCGGTGGGCCTCTCTTCATGTCCGGGTCAGGCGTGGATGCGCTTTGCGACCTTCGCCTGCAAGGGGCCTCATCCCGAGCGAGCAGCCACTTGGCGTTCAGAAGTGGTTCAGCCGCAGTGCACGTTGTTGAGCTTGACGCTCGTCCACGACGGGGAGATTCCTTCCACGTCGATACACTGGCCGCGCGCGGAGACGTACACGGGGCCAGCGTAGTACTTGTAATTGTCGGCGTCGGGGTCTTTCCCGCTGCCGTCGCCTCTCGATATCACGACGCCCTTCCAGCTCGTGGTGTTGGCGTAAGGGCCGTCGCCGTAGGTCAGGGCGCAGTTCTTGCCGGTGCTGGAGCTGTAGTACACCTCCAGAATGCCCGTACGGTACCCGTACTTTTCGATGCCGATGCTGTAGACGCCGATCCGGGAGTAGCTGCTGCCGCAGGGTCCAGCCGCGCCGGCCGGAGCAGCGCCCGCCAGCAGCGTGGTAGAGGCAGCCAGGGCCGCACCAGCCAGGAGGGTCGTCAGCTTACGTGTGCGCACGAATATCCTTTCGTTTGCCATTGGTGTGATCATGATTACCAGTGGCTCACGGCCGCCACCCACGAGTCGTGCTCAATGTGACAGTTCGCACATTTGCCACCGCTGCCCGTTTCGTGCGTGCCGAGGTGCTGCCATATCCGGGGTCAGGCGTGGATGTGCTCGGCGACCTTCGCCTGAAACGCCTCGACGGCCTCCTCGTCGCGGGCGAGCGGCCACCCGCCGGACAGCGTGTACTCCCAGCCGCCCTCGTGGTCGGCGATGTGGAGCAGGTGGAACATCTGCGTCCCGGCCCGGTAGATGAGCCCCACGTACTCGACCTCGCCGCCGTGGGCGCCGCGCACTTGATTCGACGCGCTCGCAAGCGAGATCCAGATCCACCCGGTACTTGGGCCCTCACCTGCCGAAATCCGCTGAAAGTGACACGTCACGCCATCGGCGCCCGGCGGGAACGTGCCAGCCGCCAGCCGACGACACCGAGCATGAGGGCGGTACCGATCACCGTGATCCCTAGGCACACCAGGAGC
>NZ_VCJS01000279.1 GCF_005893125.1 Nonomuraea basaltis | reverse complement strand
GGGTGCCCGCACCGACGCCCGAGCAGGCGCTCCCGTCCGATGCGGCGCGCGGAGGCACAAGGGACGGCGCGGGCGAGATCGTGCCGGAGTCCGGTGCGCGGCAGGCGGAGACTGTGCCGGAGCCCGGCGACGTGTCGCAGGCCGCAGCCGTGCCCGCGCCCGTCGGCGCTGGCGCACCACCCGTGGCCGGGCCCGCAGTGGGCGGTTCCGGGCGGGAGCCGGGCAAGGTGCTGCTGGCCCGGGTGGTGGCGGCCGTGGCCGGCGGGGTGGCGCTGTTCGCCGCGTTCCCGCCGCTCGGCTGGTGGCTGTGCGCCCCCCTCGGCATCGGGCTGATCGTCGGCTCCCTCTACGGCACCCGCCCCAAGCGCGCCGCCTGGATCGGCTACCTGAGCGCCGCGGTGTTCCTCTTCCCCGCCCTGGCCTGGGTGCGCGCCATCGGCGACGACGTCTGGTTCATGCTGGTCGGCACGGAATGCCTGTTCTACGCCGCCATGGCCGCCCTGGCCGCGCTGGTGTTCAGGCTGCGCGCGTGGCCGCTGTGGTTCGGCGGCCTGTGGGTGGCCATGGAGTGGGCCCGCGGCCTGGTGCCCATCGGTGGTTTCCCCTGGGCGCGGGTGGCCTTCAGCCAGGGCGAGTCGCTGTTCACCTCCTACGCCGCGCTCGGCGGCGCGCCGCTGGTGTCGTTCGCCGTCGCCCTGTGCGGCGCCCTCATGGCCCACGCCGTCCTGGTACGCCCGGCGGCCCGGCCATGGCACAGAGCCCTCCCGCTGGCGATGGCCCTGGCCGTGCCGGTGTTGAGCTTCGCGGTGCCGCGGCCCGGCGACGAGGGGCGTACCGTCAACATCGGCATCGTGCAGGGGAACGTCCCGGGCCGGGGCATGTACGCCCTCGGCGACGAGCCCGCCGTTGTCCTGAAAAATCATGCCAACGAGACGAAGCGCCTGGCCCAGGCCGTACGCGACGGCAAGCTCCCCAAGCCCGATCTGGTCGTCCTGCCGGAGAACTCCACCGACATCGACCCCTACCGCGACGAGACCGCCCGGGAGATCATCCAGGACTCGGTCCGCGACGTCGGCGTGCCCACGCTCGTCGGAGCCGTCGCGTCGATCGGCGAGGAGCATCGCGCCACCCGCAGCCTGGTGTGGGACCCGGTGACCGGCGCGGGCGACTACTACGACAAGCAGCACCTGGTGCCGTTCGGCGAGTACACGCCGTTCAAGGAGATCGTGCTGGCGCTGTGGGAGCGGGCAAGCCTGGTCGGCAGGCAGTCGATCGCCGGCGACAAGCCGGGCGACCTGAAGATGGGCCCGGTCACGATCGGCGCGGTCAACTGCTACGAGGTGGCCTATGACGACACCGTACGCGGCACCGTACGCGCCGGGGGGACTCCCCTCGTGGTGCAGACCAACAACGCCACCTACGCCCTGTCCAACCTGCCGCCGCAGCAGCTGGCCATGTCGCAGCTGCGCGCCGTCGAGCACAACAGGGCCGTCGTGACCGCCGCCACCACCGGGATCTCGGCATTCGTCACGCCCGACGGTAAGGTCTCCTGGCAGACCCGCGAACTGGTCGCGGACATGAACGTGGTGAAGGTGCCCGTACGCACCCAGGAAACGATCGCCACCAAGGTGGGAGCTCTTCCTGAGTGGGCATTGATGGTGATGGGAGTGGCGGCCGCCGGAGTCGTCGCATGGCGTGGCAGGCGGCGAGGCGACCGGATGAGGAGCGACTGACCATGGAGAGTCTCGGCCGGGTGCTCGTCGTCGTACCGACCTACAACGAGCGCGACAATCTGCCGGCGATCGTCGAGCGCGTCCGCGCCGCCGTGCCGGACGCCCACGTGCTCGTGGCCGACGACAACAGCCCCGACGGCACCGGCGAGGTCGCCGACGGGCTCGCCGCCGGCGACGACCACGTGCACGTCCTGCACCGGCCCGGCAAGCAGGGCCTCGGCGCGGCCTACATCGCCGGGTTCCGGTGGGGGCTGGACGAAGGCTACGACGTGCTGGTGGAGATGGATGCCGACGGCTCGCACCAGCCCGAGGAGCTGCCCAAGCTGCTCGAGGCGGTGGCCGACGGCGCCGACCTGGCGATCGGGTCCCGCTACGTGCCGGGCGGCAAGGTGGTCAACTGGCCGCACCGGCGCGAGCTGCTGTCCAAGGGCGCCAACGTCTACACGCGCGTCATGCTCGGCCTCCCGGTACGCGACGCGACCGCCGGGTTCCGCGCCTACCGCGCCGCCACCCTGGAGAAGGTGGGCCTGTCCGGCGTGGAGTCGCAGGGCTACTGCTTCCAGGTCGATCTGACGCTGCGCACGTCCAGGCACGGGCTGCGGGTGGTGGAGGTGCCGATCACGTTCGTGGAGCGGACGGTGGGCAAGAGCAAGATGAACGGCAAGGTCATGTCCGAGGCGCTGTGGCGCATCGGCCTGTGGGGCGTCACCGGCCTGCCCAAGCGCCTGCGCGGCAAAGGCGAGCGAGGATAGGAACGTACGCGGGCCGCCGCGCGTTGTTCGTGGCGTACACGCGTGCGGAATCGAGGAAACAATGCGGCTCCTGCTCTTCCTGGCCTTCCTGGTCGTCCCCATCCTGGAGATCTGGCTGCTCATCCAGGTCGGGTCCGTGATCGGCGGGCCCGCGACGGTGGCCTTGCTCATCGCCGACAGCCTGCTGGGCGCCTGGATCGTGCGCCGCGAGGGGCGCCGGGCCTGGCGGGCGCTCCAGGAGGCGCTGCAGTCCGGCCGGATGCCCGACCGCGAGCTGGCCGACGGCGGCCTGATCCTGGTGGGCGGCGCGCTGCTGCTGACGCCGGGTTTCTTCACCGACGTGTTCGGGTTCCTGTGCGTGCTGCCGTTCACCCGGCCGATGATGCGCCGCCTGGGCGCGTGGTTCTTCGAGCGCAGGGTCAAGAAGCTCGCGGCGTCTTCGCCGTACGCGAACCTCTTCCCGCCCGGCCCCGGCTCCCAGGCCCGCCCCGACGCCGGCGGCCGGGTCGTGCACGGAGAGGTCATCCGCGAGGACCGCGACTCCTAGCCCACACGCGTGGGCTGATGCCCCTGGGAACCCTGGGGCGAAACGCAGGGACCTGGCCTGGCCGCGTTCGCGCAGTGCTGTCACCCGCAGACTCTGCGGCGACTTCGCTGGGCGAACGCCCGGCTGAAGGAGTCGGCGCCCCCAGGCACCGCTCAGCTGACGGCGCCCGATCCCAGGGCGGGCAATAAGGGACCCCCGGGCGTTCCAGCCCAGGGGTCGTACCGTGAGAGAAGCTCAGGCGCTCTTACGACGCTGGGCCCGCAGGACTGCGAGCCGCTCGTTGAGCACCTCCTCAAGGTCCTCGATGGATCGCCGTTCCAGGAGCATGTCCCAGTGCGTCCTCGGTGGCTTCGTCTTCTTCGATTCCGGCTGCTCGCCGTCCACGCGTACCGCGGTCGCGCCGCACATGCGGCACTCCCAGGTCGAGGGAATCTCGGCCTCAGCGGCAAGCGGAACCTCGAAGCGATGGCCCTTAGGACAGGTGTAGGACACCTCCTGGCGTGGGGCCAGATCCGTGTTACGGTCGTTCTCGTAGCTGGTTGCCCCGAGCCGGGTGCCACGAAGCGCGCGCTCGCCCATGTTTAAATGCCTCCTACAGGGCCCCCTTGCGTGGGGGGTCTGTCTCCCACGGTGTCTAACGCTTGGTACCGTGATGGGATTCCCACCTGCGAGGTGATCCAATCGCGCTTGGGACGTCGGTTCTTCCCGCGGCCCCCGATTCTCGCCGCATTTCAGGGGTTCACGCGATTAAGGTGATCTGAGAGTTCCCGGTCGTCACACCGCGTGACGCACGTCCCCGATCGCGACGGGCTCCCGCCGCCGCCCGGTGGCCAGGGACACCGCCAGCCAGAGGCCGCCGATCATGATGAGGGCGCCGTGCGCGATCCGCAGCGAGTACGGGCCGAAGAACTGCGGGATGAACAGCGCGAATCCGAGCGCCAGCGCCGTCCCGCTCCACCTGTGCAGCGTGCCGGAGCGCCACACCGAGACCGCCGCCATGACTGCCCCGGCGCCGAGCAGTGCGAGCCCGGCGGCGAACATGCTGACCGCGACGGGCCCATACCTGAACTCCTGCGCCAGCTCCATCAGCGCGGGTGCCTGGTCACGCAGGGAGCGCTGGGCGATCACGTTCAGCCCGAAGTCCTCCGCCCCGTAGTACGGCAGCGTCAGGCCGGTACCGATCGACGTGACCACCGCCGCGCGCAGGGAGAGCCGGTCGCCGAGCGCTTGGTGCAGGCCGAGCATGGCCGGCCCGAGCAGGACGAAGCCGAGCATCGCGGCGGCGTGCCCGGCGACCCAGGCGGTGGCGGCCATGGCGACGGCGTCGTCGCCGGAGGGGCGGATCACCGGGTAGAGCAGGAACAGGATGCCGCTCGCGGCGAAGGCGGCGGAGGTCAGTCGGGGGCCCATCAATGCTCCTAGAGAGTGCGTCGCTCCTTTGTGAGAGCAATGCTCTCGTCATGGCGTGCCGATGTCAAGATCAGTGCTCTCTCTTTGGAGCGGCGACCGCCCATAGGGCCTTCACCCCGGTCGTCACCTGCCCGCACTGCGGTGGCGAGGCCACAGCGGACACGGTGACGGCCGTCCGCGGCCCCGGCGCGGCCCAGGGCCCGGGCACGATGTTGCCAGCCGCCTCGTCCTGATCAGATCGTGTCGGGCACCTCGTTGCCCGCGTCGCGGATGGCCTTGGGCAGGTTGACGAGGGCCAGCAGCACGAACCCGATCACGAAGAAGATGATCATGGAAACGATGGCGATGCGGTAGCTGTTGGTGAGCTGCAGCGCGATCGTGATCGTCAGCCCGCCGATGAACGCCGACCCCTTGTCGCTGATCTGCAGCAGGCTGAAGTATTCCGCCTCCCGCCCCTTCGGGATCACCTGCGAGAACAGCGACCGCGACAGCGCCTGCGTGCCGCCCAGCACGATCGCGATCGCGAACGCCATCAGGTAGAACTGCAGCGCCTGCCCCTCGGCCACGAACAGGGCCGCGATCACGATCGCGGTCCACAGCACCAGGCTCGCCAGCACCGTCCGCTTGGTGCCGAATCGGCGGGCCAGCCCGCCCAGCAGCAGCGCCCCGAAGAACGCCACGAACTGCACCATGAGGATCGCGGAGATCTGCACCGTCTGTGACAGCTTGAGAGCCTCGGAGGCGAAGGCCGCGCTGTTACCGATGACCGTCTGGATGCCGTCGTTGTACACCAGGTACGCCACCAGGAAGAGCAGCGTCAGCGGATATTTGCGCAGCTCGGCCAGGGTGCGGCCGAGCTGGCGGAAGCTGCCGCCGACCGAGCGCAGCGCGGTGGTCTCGTGCGCGGGCACGGGCCGGTTGCGCAGCCGCAGCAGCGGCACGATCGTGAACGTCGCCCACCACAGCCCGGCCGAGAGCAGGCTGATGCGCACCGCCATGCCCTGGGTCAGGCCCATGCTCTCGTGCTGCAGGAACAACGCCAGGTTGAGGGCCAGCAGCAGGCCGCCGCCGAGATAGCCGATGGCCCAGCCGCGCGAGGACACCCGGTCGCGCTCGGCCGGGCTGGAGATCTGCGGCAGGAACGAGTCGTACACCACGATCGAGCAGCCGTAGGCCAGGTTGGCCAGCACGAACAGCACGCCGCCCAGCATGTAGCGGTCGCCCTCGACGAAGTAGAGCCCCATCGTGGCCAGCGCGCCGGCGTAGGCGAAGCCGCCGAGCATCTCGCGCTTGCGGCCGGTGTGGTCGGCCAGCGCGCCCACGATCGGCAGCACGATGATCTGCAGGAACACCGCGATCGTCAGCATCAGCCCGAAGAACGCGGCCGGCCTGATGTCGGCGCCGAACACGTCGACGTAGCCGAGCCCCGGATTTTCGGCGGCCAGCATGTCGAAGTTGCTCACGCACGTGTCGGCGGGCACGTTCGGGAAGTCCTTGGCGCAGGCCGCGGTCTTGGCGACCGGGATGATGTAGGGGCCGAGGAAGACCGAGATGACCGTGGTGTAGAAGGCGGAGTTGGCCCAGTCGTAGATGTACCAGCCGCGCTGCTCGCGCCGGCGCGCTGCGGGGGAGTCGTCGAGGGCCACGGGGGGGTGAGGACTGTTCATTGAGGAGGGCATTCCTATGTATGGGCTCGCTTGAGTAAGTGTTTGCGTTGACAGACAGATACCATGTCTGTACGCTGTGTAGCGACCTGGGGTGCGTTAGTGCGGCGCCAGCTTTCGGGGCCCCCGTTCCACCGGAGAGATGGTCCGGGGCCTCCCCACTGCCTCTGGCCGCGCCAACATGGCCAGGTCGCAGGGAACCCGCCGCCCTGGATCGGACCGCACGCCGGACGTGCGTCGCCGCCTGGGGTTGAACGTGGGGGACCAGTGCGCCCAAGACCGTTCGGGGCGTGCCGCTGCGCGGGACTCACTCCTGCTCAGTGTTGAGGGACGGTGCGGGTACGGGCATGGTTCCCTCCTAGGCGGCCATTCGGCTGGCCGGTCGTGTCGCTGTGGATGTGGCCGGGCGGCCGGGCTGTCAGGTGGGTGTCATGCCGCCAGGCTGCCTGGATGCCATTGGCCGCGCCGTTTGAGCACCTCGCGCAGGCCGGTGACGTTGTCGGTCATGATTGACGAACTTCCTGTTCTCGCAGGTAGCCGGTCAAATGTGAGTGTCGTGTCCATGACCTTACAATGATCGCCTTCCACGAGAGAGGACTCAACCCATGACCCAGCAGGGCCGTGGAACCATCAAGAAGGTACAGGGCAACGGCAAGCCGTGTCCTCACGCCGGCAAGGCGTGTCCGTGTAAGTGGCGGCTCCAGTACCAGGACGAGGACGGCCGGCAGCGAGAGCGCCGGTTCCCGACCAAGCGCGACGCGCAGGACTTCCAGACCGCCGTGGATGATGCCAAGCGCCGGCGCGGGGCAATCCCTGGCTACCTCTCGCGAGGCGCAGGACCGACCGTCGCCGACTACATGACGGCCTACCTCGACGACCGGATCGAACAGGAGAACCTCGCCCCCACGACCATCAGGGCGCACCGAGGGCGGATCAAGAACTACATCGTCCCCCGCTGGGGCAGCAACCGTGTTAAGGGCATTACGCAAGCGAATATGCTTACCTGGCAGCGAGAGCTGGAGGAACAGAAGGTCTCGCCCGGTGAAGTTCAGAGCATCATCGGAACCCTCATGGGCGGCATGATGCGTAAAGCCGTCGACGAGGCCATCCGCCCGGACAGCCCGGTGACGGGTCTGAGGTTCACTGAGTACAAGCCCCAGCCGAGGTACCTGCCGACCGCCGAGGAGATCCATGCCCTGGCCGACTCGATCGACCCGCGGTTCAGGCTCTCCATCTTCCTGATGGCCGGGCTCGGCATGCGGGAGGGTGAGACGATCGGGACCGACACGTCCTGCGTAATGGGGGACCACTTCCGGCTCGCCAGGCAGTGGACGCCGTATGGGGCGTGGAGGCCTCTGAAGAACAAGCGGGAAGGCGATTGGCGGGACCTGCCCCTCGCTGATCTCGTGCGCGACGAGCTGGAGCGGCATCTGCGCGACTTCGGGGTGGGGGCGTCGGGGCTGTTCTTCCCAGGCGGCAGGCCGGACTTCCCGATCGCTCGGACGAACTACACGCAGCGGTTCAATGTGGCAAGGGCGCGGATCGGGCGGGAGGAGATCGAGCCGCACTGCCTGCGCCATTTCTTCGCCACGCACTCGATCATCGGCAGTGTGGACCTGGCCACCGTGTCGGTATGGCTGGGGCACACGGACGTGCAGACCACCTTCAAGTACTACTTCCACTTGATCCCTGAGCAGTCTCTCAAGGCGGCGTCAGTGATCAACGGCGCGCTCGCGGTCTGAAAGGCGGCAGAGCGTCAAACAGCCCCGAGATCTTCTCTTGGGGCTGTTTGGCTGGGGTGGGTGCTCCTACGCCGCCTGCGATCGCACCCAGGCGTCCAACTCGTGTTGGTAGGCGCGCAGCTCTCCACCAACCCGGTAGAGCATGCCGCCCTGCCGGCGGAAGGATTTGTACACCCACTGAGGGCTCTTATCGAGGTAGTCGGCGACCGCTTCCACGGTGAGCAGCTTGGAAGGGGAGCTTTCGGGTCGTCGCATGGGTGAACTGTAGTGGTCTTTGGTCATCTGGCGTAAGCGTTAGTGCTTTTTTACCGCACAAACGATCTTGTCTGTGTGGGTCTCTGTCGTGTCGATCTTGTCGCGCGTCTCCCGGGGGTCTCGGTGCTCGACGTTGCGTCTTGGTGTGGATCTGAGAGCGTCGCACGCACACCTGTGCGTCGCGTATCGGTCGCGGGGGTGCGTCGTGGATGATCTTGGGCGTTGCGCAACGTGTGCATTAAGTCGTTCAAATCGTTGACTTGCGTGCAAATACAGCTAGGCTGGGTTCAGTGTCACAAACCAAGATCCAAGAGCGTGTGACAAGCGGAAACGCCCCCCGAAAACCCCCAGGAGCCGCCTTGAGCGCAGCCCCAGCCTTGGTTGCAACGGTCATCTGCGCCGACCAGCTCGCCGCCGACGAACCCGCCGCCATCCTCGCAATCAAGGGCGGCAGCGACCCCGCCTACTACTGTCCCTCCTGCTTCTGGCGGCAGGACAACGGCATGTACTTCTGGGCTGCCGAGGACGGCCAGCCGCCCGCCTGCCCCCACTGCGGCGACGATCTGCACGCCATGACCTACTGCTCGTTGCATGACCGCGCGGACTGCCGCGCATGCTGACGTAAGCACTAACGCTTGCCAAGAAATCCATCCGAAGGGCCAACCAGGAGACCCGCATGCCCACTCCCACGATCGAACAGCAGGAAATCACCGACACCTTCGTCGGAGGCAAGAACCTCGTCATCAACGCAGGTGCCGGCGCAGGAAAGACCAGCACCCTCAAGATGTGCGCCGCCGCTACCCCCAAAGCGAAGGGGCTGTACATCGCCTACAACAAGGCCATCCAGGTGGAAGCCGCCGCTTCGTTCCCGCAGAACGTGACCTGCAAGACCGCGCACGCCCTCGCCTTCGCGGCGGTCGGACGGCGCTTCTTCCGGCGGCTCAAGGCCCCCCGCATGTCGTCGTACCTCGTGGCGAAACTGCTCCACATCAACGAGCCCGTTCGCGTCAACGACGAGGTCATCCTCGCACCCCAGCAGCTCGCCCGCGTCGTCATGGCCACCGTCACCGGATACACCCGCTCCGCCACCCGTGACATCGTCCACCACAACATCGCCAAGCTGGCCGGGCTCGACGACGCCGACACCATGAACGCTCTCGCCGAGGTCGTCCCGCCCATCGCCGTCAAGGCGTGGGCCGACCTCACCAACCCGAATGGCAAGCTGCCCTACTCCCACGACTGCTACCTGAAGATGTGGACGCTGACCAACCCTCAGCTCTCCTACGACTTCGTCCTTCTCGACGAAGCCCAGGACAGCAACCCGCCGATCGTCGAGGTGTTCGAGGGGCAGCGCAACACGCAGAAGGTGATGGTCGGCGACGAGGCGCAGTCCATCTACGGATGGCGCGGCGCGCAGAACGCGATGCGCGAGTTCAACGGAACGCGGTTGACGCTGTCGCAGTCGTTCAGGTTCGGGGAGGCCATCGCCGCGGAGGCCAATCAGTGGCTCAGCATCCTCGACGCGCCGCTGCGCCTACGCGGATTCGAGCTGATCAACTCGCGGATCACCGATTTGGACGAGCCGGAAGCCATCCTGTGCCGCACCAACGCCGAAGCGCTAGTGCAGGCCATGAGCGCGCTCGAAAAGGGCCGCCAGGTCGCGCTGGTCGGCGGCGGCAAGGCGATCCGGTCGCTCGCCGAAGCGGCTCTCCAGCTCCAGGCCGGACGCGGCTGCGACCACCCTGAGCTGTGCGGCTTCCAAACGTGGGGCATGGTGCAGGACTACGTACGGTTCGAGGAGTCCGGCAGCGACCTCGCGCCGATGGTCAACCTCATCGACACCCACGGCGCTGAAAAGATCATTGATGTGGCGGACCAGCTCAACCGCGAGGACCGCGCCGAGCTGACGCTGTCCACAGCGCACAAGGCCAAGGGCCGCGAGTGGAAGCGGGTCAAAATCGCGGGCGACTTCACGGAGCCGAAGCCGAACGACGACGGCGGCCGGGGCAAGATCCGGCCCGACGACGCCATGCTTGCCTACGTCACCGTGACCCGCGCCCAGCACGTCCTCGACCGGGGCGGCCTGGCATGGGTTGACCGCTACCGCCGCTGACGTAAGCAATTTAGATAACCGTATCCGTGGCCCGCTCAGGCTGGGCCGGCATCCGACCAATCCCCTCACAGAGAGGCCCCATCGTGGCCAACCCCAAGCGCCGGCGCATCGCCGTCGTGCTCGACCGCTCCGGATCCATGTACTCGGTCAAGAACGACGCCGAGGGCGGTCTGAAGGTGTTCCTCGCCGACCAGGCGAAGGTCGAGGCGACCACCACCGTGTCGCTCTACCAGTTCGACGACCGGTTCGAGGTCGTCTACGAGAACACGCCGCTCGCGGACGCGCCCGACTTCTCGCTCAAGCCGCGCGGCAGCACCGCGCTGTTCGACGCCATCGGCTTCACGATCGCCCGCGTCGGCGAGCAGATCGGTGCCCTGCCGGACGCGGACAAGCCTGCCGTGGTCCTGATCGTCATCCAGACGGATGGCGAAGAGAACGCATCCCGCGAGTACACCGCCGAGGCGGTCAAGAAGCTCGTCACCCTCATGGAGTCCACCGCCGGATGGGTGTTCGTCTTCCTGTCTACGCAGATGGACGCCTTCGACGTTGCCGACAGCGTCGGCATCCAGCGCGCCCGCACCGTCCACTACGGCGGGGACCGCACCGAAGAGTCTCTGTCCACCGCGAGCGGCATGGTGGCACGCGGCAGCCGGACGGGCGACTACAGCTTCACCAACGACGAGCGGGACGCTACCCAGGGTGGAGGCCAGACATGACCACTGACCTGACGCCCGGCATTGTGCTGCGCCGCGCTGGCGAAGTCATCACCACGAACGGTCGCTACGTCGGCAGCTACCACGACTGGAAGGCAGAGGCTCGGGACGTTCCGGCCGAGCAGTGCGCGGTGTGCATCGTCGGAGCCATCAACATCGCGGCGGGGCTGAGGCCCGACATGGCCTGGCCGGAGGAACGGCCCGGTATCGGCGCAAAGGTCCGTGTCGCTCGTTCGGCTGGCCGAGCGCTCGCTGACGTGATCGGCGGCTACGACGGGCGGGACAACACGCTGATCGGGTTCCTCGCCGACTGGCACGACGGACGCAGGAGCTTCCCGACGCCGACCGACGCAGAGGTCCTGGCGAAGGTCGCCGAGGCGGCGGACCTCGCAGACAGCCGCTGAATCCACACCACGACGGCCCGGCGACGTGCCGGGCCGCTATCCCTCACCCCGAAAGGACCTGATCACCCATGCACAACGGCCAGCACGGCAACTGCACTCATTGCCGGACGGTGCGGGAGCGCCGCAGCCGCAGCCACCCGCCTGCCTCGCCCACCCGCCGGACCGGGAGCGACGTAGAGGGCGGCGGCGTCCCGTTCGTTGAGATCGAGCCGGACGGCGACATCAACATCGGCGGCGTCGAGGTCTTCGACGCCGACACCGGCTGGGCCGGGTCCGACGACTCGTCCGGCGGCGACTGGTAGCCGCCCCTGATCGTGGCGGCTCGGACCCTTCCCCGGCCGGGCCGCCACCCCATCCCCACCCGACCTGTAAGGAGAACCATGTCCACCGACCCGATCAGCCATGAGATGAAGCTTGTCGCCGTTGCCATCAACGGCGAGCACCAATCCGCCATCACGCGGGACGACCTTGTGGCCATCAACACCCTTCAGGAAGTCGCCGTCGCCGTCGCAGCCGTGGTGTTTCCGCCGACGCGCGAACGCAGCGTCGAAGAGGCCCAGCAGCTCAAGGCGCGGTTCGTCGGCATGTGCCTGGTGACCGTCACCATCGAGATCGTCTGATGTTCGGCGACCACATCCACACGGTGCACCGCAACCGCACCGAGCCGCTCGAAGATGACGAACACGGCGTACTGCGCATCATCCAGCGTGGCCGCTTCTCGATCACCACGCGGGACATGGTGCACGCCGAGTTCTACACGGTGGGCGGCAAGTATGGCCAGGTGTGCAAGGCGCTGCGGGAGAGCGGCTACTACACGCGCGGCCAGTGGCTGACCGGCAAGGTCTCCACCACGCCGCGTCACGAAACGATCGAGGCCGCCCTGCGGGCCGCGCTCGACGAGCTTGAGACGCCAGCGTGAACGCGCACGACATCGACCCCGCGTGGCTGGAGCAGGCCAAACGCGCCCACGACCTGCTCACCCGGCACGGCTACGTCATCACCAACGCGCTGCGCTGCCACGCCGAGCACATGAGCGAGGCATCCGGCAAGGCCCAGGCGGGCCACGAGCAGGGCGACCACGGCCCACTCATCACCAACTACGGCTTGAAGGTCGCCGCAGGTCTGCTGAGTCACACCGCTGATCTGGAGCGCGAAGTGGCCGACCTGATCAGCCAATGGTCGGAGACGAACCAGTGACGATCACGCCGCCGGAAGCCGCCGCGAGCCGCCCGTTAATCCTGCTCGACGTCGACGGTGTGCTCAACCCGTGGTACCGCCCCGGCCCTGAATGGGAGGTCCATGAAGCTATCGGCCATGACATGACATATCGGGTGGTGCTCAACCCGGCGCATGGGCCGATGCTGCTGGAGTTGGCGCACGACACAGGCAGCGCTCTGGTGTGGGCGACCACGTGGGTGGAGCTCGCGAACCGCGAGATCGGGCCGCGGATCGGCCTTCCGGAACTGCCAGTGATCCCCGTCAATGTCGGCAGAGAGGTGCCTGGCGTTGGTCACAAGACTCCGCAGGTTGCCGAGTACGTCGCCGGACGCCCGTTTGTGTGGTTCGACGACGACCTCACCCGCTCCGACACCAAATTCCTCAAGGGCCACGACGGCGTCGGCAGCTTCCGCATCATCCAGGTCGGCCCGCGCCAAGGGCTGAACGACCGTCATCTCCGCCAGGCCGCGGCCTGGTTCGCCTCCCTCAGCGAGAACGGAACCCCTTCATGACGACCACCCTCACCACCCCGACCACGCCTGCCGTAGGCGACATCGTCACCTCCACCAGGATCGGCCCGGCCGAAATCCTCAACGTCCGCGAGAACGGCGCGCTGCTCAAAGCCCGCGCACTCGCCGACAGCTCCACCTGGCACCTGGTCCTCCGTAACGGCAAGTGGACCACCCTCTAGGAAGGAAGAGATCATGTCCCACCCGACCACCATCGCGGAACCCGAACTGAGCAGGCTGCGCGAAGCGGCGCTGTTCTGGGCCGTCCACCAGTACGTCGGCTACCTGCCCAGCCTCTGCGACGCCACCAGCGGCCCTGTCCACGTCCAGGAGGACTGGCGCTGCCGCAGCGGCATGTGCTTCGCCGGCTGGGTGGCCCAGCTCGCGGGGGGGCGAATGGTTCGCCAAGCCCACGTCCGCGTGGCGTGAGTACCTGATCGCGACGGACGACGACCCCGCAGGCTACGTCGAACGGGCAGGTGGATTCGACCGCGCCGACGCAACCGTCATCCACGTCGCCTACCGGGCAGCCCGCCTGCTCGGGCTCCCCATCCAGGGCGCGACGAACCACCGCCTGTTCAAGGGCGGTAACACCCTCCACGACATCAAGGTCTTCGGCGAGGACATCTTCGGCCCACGTCCGGCCGCTGCTTAGCGCATCCACAACCGTCCGACGCCTCCGAGCTGGCCACCCTGCGCGGGTGACGCCTGGCAGAGCACGCGAAAGACGACACCCACTGCTGGCTCCGTTCGACCGGACGGGGGCCAGCAGTGATGTAAGCAAAACAGCTTGCAAGGAGATTTGGTTTTGAACTGGCAGAACGAACGCCGCGAAGACCTCACCCGCCGCGCCCGAGAAATCATCGACGAGCGCATGGCGGGCGGCCTCGACATCCGCGCCGCCGCCGTGCGGGCCGCCAGCGAGGCCAAGCAAGAAGCGCTCGGCAAGGGCTGGCCGGTCGAGCACGCCGACCACATGGGCTACTTCGTCGCCCAGGTCGGCGCGGAGTACGCGGCCGACCTGATCGCGGCCGACCTCAACAAGGACGAGGCGTTCCGCAATGGCTGAGCGTCACACCCTCAACGACAACGACGAACAGCGGTGGGCCGTCGTCTCGCCCGCCGGCGCGGTCGAGCTGTACCGCATCGGCGGATGGTCATCAGACCTGTACGTTCACACACCCGATCCGGGTGGGTCGGGCAACCTGGGATGCGGGCGTACCTGTCTGTACCTGGGCGGCCCTTGCGTTCGGACGCCGCTGTTCGCCGACACGATGAACCGCGAAGCCGCGGACCACATGGCCGAAAAGTTGGATCCTGGACAGCCTTGCGCCTGTGGTGGGGGCTGTTCTGCGTCTCGCCCGGAACCGGCGCTCCAAGAGGCGTTCGGCCTCTTGGAGTTCTGGCACGAGGAGGAGTTCGGCCCTTCCCTCGTTCCGGCCGGAGGGGCGGCGTGAGCTCCGCGTCCGCGTACGTCCTCCATCCGGACGGCGACCTTTTGAAGGTCAACCTGCCAGACAACGGCCACGACCGGCTCCACACCATGTACAAGGTGCTCGGCTGCTCGTACGTGGACGTCGTCCGCCTCACGGACAACCTCGACATGTGGCTCGACGACATGGGCCTGTACGACAAGACCGTCAACATGCCCGCGACGATGCTCGCGCGACGGTTCGGCAAGGTCTGGCAGCCGTACTTCGGCCCTGTCCTGCTGTGCTCGGTCGACGACGAGGGCAACAGCATCGACCTCACCGAGGACCAGGCGATCGGGCTGCTGACCGCGCTCCTCGACATCTCCGAATCGTGACAAGGGCGAGCCCTGTCTCTATTACCAACTGAAGCTGCC
>NZ_VCJS01000278.1 GCF_005893125.1 Nonomuraea basaltis | reverse complement strand
CGCCTATCCGCGACGCCACGACCCTGCCGAGAACCGCCCACCACGACCGGCGGGAGAGTCCTCAGTCATCCGGTCAGGTCGCGGCGACGATGCGCCCTTGGACCACACGCCCGAGGCCGTCCAGCGCAACGAGGGCGGCGACCAATTCCTGGGCGGGCACAGAGCCACCGGCCCAGCTCACCGTCACGTAGTGGCCCATGGCACGGGCCTGGGCACGGCTGCGGGCGGCGTCGAACAGGATGTCCTGCCTTACGAAACCGTCCTTGCCCAGCGCCGCGACCAGAGCGTCGGCCGCGCGCCCGTCGTTCATGTTGAAGATGACGAACTGGCCCGCCATGGCGTCGCCCTTGTAGGTGGCCTGCAGCGCCTGCGTGCAACCCGTGGCGGTGGCGCCCCAGAGGACCTCGTCGCAGTCGGTGAACTCCCGCGTGGTGTCCAGACGCATGGTGCCGAGAGTCTGGATGGCTGGGGTGAAGACCTCTTGGATGGTCAGCGGGGCGGAGTCGTTCTGGCGGGTGTCGATGGCCGTGTAGAACGCGGATGTGGGTTCACCGTGGAAGGCGGCGGGCCGGGGATCGTCACGACGCAGCCACAGCCAGCCGACCGCGGCTATGACCACCACGTTGACGATCACGACGGAGATGACGACACGTCGGGACATCAGCCGGCCGCTCCCCTACTAGTGACGACATTACGGACATATCGCCCAGCTGACCGTGAGGCGTCATCCAATTGCGAGGCCATACCTCCACCGGACCCGGCGGCTCGCCGGGACAGCTGGACAGATCGGACCTCTCGACCGGGCACGGGGACAGATTCGATGGCTCGGCCGGGCGCCGGGACAACGGCGCCATGGTCGTGGACGCTTGGCTGGGCGGGCATCAGGAGGACGGTCCCGTGATCGCGACGACCCTGCGGTAGACGGCCTTCTCCGCCCCGCGCAGCGCCAGCGTGAGCGAGACGAAGTCGTCCCGGGGGCCGGGCTCGGTGCCGTCGGTCCTGCCGAGCCAGACCAGACCGACGTAGTGGCCGAGGGCGTAGCCGCCGGCCTCGGAGTAGCCGCCCGGGGGGAAAGCGCCCTTGGACGAGGTCAGAGGACGCGTCCACCCGCCCCGGTAGAGGGTCTTCAACGACTCGACCAGCCCGGAGGCCGACTGGCCGTCCTTGAGGTTGAGCAACGTGTACTGGCCGACGTACCGGCCGTCTGAGCTGGCGTAGAGGCCGCGGGCGACCTGGGTGCATCCGGCATCCGACACCTGTTCGAGGAGGTTCGCGCCCCACAGGGCGGCCGCGCAGTCGCTGTCGAGCTTCTTGGCGACGAGCTTGAGCTTGAGCTTCTTGGAAACCGCCAGCTCGCTCTGGCCGAACACCTCTTTCTCGGTGAGCGCCCGGCCGTCCTTGGCCCGCTCGGCGAGGGGATCGAACAGCTTGGGCGAGCTCCACCCGTTGAACACCTGCGGCAACGTCGCGCCGGAACCGAGCACGGCGGCGCTGGCCTGCTGCTCCGACGAGTAGGTGCCGATCGAGCCGATGATGGTGACCAGACCGACCCCACTCGCCAGCACGCCGATGACCGTGACGATGATGACCAGCAGCCGCTGCCGCTCCGGACGGACACCCCAGTCGGTGAGCAGCGGGAACTGCCAGTCAGAGCGTGGGGTACGCCGCCGTTTGCGGGACACGGCCGCCGCGCGGCCGCCCTCATCGGCACCATCCGCCGATCGGCTTTTCTCACCGGCATCGACCGCCGGCAGCCCGCCTTCGTCGAACCCTGCCGCCGACTGACGGCCCTCATCAAAACCAGCCGCCGACCGGCCACCCTCATCAAATGAACGGCCACGACTACGGGAGCGCCGCGGCCGACCGCCGCCGTCCGAGCCGACATCGCGCGGATCCGCCGCTGACCGGCCATCGTGTGGCCCCACCGCCGACTGGGCAGCACCAACTGCACCGCCATATGCACCCGCGGCCGAGTGGGCCCCACCGGCCGCACCACCGCCATAGGCACCCGCTGGCGGCTGGGCAGCACCGGCAGCACCGCCACCGTCTGCCGGCCAGCCGCCGCTGACGGAGCCACCGCTGTCCATGCGCACCCCTGGCCGGTCGCCGCCGATCGCCCCAGCACCGGCGGGAGCCCCGCCAATGGGGCCGCCGCCGTACGTGCCTTGGTCAGGCGATGCGCCGCCATACGTGCCGCTGGCCGAAGCGCCACCGAACGCGCCTCCGTCAGGCGATGCGCCGCCGAACGTGCCACCGCCGGCGGGAACGCCACCGGGCAAGCCGTCGCCCGTACCGTCCGTGTCTGGTGCCGGGCGGCCGCCCTTTGGGCGGGAACCTGCTCGTCTGCGGGCCATCACAGGCCCGCCGCACCGATCAGGCTGCCGACGCCGAACGTCACCCCGGCCGCCACCGCGTCGTCGGGGTGACGGTGGAGCTCACGCCGTTCGACCGCTATCTCGGCCTGGGCGAGCTCGCGCTGGCCGGCCACCGAGACGTACTCGCCGCCCGCCATGGACAGGGCACCGGCGGCCAGCCCGGCGACGCCGCCGAGGGCGATGACCCTGGTGTTGGTGGTGCCGCCCGCGACACCCGCGATGAGCGCGAAGTTCGACACCAGGCCGTCCATCGCGCAGAACACCGAGGGCCGCAACCAGCCTCCCGTGACGTCACGATGTTGGTGGTGGACCTCCGCGCCATCGCTCATCGCGAGTTCTTCCCCTTTGTCACGGCGTCAGCGGTGTCGGCGGCCCGGGTCTCGTCCTCGGCACGGACGTCGCCCTCGGACTCGCCGTCCGTGGGCTGGGCGTCCCTGGACTGGGCGTCCGTGGACTGGGCGTCGCCATCGGTCCCGCTGATCTCGGCCGTGCCGTTCTCGGTCCGGCCGTCGTTCGCCCGAAGGCCGTCGTCCGCGGACCCCTGAAGGCTCTCGTCCTCGGAACCGCCGTCCTTCGGAGTCTCGGTCTCGGCCGAGGTCGCGGTCTCGCCGCTTCCGGCCACGACGCCACCGTCCTCGCCGGTCTCGTCCGTCGCCGCACCAGCGTCCGTCGCCGCACCGGTTTCCGCAGCCGTACCAGTGTCCGTCGCCGTACCGGTGTCGTCTGACTCCTTGCCGCGCTCTTCCCCGGTATCGGCGGCCGCCTCCGCCGAGGATCCCTCCGCGCCGGCAGTGTCCGTGGAGCCGGAGTCGGCCTGGTCGGACGGGTGTGCCGGATCAGCGGTGTCCGACGGCGGTACGACCACCTCCACGCCATCCTTGTTCCTGGCCACCCAGAGGTAGATCAGCGCCCCGACGAACAGCACGATCGACGTCCACTGGTTGATCCGCATCCCGAGGAACGTGACCGCGTGGTCCACGCCGCCGACCGGGTCGATGCGCAGCCCTTCGATCCAGAAGCGGCCGAGCGTGTAACCGGCGACGTAGAGGGCGAACAGCCGCCCGTGGTGCAGCGCGAACTTACGGCCCGCGAAGATGAGCACGAAGCCGAGCGCCACGTCCCACAGCGACTCGTACAGGAAGGTCGGGTGGTAGAGCACGCCGGGCTCTCCCCCGTGCTCGACGTCGATCTCCAGGCCCCACGGCAGCGTGGTCGGCGAGCCGTAGAGCTCCTGGTTGAACCAGTTGCCCCAGCGGCCGATGGCCTGCGCGAAGGCGATGCCGGGTGCGACCGTGTCGGCGATGGCGCCCATGGAGATGCCGCTCTTGCGCAGGGACCACCAGACGCCGACGGCGCCGAGCGCGACCGCGCCCCAGATGCCGAGGCCGCCCTCCCAGATGAACAGCGCCTTGTAGGGCTCCTTGATCGCGCGACTGCCGAAGTAGGTCTGCCAGTCGGTGATGACGTGGTAGAGGCGGCCGCCGATCAGTCCGAAGATGACCGCGGGGACCGCGATATCGATGATCGTCCCCTTCTGGCCGCCGCGGGCGCGCCAACGGCGCTCGCTCAGCCAGACGGCGACGATGACGCCGAGCACGATGCACAGTGCATAAGCCCGGATCGGGATGATTCCGAGATACCAGACCCCCTGGGAAGGGCTGGGAATCGAGGCAAGGGGCATGTCAGGTGAGGGTAGCGGAAGCGAGCCTACTTAGCCGCCTCCGTAACCTCATCGCGAAGTCGCTGAGGACTGAAGATTACTTGATTGTCTATTTCTGTGCCGTCCAACTTCACCGTCGGCGTATGGGTCAGCTTCTGCTCGTCGCGGACCTTGTCGCTGTACGACAGCTGCGCCTCGCTGTTCTTCCCCGAGGTGACGCACTGCTGGAAGTCCGGCGCGGTCACCCCGGCCTCCTTGCCCCACTGCACGAGCTCGCCGGGTTTGAAGCCCTCGACGGTCTCGGCGGGCTGGTTCTTGAAGAGCAGGTCGTGGAAGGCCAGCCACTGCTTGCCGTCTGCGACGCAGCGGACGGCGTTGCCCGCGCGTACGGAGTTGGACTTCGTCGGCTCTTCAGAGAAGATCGTGATGGGATGGAAGACGACCTTGGCCTTGCCCTCGGCGGCGAGGTTCTTGAAGGTCTGCCCGCTGACCCGCTCGGCCTCCTTGCAGGCCGGGCACTGGAAGTCCTCGTAGATGTCGATCACGGGCTTGGTGACGCCCGCCTTCGCCATCACGACACTGCCGTCGGACTGCACGGTGATCGGCGCGAGCGCGCCGGCGGCCTCCTCCGGTCGGGAGGTGCTGGCCGCGTACCACCAGCCGAGCCCGACCGCGGCCACCGCCACCGCGCCGGCGGTCACGTAGGTCACCAGGCGCTTGCGCTTCTCGCGCGCGTGCGCGGCGGCCTGCTGCTCCTTGATCTTCTCGCGGGCCGACTTCGACTTCGTCCGCTGGCTCTTGCTCATCACTCGTCCTCCTCGTCTTCCACACTGCCGCCCCCGAGGCCGAGGGCTCCGTCGAGCGCGAAGCGGCCCGGCGGGAAGCGGACCGTCCAGGCGCCGAGCAGCACGAGGCCGAAGTCACGCAGGATGTCGAGCAGGTAGGTCGGCTCCTGCCCCTTCCCCAGCTGGCCGCCGCCGCCGAAACAGCCGCAGTCGATCCGCAGGCCCTTAGCCCACGCCCAGGCGATGCCGAACACGAACGCGAGCATGAGCAGCCCCGCGAGCACGGCGGCCACCCTGGTCAGCAAACCGACGACCAGCAGCAGGCCGACGACGATCTCCAGGATCGGCAGGACGTAGCCCACCGGGACGGCGATCGACTCGGGCAGCAGCTGGTACGCCTTGACCGCCACGACGGAGTCCGACGGGTTGCCGATCTTGAGCGCGCCCGCTGCGATCAGCACTCCGCCCAGAACCAGCCGGGCGACGGTCGTCACCCAGGGTATCGCTGCTCTGACGTTGCGTGACGATTGTGACGCGGCCACGGATGAACTCCTCTGTCTCTGCGCCGGGAAGCGCACAGTACCGGGATCTCATCCGACCACGCCGCGGATAAGCATCAGCTAAACCAGATTTCCACCCTCTGACCTGGATGGTTCGCGCGATTCACTCTTGCCATGACGCCGGCCTCCACAATCGCCGCTCCGGCCTGTACGCCGGCCTCAGCCGCACGTGAACCTGGCCTCACCCCAGTCGGCGTGGTCGTTGCCGTTACCGTCCCCTCCGTCGTCGGCCACGAGGTCCACGTATCGGGCGCCGGTAACGTCGGCGCCCAGCTCGTACGCCTCGTCGACGGCCCGCAGCACCGGGCTGCGCGCCCGCTCCACGCCGTCGGCCAGCACGCCGAACCGCACCGACCCCCGCGTGGCCTGCGCATCGTCCACTCCGACGAACGCGCTGAACGCCGAGCACCGCCCGCCCAGGTAGAACCGGACCGTGGCGGGGGCGTGCGTGCCGAGCCCCTTGGCGAAGGTCCGCCCGCCGATGACGATCGGCCCGCCGTCGGCCTCACCGGTGTCGCCATTGGACCTGTCGCGCTCGACGGGTCCCCAGCCGTTGCCGGCGCTGACCCACTCCAGGTCACTGGCGTAGGCGTCGGCCTCGGGCGGCGGCGGCAGAGTCCGCACGCGCGCCGAGGCCGTCAGCGTCCTGGCCGCGCCGCCGACGGTGTACGAGGCGGTGGCCCCGAGTTCGTACGAGCCGTAGGCCGCGCCGGCGGGCGGGGTGACCTTCCACTCGGTGGTCAGCTTGGCACCGGGCTCGACGGTGCCGGTCCCGTCCCCGGCTACCGTCCACCCCTCCGGCACGTCCAGCACCACCCGCACGTCCTGGGCCGCCGTCTCCTCCAGGTTCGTGAAGACGGTCGTGACGTCGTTGGCCGCCCCCTGCTCGAACGCCGCCGAACCGGGCACCAGCTCCAGCGACCCGCACGAGTTTGATGGTCGCGCTGCGTCCTGCGCGGGCCCGAGGTCGGTGACCGAGAAGTCGTCCAGGATGAAGTCGGCGCCGGCCTGCTCCGGCCGGAGCGAGCGCAGCCCCACCCACACGTCGCCGCACCCGCCGACCACCCGCTCGGTGAAGGTGGCCGTGGCCCGCCGCTCGGGGATGGGCGTGCGCCGCGTCTCGACGCTGGAGCCGCCCTTGTCGTAGCCGGTCACCCACTGGTACGTGTCCGCCTGCGCGTTCTGGTAGCCGAACGACACCTCGTAGACGCGCCCGGCCTCGAACCGCGCGGTCCACGGCAGCGTGCGGTAGATCAGCCCCTCCCGTTCCTCGTGCGCCTTGAGCGACCAGTCGCCGTTCAGCACGTCGTCGACCGCCTTGCCGTTCCACCCGGCCTGCGTGTACGGCTCGTGCCGCTCGGCCAGGTGCGTGCGCGCGTCGAACGACCCGCCCGCGTCGCCCTTCACGAACGGCCCCCACCCTGGCTCCGCCGACTCGAACGTCTCGACCCGGCCCGGCGGCTCCCTCCTGAACAGCCGCACGTCGTCCACCCGCACGTCCCCGGGCGCGGCGGCGGCCGTGATCCGCAGTGTCACCGCGTCGCCCGGCGCGGTGAACGTCACCTTGACCCGCTGGAAGTAGGTGTCGTGCTTCTCGTCGGAGGCGATGTAGTTCTTGGCCGTGGACCGGTCGATCGTGACGGCCGCCCCGCCGGCCTCCAGCGTGGTCTCCCGCGTCTTCCCTGGCTCGACCTCGACGAAGGCGGACGCGGTGTACGTGCGGCCCGGCTCCAGGCCCGTCAGCCGCTGCTCCAGCCGCGCCTGTGCCCCGCCGCCGAGCCGCGCCACCCGATGGCCCAGGTCGTTCTTCTGGACGCTCACAGGCCCGCTGACGCGCCACCCGTCGAGCCGGTCGCCGTTGAAGCCGGGATCCCGCACGCCGCTGCCCTGCCCCCACCCGGGATCCGGCTGCTCGGGCGCCTTGCCGGGATAGAGCACGTACGGCACGCCCGCCTCCGCCCGCAGCGTGATCTTCCCGCCGGCGGGAGTGACCGTGCCCACGGGGACGCGGCCCTGGTCGGTGAGCTTGTAGACGGTCATCGCCCGGTCGGCGTCCCAGGTGGTGCTCCCGCCGCCGGGGTTGTAGTGGTAGAGCCTTCCCCGCCACGGCAGCAGGTACGTGCCCCCGTCGAGCACCTTGCGCCCGCCCGCGAACCATTCCCTCTTCCCGTTCCGGTACGTCCCGCGCACCCCGCCGGTGAAGACGATCTCGTCCGCGCCCCAGTCCATGATCTTGTGGTGCTGCAGGAACTTGGCCGGCAGGTTGTGCTCCCAGATGTTGCGGTAGAAGGCGGTGAAGTCGTTCTCCGCCGTCCAGCCCTCGAACTCGACGATGCGGGCGTTGCCGAGGATCGGATGCGCGTTCCAGACGTCCTTCTCGTGATTGCGGATGAACCGGATGATCTGCGAATTCAGGCCCTTGTTGGTGACCCCGCCGTAGTTGAGGTCGTTGGCCCAGTGCGCCCACAGCGACGACCGCTCCAGCTTGTCCGACCACTCCGTGGTCACCTGCCAGCCCTGCGCGCGCAGCTCGGCCAGCGTGCGGTCGGCGACCCAGCCGAACGGCCGGAACACGTCCACGTACAGCACCGCGAGGTTCGGGTCGGTCTCGTCGCGCAGCTGACGGAACCTCCTGGGGAGCGTCCCCCTGGCGAGGTCGCCGCGCTGGTCGATCAGGTACGCCTGGTCGAGCCAGTTCCAGCCCTTGGCGTCCTTGTCGACCAGTTGCTCGCTGAAGGTCTTGGCCTCGGGGTAGGACTCGGTGGCGTTGACGTGCACGCCGAACGCGGCGTTCCAGCCCTTGCCGGCCTTGAGCAGCGTGTTCAGGTCCCCGAGGCCGCCGGCGCGGCGGTTGTAGTTGCCGCCGTAGTCGGGGTGCGCCGCGTCGTGGCCCTCGGACTGGTAGCCCTTGAGGAGCGCGAGCTGCCCCAGCCCGTCGGTGGCCAGCGAGATGCGCTTGACGTCGTCGAGTGTGCGCAGGAACGGGTGCGTGGCCTGGCTGGAGAAGTTGAACGGGATGTGGATCACCACCCGCTCCTTGGTCTGCTCGGCGCCCAGCGCCTTGACGCCGATGCCCCGGAACGCGACCGCGCCGTCCTGCCAGTCCACCGTCCGGTCGCCGTTGGCGTCGGGGGTGACCGCGACCTTGGCCCAGGGCGCCTCCTCGGTGAACGGCGACCCGTCCGCCCGGTACGTCCACTGCCCGCTCCACACGCCCACCGTGACCGCGCCGCCGGCGTCCTTCCTGGCCTGGTGCCAGAACCTGGCCGCGTCCCGGTCGGTGACGCCCGAGGGGCGGTCGTAGGTGGAGTTCGACTCGATGGCCGCGGCCAGCCGATCGGTGTTCACGATGGCGTACGTCGCCCCGACCGGGGCCGCGTCGGGCGCGGTGTCCCGGTTGACCGGGGCGAACACGTCCGCGGTGCGGGTCGAGTTCGGGTCGAGCCTGGTGAACGCGGTCGCCGCGCCGGACTGCTCGCTCGACACGGACACCAGGTCGTGCCCGGGTAAGTCGATCGTGCCGACGCGGAACGCCTCGGTGTCGGCCACCGAGTCGATCCTGAACGTCGTCACCCGGCCCTTCACCCCGACGCTCGCCCCCAGGGCCACTCCCGGCAGCTCGGCGAAGGTCAGCCGGTAGCGGGCGGTCGCTCCGTCGTTCGAGGTCAGCGCCACGGTGGCGGGCCGCGCCGCGCCGTTCAGCACGACGGCGGGCACGCCCGCGCCGCCGCCGAGCGTGGCGCCGCTCGCCCGGTCCACGTACCGCAGGACGCGCGGGAAGGCCGGGTCCAGCTCCACGCGCAGCGCCGCCGACGCGATCGCGATCGGCTCGGCCACCCGCGCGGGTGCGGGCGGCAGGTTCTGCACGGTGGGGCTCGGCGGCGGCGCGCCGGTCGGCGAGGGCTCGGGAGAGGGCGGCTCGAACGTGGGCGTGGGAGCCGGGGTGGGAGTCTCCGGCTGGGCGACCGCCGCGCCGCGCCCGGCCTCCTCGACCGCGGCGGCGGGCTCGGCGGCGGGGAGCCTCGCGCCGGACGGGCCGGCGGCGGGCGGGGCGGCCATGGCCGTGGCCGCGAGTGTGAGGGCTGCTGCGAAGACAACGGGACCTTGACGCATAGGTGTCCTTCCGGGTCATGCGTCGCACCGCTCGGGAGCCCCGATCATCACCCGGCGCGGCAGGGCACGCCATGGACTTACGCGCCAGATCTTCGCACTTGTCCGGAAATTTCGTCACACCATCTGACATAAACGGTAAAGCGCGGCTCCCCGGCAAGAGGGAACCGCGCTCGGCCACACCACGCGTCAGCGGCGCATCCCCCGGGCCATGTCGCCGGCGAGGGCCGCGATGGACGCGTAGCCCGCGGCCTCGTCGGGCGCGTCCAGCAGGCGCCGGATGAACGCCGACCCCACGATGACCCCGTCGGCGTAGGCCGCCACCTCGGCCGCCTGCGCGCCCGTGCCGACCCCCAGTCCGACGCACACCGGCAGGTCGGTGTGCGCGCGCGTCCGCGCGACCAGGCCCTCGGCGGCGACGTTCACGCTCTCCCTGGCGCCCGTGACGCCCATCAGGGAGGCGGCGTACACGAAGCCGGTGCAGCAGTCGACGACGGCCTTGATGCGCGCCTCCGTCGAGCTGGGCGCCACCAGGAACACCGTGTCGATGCCGGCGGCCGCCGAGGCCGCGCGCCACGGCTCGGACTCCTCGGGCGTCAGGTCGGGCGTGATCGTGCCCACGCCGCCCGCGCTGGCCAGGTCGCGGGCGAACCGGTCGGCGCCGTAGCGGTCGATCGGGTTCCAGTACGTCATGACGAGCGTGGCGGCACCGGTGGCGGCCACCCCTTCGACCGTGCGCATCACGTCGGCGATGCGCGTGCCGTTGACCAGCGACCTGTGCACCGCGTCCTGGATCGTCGGCCCGTCCATGAGCGGGTCGGAGTAGGGCAGGCCGATCTCGATGACGTCGCAGCCGGCCTCGACCAGGGCCGCGGCGGCGGCGATGGCGCCGTCCTTGGAGGGGAAGCCCGCGGGCAGGTAGCCGACGAGCGCGGCCCGGTTGTCCGCCTTCGCCTTGGCGAACACCGTCTGAAGAGTCGTCATGTCTGTCCGTTTCGAAGGTCGAGTCTCACCATGATGCCTCGCGGCGGGGCCGCCCAGGAACGCCCGCGCCGGTGTGGCGACTCGTCACAGGTTGAAGTACTTCATGGCCGTGCCCATGTCCTTGTCGCCGCGCCCGGAGAGGTTGACCAGGATGGTCGCCTCGGGGCCGAGCTCGCGGCCGAGCTCCAGCGCGCCCGCCAGGGCGTGGGAGGACTCGATGGCCGGGATGATGCCCTCGGTCCTGGCCAGCAGCGAGAACGCGGCCATCGCCTGGTCGTCGGTGACGCCGTGGTAGGTGGCCCGGCCGGAGTCCTTCAGCCACGCGTGCTCCGGGCCGACGCCCGGGTAGTCGAGCCCGGCCGAGATCGAGTGGGACTCGATGGTCTGGCCCTCGTCGTCCTGCAGCACGTAGGTGCGCGAGCCGTGCAGCACGCCGACCGAGCCCGCGGTGAGCGTGAGCGCGTGCTGGCCGCTGTCCAGGCCGTGCCCCGCCGCCTCGTAGCCGTGCAGCGCGACGCCCTCGTCGCCGAGGAAGGCGTGGAAGATGCCGATCGCGTTGCTGCCGCCGCCGACCGCCGCGCACACCGCGTCCGGCAGCTTGCCGGTCAGCTCCAGCATCTGGCGGCGGGCCTCGACGCCGATGATGCGGGCGAAGTCGCGCACGATCTCGGGGAACGGGTGCGGCCCGGCCACCGTGCCGAACAGGTAGTGGGTGGTGTCGACGTTGGTCACCCAGTCGCGGAACGCCTCGTTGATGGCGTCCTTCAGCGTCTGGGAGCCGTTCGTCACCGGCACCACGGTGGCGCCCAGCAGCTTCATCCTCGCCACGTTGAGCGCCTGGCGCTCGCAGTCGACCGCGCCCATGTAGATGACGCACTCCAGGCCGAGCAGGGCCGCGGCGGTGGCGGTGGCCACGCCGTGCTGGCCGGCGCCGGTCTCGGCGATCACCCGCTTCTTGCCCAGCCGCTTGGTGAGCAGCGCCTGACCCAGCACGTTGTTGATCTTGTGTGCGCCCGTGTGGGTGAGGTCCTCCCGCTTGAGCACGATCCTGGCGCCGCCGGCCTGCTCGCCGAAGCGCGACACGTCGGTGAGCGTGGTGGGCCGGCCGGCGTAGGTGCGCAGCAGGTGGTCGAACTCGCGCAGGAACTGCGCGTCGTTCTTGGCCTTCTCGTAGACCGCGGCGACCTCGTCCAGCGCCGGGATGAGCGCCTCGGGCACGTATCGGCCGCCGAAGATGCCGAACTTGCCGTGCACGTCCGGGTCGTCGCCGTGCGCGCCGTTGCCCGCCAGGTCCGCGGCGGTCAGGATGAAGCCTTCTTTTGCCACTGCTATCCCTCTGCTGAGTGGTCGGGGCGCGTCGACGGGTGGGCGCCGGCGGTCACCAGCGCCTCCACTGCCTTGCGCGGGTCCTTGCCGGTGACCAGGCTCTCCCCCACCAGGACGGCGTCGGCGCCGCCCCTGGCGTAGGCGAGCAGGTCGTGCGGGCCGCGCACGCCCGACTCGGCGATCTTGATCACATTATCGGGGATCTTCGGCGCCAGCTTCGCGAAGACCTCGCGGTCGACCTCGAGTGTCTTCAGATTGCGGGCGTTGATCCCGATGACCCGGGCCCCGGCGGCGACCGCGCGGTCGAGCTCGTCCTCGGTGTGCACCTCGACCAGCGGGGTGAGCCCGATCGACTCGGCCCGCTCGATCAGCGACACCAGGGCCTCCTGCTCGAGGCAGACGACCATCAGCAGCGCCAGGTCGGCGCCGTGGGCCCTGGCCTCCCACAGCTGATAGGAGGTCAGGATGAAGTCTTTGCGCAGGATCGGGATGTCGACCCTGGCGCGGACCGCGGCCAGGTCGTCGAGGCTGCCCCCGAACTTGCGGCGCTCGGTCAGGACGCTGATGACGTGCGCTCCGCCGGCCTCGTAGTCGGCCGCCAGCGCGGCGGGATCGGCGATCGCGGCCAGCGCGCCCTTGGACGGGCTCGAGCGCTTGACCTCGGCGATCACCGAGATCCGGTCACCCCCGAGTGCGGCCATCGCGTCTCTGGGCGCCTGCGCCCGATCGGCCCGCTGCTTGAGCTCGTCGATGGACACGGCCTGCTGGCGTGCGGCGAGGTCGGCGCGCACCCCGTCGAGGATGTCGTCGAGGACACTCGGCCCTTCCGTCCGCTCACTCACGCGCTTGGGGTCCCTCCGGTCGACTGTGGGGGTGGCTGAGAGTTCGCGTCGCGTCCGCTCTCCGCCTTGTCCTGCGATGGTATCGGCCCATGCGGGGTCGCCTCACCACAGGCCCCCGGCTAGGGCGCGAGGAACGCCCCGAACGGCAGGTTACGGACGACCCAGTACACCATGACGACCGCGAGGAAGGCCCACAGCCACGCCGGATGGGCGAGCGTCACGCGTCTGGGCCTGCCCTGCCAGGCGCGCACGACCCACCTGCCCCACCAGAACAGCAGGAACGGGATCATCGCCACGGCGAGCGGGTTGAGTCCGAGCGCGGCCACCGGGTCGAGGTGCGCCAGCGCGTGGATGGTGCGCAGCGTGCCGCAGCCCGGGCAGTAGAGGCCGGTGATCCACAGGAACGGGCAGGTCGGGTAGTGACCGGGCTGGTTGGGGTCCACCACGCCGACGAACGCGACCACCGCGCCGGCCCCGGCCGCAACACCGAGCGGCGCGAGCAGACCCTTGAGTCGATTCGTGTCGCGCCGCCCGGCTGTTGCGATGTTCATGCTCCTAGTATCCGCCTTCCGTACGTGCTGGTCCTCGGAGTGGCGGCCTAGTACGTCGTGGGGTACTGGGACGACACGCTGGCGGCCAACACGACGAAGAACACGATGTAGGCAATGATGATCAGGACGATCGAGATGGCGCCGAAGATCAGGCTGCGCTTCCACCACGTCTTGGCCTCTTCGGCCGCCTGCATCGCGCCCTGGTAGTCGCCGACCTGCCACTTCTGGTTCACCTGCGACGACTTGACGATCGCCACGATGCCGAACGGCAGACAGCAGAACAGGGTGGTGAGGATGGCCGGGACCAGCTGGTTGTCCGGCGGCTGCTGCCCCGGCCCGGGGGCGCCGTAGCCGCCGCCGGGAGGCTGCTGCCCATAGCCGCCACCACCGTAGCCACCGCCGCTCGGGGGCTGCTGGCCGTAGCCGCCACCACTCGGAGGCTGCTGGCCGTAGCCGCCACCACTCGGAGGCTGCTGGCCGTAGCCGCCGCCACCGCTCGGGGGCTGCTGGCCGTAGCCACCCCCATAGCCGCCGCCGCCGCTCGGAGGCTGCTGGCCGTAGCCGCCGTCGCCCTGGTTACCGTAGGTCATGCTATGACTCCTCAAGTCGTCATCTTTGTGGCGAGTGCGCGGCAGCCTAGCGAGAATGCATCACCTAGGTTTGACTAATGTCCAATTTGCGGATGATTCGTAATCGGACCGCAAGCATGGCGTCACGGTCCGGCTACGCAGGCGACGAATTGGCGGTCAGGAGTCGACCAGGGAGGCGGCGGCGCTAAGGCAGCCGACCATACTCGCCTCCGCTCGGTGGCTGCGGAGTTTCACCGGGATTCGGTGGGGTCGTCCCCGCGGTCGAGCGCGTCCCAGAGCGCCTTGTCGTCGTCGGCCCGCGCGGCGCCGCCGTCGCCCGCGCTCCGTTCGTACCGCGCGGACATGCCCGTCCACCTGCCGCCGCGCACGATCGCGAAGGCTCCTCCAGCGATCATCAGGGCCGCTCCGGCGGCGGCCACGACCGGCCAGAGCGGGGCGATCTCGTACGCGAGGCCGGCGGCGCCGCGCAGGGCGTTGTGCTCGGCGAGCCAGCCGGTCACGGCGGTGTCGTCCAGCGCCGCCCACGTGCCTGCGGCCGCGCCGGCCCCGCAGAGGGCCAGCAGCCCTCCGACGGCGCGGCGGCCGGCGCCCTTGGTGGCCAGCACGGCCACCACTCCGGCCAGGCCGGCCAGCGCCACGGGCGTCAGGACCGGGCTGAGGTCGCCCCCCGCGGGCGCCTGAGCCGCTGCCTCCGCCACCCGCGCCCAGGTCCGGCCGGCGGCCAGCAGCACGAGGAGGCAGCCCAGGACGGTGCCCGCCAGCCAGGCCCACAGCTCCCTGCGTGCCGCCGCCGGCCTGTCGTCGCCTTTGGACTCCATGGGGCGCCTAGCCGAGCGGGATCTGAAGCTGGTCGGCGTCGAAGCAGGTGCGGTCCCCCGTGTGGCAGGCGGCGCCGACCTGGTCGACCTTGACCAGGACGGTGTCGCCGTCGCAGTCGAGCGCCACCGCCTTGACGTGCTGGACGTGGCCGGAGGTGTCGCCCTTCACCCAGAACTCGCCGCGGCTGCGGGACCAGTAGGTGGCCCGGCCGGTGGTGAGCGTGCGATGCAGCGCCTCGTCGTTCATCCAGGCCAGCATGAGCACCTCGCCGGTGTCGAATTGCTGGGCGATCGCGGGAACGAGGCCTTCCGGGTTGCGCTTCAACCGTGCGGCGATCTTGGAGTCCAGGGACATGCCGTCCATTCAACCAGCCCGCCC
>NZ_VCJS01000277.1 GCF_005893125.1 Nonomuraea basaltis | reverse complement strand
CTCGAGGGCCATCGCCGGCGTCGTCGTCCTGGAGGTCGTGCATGGTCATGGTCACCGAAGGTAGTACCTGTTCTCGCCCTGCTCTACCAGCTTGGGGTGTTCATCCTGTTTGTCTCAGTAGAGCCTGGCACAGAGGGGATCGACAGAACTACGGGTCACCAGCGCCTCCCACCAGCGTGGAGAAATGGGCTACGTCGTACACCACCGATGGTGGGGAAAGGGATACGCGAGTGAAGCCGCCCGCGCCCTCCTTCGCTGGGGCCACCATGAGCTCGGCCTGCACAAAGTCTCTGCCACCTGCGATCCCGACAACACCGCCTCGGCCCGAGTCCTCGCCAAGATCGGCATGCGACGCGAAGGCCATCTACACGAACACCTGTATGTGCGAGGGCAGTGGCGAGACCGTCTGCTCTTTGCGGCACTGGCCCGATAGCCACCAAGTCAACACGCGTTCTGGCATGGTCAGCGACAACAATAGGGACATGCAGGATTTACCGACCAAGGCTGTCCTGGGGCGTGCAGCCCTCATCGGGTTGGTGACGGGCATCCCCACGGCCATCATCTGGGCGGACATGCAGGGGGAAGAGCTCGACGGGACCGTTCTCCCGGTGGCCATGTTCCTCCTGGCGATAATCCTGGGCACGGTAGGCACGCGGCTGGCCGGGCTGCCGCGCTGGGGCGTGGTCGGTCTTGCCGGGGGCTCTGCGACTTGGTTGCTCATTGGTGCCCTCGCGGTGCTGGTGCCGGTGCCGGTGCCGGAGTCGGACCTATTCGGCCCTCTACCGGCCCTTGTCGCCCCTGTCTACGTGGTCGGTGGTGTGGTCGGCTTCGCCCTGTCGGCGTGGTCGTTCATGGTGCCCCTTCGCTGGTGGGCGGTAGCCCTGGCCGTAGTCGTGCCCCTCGGATCCTGGGGCGCGGCGCAGTACAAGCCGCAGATCCTCGCCTGGTTTGAACTCCGCAGCTTCGAGAGGTCCGGCGTGCCGCTGATCGCTCCAGCGATCCAGGGTTACCGGCTGGTCCACGTGGATCTCAATGCCGCCGGGCAGCGGGAGCCGGAACCGTCCACCTGGCTGGAGTACTGGCGGGACGCCACGCCGAATCGGGGATTCTCCGAGATCCAGGTCACGGTCTGGCCCGCCGCGGCTGGAAACCCGCGGGATTCCTGCCTGGCGGTCACCGAGGACTTTGGAGTTCCGCTGCGATGCAAATCGCTCCCGGGAGACCGATGGGTCCGGACCGGTGCCGGGTCCTCCTGGGTCACCGTCTTCGCCAGGTCGGGCGATGCGCTGGTCATGCTCAACGGTTCGAGTATCGCTGAGGCTGACCTGGTGGCAGCGCTGTCCACTTTCCGTCCCATCTCGGCCGTGGAGCTTGCCATGGTCACGTGACCAGAGGACTAGCGAGATGATCGAACAGCACGTCTACGACTCTGTTCACCGTCAGCCGTCCTCCTTGAATATGTCGGTGATGTCTTTGGCTGCCGATATGGAGCCCGCGAGAGTCGCAATTAACGCCAGCCAGAATGCGAAGAAGTCGCGGCGGCTTTCCACGACATGAACGGCGACCGTTGAGTTGTCCGGTAATTCGTGAAATGCCGCTGCGTCGGCTGGGCGCGGTGGGCTCGCAGGGGCTGCTCTGTGCCTGGTTTGCGTAGCTGGGCGGCGCTTGAGGCCGAACCTCGCCAGCAGTTTGTCCCACGTATGTTTTCCGCAGCCGAACAGTATGCCTTTCGTCGGGTTCTGACAGGGCCGGCCCTTCAACGTGGTGACTCCGCAGCGCGTGGGAATCTGCCAGGCGATGATCCAGCAGGGGATCGCCACCGCCACGCAGGCGGCCCAGCCGACAGCGGCCCAATCCTTGCGTACGATGGAAATGCTGATGACGACGATGCTGAGAATTTCCGTGATGAGAATCGTGAGCGCACTGTTGCGTTTGGGATGTCGTCTCCGGCGCGAGCGGCTCCTCCTTGCCTTTTTGCGGGGTACTCGTCGCGCCATAGATGCCACCCGTATGGCTAGATTGTTCCTTCCTTGCCCACCATGTATGCATACATCGGCATCTGTCGCGACTCCAGAGTCGTCGGTCCAATTACACGGCTGTTATTAAAGGCCACCCCCGGCGGTAGGTTGGGCGGATGGAGATCGGTGAGCTGCTGGGGTCCGGGCGGAGCGCGGACGTGTACGCGATCGATGGTGAACGGGTGCTGCGGCGCTACCGCGCCGCCATCGACGCGAGGCGGGAGGTGGCGGTCATGGCCTACGTGGCGGAGCACGGGTTCCCGGTGCCCGACGTCTACCCCGGCCTCAGTGATGGGCGGTCCACCGATCTGGTGATGCGGCGGCTGTCCGGGCCGACGATGTTGCGGGCGCTGATCGACGGGGAGATCGAGCCCGAGGAGGTGGGGCGGGTCACGGCGCGGCTGCTTCGGCAGTTGCACGCGATCCCGCCCCGGGTCTCCGGCGATCCCCGCGATCGCGTGCTGCATCTCGATCTGCATCCGGACAACGTGATGCTGACGCCGCGCGGGCCGTTCGTGATCGACTGGTGCAACAGCCGGGAGGGGGCTCCGGGGCTGGACTGCGCCATGTCGGCGGTGATCGTCGCGCAGGTCGCGGTCGATGAGGAGAACGGGTTCGCGGCGGCGGCGGCTCGGTCGGTGCTGGTCGCATTGCTCGACGGGCTCGGTGACGACGCCATGGACTTCGGCGGCGAGCTCGACCGGGCCGGAGCCAGGCGGGGTGCGGATCGGGGACTGACCTCGCGGGAGGTCGGGATGCTCGACGCGGCGGTGGCGTTGATCAGGGAACTGCGCCCCCGCTGAGGCCAAGGCCGTCGCGCCCTGGGGTGCGAAGGACCGGGCCGGCTGGGCTCCTGGCCCGGGGCGCCCGGTGGTCCGCAGGACATGCAGCGCGTTGAGAACCGGAAGAGCCGGTGCTCCAGGAGCAGCAAGAATGTTCAAGCCATTGGCCGGGGTTGGTTGCGACGCTGGGTGGGTCGGATCGTGTTGTGACATGTCAGGAGCGTGGTTCCCCATGACCTCGATGCTGGAGATCCTCGGCGCCGGTGGGCCCGACCCGGAGCACGTCGAGGAGCTCATGCTGTACGGGCGCCTCGTCGGCGACTGGAGCATCCGCAACCGCTATCGCACGGCGGACGGCGACTGGCGGACCGTTCAGGAGCGGTGGTGCTTCGGCTGGGTGCTCGGCGGGCTGGCGGTCCAGGACGTGCTCTACTCGCCGGACGCCGGGCCGCGGGGCACGACCATTCGCTGCTACGACCGTACGGCGAAGGTGTGGCACATCACCTGGCAGGACCCGCGCCACGGCGTATACGTCAGCCAGATCGGGCGGCCGGACGGGGACGGGATGCTGCAGGAGGGGACGGCGGCGGACGGGACGCGGGCGAGGTGGGCGTTCTCCGACGTCACCGGCACGTCGTTCGTGTGGCGGGGATGGATCGCGGCACCGGGCGGTGAGTTCGAGTTCGAGCAGGAGATGCACGCCACCCGGGGGTGATCGGCCCGCCAGGGTCGGGGGTGATCGCCCTGCCAGGGCGCCGGGGCCCGCCGTCCCCTGGCTACTCGGTCCAGGCGGCCGTGGCGTCGAGGCGTTCGCGCCAGACTTTCTCGCCGCCCCCGCCCGGCTCCCACCGGGCGCAGAAGTCGAGCAGGTCGCGGCAGCGCGCCAGCATGGCCGCCTGGCGCTCCGCCCACCCGGGGACGGCGCCGTCGTAGGCGGCGAAGAAGTGCGGCAGCAGCGGCACGTGCTCGGGGTGGTGGCTGCGGATGATCCACTCACACCACGCCAGGTCCTCGACCGGCCGGCCCGGGTGGGCCCATTCCCAGTCGAGGATCGCGGTCGTCTCGAACGTGGCCGGGTCGAACAGCATGTTCTGCGGGCCGTAGTCCCCGTGCACGATGCCCAGCCGGTGGATGCCGCCCAGGACCCGGCCGCACTCCGTGAGCACCTCCACGGCGCGGCCCTCGTCCAGGAGGTCCTGGCCGTGGGCGCCGGAGACGAAGCGGGTGGTCAGGCTCGTTTCGGTGATCTTGTGAACGCGGGGAACCGGGATGCGGCCGCGCAGGCGGCGCAGGTATCTGGTCTCCGTGCTGAGCCTGAACGCCGCCTCAGGGCCCTGGTAGCACTTCACGACCAGGGCGCCGTCGCCGAACGTGCTGTTGGTGTACCCGTGCTTCACAAGGGTCGATTCTGGCGTACCGGAACCCCTCCCGGGACCCGCGGCACGCTACCTCGGCCGCCTCCGATACACGATGTAAGGACGGAACAAATAGCCCAACGGGGCGGAAAGCGCATGCACCAGGCGGCTGAACGGGAAAAGTACGAACAGCGCCATTCCGAAAAGTGTGTGCACCTTGTAAAGACCGCTCGCATGCCCCATGGCGGTCGTGTCCGGCTGCAGGATGAGCACGCCACGGAACCAGGGCGCGACCGTGGTCCGGTAGCTCACCTCGCTCGGCACGAACCCCGCCGCCGTCGTCACCACGCCCGAGACGATCGCCGCGGCCAGCACCACGTACATGATCTTGTCGTTGGCCGTGGTCGCCAGGAACACCGGGCCGTGGACGCGGCGGCGGTAGATCAGCAGGCCCAGCCCCACGAGCGTGGCCAGCCCGGCCAGCCCGCCCCAGACCAGCGCGTTCGCGTGGTAGGCGTCGTTGGACACGCCGATGGCGTCGGTCCAGCGCACCGGGATGAGCACGCCGATCACGTGGCCGACGATCACGAAGAGCAGTGCGTAGTGGAACAGCGGGCTGGCCACGCGCAGCAGCCGGCTCTCGTAGAGCTGGGAGGAGCGGGTGGTCCAGCCGAATCTGTCGTATCGGTAGCGCCAGATCACACCACCCACGAAGATCACGATGGTGAGGTAGGGCATGACGATCCAGAGCAGGCTCTCACCCGAGGTCACCGATACCTCCCGACGGTCTCGGCCGGTGGCCCGCCCGCGGCCAGCCTCCGGGCCGTCGCCCGCTGGGCGGCCGTGAGCGGCGGGAGCGCGCCACACACGGCGCCGATCACGTGCGCGTACGGCGACCCGCGCCCGCTCAGGGCGGCCAGCAGCAGCTCCAGCCCCACCCGGTGCTCTTGGAGCAGCGCGGCGCCCGAGGGGTCGAGCGCGGCGAACTCCAGCACGACCGGCAGGAAGTCGGGCAGTTCGTCGTCCACCAGCTCCCATCCGGCGGCCCGATAGCGCCGTTTCAGCGCCGTCAGGGACTCGCCGCGGCGGCGGGTGTCGCCGTCGGTGTAGTAGGTCAGGTAGAGGCAGCAGCGCCGGTCCAGGTCGAATGTCTCGACGTAGTGCGCGGCCAGCTCGCCGGGACCCAGCTCGGCGGCCAGGGAGAGGAACTCGGCGAAGTACGGTTCCGCCGCGTCCTTGATCAGCGGGAGGCGGCGCCAGAAGCGCTCATCGGGGTAGGCCAGCAGGTGCGCGGCGGCCTGCCAGATCACCGGCCTCTTCATGACTTCCTCCGCCTGGGCGGGAACAGCCCGGCCGGGGTGCCGCGACCGTCCCAGTTGAGCAGGTTCACCCTGTCGTGGGTGACGTCGTCGCTGGTCTGGCGCTCCTTCAGGCCGTGGAAGCTCTCGATCGAGACGGGCACGGGACGGCCCGACGCCTCACCGAACGGGGGTTGCATGCCGCGCCCCGAGTCGTAGTCGTGGGGGCAGCCGACCTCCTCCACAACTCCTGGCGGGTTGCCGTAGGCGGTCGGGATGACGTAGCGCTCGTCGTACTTGGCCAGCGCCAGCAGCCGGTACATGTCGCGTACCTCGTCCTCGGACAGGCCCGCGTCGGCCAGCACCGGCGGCTCGCCCAGATTGACCGCGCGCATGTACGAGCGCATCGCGGCCAGGCGGCGCAGCGCGGCGGTCACGGGAGCCGGGTCGCCGGCGGTGAACAGCTCGGCCAGGTAGCCGATGGGGATGCGGAGCGACTCGATGGCGGCGAACAGGTTGACCGCGTCCTCGCCGTCGTGGCCGCCGCCGGCGAGCGCGTCCACGACGGGGGAGAGTGGGGGGACGTACCAGACCATCGGCAGCGTCCTGTACTCCGGGTGCAGGGGGAGCGCGATCCGGTATTTCTTGATCAGGTGGTATACGGGCGATCTGCGGGCGGCCTCCAGCCACTCGGCAGGCAGGTCCGCGGTGGCGACGGCCGGGTCCTCAGGGTCGACGAAGAGGTCGAGCTGGGCCTCGTACAGGTCGCGCTCGTCGGCGACCGAGGCGACCTCGGTGACGCGGTCGGCGTCGTACAGCAGGACCCCGAGGTAGCGGAGGCGGCCGACGCAGGTCTCCGAGCAGACCGTGGGCAGGCCCACCTCGACCCGGGGGTAGCAGAAATTGCACTTCTCGGCCTTGCCGGTCTTGTGGTTGAAGTACACCTTCTTGTACGGGCAGCCCGTCACGCACATGCGCCACCCGCGGCACCGGTCCTGGTCCACCAGCACGATGCCGTCCTCCTCGCGCTTGTACAGGGCGCCCGACGGGCAGGAGGCCACGCACGAAGGGTTGAGGCAGTGCTCGCAGATGCGCGGCAGGTAGAACATGAACGCCTGCTCGAAGGCCAGTTTGACCTGCTCTGACACCTTGGCCAGGACGGGATCGGGGGTGGGGTCGCCGGCGAGGTTGTCGTCCCAGTTCGCGCTCCAGCGGATCTTCGCAGGCTCGTTGGTGATCAGTGATCGGGGTGGTGCGACGGGGACGTCGTCGGTGAGCGGGGTGTTCGTGAGGTTCTCGTAGTCGTACGTCCAGGGCTCGTAGTAGTCCTGGATGGACGGCATGAGCGGGTTGGCGAAGATGCCGAGCAGCTTGCGGAGGCGGCCGCCGGCCCGGAGGGTGAGCCTGCCCTTGCGGTCGAGCGTCCAGCCGCCGCGCCAGCGGTCCTGGTCCTCGTAGCCTCTGGGGTAGCCCTGGCCGGGGCGGGTCTCGACGTTCTGGAACCAGACGTACTCGACGCCGGGCCGGTTGGTCCAGGTCTGCTTGCAGGTGACCGAGCAGGTGTGGCAGCCGATGCACTTGTCCAGGTTCATCACCATGGCGATCTGGGCCATGATCCGCATCAGTAAATCACCTCCTGGCCGCGGCGGCGGATCACCGTGATCTCGTCGCGCTGGTTGCCGGTGGGGCCGAGGTAGTTGAAGGCGTACGAGAGCTGGGCGTGGCCGCCGATCATGTGGGTCGGCTTGATGAGGATCCTGGTCAGCGCGTTGTGGATGCCGCCCCGGCGGCCGGTCGCCTCCGACTTCGGCACGTCGATCAGGCGGTCCTGGGCGTGGTGCATGTAGACCGTGCCCGGTGGCATCCGATACGAGACGATCGCCCTGGCGACGACCACGCCGTTGCGGTTGACCGCCTCGACCCAGTCGTTGTCGGCCACGCCGATCCTGGCCGCGTCCTCCACGGACATCCAGATCGTCGGGCCGCCGCGGGAGAGCGTCAGCATGAGCAGGTTGTCCTGGTATTCGGAGTGCAGCGACCACTTGCTGTGCGGGGTGAGGAAGCGCAGCGTGCCGGTCTCGCCCAGGAGCGCCGCCAGGTCCAGCGGGGGGCGGTAGATCGGCAACGCCTCGCCGTACTCGTGCATCCAGTCGTGGTCGAGGAAGAAGTGCATGCGACCGGTGAGGGTGTGCCAGGGCTTGCCGTGCTCGACGTTGATCGTGAAGGGGGAGTAGCGGCGGTCGTACGACTCCTTGCCCGACCACTCGGGGCTCGTGGCGACGCTGACGGGTCTGGCCTGGGTGTCGGAGAAGACGATCCGGTGTCCCTCGTGGGCCAGGCCGCCGAGGTCGGCGCCGGTGCGCTCGGCGAGCTGCCGGAAGCCCTGGGCGGCCAGCCGGCCGTTGCTCACGCCCGACAGGGCGAGGATGGTCTCGCAGACCTTGGCGTCGGTGTCCAGCTCGGGCCTTCCTTTGGCCACGCCGCGAGGGACGAGCCGGCAGCGCTGGCCGAGCCAGGCGACCTCCTCGTCTGGCATGAAGGTCACGCCCTTGACCGGGAGGCCGAGTTTCTCCGTGAGCGGGCCGAGCGCGGCCAGTTTCTCGGCGATCGCGCCGTAGTCGCGTTCGACCACATGGAGGGCGGGCTCGCGGGCGTGGGTGATCTCGCCGGGTGTGTCGTGCTGGTGCGCCACGGCCACCACGTCCCTGCGGACGCCCAGGTAGTCCTTGGCGAGGGTGCTGAAGGCGCGGGCGATGGCGTGGAAGGCGGAAAAGTCGGTCTTTGTCTCCCAGGGCGGGTTGATCGCCGGGTTGAACGCGTGCACGAACGGATGCAGGTCCGTGGACGACAGGTCGTGCTTCTCGTACCAGGTGGCGGCCGGCAGCACGATGTCGGAGAAGATCGTCGAGGACGTCATCCTGAAGTCGAGCGTCAGCAGGAGGTCGAGCTTGCCGCGCGCCGCCTGCTCGTCGGGGTGCTCCAGGTTGGAGGCCGTGCCCAGGAGGTGGTGCAGGAAGTACTCGTTGCCCTTGGCCGAGGAGCCGAAGAGGTTCGAGCGCCAGAGGGTGAGCACGCGTGGCCAGTTGCGGGGGTCGTCCGGGTCCTCGGCGGCGTACCGGAGCCGGCCCGCGCGCAGCTCGGCGCGGGTGTGCGCGATGGGGTCGCCGGCGTCGCCGAGGTCCAGCGGGTTGCGGTCGAACGTGGGGGACATCGGCATCCAGCCGTTCCGCACGGCCTCCGTCACCAGGTCGGCGGTGTGCCTGCCGCGGAAGGCGCCGCGGGCGAGGGGCGAGGCCAGCTCGCCGGCGTCGAAGCGGTCGTAGCGCCACTGGTCGGTGTGCAGATACCAGAACGGCGTGCCCGGGGCCTGCCGTGGCGGCCGCGACCAGTCGGCGGCGTTCGCCAGCAGCCACCATCCGGTGTGCGGGCGGCATTTCTCCTGGCCCACGTAGTGCGCCCAGCCGCCGCCGTTGCGGCCCTGGCACCCGGTCAGCAGGAGGAGCGACAGGAACGCCCGGTAGATCGTGTCGCCGTGGAACCACTGCGTGGTGCCCGCCCCGAGGATGATCATGCAGCGGCCCTTCGTGGTCTCCGCCGTTCTGGCGAACTCCCTGGCGATCCTGGCGGCGCGCTCGGCGGGGACGCCGGTGATCGGCTCCTGCCAGGCCGGCGTGTACGGCTCCGAGGCGTCCTCGTAGCCGGCCGGCCAGGCGCCGGGGAGCCCCTGGCGCGGGACCCCGTACTGGGCCAGCAGCAGGTCGTACACCGTGGTGACGAGGTGGCCCTCTGTCCGGGTCACCGGCACGCCTCTGACCAGCGGGTCGCCGCCGTCGAAGCGGGGCAGCAGCACCTTCGCCGTCTCTCCTCCCAGGAGGGTCAGCTTGGGGTCGCCGTTCAGGTTCAGGTTCCAGCGGCCCTTGCCCGACTCGGTCCAGCGGAAGCCGGCCGAGCCGTTCGGCACCACGGGGTCGCCCTCCTGCGAGAGGAGGACGGTCTTCCACTCCGCCGCCTCCTCCTGGGAGCCGAGGTCTTTCGCCGTGAGGAACCTGCCGGGGACGTGGGCGTCCGCTTGTGCTTCGAGGCGTACGAGGAAGGGCAGGTCCGTGAAGCGCTTGACGTAATCGGTGAAGAACGGCGTCGCGCGGCCGGTGAAGAACTCCTTGAGTATGACGTGCCCCATGGCCATGGCCAGCGCGCCGTCCGTGCCCGGGCGCACGCTCAGGAACTCGTCGGCGAACTTGGCGGCGTCGCTGTAGTCAGGGCTCACGACGATCACCTTCTGGCCCCGGTAGCGGGCCTCGGCCATCCAGTGGGCGTCGGGGGTGCGGGTGACGGGCACGTTCGAGCCCCACATCATCAGGTACGCGGCGTCCCACCAGTCCGCGGACTCGGGCACGTCGGTCTGGTCGCCGAACACCTGGGGGGAGGCCACCGGCAGGTCGGCGTACCAGTCGTAGAACGAGAGCATGGTGCCGCCGATCAGCGACACGAAGCGGGAGCCGACGGCCTGGGAGACCATCGACATGGCCGGGGTGGGGGAGAAGCCGGCGATCCGGTCGGGGCCGTACGTCTTGATGGTGTGGACGTGGGCGGCGGCGATCATCTCGGTGGCCAGGTCCCAGGTGACGCGGACGAGGCCGCCTCTGCCGCGGGCGCTCTGGTATTTTTGCCGTTTTTCCGGATTTGTCGTGATTTCGGCCCACGCGGCTACGGGGTCGTCGAGGCGTTGCCGCGCTTCTTCGTACATCTCGACCAGGACGCCCCTGGCGTACGGGTAGCGGATCCGGGTCGGCGAGTAGGTGTACCAGGAGAAGGCGGCGCCGCGGGGGCAGCCGCGCGGTTCGTACTCGGGGCGGTCGGGGCCCACGCTCGGGTAGTCGGTCTCCTGCGTCTCCCACGTGATGATGCCGTCCTTGACGTACACCTTCCACGAGCACGATCCCGTGCAGTTCACCCCATGCGTGGATCGGACCACCTTGTCGTGGCTCCACCGGTCGCGGTAGAAGGCGTCGCCTTCCGTGCCACCTGTCAGGTAGAGCGTGCGCAGGTCGCCGCTCGTGGTCGACCTGCGCAGGAAGCGGCCGGTCTTCAGTAGGACGTCCTCGGCGCTCATACCCCCACTTCATCACAGAAAGTGACTCTCTGTTACACAGGGTGTATGTCTGAGCTTTGTAAAGGTCGGGTGCCTGGGCCTCGCGACCGGCGTGTTCGGGGTGGGAGGGAGAGGGACTGCTCTCACGGCGCTCGAGCCGCCCCTGGCAGTGCGGCTTGGTGGGTGCTACGGGCGGTCTGGCCGTGCGATGTGGCGGGCGATGCGAGCGTTCTAGCAGCGCGAAAACCGTTTGCCGGGGAGGGGTGCGCCTTGTCAATCTTGTCAAGCTATGCGCTCCCTTCCTGAGGCCGATCCCGGCGTGCCCGACATTCGCAGCCCGCTCCGCTACCTGTGGTGGAACGCGCGGCGGCAGGCGCCATCCCTGCTCGCGGGCATCGGCTACGCGACCTTGTGGTGGCTGGTGCAGGCGTTGATGCCGGCCGTGCTCGGGAAGGGCATCGAGGCCGTCACCACCAAGGACACGGGGGCGCTGCTGACCTGGGCGTCGGTCCTGTTCGGGCTGGGGCTGCTGCAGGCGTTCTCCGGGGTCATGCGGCACCGGCTGGCCGTCTTCAACTGGCTGGCCGCCGCCTACCGCACCGTGCAGCTGACCGCCAGGCAGGCCGCCAGGCTCGGCGCCACGCTGCCGAAACGGCTCTCGACCGGCGAGGTCGTCAGCGTCGGTAACTCCGACATCGCCCACATCGGCAGCTCGATGGACATCCTGCTGCGCGCCACCGGCTCGATCGTGGCGATCGTCACCGTCACCGTGATCCTCATCTCGACCTCGCTGCCACTCGGGCTGCTGGTGCTCTTCGGCGTGCCGCTCATGGCCGTCGCCGTCGGGCCGCTGCTCAGGCCCCTGCACCGGCGGCAGGCCCGGCAGCGCGAGCTGACCGGCGACCTGTCCACCAGGGCCGCCGACATCGTCGCCGGGCTGCGGGTGCTGCGCGGCATCGGCGGCGAGCAGGTGTTCGCCGAGCGCTACCGGGAGGAGTCGCAGCGGGTGCGGCACGCCGGTGTGCGCGTGGCCCGGGTCGAGTCGGTGCTCGAAGGCGCCCAGATCCTGCTGCCCGGCATCCTCATCGCGATCGTCACCGGTGTCGGCGCCTCCTTCGCCGTCGCCCATGAGATCCCCACGGGGCAACTCGTCGCGTTCTACCTGTACGCGGTGTTCCTGATCGGCCCGATGCGGACGCTCACCGAGGCCGCCGACAAGCTCACCAAGGGCCACGTGGCGGCCGGGCGCGTGATCCGCATCCTGTCCATCGAGCCCGAGGTCACCGGCGGCACCGGGGGCAGCGAGGGCGGGGTGCTGCGCGACTCGTACAGCGGCGTCACCGTCCAGCCGGGCGTGCTCACGGCGGTTGCCGCGAACGCGCCCGAGGACGCCATCACCATCGCCGACCGGCTCGGCCGCTACACCGGCGGTGACGTCACATTCGGGGCGACGGAGCTGAGCAGCCTGCCCATGGACGAAGTCCGCTCCCGCATCCTCGTCGCCGACAACGGCGCCCGCCTGTTCACCGGCCGGCTCCGCGACGAGCTGGACGTTCGCGCAGCCACCGCCGCCGTTCCGGATGGTGGCCATGCCGCCCTCGGCCCGGTGGACGTGGGCCGCGGCGCGACTGGCCGGTTGGACGTCGGCGGCGGCCTCAGCGGCGCGGCGGGCGACGGGGTGAACCTGCGCGGCGACGCATCCGGGACGTTGGCCGCGCACGGTGGCGCCGACGGCAAGGTGACCGGCGATGAGCCGGCCGACGGTGAGCTGACCAATGGCCTGCTGACCGATGGCCAGTTGATCGGTGGTGAGCTCCGCGATGGCGGATTGATCGGTGGTGAGCTGGCCGACGGCAGGTTGATCGGCGGTGAGCTGACGGACGGCAGGTTGATCGGCGGTGAGCTGGCCAATGGGGTGCTGACCGGTGGTGAGCTGAGCGATGGCGGGTCGGCAGACGGCGAGTGGACCGGTGGCGCGTTGGGTGTGCCGAAGCGGAACGGGGCCACCGATGAGCAGGTGCGTCAGGCGCTTTACACCGCTTGCGCCGAGGACATCGTGGAGGCCCTGCCCGACGGGCTCGACACGTGGGTGGCCGAGGCGGGGCGGGAGTTCTCCGGTGGGCAGCAGCAGCGGCTGCGGCTGGTCAGGGCGCTGCTGGCCGACCCGGAGGTGCTCATCCTGGTCGAGCCCACCAGCGCCGTCGACGCCCACAGCGAGGCCCGCATCGCCGAGCGGCTGGCCAGGAGCAGGGTCGGCAAGACCACGCTGATCTGCACGACCAGCCCGCTGGTGCTCGACCGTACCGACCACGTGATCTACGTGGAGGACGGCCGGGTGCTCGCCGAGGGCACGCACCGGCAGCTGCTGGACAGCTCGCCCGAATACGCAGCGACCGTAACTCGTGGGGAGGACTGACCTATGGCCCGCGAAATCCTGCCGGTCGCCGACCGGAAGCAGGTGCGCGCCTACGCCAGGCGGCTGACGTTGAAGTACCCGCGCCAGCTCACGATGGCCCTGCTCCTGCACGGGCTCGCCGCCGTCGCCGGGCTCGTCGTGCCGTGGCAGCTCGGCGCCCTCGTCGAGAACGTCGAGCGCGGTGTCAAGGTCAACGTCGTCGTCGTGGCCGTCGCCATCGGCGGCTTCCTGCTGCTGCAGGGCGTCCTCATGCGGTACGCCGTGCTGGCCTCCGCCAAGCTCGGGGAGAAGGTGCTGGCCGAGCTGCGCGAGGAGTTCGTGGGCCAGGTGCTCGCCCTGCCGCTGTCCACGGTCGAGCGGGCCGGGGCCGGTGACCTGATCACCAGGACCTCCCGCGACGTGGACTCCCTGTCGCGCACCGTGCGGCACGCAGTGCCCGAGACGCTGATCGCGATGGTCACCTTCGTGATCACCATAGGTGCACTGGTGCTGGTCAGCCCGCTGCTCATGCTGCCGATGCTGATCGCGGGGCCGGTGATCTGGGTCGCCACCCGGTGGTATCTGAAGCGGGCGCGCGACGGCTACCTGCGCGAGAACGCCGCCTACTCCGACATGACCGAGGGGCTGGCGGAGACCGTCGAGGGCGCGCGGGCCGTGGAGGCGCTCCGACTCCAGGAGCGCCGCCGGTCGCGTACCGACGGGGACATCCGGCGGTCGTATGCGGCCGAGCGGTACACACTCGGGCTGCGCGTCGTATGGTATCCCGCCGTCGAGCTGGGCTATGTCATCCCGGTGGTGAGCGCGCTGCTGGTCGGCGGGCTGTTCTACACCAACGGCTGGGTGACGCTCGTCCAGGTGACCGCCGCCGCCCTCTACGCCCAGCAGCTGATCGACCCGCTCGACAGGTTCCTCATGTGGATCGACGAGCTGCAGGTGGGCGGGGCCGCCATGGCGCGGCTGCTCGGCGTGGCCAACGTGCCCGACGACCGGGTGCCCTCCTCCGCACGCCCCTCGGGGGAACTGCTGGAGGCGGCCGGCGTCCGGTACGCGTACCGAGAGGGGCGCGACGTGCTGCACGGCGTGTCGCTGACCGTCGAGCCCGGCGAACGGCTGGCCATGGTGGGGCCTTCGGGGGCGGGCAAGTCCACGCTTGGGCGGTTGCTGGCGGGCATCCACGGGCCGCGTACCGGGTCGGTGACCGTGGGCGGCGTGCCGCTCGTGGACCTGCCCCTGAACGAACTGCGGGGCCATGTCGCGCTCGTCACCCAGGAGCACCACGTGTTCAAGGGCACCTTGCGCGACAACCTCGTGATCGCCCGGCCCGGCGCCGACGACGCGGCAGTGGGCAAGGCGCTGGAGGCGGTGGACGCGCTCGACTGGGTGCAGGGGCTCCCCTCGGGGCTGGACACCACGGTCGGGTCCGGCGGGCTGGCCGTCTCGCCCGCCCAGGCCCAGCAGCTCGCACTGGCCCGGCTGGTGCTCGCCGACCCGCACACCCTGGTGCTGGACGAGGCCACCTCCCTCATCGACCCCCGGGCGGCCAGGCACCTGGAACGATCGCTGGCCGCCGTGCTGGAGGGACGGACGGTGATCGCGATCGCGCACCGGCTCTATACGGCGCACGATGCCGACCGGGTGGCGGTCGTGGAGGATGGGCGGATCAGCGAGTTGGGGTCGCACGATGAGCTGGTGGCCGAAGGCGGCTCGTATGCGGCCCTTTGGGCCAGCTGGCACGGAACACCGACGGCCAGCAGATCCTGACGTCCCCGGCGTGAGGGCTGCGGGGTTGTTCCCGTGGCTGCTTCGTGAGGCATCCCCCATGGCTGGTCAGCATTTCGTTTGCCGGGGTGGCAGGGTGCGGTCGGTGAGGTAGCGGTTGAGGTGGTCGCGGGCGCAGGCATTGGTGCCGTAGAGGGTGTGGCCCGGGCCGTCGTGGTGGATGACTGCGCTACCTGGGACCTGGGAGAGCACGCGGGCCACCGCGTCCGACTCGCCCCACGCGCCTGCGCCCAGCATCGGCGGAAGGCCCTTGGGG
>NZ_VCJS01000276.1 GCF_005893125.1 Nonomuraea basaltis | reverse complement strand
CGCCCGCTCCCCGATCCGAGGGTGCGCACCGAGCGCCTCCAGAACGTCGGGCCACTCCAGCCCTCTGACGACCTCCGCGGCGACCCCGGCAAGCCCGTCGAGATCCTGGAAGGGCCGCCGGGAGGCCACCTCCGCGGCGAAGACCCGGGAGGCGCAGCAGGCGAGCAACTCCTCCTCTGCCTCGGCGGGCGAGCGGGCGTTGAAGTCGTCGAGGGCGGTGAGCGTATCGGGCATGTCAGCAGTACACACATGCGCTTCGTGCCCGGTCCATCCGCAAGAACTCCGAACTGCCCGCCCCGGCGGCGGACACTTTTCGTGTCATGCTCCAAGGCCCTGGCCGTCCCGCGGGCCGGCCGGAAGCTCCGCCGATCCCCGGATGCGCTGAGCCGGAGATCCCCTGGTGTGGTCCGGCCGGAGTGTCAGACGGTGCACCTAGACTTGGGGCCATCATGAGCCCAACATCCCTGATCGGCGGACACGTGTCCGTGACGGGCGGCCTGGCGACGGGCGGCCTCAAGTACATGGCCGAGATCGGCGCCGAGATGATCCAGGTGTTCGTCACCAACCCGCGCGGCTGGGCGCTCACCGAAGGCAAGCCCGACCAGGACGCCAAGCTGGCCGAGTCGGGTGTCGACACGTTCATCCACGTGCCCTATCTGGTCAACTTCGGCTCGCCCAGCCCGGAGACGCTCGCCAACTCCATCGCGATCGTCCGCCACACGCTGCGGCGCGGCGTGGACACCGGCGCCAAGGGGGTCGTGGTGCACACCGGCTCGGCGGTGACGCAGTCGCGCGACGACGCGCTGCGCCAGCTGCGCGAAAACCTGCTGCCGTTGCTGGACGAGATCCCCGACAGCGGGCCCGACCTGCTGCTGGAGCCGATGGCGGGGCAGGGCGCGATGCTGTGCGCCACCATCCAGGACCTCGAGCCCTATCTGGCGGCACTGCACTGGCATCCGCGAGCCGGCGTCTGCCTCGACACCTGCCACGCCTTCGCCGCCGGCCACGACCTGGCCGCGGAGGGCGGGGTGGCGGAGACGTTCGACGCCCTGCACCGGATCGCGCCGGGGCGGCTGAAGCTGATCCACGCCAACGACTCGAAAGACGTGTGCGGGGCCAAGAAGGATCGGCACGAGAACATCGGGGCGGGGCACATCGGCGCCGAGCCGTTCGGCGAGATGATGCGGCATCCGGCGGTGGCGGGCGTGCCGATCTGCATCGAGACCCCGGGCAAGGCGCCCAAGCACGCCGAGGACATCGCCCTGCTGAAGAAGCTGCGCGACAACGGCTGAGCCGGGGTCGTGCCGGCTCTCAAGTGCCGGCGAACCTGGATGAACCGCCAGCCAGGGCGGAAACCGTGATAGGGACGCCCGCTCGCGCGATCCGGCCGCCCCCGAAGGCCGGATCGCGGGGCCGGGTGTCACGGCCTCAGCGGGCGCCCCCTCACGAACCGGCATGGCGGGCCCTACCCCCCGGTCAAGGGCCCGACAGCCGCGGCGACCTGCGCGGTCGCCGGTGAACCCGGCGCATCAGACTGCAATGAGCCTCTCGGCTCGTCCCCCCCAATGCGCCGGAGTGGCTATCCGATGCGGAAACACTACGGTCGCGATCTTGTGGGCGAAACCCTGTTTACGGGCAGCTCGTTGAACGGTCTGTAGTCATCGCCATACGGAGAGTGGTGTCACGACGAGCGGTCGCCCGGAGTTGACGAGCGGTAGATTCGGGGGCTCGCGAGATGCTCGGGCAGGTGCATCCTGGCCATCATCCGCCCCACGCCGCGCGGCATTCGACCCGGTGTGGCCAGGGAAATCATGACCATTCCGGCGAACGCGACCGGCACGGCGACCGGTGCGGGGTGGGAAGTCAGCGCCCCCATTTTCACGCCCACCTGATCACAGATGACGAGCGCCGTCGTCACGCCCCCTCCCAGCGCGAACCCCGCCGCCACGCCCACGTCCGTGAGCCGCCGCCACCAGATCCCCAGCACCAGCAACGGGCAGAACGTGGCGGCCGACAGGCTGAAACCGAGCAGCACGAGCGGCACCGAAGCGCTCGGCCCGGTAACCGCGGTCAGGGCGAGCGCGGCGATCAGCACCACGCCCACGGCCGCGCGGAAGGAGGCCGCCCGGGCCCGTGTCATGCACGCCGACACCGCGCCCCCGACCGCCACCAGGACGCCCCCCGTGGTGGCCAGGAAGGCCGCGAACGCCCCCACGGCCAGCAGGCCCGTCAGCAACTCCCCCACGGCTCCAGGAAGCATCCTGGCGGGCAGCAGCAGCACGATCTCGTCGGGCGCGGCGTCGGGGGCGTGTACATGGCCCAGAACCCCGTACAGCGGCGGCACGACGCAGAACACGGCCAGCATCGCCTGCGTGGCCACGATCGACCGCCGGGCCCCGCGCCCGTCACTGTTGGTGTAGACGCGGACGATCACGTGCGGCAGCCCCATGGTGCCCAGCGCGCACGCCACCAGCACGGTCAGCACCCCGGGCAGCGAGGGGTCGCCCGCGCCCCCAAGCCCGTGCTCCCCGGCGCGGTAGGTGCCCTCGAACCAGCTGAGCGGCCGCGTACCGGACATCCACCAGCAGACCGCTCCGACCCCGAGGAAGACGACCAGCTTCAGCCAGAACTGCGAGGCCTGCACGCTGGTCACGCTCCCCCGCCCGCCCGCGAACGCCACGGCCAGCGCCGCCGCCGCGACGGCCGCCCAGCCCAGCCACGGCGGCAGCCCGGTCAGCAGCCGCACCACGACCCCGGTCGCGTGGAACTGCGCGACCATCAACGTCAGCCCGATGACGAGGACGAAGCAGGTGGCGAAGCGGCGCAGCAGGACCGATCTGAGCCGCCATTCGGCGAAGTCGGGCAAGGTGTACGTGCCGGAGCGGCGCAGCGGCGCCACGACCAGGGCGAGGATGACGACGAACCCGGCGGCGGCCCCCACCGGGTACCACAGCATCGGGCCGCCATGGGTGGCGATGAGCCCCGCAAGGCCCAGGCAGGCCGCGGCAGAGGTGAACTCCGAGGTGATCGCGGCGCCGTTCCACCAGGGAGGGACGGCCCTGGCCGCAACGTGGAAGCCGGACACGCCGCTGCTGCGGCGCGGTCGCGCGGCGCCCACCATGACGCCCAGAACGAGCACGAAGGCGATCCCGGTCAGCACCGCGACGGTCATCTCGCCGGCCGCCCCAGCCCAGGCCGCACGCGCGGCTCCGGCCCGAGGCGCAGCACGCTCATCGCCCCGGTCGCCCCGGTCGCCCCGGTCGCCCCGGTCGCCCCGCGCGCGGCATGCTCATCGCTCCAGCCGGCCCCGGTCGTCCCGCCCGCGGCATGCTCATCGCTCCAGCCGCTCGGCTCGCCGTAGGTGCAGCACGGCCAGGCCCACCCAGGCACCCTGCAGGGCCAGCGACAGCGCCACCCAGACCCCGGGCTCGGGCAGCCACAGGGCGATCACCGGGCCGCCCACCAGGAGCGCGGCGACGGCGCCCACGGTCAGCAGCGCCTGCCGCAACTGCCGCCCCACGATCGCCGGCACATCGGGCCCGCCCTCGCCCGGGCCGGACCGGTCCCGCGCGCGCCCGAGCGCGGCGGGTCTCTGCGACACGACCTCCCGGCGCCCGGTCACCGGCACCCTCCGGGAGGGGGCACGGGGGTCATGAGATCACGCCCCTGTGCTGGCGTACGAGCTGCTCGCGCACCTGGCGGCTGTGCCGCCTGCTGACCTGCAGCGTCTCGGTGCCGACGGTGAGCGTCACCCGCCCGCCCTCGAACCTGAGCTCGCTGACGTGCCGGGCCGAGACCAGCGTGCTGCGGTGGATGCGCAGGAATCCGGCCTCCGACCAGCGCCGCTCGAGCGCGGCCAGCGACATGCGCACCAGATAGCTGCCGTCCACGGTGTGCAGCCGCACGTAGTCGCCCTTGGCCTCGGCGAACCAGACGGCCTGCTGCGGCACGAACCTGGTGCGCCCGCCCAGCTCCACCGGGATCACGTCGTCCTGCCCGGGCTCGGGAGCGGGCGCGGTGGCGGCCTCCAGCCTGCGCACGGCCTCGGACAGGCGCTCGGCCCTGACCGGCTTGAGCAGGTAGTCGACGGCCTCCAGCTCGAAGGCCTGCACCGCGCACTCCTCGTGCGCCGTGACGAAGACCAGCCTGGGCGGGCTGGGGAAGCCGCCGACCAGCCGGGCGAGGTCGAGCCCGTCGAGCCCGGGCATCCGGATGTCGAGGAACACCCCGTCGAGCCGCTCGCCCCCGCCGATCATCTGGACCATGTCCTGCAGCGCCGTGACGCCGTCGGCCGCGGTCGTGACGTGTTCGATCCTTTCGTCCTGGCGCAGCAGATAGGCGAGCTCCTCCAGAGCGTGCACCTCGTCGTCCACCGCCAGAACTCTCAGCATGTCCACCACGCTGCCGTATGAAAGCAAAGGTCACAAGCGACACGCCAGCAGAGCGTAAAGAAATGACTACAATGAGCTAAGTTGCGTCTTGGGCACGCGCAGCCGCACCTTGGTGCCCGCGCCCAGCGCCGTCTCCACGACGAGCCCGTAGCCGTCGCCGTAGATCTGGCGCATCCTCAGGTCCACGTTCGCCAGCCCGATGCCGCTGCCCTCGCGGGCGGGGTCGTCGTCCAGCATGCGCCTGGCGCACTCGGGGTCCATCCCTGCGCCGTCGTCCTCGACCGTGATGTGCGCCTCGGGGCCGGCGTCGCGCACCACGACCCGCACCTCACCGGTGCCGCCGCGGCCGCGCATGCCGTGCTTGATGGCGTTCTCGACGAGCGGCTGCAGGCACAGGAACGGCACCGGCACCGGCAGCACCTCCGGCGCCACCTGCATGCTGAAGCGCAACTTGTCGCCGAAGCGGGCGCGTTCGAGCAGCAGGTAGCGGTCGACGCAGGTCAGCTCGTCGGCGAGGGTGGTGAAGTCGTGGGCCCGGCGCAGGGCGTACCGGGAGAAGTCGGCGAAGTCGAGCAGCAGCTCGCGGGCGCGTTTGGGGTTCGTACGGACGAACGAGGCGATCGTCGTCAGCGCGTTGTAGACGAAGTGCGGCGAGATCTGGGCCCGCAGCGCGCGCATCTCGGCCTCCAGCGCCCGCCGCCGGGAGGCGTCGAGCTCGGCGAGCTCCAGCTGGCCGGACACCCAGGTGGCGACCTCGGTCACGGTGCGCACGAGCGCGGCGCTGATCTCGTCGTCGAAGGCCGCCAGCGCCCCCACGACCGTGCCGTCCACGGTCAGCGGCACCACGACGGCCCCGTGCGGCTCCCCCGCGAACACCTGCGCCCGCCCGGCGGACAGCGCGGCCCGGGCGTAGGTGAGCACGTCGTCGGTGCACGGCCCTTCCCAGGCCAGCGCGGCCTCCGTCGAGGTGATCGCGACGGCGTGGGTGCCGAGCAGCGCGCGCAGGTGGCGTACGGCCTTACGGGCGGAGTCGCGGTTGAGCCCCGTGCGCAGGGCCGGGGCGGCCATCGCGGCGATGTGCAGCGTGGCGAACGTCGCCTCGTCCTTGCGCCGTTCCTCCGGCAGGGCGTCGCGGCGCCACGGAGCCCGGGCGAGGACGTAGCCGGCGGCGAAGGCAAGACAGGGAAGCGCCACGCATGCGGTGGTCAGCACGTGGGCAACCGTAGCCAACGACGGAGCGCGCCGGAAGGGAAACGCAGAGTAAAGTCACGTGTCAGATCAAGGGGGTCCCTCGCCGGGTTCTTCCTGGTAGGAGTAGCGCTGCTCGCGCCACGGGTCGGCGACGTTGTGGTAGCCGCGCTCCTCCCAGAAGCCTCTGCGATCTTCGAGGAGATATTCGATGCCGCGCACCCATTTGACGCTCTTCCACGCGTACAGGTGCGGGACCACGAGCCGTAGCGGGTGGCCGCGGTCGGGGCTGAGCGGCTTCTCGTCCAGCTCCAAGGCGAACAGTGTGTCGGGCGCGGTGAAGTCGGACATCCGCAGGTTGGCGCTGTAGCCGTATTCGGCCCAGATCATCACGTGCCGCACGCCGGGGTCGGGCGGGGCGGCCGCCATGATCGTGGCCGGGGTGACGCCGCGCCACTCGTTGGCCATGAGCGAGAACTTGGTGACGCAGTGGAAGTCGGCGATGCGCGTCGCGCGGGGCAGCATCTCGAACTCGTTCCAGGCGAAGCGGTGCTCCTCGCCCGACGCGGTGGCGCCGAAGACGCGGAAGTCCCATCTCTCCGGCTTGAACTGCGGCACTCTGCCGTAGTGGATCACGGGTCGGCCGCGCGGGACGTACTGGCCTGGAGGCAGGCGCGACTCCTCCACGATCACTCCCCTCACCGGTCTCGCGTCTTGGGCCATCCTGCCACCGGACGGTTCGTGCCTTGCGCCGGGGGTCGTGCGCTACCTTTACGGCCTATGCACACCGCGTTCCTGTTTTGGTATGGCGACGGACCCGAGTCCGTTCGCCACCTGACGCTGCGGTAGCAGACAGGCGAACGAAGGCCCCGGGTCCAACAGGACCCGGGGCCTTCTGTTGTTTCCGGACAAAGGAGAAGTGCAGATGGTGATCGTCATGGGGCCCGAGGCCACTTCCGATGATCTTGCGTCGATCGTCGCGGTCGTCGAGGCGGCCGGGGTCCGATTGGATTAGCAATCCGTAGTGGTGTTGTGGCGTAGTGCTACACGCACGCCCGGCGCCCAGGCGACGTCGGGCACCCTCCCCGGTCAGGCTGTGCAGGTCTGACCGGTCAGCGTCCGGAGGGACGTGCCCAACGGGCCGGTGGCTCCGATCACTGGCACCAGGGCACGAAGACGATTGGTTGCACGACTGATCCTGTGCAACACACAGGATCGCTAAGCCAATCAGAGACGCTCGACGTCTCGGCGGTGCCGGTGGCGCAGCGGCTGTCGCACCTGCCGGTGATCGTCGACCCGTCGCACTCGGGCGGCCGGCGCGACCTGGTGCTGCCGCTGACCCGGGCGGCCATCGCAGTGGGCGCCTACGGTGTGATCATCGACGTGCACCCGCAGCCGGAACAGGCGCTCTGCGACGGCCCGCAGGCCCTGATCGACACCGACCTGGGCGAGCTGGCCCAGGTCATGACCGACTTCCCGGCGCTGCTCGGCAAGTCCAGGGCAGCGGCTGCGGTCGGCGCCTGAGCTGATGCCGCCGCACCACCTGCCACGAGCGATCGGGTACGGTCGGCCGCGCTACCAGCACCGCCGTCCGTACTCAGCGGTAACTTGAGTAGTTCATCCCATGCGCCGCACCCTGGCGCGGGACGAGCATGGTCGCATGACGAAGCCCATCCAGCCCACGCAGACCACCGCGTTCTACGTCCAGGCGATCCTGTCGTTCGCCGTCTCGCTGACCTCCGTGGTGATCGCCCTGTTCTACCTGCCCACGGCCGGGTGGATCAGGGCGTTCCTCGGGCTCGGCCTGCTGTACGTCGTCACCTCGACCGTCACGCTGTGCAAGGTCGTCCGCGACCGGCAGGAGCTGTCGGAGGTGAGCACCCGCGTCGACCAGGCCAGGCTCGACAAGCTGCTGGCCGAGCACGACCCGTTCAAGGTCGACGCCTGACCGGAGCCCGGCCGCCGCGGTGGCCGGGCTTAGAGCGTGTACTCCTGGATCGAGTCGGCGAGCTGCACGCACAGCTCCTCGGCGTCGAGCCGTTTCTCGATCTGCTTGAGGTCCTCGATCTTGGCCCGGGTCTCGGCGCGCTTGGGCGCCAGCAGCGAGCAGCAGTCTTCGTCGGGCAGCTCGGAGATCTCCAGCGTGCCGATGCGCCGCGCCTCTGCCATGATCTCGGTCTTGTCCCAGCCCACCAGCGGCCGCAGGATCGGCAGGTCCACCGCGTTGTCCTGGGCGGTGATGTTGGTCAAGGTCTGCGAAGAGACCTGCCCGAGCGCGTCACCGGTGATCAGCGCGGCGGCGCGGATGCGGTGGGCGACCTCCTCTGCCGTCTTGAGCATGAGCCGCCGCTGGGCGATCACCGCCAGCCGGTCCTGGCCGGAGTTGCGGATCGACTGCTGCGCCTTGCCGAACGGCACCACCCACAGCCGCGACCTGCCCTGGAACCTGTCGAGCTTCCTGACCAGCGCGTACGCCTTGTAGATCGACTCTGACGTGGTGAACGGGATGCCGGAGAAGTGCAGGAAGTCGACGTGCAGCCCGCGCCGCATCATCCGGTACGCCGCCACCGGCGAGTCGATGCCGCCCGACATGAGCACCAGCGCCCGGCCGCTGCTGCCGACCGGCAGGCCGCCCTGGCCGGGGATGCCGCCGGTGAAGACGAACACCTCGTCCCTGTCGACCTCGATGAACACGGTCAGCTCGGGGTTCTTCAGATCGACCGGCAGGCCGTACTCGTCGTTGATCGCGCCGCCGACGAGCCGGTCGAGCTCGTTGGAGCGCAGCGGGAAGCGCTTGTCGCGGCGGCGCGAGCGGACCGCGAAGCGGGCGCCGCGCTTGACCTCCTCGCTCTCGCCGACCAGCTCCAGGCCGGCCTTGAGCACGGCGTCGGGGTCCTTGGCGACCCGCCAGGCCCGGTGGATCCAGACCAGCCCGGGCACGTCGGCGACCCGCTGGGCCACGGCCTCGGCCTGGTCGGTGGTCGCGCCCTGGGGCAGGAAGATCGCGATGACGCCGTGCCGCTTGCGCACGTCGACCTTGATGTCGAGAGTCTGCAGCGCGTCGCGGATGTTGCTGATCAGGCGGCGTTCGAACACGTCGCGGTTCTTGCCCTTGAGGACGATCTCGCCCAGCTTGAGCAGAACACATGGCTCGCCCAGGGCGGACATCGTCATGGTGGAACCTCCGGGAAGACGGGGAATGGCACGCGTTGATGGCAACGCCGCGTCCCACCGAGTTTAGTCCGCGTCGAGTCCCCGCTCGATCGCATATCGCACCAGCTCCACGCGGTTGTGCAGCTGGAGCTTGCCGAGCGTGTTCTGTACGTGGTTCTGTACGGTGCGGTGAGAGAGCACGAGGCGGTCGGCGATCTGCCTGTACGACAGGCCCTTGGCGACCAGCCTGAGCACCTCGGTCTCGCGGTCGGTCAGCCGCGGCCCGTCGCTCGGGACGTCCTGCGCGGCCAGCCGCCGGTATTCGCCCAGCACGAGCCCGGCGAGCCCCGGTGTGAACACGGCGTCGCCCTCGGCGGTGCGGCGTACCGCGTCGAGGAACTCGTCCCGGCCGGCCGACTTCACCAGATATCCGGACGCGCCCGCCTTGACCGCCTCGAGCACGTCGTCCTGCTCGGCGCTGGCCGACAACACCAGCACCCTGGGCGGCGGCTCCACCTCGGCCAGCCGGGCCGCCACCTCCGCGCCGGGCATGTCGGGCAGCCGCAGATCGAGCACGACGACGTCGGGCCGCACCGCGCCGGCCACGCGGACCGCCTGCCGTCCCTCCCCCACGGTGGCCACGACCTCGTAACCCGCCTCGGCGAGATCCCTCGCGACCCCATCCCGCCACATGGGATGGTCGTCCACCACCATGACCCGCACCATGGCGCAACTCTAAACCGCCCCGCCCGCGGCGGCCGCCCCGCCACCGCCGACGCAGGCCCGACGCGGTGGGCGTCAGGCTGGGAGGGTGATCTCGATCTCCGTGCCCTGGCCGGGAACGCTCATGATGGAGACCTCGCCGCCCAGCTCCGCCACCCGCCCCCGGATAGACTCGGCGACGCCCAGGCGGCCGTCGGCGCGGGCCTGGTCGAGCCGGCCGTCGGGGATGCCCGGCCCGTCGTCCCTGATGCTGACGGTCACCGTCCCCTCTCCCGACTCCGCCAGCACCCAGGCGCGCGTCTGGGGGCCGCAGTGCGCGCGGACGTTGTCCAGCGCGGCCTTGACCGCGGCCGCCGCCTCCCTGGCCGTCTCGGCGGGCAGGATCAGGGGCGTCGCCGGGGTGGAGATCGTCACCTCGGGCGAGCCGTACCGCAGGAGGAGCGAGCGCAGGTCGGTCGCGCCCTCCGGGGCGGGGCGCACGGCGATGAGCTCGCGCAGCGCGGCCTCCTGCTCGCCAGCGAGGCGGCCGAGCTCGGCCGCCTCGCCGCCGATCTGCCGCCCGCGCCGCTGAACCAGGGCGAGGACCTGCAGGACGGAGTCGTGGATGTCGCGGGCCAGGCGGTCGCGCTCGCGCTGGGCGGCCTCCATCTCGATGGCCCGCTGCATGCGCTCCTCGGCCTGCCGGGCCAGCTGGGCCACGTGGCCGACGACGACGCCCGCGAGGAACAGCAGGACCGCGCCGTTGATCAAGATGGGATCTTGGGGGGTGCGCAGCCACAGGTCGCCGCCCGCGACGACGGCGGCCGCCACGGCGCCCGCCCGCCGCCCGGCGTGTACGGCCCAGGCCAGCACAGGACCGGCCACCCAGGTCGCGGGGACCGGGATGATGCCGGTGGCGCCCTGCATCGAGCCCTCCACGTACGGGGAGGCCAGCAGGCACGCCATCGTCACCAGCAGGTCCATGGCCAGCAGCGGCCACCGGCGCAGCACCGCGACGGAGTAGGCGTACGTCGTCCCCGCCGTCCACAGCGCCATCACCGCGATCACCAGCCAGCCCGCGACCGGGTGCTCGTAGCCGCGGTGCTGCGCCATCAGCACGACCGCGTACGCCAGCGACGCCACGCGGTAGACCGCGACGGCCCGCCAGAACGGAACCTCGATCCCCATGAGCCCTTCTCATGTTCCCGACATGGGAGTTGACAGATAGTTCGGGTATCCAAGCGAAAGGGACAGTCCGGATGGCACAATCCGGTACCCCCTAACTCAAGGAATCTCCCCAAATGACCTCCGCTGTAAATCATTTCACCCACGGCCTGCTCACGCCCGTGCTCGCCTACGTGATGTCGTGCATGGGGTCGATGCTGGGACTGCGGCTCACCGCCCAGGCCCACGCCTCCCGTGGCGGCTCGCGGGCGCGCTGGCTGTGCGGCGCGGCCGTGTCCATCGGCGGCACCGGCATCTGGGTCATGCACTTCATCGCCATGATGGGCTTCGACGTGGACGGCACCCAGATCAAGTACGACGTGCCGCTCACCGTGGCCTCGGCGGCGGTGGCGATCGTGGTCGTGGGCACCGGCCTGTTCCTTGTCTCGTACGGCCGCGGCCGGCCCCTGGCCCTCCTCGGGGGCGGGCTGCTCACCGGCCTCGGCGTGGCCTCCATGCACTACCTGGGCATGTACGCGATGAACATGACCGCCCACGTCTCCTACGACCGCGTCGTCGTGGCCGCCTCCGTGGGCATCGCCGTGGTCGCCGCGACGGTGGCGCTCTGGTTCACGCTCCGGGTCAAGAGGCCCGTCTGGATCACCGTGGCCGCGCTCGTCATGGGCGTGGCCGTGGCCGGCATGCACTACACCGGCATGTACGCGATGCGCGTCACGGTCGATCCCGAGCCCAGCGTGGTCGCCGGGGCCGACGCGCTCGACTTCCTCGTGCCCCTCATGACCGTCATCAGCCTGATCACACTGACCATGCTGCTGATGGTGATTTTGTCGCCGTCCGAGGAGGAGTTGCACGAGGACGCCGAACTCGTGGCCAAGCTGGAATTGCGCCGCCGTACCGCTCAGCAGCAGAAATTCACTTATCCCGCGCCAATGCCGCGGCAGCAGCCGATACAGGCACGCAGAAGGTAGTTGCGCGGCTACGCGAGTCGCCCTCATACTTCCTTATCGGGGCTAAGGGGAGCGGTGGGGGTATGTCGCCGATTGACCATTTTTCGTTTGGACTGTTCACGCCCGTACTCGCGTACATCATGTCCAGCGTGGGTTCCATGCTGGGCCTCCTGCTCACCTCGCGGGCCCGCCTCCTGGGCCGGCGAGAGGGCAGATATTGGCTGGTCGGCGCCGCGTTCGCGATAGGCGGCACGGGGATCTGGACCATGCACTTCATCGCCATGCTCGGCTTCTCGGTGAGCGGCACGGTGATCCGCTACAACGTGCCGATCACGGCCGCCTCCGCGCTCATCGCGGTCCTCTTCGTGGGCATGGGGCTGTTCCTGGCCTCCTATGGGGGCGACCGGCTGGTGTTCCTGCTCGGCGGGGGCATCCTGACCGGGAGCGGCGTGGCGAGCATGCATTATCTCGGCATGTCCGCGATGAACATGACCGCCCACGTCTCCTACGACCCCGTGGTCGTGGCGCTCTCCGTCCTGATCGCGATCGCGGCGGCGACGGTGGCACTCTGGTTCACGCTGCGGGTCAGCGGCGCGCTCAAGATCGGCGCGGCGGCGCTGGTCATGGGGGTGGCGGTCTCCGGCATGCACTACACGGGGATGTACGCGATGTCGGTGCAGGCGCACGCCGAGATGGTGCCCGTGTCCGGCGCGAAGGCCATCGACCTCCTGCTGCCGCTGATCGTCGGCATCAGCGTGATCACCGTGGGGCTGCTGCTCATCATCATCCTGTCGCCGTCGGAGAAGGAGCTGCGCAGCGAAGCGGAGTTCCGGGACCGGCTGCGGGAACGCGACGAGGGCGCGCCTGGAGTTGATCTCTTCGGCACGCCCCGGCGCTGATATATGGCAGAGGGCACGGCCTGCGACGCGTAGTGGGCCGCCGACTTGCCGCGGCGCAGACCGTACCCTTGAGGGGGGTTGTAGCGGTAACCCCGCTGGCTCCAAAGGTACGGCCGGCGCTTGCACGTCACTTTCAACTAGCCAAAGAAGACCTCGGCCTCGGAGTAGCGCGACACGGGCACGGTCTTCAGCTCGGCCGTGGCCTCGTCGAGGCCGACGCGGATGATGTCGGTGCCGCGCAGGGCGACCATCTTGCCGTAGTCGCCCTCGTGGGCCGCGTCGATGGCCTGCAGCCCGAACCTGGTGGCCAGCACCCGGTCGTAGGCGGTCGGGGTGCCGCCGCGCTGGATGTGGCCGAGCACCGTGGTGCGGGCCTCCTTGCCGGTGCGCTTCTCTATCTCCTTGGCCAGCACCTCGCCGATGCCGCCCAGCCTGACGTGGCCGAACGCGTCCAGCTCCCCGGCCTGCAGCTCCATCTGGCCCTCGATCGGGTGCGCGCCCTCGGCGACCACGATGATCGGCGAGTAGCGGGTGCGGAAGCGGGACTCGACGTATTCGCAGACCCGGTCGATGTCGAACGGCTTCTCCGGGATGAGGATGACGTTGGCGCCGCCCGCCATGCCCGCGTGCAGCGCTATCCAGCCCGCGTGCCGGCCCATGACCTCGCAGATGAGCGCCCGATGGTGGGACTCGGCGGTGGTGTGGAGGCGGTCGATGGCCTCCGTCGCGATGTTGACGGCCGTGTCGAAGCCGAAGGTGTAGTCGGTGCCCGACAGGTCGTTGTCGATGGTCTTGGGCACGCCCACCACGTTGACGCCGCGGTCGTAGAGCTGCTTGGCGACGCCCAGGGTGTCCTCGCCGCCGATGGCGATCAACGCGTCGACGCCGGTGGCGGCCAGGTTCTCCTTGATCCGGTCGACACCGCCCTCGATCTTGACCGGGTTGGTGCGGGAGGAGCCGAGTATCGTCCCGCCGCGCGGCAGGATGCCCCGCACGGCCTGGATGTCGAGGGTCATCGTGTCGCCCTCCAGGGGGCCGCGCCAGCCGTCGCGGAATCCGACGAACTCGTGGCCGTAGACGCTCACCCCCTTACGGACCACTGCCCTGATCACGGCGTTGAGCCCGGGGCAGTCGCCGCCCCCTGTGAGCACTCCGATACGCATGACGGGTTCCTCCCGATGGGGTTCACGAACCGGAACCTTAAGTGTTAAGTCCTCAGTATCAGCATGCATTCTGCCCGCCTCCGTGGGCAGTGGTCTAGACCAAACGCCAGGCTCCTGACTTAAACCCGCCTTGGGAGGGACCTTCGTGAGCGTATTGGCCATTGACGCCGGGACAACAGGGGTTACAACCATCGTTGTTACCGAAAACGGGCAGATCGCCGCCAAGGGCTACGAGGAATTCGCGCAGCATTTCCCCGAACCCGGCCGGGTGGAACACAATCCCGAGGACATCTGGCAGGCCACGCTGTCCGCCTGCGCCGCCGCGCTGCGCGAAGCCGGCGAGAGGCCGTCCTGCGTGGGCATCACCAACCAGCGCGAGACCGCGGTGCTGTGGGACCGGCGCACGCTGGCCGCGCCGCGCCGGGCGATCGTCTGGCAGGACCGCCGCACCGCCGGGGTGTGCGAGCGGCTGCGCTCGGCCGGGCATGAGCCGCGTGTCTCAGAGCTGACCGGCCTGCGCCTCGACCCCTATTTCACGGCCACGAAGCTGACCTGGCTGGCCGAGCACGATCCGCGGACGTGGGCGGGCGTCGAGTCCGGAAATGTGGCCGTGGGGACGGTGGATTCGTACCTGATCGCCAGGCTCACCGCGGGCGCGCGCCACGTGACCGACCCGTCCAACGCCTCGCGCACCCTCCTGTACGGCCTCCAATCCGGCCAGTGGGAGCCGGAGCTGTGCGAGCTGTTCGGGGTGCCCGAGGAGGCGCTGCCGGAGATCGTGCCCAGCTACGGACCGCTCGGGCACACGGACCCGGCCGCGTTCCTGGGGCTGGAGCTGCCGATCAGCGGCGTGGCGGGAGATCAGCAGGCGGCGCTGTTCGGGCAGACGTGCTTCGACGTGGCCGATGTGAAGTGCACCTACGGCACCGGCTCGTTCGTGCTGACCAACACCGGCGGCGAGATCGTCCGCTCGCAGTCGGGGCTGCTGACGACGGTGGCCTGGCAGGAGCCGTCCGGCGCGCGGACGTTCGCGCTGGAGGGGTCGATCTTCGTGACCGGGGCGGCCGTGCAGTGGCTGCGCGACGGGCTCGGGCTGATCGGGACGGCGCCGGAGTCGGAGGGCGTGGCGCGTACCGTGCCCGACAGCGGGGGCGTGGTGTTCGTGCCCGCGCTGACAGGGCTGGGCGCGCCGTACTGGGATCCGGAGGCGCGCGGGCTGATCACCGGCATCACCCGCGGCACGACGCGGGCGCACCTGGTCAGAGCGACGCTGGAGGCGATCGCGTTCGAGGTGCGCGACGTGGTCGAGGTGATGACCGGCGGCACGGTGCCGCTGCTCAAGGCCGACGGCGGGGCCAGCGCCAACGACCTGCTCATGCAGTTCCAGGCCGACCAGCTCGGCGCGGCCGTGGAGCGGCCGATGATCCGGGAGACGACGGCGCTGGGGGCGGCGTTCCTGGCAGGGCTCGGGCACTTCTACCC
>NZ_VCJS01000275.1 GCF_005893125.1 Nonomuraea basaltis | reverse complement strand
CACCCGCACTGCCCACCGCCTCCCGAGACGAGCGGCACCTCGCCCCGGCCGACCGCTGCAGACAACAACAGGTCCTGGCCCTCCTCCACCAAGACCCCCAACCGCCCCTGGCCGGCCCGCGACATCGCCCGCCACCTCGGCGATGTCACCCTGAACACCATCTACCGGCAGCTCTCCCGCTGGGCCGACAGCCGACTCATCCGTAAGATCAGGCCAGGCGTCTACACCGCCGGGCCAATCTCCCCAGCGCTCTTGCCAGCAGCCCAGAAACCTTAACTACGGGCCTTAGGGGAAGCTCAAACTGTGGGCGGTGTGGATTCACCGCCTGGCGCACCAGCTGTATCGGCTGGGCGTGCCGTCTGTACCTCGCCTGATCTCCCAACTCGCCCGCGCTTACCGGGATCGAGATCCACCCTGGCGCCCGGATTGGGCGCGGTTGTTCATCGATCACGGTGCGTGTGTGGTCATCGGCGAGACTGCCGCGGTCGGCGACGTCACCCCTACCACCGCGTCACCCTCGGTGGCCGCAGATTCCCCAGCGACGGCAAGGGCACGGCACGCCATCCGATCCTCGGTGACCGCGTCACCACTGGATGTGTGCTGTCCAACGCTCCTGCGGGCGCCGGGCTCACCAAGGCGCAACGTCTGCGCCGCCGGGTCGGGCGTGCCCTGGCCAGGGTGCGGCACGCTCACCGAAGATCATTGGACGTCTCACCCGGCCGATTCTCTCAGCCGCCGCGGTGACCCGCGTGGCGTGGCCGGTTCGCGTTCCGACCAGGGCAGGCGTGGACAGCACGATGTGAGTGCCGGTGCTGTCCACGAGTCTGTCTGCGACCGGGCGGACCCAGACGCGGGGCCGCGAAGGCTGCGGTGTCATCGGCGCCGGTCTGATCCCCTGTCCGAGGGCCGACTACCGGAAGGCGCGGTGGAGCTGGGTCATGGTGTGCTCGACGCGGCTCTTGTTGCCGACGACCACGTAGGTCTCGTAGTTGACCTTGTCTCCCCTGTCCATGGCTCCACCGGGGCTGGTGACCTGGATGGTGTTCTCGCCGAAGTGGCCGTTGTAGTCCATGGGCGGGCGGGTCATCGTGTAATAGTAGGCCTTGGCGCCGAGAACTTCGGGCTTGACGTACATGCCGAGGCAGTAGTCGCCGTCGTCCGTGCAACGGACCATGGGGTCCTTGCTCGCGTGAGAGTCCACGGGCTTGGGCGACAGGCGACCGGTGGCGGGGCTGTAGGAGAAGACCTTCGTGAAATCCGGCTGCAGGTAGGCGACGAGGACGCCACTGAAGTGGTCGTGTCGTTCGTCGTCCGAGGTGATCGTGGCGGCAGCGCGGAAGACGTTCTCCAGCGCGGGCACGTCGTGATCGGGGGCGAGCTCGATCTCGGTCTTCAGCCAGTACGGCGACAGTCCCATGGTGAACGGGACGCGCTTGTCCTGATGGTCGGCGCTGCGGCAGTTGCCCCAGGCCGGTTTCGTGTCCGCGAGGGTCACGAACATCGCGGGCCTCACCGCCGTGCGGATGGAGCTGCCGGACCCGGCCATGGCGTAGAGCGCGCTCGTGCTGGGACCGTGGTAAGGAGGCGGCTGGCCCACGTCGTCCAGGCGAGTGCCGGCCTGCGTGGGGTTGTAGCACTCGGTCGCCGCCTCACCCTCCTGCCAGGCGTGGAAGGCGTACTGGAGGGCGGCGCCGTGGCCGCCGCTGGAGATGAACTCCTTGTTGTTCACCTTGACCGACGCGATCGCGCCGGCCAGCGCCGTCGACGTCGTGACCGCCAGCCTGTTGCGTTTGTCGACCAGGACGGACGCCGTGACGTCCTGGAACGTCCGGTCGTAGTTCTTCTTCGTGGCGCAGTTGGACTTGTACGTGAGCACGAAGTCGTTGTAGGCCGAGCTGCTCCGTGGCGGCGCCTCGCACGAGCTCTGCGCGGCTGTCGCTGCCACGGGAGTGACCAGCGCCGTCATGACCGTGACCGCGGCCAGTACGGCCCCCTGTCGGATGGATCTCATGATCGGATTAAACCGGCATCCGGCGATGCGGCGGGATCTGTTCAAGAAAAGGGCAAATGTTGGGGTTGCCGGTTCGAGTGACCCACCAAGCAGGTCGGTTGGCGGATCGACGACGGTGATGTGTTCCAGGCGGCGATCGAGCACGCCGGTTGGGGATGATGACACGCTAACGCGCCCCTCTTCTTGGTCGACTGGCGTGGACACGCAATGATCAGTGCCTGCGCTTGTTAAGGCGCGGTGATGGCGCGGCCCTTGTTGTCGGTCTTGGCGGGATCGTTGATGTAGTTGTCCTGCCACTCACTCCAGCCGTAGCTCAGGCTCTTGCGTTCCACGTATCGGGCGCCCCAGCCGGTGCCGGAGAAGCGATTGTTGACGGCTCGCATGTGCTTGCCGTACACGTGTCCGAAGCCTGCTTCCAGGCCGAGCTGATAGCCGCCGCCCTCGAGCAGGTTCTGCTCGATGGTCACCTGGTCGATGTCGGCGCCGAGCGTCTGAATGAACAGCGCGCCGGTGTCGTTTCCCGATGAGCAGTCGATGCGGTTGCCACGGAAGACGGCTCTGCGGTCGGGCGTGCTCGTCGTCACGAAGTCCCGGATGGTGGCGCCGTCATTGTGCGACTCACCGTCCGATCGGAGTTGGTGGATGTAATTGCCTTCCGCGATGGCGTCCAGGCGCTTTCCCGTGTTGTAGAAGCAGATGCCCGAACCCATGCCGTGCATGCGGTTACGCTGCAGAATTCCGACGCCGAGGAACGCGCACGAGCCCGCGATGGTCTTGGCGCTCAGCTTCGATCCGTCGAAGTCGGAGTCACGAATCGTCACCTTCCCCGGAGTCACCGCGCAACTGCTGCCCGTGCATTCGCCGGTGGTGGTCACCAACGGCTGCGTGATCCCGAGTTTCTTCGGGCGGATGCATGAGCGTTCGACGAGGATGTCGCCAGCTGACAGGTCCAGCTGGGTCTCTATGAGCTTGCCGGAGATTGTGGTTCCTGCGGCGGGCTTGCTGCTGCCCATATAGACCGGGAGGGAGTCACAGGACAGGCCGATCGCCTTGAGGCCGGTATTCGCCGCGGTGAGCTCCCAGCCAGGCAACCCCTTCGGCGGCGCGGTCGGGGTTGCGGTGGGTTTCAGGCTGCTCGTGGGGCTCGGACTAACGGTGGGTTTCGGGCTGCTGGTGGGGCTCGGACTAACGGTGGGTTTCGGGCTGCTGGTGCCGCTCAGAGTGGGCGTGGGCGTGGGGCCGCACGTCAGGCGAACCATGTTCGAGCGCTGCCTGTGCCCGTCTCCGTCGAGCCCGATCACGTAGAGGGGACGGCTCGTGCAACGGAGGCTCACCGCGACGTCGCCGTTCGTCACGGTACGAGACGTGCTCTTGAGCACCCGGTCTGGGCCCGGTCGGGACTGCATGATGCGCACTTGGAGAGTCGCGGGGTTCTGGCAGCCGATCCTGGTGGCCGTTCCGCGGATGACGCCTCCCGCGCCAAGGGTAGGTGTCGCCGCCACCAGGCGGCACACGTCATCGATCGTGGCTTGTGACATGGCGCTGGCTTGAGTCCCGGGCATTATCAGAGCTGTGAGATACACTAAAATTGTTAGATATTTTCGCAAGACTTCTCCTATGACGTGTCTGCGCAGGATGACTCCGTCAATCGATGCCTTTCATTCAGGTCGACATGAGACGGTCTCCGTACACAGTTCTGCGAGCTGCCGAGCCGCATTACCGGCGATGGCGGCATCAGATGCGGTCTCGTTCGCACGCGGGCGTCGTGCACATCCTGCGTCGATTTCTGCTCACCGTATGAGGCGTGCGGATGAGCCTAGCCGCACAACAGCGGCAGGAAATATCCGCGTTACGTCTGATCCACTGCGCATTCGGGATAGCGGAAGCATCACCGGCAACACTCTTAAGAACAAGCTCAGTCGAGCATCTGCACGTGCTGTGCCGGAACATCTGACGGGACAACGACGTCCTCGGTTTCGGTCTGGTGAACGTTGGTGGCGATCACCAGAGCGGCGGCCATCGTTGCTGCCGCCGCGACGGCGGCCGCCCGCCAGCGGCGTCGCGGTCGCGTCCGAGCGGAATCTGGTTCCGGTTCCTGTGGCACGCCCATGTCGAGTCGCTTGCGGACCGCGCTCCACGCCGCGGCCGCCTGCTCATCAAGACCGCAGCCGCGGACGAACGCCGTAACCACCTCCCCGCGGGGCAGCGTCTGGCGCCTGAGCATCCCGGCCGCGGTCGAGTACGGCAGGTGGTGGCCGGCCCGCTGCGCATGGGACTGGATGTCGCGGTAGCTGCGCCCGGACCAGGCTTTGAGCCGTTGGAGCGCAGCCACGAACTCGGCGTCGGTGTGCGCGGCAGCGGGGTCGGGACGTCCTGACTGCTCTTCTGATCTGGTGCTCATGACCTGGCAGTACAGCCGAGTCGCACAGATCCGCACAAGCCGGAACAGTACATTCCTTGAGCTCGGGCCCGCGGATCGGGCAGCGTCGAAAGCGTGATCTCCCTCTGGTTCCACGCCGCTCTCGCCGGCGTTTTGATGTCATCTGCTCCGGTCCATCCACGGATCGAGTCGTTTCTTGATCGAACGTTGCCGCCGGGGCCGGGCGGCACGGTGGCCGTGGCTCGCCATGGCAAGCTCGTGCACTGTGCCGGGTTCGGCCTGGCCGACCGCGAGACCAAGACCCCGGCTCGATGCGACACGGCCTACGACGTCATGTCGATCACCAAGCAGTTCACCGCAGCCGCGATCATGAAGCTGCAGATGATGGGCAAGCTGCACACCACCGACCGGCTCGAGGTCCACCTCGGTCCGGTGCCGGCTGACAAGCGCCTGGTCACTGTGCGCCATCTGCTGACCCATACCTCCAGGCTGCGTGACCTCGGCGACGATTACGCCCCCGTCTCCCGCGACACCATGGTGCAACGCGCCCTCGCGTCACCTCTGCGGTCGAGGCCGGGAGCCGAGTTCCACTACTCCAACGTGGGCTACAGTCTGCTGGCCGCCATCGTCGAGCGCGTGTCCGGCAGCTCGTACGAAAGATTCCTGGCTGAGCACCTTTTCGCCCCCGCCGGCATGACCAGCACGGGATACGTGCTGCCCCGCTGGGCGCCCGGCCAGGTCGCGATCGAATACGACAAGCACGGCAACAGACGAGGGCCTCCCACCCGAGCATCCCTGGGCGGCCGATGGCCCCTACTGAGAGACTCTGTCGGGAATCTTGGTGAAGATTGGGCTTATCGCCCTCCCCGCCACCAGACGGGCCGAGGGAAGCCGCGGTTGTCGAGATATCGCTGGAAGATGGTCGGCTGGCGCGGCTGATGACGCTTCGGGGGCTCTCTTGCGGCGAGCCGTTCGATGTTGACGGCGATGGCCGTGAGAACGTGCTGGAGGTGCGTCTTCGCCAAGCCGCGATAACGGCAATCTCGGGCCTGGTGGGCGTTGACCAGCTCACCGACCGTTCCCTCGACACCGGACCTGGAGGCGTAGGCACGCCGCCACTGCTCATCGTGTTGTTCGCCGTGGTTGGCGACTTGGCGTTCGTAAAGGTGGCGAGGCAGGAAGGTCACGGTGCGTCCACTGCGTGGCTCGCGCGATCGGGTGCACTGTTCCCGGTCGGGACAGGGGCCGCAGTAGCGGCGATCGAACTTGACCACGCAGTACGGAGCCTGGGCGGGCGGCTCCAGCCAACTGCTACTGACCTTGCCCTTCGGGCAGGTTACCTGGCGGCGATCGAAGTCGATGGTGAAGTCCTCCAAGGAGAACCCGGCCTGCTCCCGTTGCTGCCTGGAGTTGTTCTTGGGAACCGGCCCGATCAAGGTCACCTGGTGCTCGCGGGCCGCGCGGTCCAGTAACGCGACCGAGATGTAGCCGCCATCGGCCAGGTGTTCATCCGGCAGTAGCCCGCGCTGCTCCAGCCGGGCATGGATGTCGGGCAGTGCCTGCTTGTCGTTGGTGGGCAGGGTGGTGGCCACGTCGGTGACCAGGTTAACGGTGTCGTCCTCGCAGGTTTCGGTGACGTGGATGAGGTAGCCGGTCCAGCGGGTGTCGCCACGCCGCGCCCAGCGCGCCTGCAGATCGTAGGGCGAGACGATCCGCAGTAGGCCCGGCGGCAGCCCGTCCTGCTCGGTGCGCGGCCGGGGCCGGCCGCTGGTGTCGAGGAGAAAGTTCTGCAGGAAGATCTGACGCAGCGCCTCCAGAGGCGGACCGTCGCCGTCGGCGACGTGCTGGAGCAGCAGGTAGGCGTCGGTTCCGGCCTGCTTGAGCCGGGTCTGCGGACGGGTGGGCTGGCCACCGAGCCGGACGGGACGGCCGTAGCGTAGGGCCCACTCCTCATCCACCAGGTCGTCCAGCAGGTGCGGAGTGTCGCGGGCGAGGATCTCCAGGCCGGCGCGGACCGCCTCGGTGACCAGTTCCAGACGGGTCAGGTCGCGTGCCGCCGCCAGCACATACGTGGAGTCGGTGCGTTGCCGACCGCGTTCGGTGACCAGCCCGGCCTCCTTCATCCGAGACAGGGCCAGGTCCAGCAACTCGTCGGCGCGGTCGCCGTCGAGGATGCGGTCACGAAAGTCGGTCAGGACGCTGTGGTGGAAGCCCGGATCGTCCAGTTCAAGGGCCAGGGCGTACTTGAAGTCGATTCGGCAGCGTACGGCCTCGGCGGCCTGCCGGTCGGAGAGGTTGAGCAGGAACTGCAGGACGCACACCGTGGCCAGCTGGGCTGGAGATAGGCCGGGTCGCCCGTCACGCGGGTACCAGGAGGCGAAGTCCTCATCGCGCCATAAGCCGTCGAGATGGTCGCGAACCCACATCGCGGTCGTGCCTTGAGGATTGCTGGCACGAGCCATGCGTGCGGTCAGGGCGGGGACCTCGACGCCACATAGGGGGCGAACAGACACGTGGTGCTCCTGGAGGAAGATCCAAAACAACCACAAGATCATGCCGGACGGAGCCCCTGGACTGGTGGTGATTCAAGATTCCCGACAGAGTCACTCAGTGACCGCATCGCCGGTTCTGTATCGGACCAGATCGTCATCGACTGGTCGGTCACCACGGTACCCGATGGAGGGAAGCCGGAAGAGGGCTCAGTACATCTCAGCCGCCCGTGATCCCGGATGGCGCGGTGCCTCACCACGACCAATCTCAGCCGGACGGTTGATAGATCCGCGACGAGTCTCGGTCAAAAGGCCGAGTTGGGTACACAATCATTTCTGAAACGATCTGTGCTCAGACCAAGCACTGAAAGGGCTGCGGATGAGCACGAAAAAAAAGGGCGTCGTGGCATTTATCGCCATCTGTTTCGGGGCGACGTGGGCATATATTTTCGGGGCGCGATTCCTTTTGGATCTATCCCTGGTCAATCCCCTAGTGCAACTGCCGATGGCGTTTTTTCCAGCCATAGCGGCAATTATTGTCCGCCGTTGGGTCACCAAGGAAGGGTTTCGCGACGCTGGACTAGCGCTCCGCCTCAGCAGCGGCTGGCCGTACTATCTCGTCGCCTGGATGGGCCCGCTGCTCGTTGTCATGGCGGCCGTCGGGTTAGCGGCGGCCTTGGGGCTGTGGAATCCGGACCTGTCGCCGCTGGACACCATAGTAGTGGGGCTGCCTGCCTGGGCATCGCTTTCCCTGCTGATGGCGGTCGTCGTCCTGCTCATCCCCGTTTACTGGGGGGAGGAATTCGGCTGGACCAGCTATCTGAGGATGCGTATCTTCACCGACCGCCCGATTCTGTCCGTAACCGTTACCGGACTTATTTGGGCGGTGTGGCACTACCCGCTGGCCTTCGTCGGCTACATCGAGTTCGAGAACATCCCCCTCGGATTGTTCATCTGGACCGTCACTTTTCTCTTTCAGGAGATCATCCTCGCCTGGCTACGGCTGCGCAGCGGCACCATCTGGACATCAAGTCTGGCCCACGCAGGCAACAACATGGTGATCTTCCTGCTGACCAGCATGCTTCTGCCCAACCTCGACATCAACACCACCACTCTGCTCGTCACCGCCCCGCTCGCCGCGATCAGCGCCTGGATCGTGCTCAGCGGACAGCTCAAGAGCGATAAGGGCGCGGTATCCGAGGACATCCCTCTGGCGGCTTCTGGTCCAATCCCGCGCGGGCGGTCGGCAAGGGCTCTCTTGGATACCGTCACGGTCGCCGGGCAGGGCGATCGACCCAACGATGAGAGGTCCAGGCCTGGCGGATAAGCCTCCGTACACTGGTACCTGCGGGGCAACGGCGGCATGCTCTCCACCGCCCGCGACATGTACCGCTGGCATCGGGTTCTGGAGGCAGACACGATCTTGTCCCGCCGGGCCAAGGCGGAGTTGTTCACCCCGCGGGTGCTCATCGACCGGAAGGCGAAGGTGCACTACGGCTACGGCTGGGGAGTGCTCCCGCGCACCGAGCACGGCCGCGTCGCCGAACATGACGCCGGCAACGACTGGTCCATTGGCGAGTTCGCCCGGTTCCCCGACAAGAGGGTGATGGTGTTCTGGATCACCAACCAGGCGTATCGGGCGGGGAAATGGAACCTCGAGGACATCAACAGCAAGCTCACGTTGGGTCTGGTCCGAGCTTTGTGACCCCGAGCCCTTGGACGATGGGACCGGTCTTCACGTCGCGTATGCGCTGCCGGATGCTGTTCGCGTTCTTCGCCGTTATGGCTCTGGCCGACACCGAGCGGGAAGCCGTTCGCGAAGCCCTCCTTGGGGGCCTCGACGCTGCCGGCCGCAAGGGCAATCCCGGCGGCCGCCTCGCCGTGATCACCGACGAGGCCAGGACGGCCGCACAGGCTGATGCAGTACCTGCGCGACGACGTGGCCGCGCTGTGCCGGGGCCACGTCCGCACCGAGCACGCCCGCCAGCAGCTGCTGTCGGCCGCCGCCCGCGCGGTGCACTGGCCGGGTGGAAAGCCTACGACGCCCGGCCAGCAGGGCCTGACCCAGCACTACGCCACTGCTCGAACGTAAGCATTCATCAGCTCTGTGACGCTGTGTGAAGTCTGCTGGTCAGTTGGTCAGGGCGATCGGGGGCATCCAGAGGTGGCCGGTGAAGGCGCGGCGGATCGCGTCGAAGGCGTTCAGGCCGTGCTTGCGGGCTGAGTCGAGGTAGGAGCGCACCGCGAGCCAGGCGGCGGCGCCGGTCTCGGATTGATGGCAGCCGGAGATCTTCACCTGGGTCTTGATCGGCCGCAGCGCCCGCTCCGCGGTGTTGTTGGACCTCGCCGTCGACTGCGCGTGATTCGGATGATGCGCTATACCCGGCCCGTGTTCGGGTAACGCATCGATTCCATCCGCTGTTCGATCAGGTGCTGGAGTTCGTCAAGCGCCGTAACAACTACGGCAATGATGATCGTGTATACGTCTACGACACGCGCGGTGAGCTGGTCTCATTGCCGGCCGAGTGGACCGACGTCGTCGTTGAGGATCCGTTCGTCGTCATGTCCGATGGTCGTGCGGCGTTCCGCGCAGACGACCTGCTGAAGCTCGCCGATCTCGTCGAGCAGATGCGTGCTGAACGGCTGTCGGCAACGCCGGCGAGTGTCAGGCAGATTACGCCGTGACTGTCATGGCGATTATGCCGATCGTGGTGATGGTGGCCGTGCTGCCACCATGCATATTGATCTTCCAGCGCGAGAGCATCCTGCACAGAAGGATCTGTCGACGGCGTGTCGCCGTGAGATCTGCGACGCTCATGAGCATAATCTCCTGGACGCAATGGTCCGGGAGGTGGCATGCCCAGGCAAAACAGGCCCGACCCGAAGACCGAGGCACTGCGCGCGAGCAGGACGTTGAACCCGCGCCCGCAAGACGTCACCGACGAGGCCTTCCTGTCCGCGGACTTCTTCGACCCCCGCGACCTGGTGCAGGTGAAGTACGAGATGGTGCGCCGGGTCCGCGAGGACGGGGCCAGTGTCAGCACCGCCGCCTCGGCCTTCGGGTTCTCCCGCCAGTCCTTCTACCAGGCAGCCGCCGCGTTGGACGAGGGCGGACTGGCGGCGCTGGTCCCCGCCAAGCCAGGCCCCCGGGGCGCGCACAAGCTCACCCCCGAGGTTCTGGAGCACATCCGGATGCTGCTGGCCACCGATCCCTCACTCCGGCCCGCGGATCTCGCCCAAGCCATCGCCGAGCGGTTCAGCCGGCGGGTGCATCCCCGCTCGATCGAACGCGCGCTCAAGCGCTCCAGCCAGGAGCCCGACCGGAGCACCAAAAGAAGCCGCTGACCCCGGCCCATCGGATACCGACCGCGACAGCGCCAGGCGGCTCCTGGCCGGCTATGAGCAACTTCGAGCAGCAGCTCTCGCCGGTCGATCCGGGTCCTGGCGGCGGGGCTGGAACGTCCTGGCCACTCAGGGTATGGCGGGCTGGATCACCGCGTGGGCCTCCCTGACCCCGCCGGATCCGCCGGCTCGATCGGCACCGTCCGGTGCCGCCGCATCCAGTCCCGCAGGGACGCCGACGCAGTTGTCCATGTCCACCTCGACCCCGTCCACCTCAGCCCGCTCACCGAAGGGAGGTGATCAGCTACCTGCGTCGGAGTCCCTGCCCGACTGCGACCTCGCCCAGATCGTCGCGGTACTGGCGGCGATGACGCTTGCCCACGCCCGCTGACCCGGAGAGAAGATTCAGCCCCCGCCCTGACGGGAAGCTGGCGGCAAGCCGCCGCTGAGCTGTGATTATGCCGAACATTCACGCCCGCCGACGCGGGCCACCGCCCGCTCCCGCCGCATGGTCGGCATAACAGCGATGTCCGCATAAGAAGCATTATGCCGATGTCCGGATAAGGCCTCAGCGATCTGCCGCTTTCGTCTAAGGACCCCTCGACCAGGGCGATCAGGCCCGCCGACGTGTACTTTGACTGGTGTCGCACTGTGAGCACGGACTGGCAGAGCACCCCGCGGTAGCGGCCATGGCCGAATCTTTGCCTCGCCTGATGTCCAAACTTCGGGGCGGAGGCAGGTATTTAGAAGGTGACAGGGATCAGGTGGCCCGGGCGATCGGGCCACGCCATCGTGCCACCAGCCAACCACTTCACCCACCGGACCAGTTCCGCCCCGCCGAGCGCGCCTGGCCGTCTCGGCCATGAGCGTCTACCGCGTGCACGGTTGAGCGACCGAACCGACCAGAACCCGACGCGTGAGCGGTATGCCGGGAGCCGTCGGCGAGCCCCGTTCGCCCACCGCGATCGCCCATCGACTGGACGAACCCCTCGCCCCCCGCGGGCAAGCCGAGCTACGCACCGTCACCACGGCACCGCAACGCGGTGGCTGGGATTCGAACGCGGCGACCATCGGATTGGGCTTGACCGCTGCCATCCAGGTGGGCGTCGATACGTCCTGCCCGGCACGGCTGTCGGCGGAGTGGGCGCTGGCCAGGAACGTGCTCGCCTGACGGCGTCCGCCGCTGTCGCCGTGCCAGGTGGGCTCGTGACAGCCGCACCGTCTTCCCCGCTGGGGAGCCTGCGATGACGGCTCGGCTGACGCTGGCCGAGATCCAGCACCTGCCGGCCGTGGTCGATGTAGTCACCGCGGGTCGGGCGCTCGGGATGGGACGCACCACGGCATACCAACTCGCCAGGCAAGGCCGGTTCCCCTGCCGGATCCTGCGGATCGGCAAGAAGTACCTGGTGCCCACCGCCGCCCTGCTCGCCTTCCTCGGCCACACCGACCACACCGGCACCACCGACGAGAGGAAGGTCGAGACACGCGATGGCTGATGGCAGCACGTTCAAACGCTGCTCCTGCCGAGGAGACGAAGGCAAAGCACTGGGACAGAAATGCCCCAAGCTGCGCCGCCCTGGCGGTGGGTGGAGCTACCGGCATGGCATCTGGCATTACCAGATCGAGCTCCCACCCCGCCCCGACGGAAGGCGGCGCGGCCCGCTGCGCCGCGGTGGCTTCGCCAGCCAAGATGACGCCGAAGCGGAACTCACCCGGGCCCGCGAGCTGCTGGCGTTGGCCGATCCGCGTGAGCCTGCCACCCGCACCCAGATCGCCGATCTGATCAAGCGCACCCTGGCCGAGACCGGAGTACTGCCCGAGGTGGAGACCGTCCGCCGCAAGGTCAAGACACGGCAGGACCTCATCCAGGACATCACCGTAGCCGCCTGGTTGGAGGAGTTCCTCAAACGCAAGAGGAAGATCGAGGAGACCACCCGCCGCTCCTACGAAGGCCACATCCGCCTCTACCTCATCCCGTATCTGGGGCGGCTGCAGTTGGATCAACTGAAAGTCAGCGACATCGCGTTGATGTTCGAACAGATCGAGGAGTTCAACGACACGATCGCCGAACGCCGCGCCAGCCCCGACCCCGCAGTGCGGGCCAGCGTCAAGTACCGGCGGCCGATCAGCATCACCACCATGCACAACATCCGCGCCACCCTCCGCCACGCGCTCAACATGGCCATGCGCCAAGACCGGCTGATCGACTTCAACCCCGCCGCGGTGCTGGAGATGCCGGCCAAGACCCGTCCCAAGCCCTTGGTGTGGACCGAGGATCGGGTCCGCGCCTGGCAGGACGACTTCCGCGAGTATCGCCGCGCGGAAAAGCAGCGCCGGGGCGGGCGCAGAGTCGACCCGATCGACGCCTACACCAGCGTGCCGCGGCCCTCGCCGGTGATGGTCTGGACACCCGCCCAGACCCGGCTGTTCCTGGAAGAGGCCCAGCGGCATCGCCTGTTCGCCCTGTACCGGCTCATCGCGCTGCGTGGGCTGCGCCGCGGCGAGGCGTGCGGGCTGCGCTGGAAGGAGGTCGACCTGGACACCCGCACGCTGACGGTGAACTGGCAGTTGGTGCAGCTGGCCTGGCAGGTGTACGAAGGCGCCCCCAAAACCGACGCCTCAGTGCGGACCATCGCCCTGGACACGGACACCGCCCACGTGCTCCGCGCCCACCGGCAACGACAGCTCCAGGAACGCCTCGCCATGGGGGCAGAGCGGAGGGACACCGGGTTCGTCTTCACCCAGCCGGACGGAGACCGCCTTCACCCGCAGCACGTCTCCGACCAATTCCTCTGGCTGGCCTACCTGGCCGGCCTGCCACCTGTCCGCCTGCACGATCTGCGCCACGGCGCGGCATCCTTGATGCTCGCCGCCGGGGTGGAGATGAAGGTGGTGCAGGAAACGCTGGGACACACCTCCAGCGCCTTCACCGCCGACACCTACACCTCCGTCTACCCGCAAGTGGCCACCGCGGCGGCCGAGAAGACCGCCGCCCTGCTCCTTGACGACGAAGACCAGACACAGCCCGGAAAACTCATCTCACTGAGAGCCTGACCGTCGGATTAAGCATCCGGCCCCGCAGTCGCCGTCTGCTCGCGGCGAGGCGGGGCCGCTGCTCTTCCCGCAGAGCCCAGGGACAGCGGATGGATCATGGTGTGTGCAGGGTTGGTGCACGCGAGCACGCACGGAGCACGATCGCCCTAGAACTTTGCTCCAGGCCGAATCCGCTGGACCGTTCCCGCAGGTCAGGCCCCTGATCAAAGCGCGCCCTGCAGGATTCGAACCTGCGACCGTCGGATTAGAAGTCAAGGTGCCATGGCGGTTGAATCACGCGCCTGATCTGGGAAAACTACAAGACGGCTACGGTGTATCAGAGTGATTGGGCAGACATTGGGCAACGATCAAGCCTGAGAGCCCCTCTGCCGCCCCTTATGGGGCGAACCCCACGATGGGCATGAACCACTCGGAGAACTGCCGTCAGCGAGCGATACGGGAGGGCTGACTGTTCAGGCATACGACTTGGAGCCACCAGATCAGACCAAGAACATCTCGTTCCTTGGAGCGGCCGGGAAGGTAGATGTGCGGCACCCCGTCAGTGATCTGGGGTGTGTTCGCGACTCATACCCGACCGGCGAATTATGTGCTGTTTCTCTGCTGGCCACCTGGCTGGGGAGACGCGATGGTGTGTCTGAAGCGTTGACCTCGTTCGAGGAAGCAGGGGGCGAACGACTCATCTACATCGGAGAGCCAAAGGGCGGCAAGACGGGCAACGAGGCATTCTTTGATGCCCCTGTCCGCTCACTGGAGACTGGACTCCGTAGATTCACACTTTGTTTCGTGGTGGACGGAGACTGACGCCGCGCGGGGCTGGGTTCGGAGCTGAGGACGCGCACAACGTACGCTCTTTGCTCCGCCATTTCCAGCACATACTTCTACTCATCGCATCAGTTTTTTGTTCTTAATTTGCATAGACTATAGTCAATGCAACACCAATGATACCAGCTATGATTGTGGCACTTATTCCTGCCCACTGAAAGGCTGTATGCTTTCTGTCGCGCTCCTTTTCTATTTTCTCTCTAGTCTCTTCGTAAAGCGTTAGTTCAACGAATAGTTCATCAACGGACCTGCGCCCTAGAGCAGCATCCCCATTCTCCAATGACGTAGCGATGTCCTGCAGGCGGTTGGCCCATCTAGGAGACAGCTTGGCGAATGGCCGCCTCCTTTCCAATCCAACAACAATTGCATAGAGGCGGTTTCGGTCTTCAATAGTCAAGGACCCGTATCTTTTGGCAAATGCACCGTTTTCTTGAGTATCAAATTCTTCAATCAATGTCCACAGTGCGCGATCAAAGCTTTTTGAACGAGACTTATTCGCATTCAAGATCGATGCGCGCGTTTCATAATGGCGTTCCAGTTGGGCAATTTGATCATCCAACTCTCGGGTGCCCCTAATGACACTAGCTACGGCTCGCCCGAACATGATCTTGGCTTTTTCAATTCGACGTCTTCTCTGAATCGCACTGAATGCCCAATACAAGTAACCAGCGGCAAATACATAACCCAATATTAGCAAACCAATGGTGGTAAGTAGAGTCGCATTCATGCCATGCCCCGGGCCCACTGAGCGATTAATGAGTGTCCCTAGGAGATTCCCGGCTCACTTCCCGCTCATCGCCTCTTGTCATATTTAGAACGAATTAGCAACATTTCATGACTTAGTTCAATCAAGGTGAGACGTTTATGAGTAGCAAGTACGCGAGACGGTGCCGAACGTAGGGAGGCGGGTCTGGCGCTGCGCAAGCAGATAAAGAGTAAGCATTCAGCAGATCAAGATCATGATGGCGTGAGCGGTGTCCCTGCAATGGGATGATCTTCGTGTGTCGAAGACCCCGGATCGCCGCCCGTCATATGACGAGCTCGCGGCGCTGGTGGTCCGAC
>NZ_VCJS01000274.1 GCF_005893125.1 Nonomuraea basaltis | reverse complement strand
GGTGGGGGGACAGGCCGGGCGGTGGGCGGCGGGTGCGGGCGGGGGGCTTTTTGCGGCCCGCCACCAGCGTGTCGCCGGGCGCCGCGGCCGGGGCAGGGTCGTCGCCGCGTTTGGCCTCGCCGGACTGGGCACGGGGCCGCGGGTGCGGCGCCGTGTCATCCGTGGCCGACACCTCCGAAGGAGGATCCTCCTCCGGATCGGCGGCGGCACGCGTGCCCGGGTTGTCCGGGTCGCGGAGCGAGGCGATGACGCGGTCCGCCTCGGTGTCGGCGGCGAACTCGTCCGCCGCCTCCGATTCCCTCCGCCGGATCACCACCATGTGGTCCACCGACACCCGACCGGCCCCCACCACTGCGAGCAGCAGCGCGGCGGCCCCCAGGAGGACCAGCTCGTTCATGGTTATGGGATTGAGTGGCGGCGCCACCAGGAACACGGCCAGCGCCTCGGCGAACAGGATGAGCCCGGTCACGGAGACCGCCAGCCCGGCGATCAGCAGCGCGCCGCCGATGAGCTCGGCCAGCATGGTGACCGTGGCCCAGGCGCCGGGCGCGGGCGCACCCTGCTCGAGAAACTTCGCCCCGGTGGCGATCAGCCCGTCTTCCAGCTTGGTCCAGCCGTTGGCGAAGAAAATGCCGCCCACGGTGACGCGGGCGACTAAAGCAGCAAGATCACGAAGGACCTGTTTCACGGTAGTTGTCTGCCCTAATCGGGACATTGCACACCTCTCTCATGGCTCGGGGGCTCCGCTCCCTTCGCGTCAATCACGGCTGAGCAGCACGGCCACCGCGACGGCGGTCAAGCTCAGCAGAACGACGCTCACGACGACCGTCGTGTGCAGGGCGTTGACGAAGGCCCACCGGGCGGCGTCGAGCAGCGCGCCGCCCGTGCTGCCGCCGACCTCTTCCGCGACGTGCGCGGCCGCGGCCAGCGACTGCCTGGCCTTGTCCATGCCGCCCTCGGACATGCCGGGGACGGAGGGCAGGCCGGGGGCGTAGACCATCGTGGTGATCGTGCCCAGCACGGCCACGCCCAGGCCGGCACCCAGCTCGTACGCGGTCTCCTCGATGGCCGCGGCCCCGCCCGCCTGGGACTCCGAGGCCGACGTCATGATCGTGTCGGAGGCGGCGAGCAGCGCCACCTGCACGCCGAATCCGATGCCGACGAAGCAGATCGCCAGCATCACGGGGTGGCGCTCGACGCCCCAGCCCAGCGTGGGCGTCAGGGCGAGCGCGACGAGCCCGAGGCCGCCGCTCATGGTGGCCCGCATGCCGATCCTCGGCAGGATGTGGGCCGCGGCGAGCCCGCCGCAGATGGCCGACAGCACCAGCGGCAACATCCTGACCGCGGCGTGCAGCGGGCTGTCGCCGAGCACGAGCTGCAGGTATTGGGCGAGCATGAGCTGCAGGCCCACCAGCGCGAACACCCCGAGCAGCACGCCGACCACGCCGGTGGCGAACTCGCGCCGCCGGAACAGCCCGAGGTCCAGCAGCGGCACGCGCAGCCGCGCCTGACGCCGGACGAACACGACGAGCAGGCCGAGCCCGGCCAGGAACACCATCACGGAGGCCCACAGCGGCATCAAACTGCCCGAACCCGCCTCCTTCAGCCCGAAGGCCAGCGCCAGGATCCCGAACACCGACAGCACGGCGCTGGTGGCGTCCCAGGGCCGTCCCCTGTGTACGGGGGACTCCGGCAGCAGGCGTACGGCAGCGGGCAGCAGCACGAGCAGGATCGGCACGTTGATCAGGAAGACGGCGCCCCACCAGACGCCGACGAGCACGCCGCCGATGAGCGGCCCCACGGCGGCGCCGGCCGCCGCGACCGCACTCCAGACGCCCAGCGCGATGGCGCGCTCGCGCCGGTCGGTGAACACCTGGCGGATGAGCGAGAGCGTGGCCGGCATGATCATCGCGCCGCCGACGCCGAGCAGCGCCCTGGCCAGGATCAGCGTCAGCGGCGTCGGGGCGAACGCCGCCCCCGCCGAGGCCACGCCGAACAGGACGAAGCCAATCAGGACCAGCCGTTTACGCCCGTAGCGGTCGCCGAGCGTGCCGAACATGATCAGCAGCGGCGCGACCACCAGCGAGTAAACGTCGATGATCCACAGCAGCTGCACCGCGGAGGGCTCCAGCGCGGCCGTGAGCGCGGGCACCGCGATGTGCAGGACAGTGGCGTCGACCGTGATGAGCAGCAGGCTCAGGCAGAGCAGGACGAGAATGGACCAGCGGTGGCCCCCCTGCCGGCTGTCGTCAGTCCGTACGAGGGGTGCGGCCTGTGTGACGGTCATGGGCCTCCTTGCAGGCCGTTCCGTTGACAGGGCCCGCACGTGCTGTTGGTCGGCCGCGCGCGACCGCGGCTCGACGCTCGCTCCTCCCGAGCTCTTGCGCCCCGGCCCACGCGCTCCGGCTTGCGTGGCAGCTTAGGCCATACGATCCGCTTCTCATAGCGGTATCGCCTGATCCGCGGTACCCCGTACCTCTCTAGAGAGATACAGCCATATGTCGGTACCTATCCAACATTCGTTCGTCAGCCGATCATGGATGCCGTGGGGACCGATGCAAGTAGTGCAAAAGGCGATATTCCTGATAGGTCCTCACGCGAATGGTGTGACGAGGCCCTGACCAGGCTCGACGCCGGCCGTCCCGAGTCCGCGCTCGACGCCGCGCGCCGGGCGGCGGACCTGGATCCGGGCGCGGAGTGGGCGTACCGGCTCATCAGCCTCGCCCACGAGCGGCTGGGCCGCGACGCCGACGCGGTGCCCCCGGCGGAGCGGGCGGTGGAGCTGGCGCGCGGCTCGTGGCCGGCCCGCCTGCGCCTGGCCGCGATCCTGCGGCGGATGCCGGGCCGCTGGCAGGAGGCGGTCGAGCACGCCACGCTGGCCAAGAAGTTCGCGCCCGAGGTGCCCGAACCCGACGTCATGCTGGGCGACCTGGCGCTGCTGCGCGGCGACCACGGCGGCGCCGAGCGCGCCTACCGGGCCGCGCTCGCCGCCGATCCAGGCCATCCGCAGGCCCGGGTGAACCTGGGCCTGTCCCTGCTGCGCTGGGACCGGCCACGCCCGCACCACGATCCGGCCTGGCCGGTGGATCCGCGCGACACCGGCCGGGCCAGGCGGGCGCTGGAGGTGTGGTCACGGCAGTCCCGGCTGCTGGTCGCCGCCGCCACGGTCGCCATCGCGGTGGCCGCGCTCTTCCTCGACTGGGGCACGCGGGCCCAGCTCGGCGGCTTCGCGGTGCTCGTCCTGCTGGCGCCGCTCACGGTCCGGCAGGCGCGGCGGGTCGGCGTCTGGTCGTACGTGCCCGCGATGTTCGGCCGGGACCCGTGGCTGGGTGCCTCCGTCGTGTCGGCAGGGGTGTCGGTGCTCGCGTTCGCCGCGTGGCTGCTGCTGGGGGCGATGCCCGCGCTGCCGGCCGCGTTCGATCCGGTGTGGGCGGGACTGGCGGGCATCGTCGTGCTGACCTGGCCGGCACTGGCGGCCGTGCGCGCGCTCGCGGAGGCGTGGCGGGGCCGCCCGCTGCTGGCGCTCGCGCAGTCGGCCATGGCCGGTCCCGACCGCACCGCCAGGAGGAACGTCGGCGTCACGCTCTGGATCGTGCTCGGCAGGACCTGGTCCGTGCTGGTGCCGCTGGTGGGCGGGGCGCTCGCGGTGGAGCCGCGGGCGGCCGTGGTGGCGGTGGCGGTGCCGTACCTGATGGTGCGCGGCTACCTGCGCGCCCGCCACCGCGACGACCGGTGGCTGCTCGCCGCGACCGGGCTCGTCGTGCTGTCCGCCGCCGCCTGCGCGGCGGGCGGGCTGCTGGGCTCGGAGTGGGCCTGGCGGATCGGGCTGGGCGCGCTGGCCGCGGCGATGATCGTGTTCGTGGCGCGGGCGCTGCGGGCATGGTGGCGGGGCGGCCCCGGCCCGTGGCGGTCCTCCTTGATCATGTGCGACCTGCCGATGGGCGCCGCGCCGTCCGTCGCCCTGCCCCCGGAGGTGCGCCAGACCTTCTCGTACGCCCGCAGCATCGTCCTGTCCTACGGCGACGACCTCGGCCCCAGGGTCGTCGGCGCGGCCGCGTCCGTCACCTCCACCGGCGAGCTGCGGCTGATCGCGGAGACGGAGGCGTGGGAGGCGATCGAGGCCGATCCCCGGGTGGCGGTGTTCGCGGCCGACCCGCTGCAGCGGCGGTTCTGGGTGGAGGTACGGGGCATCGCCCTGCCCGACTCGGACGTCCTGCGCGTCACCCCCAAGCAAGTGCTCGTGGGCGAATTCCCTGGGCGGCACCAGCGCCGCTGACTAGAGTTTTCTTCTATGCGGATCCTGCGCACTCCTGAGGAGCGCTTCGCGAACCTGCCCGGCTTTCCCTATGAGCCCCGGTACGCCGACGTGGCCGACGGCCTGCGCATGGCGTACGTGGAGACCGGACCGGCCGACGGCGAGCCTGTCGTGCTGCTGCACGGCGAGCCGAGCTGGTCGTTCCTCTACCGGCACGTCATGCCCGAGCTGGCCGCGGCCGGACTGCGCGCGATCGCGCCCGACCTCGTCGGGTTCGGCCGTTCCGACAAGCCGGCCGAGATCGCCGGCCACACCTACGCCAGGCACGTCGAGTGGACCCGCGCCCTGCTCCTCGACGCGCTCGGCCTGAGCGGCATCACCATGGTCGGCCAGGACTGGGGCGGCCTGATCGGGCTGCGGATCGCGGCCGAGCACCCTGGGAGCGTCGCCAGGATCGTGGCGGCCAACACGGGCTTGCCCACGGGTGACATTCCCATGCCCGAAGTGTGGCATCGGTTCAGAGAAGCGGTGCTCAAGGCACCGGTGCTCGATATCGCCAGGTTGGTCCAGGCGGGCTGCAAGAGCGAGCTGCCGGAGGAGGTGCGGGCGGCCTACGACGCGCCGTTCCCGGACGAGTCGCACAAGGCGGGCCCGCGCGCCATGCCGGGGCTCGTGCCGATCGCTCCCGACGATCCCGCCGCGCCCGCCAACCGCGCTGCCTGGCAGATCCTCACGACGCTCGATCGGCCGTTCCTGGTGGCGTTCTCCGACGGAGATCCGATCACGGGGGGCATGGCGCCTATTCTGCTCAAATCGATCTCGGGCACGTCCGGCCTGGCCCATCCCGTGATCAAGGGCGCCGGACACTTCCTCCAGGAGGACGCGGGCGCGGAGCTCGGACGTCAGATCGCCGCTTTCGTGACCTCCACCTAGCGTGTCAGGAGCGCCCAATCGTCCGTCCAGTGCGGTATAACCGGGGGCGGACCGGGGAGGCGTGATGCGTGAGTCCGGCAGGGCCCAAGCCGCGGGGCGGGCCGCAGCGCGGGATCTGTTCGAGCAGGTGCGGGAGCGTTATTTCCAGATTCCCCCGGCCGCGCGCCGGGTCCTTTACGTGGTCGTGCTCGTGGCCACCATGGGAGTGGGCGCCGCGCTCGGCTGGGACCTTCTCAAGACCTTCCCCCTCGTCCTCCTCGCTCTCGCGTTCATCGCGCTGACCATGCGTTTCCCGCGCGCCGCCGCCACCACGCTCGTGGTGGCGGGCTGGATCGTGGTGGCGCTGTGGCTGTTCTCCGCGCTCTATCCGGCCGGCGACGTCGCAGTGCACCTGATGATCGGGCTGGCGCTGCCCGTCGCCGCCGCCGCACACCTCATCCGCTGGGTGGCGCCGTGGGTGTCGACGCTGGCGGCGCTCGTCCCGGCGGGCATGCTCGGCGCCGCGCTGTCGCCGGTGTCCCCCGGCGTCTCGGTCTGGGCCGCGTACGCCGCCGCGCTCGCCGTGCTCGTCCACCGCTTCATGCTCGCCCGCCGGGCCAAGGCGGCGAGCGCCGCGGTCGAGGAGCAGGTCAGGGTCAGGGTGCGCGAGGGCAGGCCGGAGTCACCGCACGACAGGGGCGGCGCGCCGCCGCAGATCTCCGTCGAGGAGGCGCTCAGCGAGCTGGAGAGCATGGTCGGCCTGGCGCCGGTCAAGGAGCAGGTGCGCTCGATCGCCGCCTCCATAGAGGCCTCCCGGCTGCGGGCCGAGGCCGGCTACACCACCGACCGGCCCACCAGGCACTTCGTGTTCGCCGGCCCGCCGGGCACCGGCAAGACGAGCGTGGCCCGCGCACTCGCCAAGATCTTCTACGCGTTCGGCCTGCTGGAGACCCCCTACGTGGTCGAGGCGCAGCGGGCCGACCTGGTGGGCGAGTTCCTGGGCGCGACCGCGATCAAGACCAACGAGCTGGTCGACCGGGCGCTGGGCGGGGTGCTGTTCATCGACGAGGCGTACGGGCTGGTCAACTCCTCCGACGGCCAGCCCGACCGGTTCGGCGCCGAGGCCGTGCAGACCCTCCTCAAGCGGGCTGAGGACGACCGCGACCGGGTGATCATCATCCTGGCCGGCTACGAGCAGGAGATGAGCTCGTTCCTGTCCAGCAATCCGGGGCTGGCCAGCAGGTTCGCCACGCGGGTGCGCTTCCCCGGCTACTCCCCCGCCGAGCTGGTCGAGGTCACCGATCTGCTCCAGCGGCGCAGGGGCGACACGATGAGCCCGGAGACCCGGCGGGTGCTGCTCGGCCTCTACGAGAACGTGCACCGGCGCGGCCTGGTCGACGAGCTGGGCAACGCCAGGTTCGCGCGCAGCCTGGTCGAGGCCGCCGCGCAGGCCCGCGACGTGCGCGTGGTGGGCGCCGGCGGCACGCCGACCACCCAGGATCTGGTGACCACCACGACGCCCGACGTGACCAAGGCGTTCGAGGAGCTGACCGCGCGCTTCCGCGGCTACGTCGCCACGCCCACGCTGGAGGAGGCGCTGGCCGACCTCGACAGGATGGCCGGCCTGGCGCCGGTGAAGCGGCAGGTGCACGCGATCGCCGCCCAGTTGCAGGTGGCGCGGATGCGGCAGGAGCGCGGCCTGCCCACGCCGCAGCAGATGCGGCATTTCGTGTTCGCGGGCCCGCCGGGCACCGGCAAGACCACGGTCGCCCGGGTCCTCGGCCGGATCTTCGCCGCGCTCGGCCTGCTGGCCCGGCCCGACGTGGTCGAGGCGCACCGGGCCGACCTGGTCGGCCAGCACCTCGGCGCGACCGCGATCAAGACCAACGAGCTGGTCGACCGGGCGCTGGGCGGGGTGCTGTTCATCGACGAGGCGTACAGCCTGGTCAACCCCGGCTACCAGGGCGGCGACGCGTTCGGCTCCGAGGCCGTGCAGACCCTGCTCAAGCGGGCCGAGGACGACCGCGACCGGCTCGTCATCGTGCTGGCCGGCTACGAGCGCGAGATGGACGCGTTCCTGGCCACGAACCCCGGCCTGGCCAGCCGGTTCAACCAGCGGGTGGCCTTCCCCAGCTACTCGCCGCAGGAGCTGACCGAGATCGCGGTGCTGCTCGCGGAGAAGTCGGGCGACTCGTTCGACGAAGACGCGCTGCGCAACCTCGACGAGGTGTTCGCCTGGGTGTGCGAGGAGCGGCTGATCGACGGGCTCGGCAACGGGCGCTTCGCCAGGTCCCTGTTCGAGCGCGCCGCCATGCGCCGCGACGTGCGGCTGGCCGCCCACGCCTCGCGCGGCGGATCGGCCAGCTCGGCCGATCTGACCACGATCACGAGCGAGGACGTCGCGACGGCCGTGGACGAACTTTCCGGACGCTGACTTCTCCGGCTGCGTGCGCCGCGATGCTCGCATGGTGTAGCTATATGACTACGGTGAGCCATGTGTAACGGTCTACCGCTATGCCGTGCGCGTCGGAGGGGGGGGCGATGGCGGGATTCCTGGCCCGCAGGCTGCTCGGCTACGCCGTGCTCGTCGGGGTGGCCGCCAGCCTCGCCTACCTGCTGGCGGCCACGGCCCTCGACCCGCGCTCCAACTACGCCGACCGCACGCCCAAGCCGCCGCCCGCCGTGGTCGACGCCCAGCTCGCCGCGCTCAACCTCAACGACAGGACACCGCTGCTGCAGCGCTACGCCACCTGGGCGGGCGGCGTGCTGCGCGGCGACTTCGGCAGGACCGTCGCCGGCGCCCCGGTCAACGAGGATCTCAAGCGCCGCATGGGTGTCACGTTCCGGCTGGTGGTGCTGGGGCTGCTGTTCGGCAGTCTGCTCGGGGTGCTGGTCGGGGCGTTGGCGGCGGTCCGGCAGTACGGGTGGTTCGACCGGCTCTCGACCGGGGTGTCGTTCGCGGTGCTGGCGGTGCCGGTGGTCGTGCTGGCCAACATGCTGATCCTGCTGGCCGCCTGGGCCAACGAGCACGTCTTCGGCCGCCAGGTGTTCCTGGTGAGCGGCGAATACAGCGACGGCCTCACCGCCGGGTTCTGGGGGCAGGTGCTCGACCGGCTGCAGCATCTGATCCTGCCGACGATCTCGCTGTCGGTCGGGCTCATCGCGGTGTTCAGCCGCTACCAGCGCAACATGATGCTCGACGTGCTCGGCGCTGATTTCCTGCGCACCGCCATGGCCAAGGGCCTGAGCAGGCGCAGGGCGCTCGTCAGGCACGCGCTGCGGACCGCGCTGATCCCGGTGGCGACCTATTTCGCGTTCATGTTCGGTGCGCTGCTGATGGGGGCGACGTTCACGGAGAAGATCTTCGGCTGGCACGGGCTGGGCGAGCAGCTGATCAACTCGATCTTCACCAATGACGTCAACACCGTCGCGGCCATCTCCTTCCTGGCGGCCGTGTCCGTGCTGTGCGCCTCGCTCGCCGCCGACCTGCTGCGGGCCGGGCTCGACCCGAGGGTGCGGGCCTGATGACGCTGTCGGAGGAGGAGCTGGCGGAGGACCTGTCCGACGGCGTCACGACGCGGGCGCCGTCGCGGGTGCGGGTGGTCGCCGGGCGGTTCTTCCGCTCCCGGCAGGGACAGGCCGGGTTCGCGGTGCTGGCGCTGATGTTCCTGCTGGCGTTCGCCGGGCCGCTGTTCAGCCGGTGGACCTACACCGACAAGGACTTCACGGCGTTCATGCAGCCGCCGTCGTCCGCCCACTGGTTCGGAACGCTCCAAACGGGCGCCGACGTCTATGCGCTGACGCTGCGCGGCATGCAGAAGTCGCTGGTGGTGGGCCTGCTGGCGGCCCTGGTGTCCACGGCGCTGGCGGCCGTGGTCGGGGCGTTCGCCGGCTATTTCCTGGGGTGGACCGACCGGGCGCTGAGCTGGGTGACCGACCTGCTGCTCGTGCTGCCCGCGTTCCTGATCCTGGCGATCATGTCGCCGCTGTTCGGCTCGGGGCAGTGGCCGCTGTTCGTGGTCATGCTGGCGCTGTTCCTGTGGATGGTGACCTCGAAGATCGTCAGGGGAATGACGATCTCGCTGAAGGAGCGGGAGTTCATCCAGGCCGCCCGCTACATGGGGGTGCCGCCGGTGCGGATCGTCTTCCGCCACGTGATCCCCAACATGTCGTCGCTGCTGATCGTGGACGCCACGCTCAACGTCAGCGCCGCGATACTCACCGAGACGTCCCTGTCGTACTTCGGGTTCGGCATCCAGCCGCCCGACGTGTCGTTCGGGACGCTCATCGCCGACGGCTCCAGGACGGCGACGTACGCGCCGTGGACGTTCTGGTTCGTGGCCGGGCTGCTGGTGGTCACGGTGCTCGCGGTCAACCTCATGGGCGACGCGCTGCGTGACGCGTTCGACCCGTCGGCGAAGAGGCCGCGATGAAGCCGGTTCTCGAGGTCGGCGACCTCACCGTGACATTCGGGGACGTGCCGGCCGTACGCGGCGTCAGCTACGCCGTACGCCCCGGCGAGGTCCTCGGCATCGTCGGCGAGTCCGGGTCGGGCAAGTCCGTCACCTCGGCCGCCGTCATGGGGCTGCTGCCGCCCGGGGCGCGCGTCACCGGATCGGTGCGGCTGCACGGCAAAGAGCTGATCGGGGCGCCCGAGCGGGAGCTGACCTCGTTCCGCGGCAAGACCATCTCGATGGTGTTCCAGGACCCGCTGTCGGCGCTGACGCCCGTCTACCGGGTGGGCGACCAGATCGCCGAGGCCGTGCGCGTGCACCAGCGGGTCAGCAAGGAGACCGCCCTGGTCAAGGCCGTCGAGCTGCTGGAGCTCGTCGGCATCCCCCATCCCGCCGAGCGGGCGCTGGCCTTCCCGCACGAATTCTCCGGCGGCATGCGGCAGCGCGTGGTGATCGCGATGGCCATCGCCAACGACCCCGACGTGATCATCTGCGACGAGCCGACCACGGCGCTCGACGTCACCATCCAGGCGCAGGTGCTGGAGGTGCTGAAGAAGGCGCAGCAGAAGACCGGCGCCGCGATCATCCTGATCACGCACGATCTCGGGGTGGTGGCCGGCTTCGCCGACCGGATGCTGGTGATGTACGCCGGCCGCCCGGTCGAGGTGGGCGACGTGGACGACATCTACTACCGGCCGCGCATGCCGTACACCGTGGGCCTGCTGGGCTCCATCCCGCGCGTGGACCGGGGCGGGCGGCAGCCGCTCGTGCCGATCGAGGGCAACCCGCCCTCGCCCGCCGCGCTGCCGCCGGGATGCCCGTTCGCGCCGCGCTGCCCGATGAAGGTCGACGCGTGCGACGAGCGGGAGCCGCCGCTGTTCGAGGTGGGGAACGGGCACCGGGCGGCGTGCATCCGCTGGGACGAGGTGCACCCGCGCGGCCCCGGCCCGCACGCGCCCCCGAGCCCGCGGGCGCCCCGGATCCGCGGCGAGCGCACGGTGCTGGAGGTCCACGGCCTGGTCAAGGACTATCCGCTGCTGAAGGGGGCGGTGTTCAAGCGCCGGGTCGGCACCGTGCACGCGGTAGCCGGGGTCGGCTTCGACATCCGCCAGGGCGAGACGCTGGGGCTGGTCGGCGAGTCCGGCAGCGGCAAGACGACCACGCTGACGCAGATCCTCGAGCTGGCCGAGCCGCAGGCGGGCAGCATCGTCGTGCTGGGCCACGACACGGCCAGGCTCGGCCGGGGGGAGCGCACCGAGATCAGGCGCGACATGCAGGTCGTCTTCCAGGACCCGATGGCCTCGCTCGACCCGCGCATGACGGTCCACGACATCCTGGCCGAGCCGCTGCGCACCCACGGCCGGCGGCATCCCTGGCGGCGCGTCGCCGAGCTGCTGGCCCTGGTCGGGCTCGACGCCTCGCACGCCGCCCGCTACCCGCAGGACTTCTCGGGGGGCCAGCGGCAGCGCATCGGCATCGCCCGGGCGCTCGCGCTGGAGCCCCGGCTGCTGGTGCTGGACGAGCCCGTCTCGGCGCTCGACGTGTCGATCCAGGCCGGGGTGATCAATCTGCTCGACGCGCTGAAGGCCAGGCTCGGGCTGTCCTACCTGTTCGTGGCGCACGACCTGGCCGTGGTGCGCTACATCGCCGACCGGGTGGCGGTGATGTACCTCGGCAGGATCGCCGAGATCGGCCAGGTGGACGCCGTCTATGACGCTCCGGCGCACCCGTACACGCAGGCTCTGCTGTCGGCGATCCCGCTGCCCGATCCGGTACGCGAGCGCTCGCGGCGGCGGATCCTGCTCGAAGGCGACCTGCCCAGCCCGGCCAACCCTCCGACGGGCTGCCGTTTCCGCACCAGGTGCCCCAAGTTCCGCACCGAGCTCACCGACGACGAACGCAGGCTCTGCGTGGACGTCGAGCCCGAGGTACGGCCGCTGGGCGAGGACCAGGGTGCGGCCTGCCACTACGCCGAGAGGCGCGAAGTCGTATAGACCAGGAGGAATCGCTCGATGAAAGCAGCACATCTTGTCGTGGCCGTGACCGCGGCCGCCTCGCTGACCCTGGTGGGCTGCGGGGGCGGCGCGGGGAGCGGCCCGGAGGGGATCGACAGCGCCGGGGACGAGCGTACGATCAAGGCCTTCGACATCAACCCGCAGCCTCGTGACAAGGTCAAGGACGGCGGGACGCTGCGCTGGGGCATCAACGAGTTCCCCGCGCAGTGGAACCGGAACCACGTGGACGGCAACCTGGCCATGGCGGCCGTGGTCAGCAACGCGCTGCTGCCGTCGCCGTTCGTGTCCGACGAGAAGGCGGAGATCTCCGTCGACCGGGACTACGTGCTCGAGGCGAAGGTCACCGAGCAGCGGCCCAAGCAGGTGGTCACGTACACGCTGAACCCGAAGGCCCGGTGGTCCGACGGCAAACCGATCACGTGGGCCGACTACCAGGCGCAGTGGCAGGCCCTGAACGGGCGGGACTCCGGCTACCACATCGCCTCGTCCACCGGTTACCAGGACATCCAGAAGGTGGCGCGAGGAAAGGACGACTTCGAGGTGGTGGTCACGTTCGCACGGCCGTTCGGCGACTGGCAGGCGCTGTTCGGGCCGCTGCTGCCGGCCTCCACGAACCGGACGCCCGAGGCCTTCAACAACGCCTGGCTGAACAAGATCCCGGTGACGGCCGGGCCGTTCAAGTTCGGCGGGTTCGACCAGACGGCCAAGACGATCACGCTCGTGCGGGACGACTCCTGGTGGGGCGCGCGGGCCAAGCTCGACAAGATCATCTATCGGGCGTCCGAGCAGGACTCGCTCATCGGTGCGTTCAGCAACGGGGAGCTCGACATCATCGACGTCGGCCCGTCCGCGCCCGACTACGCGCGGGCCAAGGCCACGGCGGGGGCGCAGGTACGCCAGGCGGCGGCGCCCGACTTCCGGCATTTCACCTTCAACGGGTCGAGCGAGCTGCTGCGCGATCAGAGCGTGCGGCAGGCCATCCAGCTCGGCATCAACCGCCAGGCCATCGCGCAGTCCGACCTGCAGGGGCTGGACTGGCCGATCGCGCTGCTGAACAACCATTTCTTCATGAACACCCAGGAGGGCTACCAGGACAACTCCGGGGACCTGGGGGCGTACAACCCGGACCGGGCGCGGCGGCTGCTGGACGTGGCCGGGTGGAAGCTCAACGGGACGGTCAGGCAGAAGAACGGCAAGACTCTCGACCTGCGGTTCGTGGTGCCGTCCGGGGTTCAGCTCAGCAAGTCGGAGGGGGAGCTGGCGCAGAGCATGCTGGCGCAGATCGGGGTGAAGCTGACGATCAAGTCGGTGCCCAGTGACGACTTCTTCACTAACTACGTGATTCCGGGGAACTTCGACATCACGCCGTTCGCCTACATCGGCACGCCGTTCCCGGTGTCCAGCAGTTACGGGATTTACGTGAACTCGCCTGATGGGAAGGCATGGAACGCGAACTTCGGGCGTACCGGGTCGGCGGCCATCGACCAGGCGATGGGCCGGGCCGCACAGAGCCTCGACCCGGTGCGGGCGCGGGCGGCCACCAATGCGGCGGACAAGCTGATCTGGCAGGAGGTGAACGTGCTGCCGCTCTACCAGCGGCCGCAGTTCGTGGCGACCAAGGAGACGCTGGCCAACGTGGGGGCGCGCGGCTTCTACGACCTCCAGTACGAGAACATCGGCTTCACCCGCTGACCGGTCGCGTCCGAGGGCCGCTTACCCGGCACCGCACGACGGCGGCCGCTCCGCCCTGAAGCGCACCACCAGCCCGGCAGCGCCAGCGGCCCGAGCCCGACGCGGAGGTGGCCGCGCAGTGCAGGTTGGGTGTTGGGTGGAGGGGTGGAAGTGTCGGTGCTGGGGTGTAGAAGTAGGCGGGTGAAGACCAAGCTGACCTGGCCTCAGATTCTTTCGTGGCGGCTGCGCAGGCAGTTCGTGAGCGGGGCCGGCGCGCCCGATGCCGTGGCGGTGGCTCGGAGGTTGTGCGGGGTGCAGACCCAGGTCGCCTCGTCGGCGCAGCTGGCGGTGGCGGTCAGGAGTGCCGAGCCGGACCCCGACGAGATCGACCGGGCCCTGTGGAAGGACCGCACGCTGGTCAAGACGTGGATCATGCGCGGCACCCTGCACCTCGTCCCCGCCGACGAGCTCGCCGGATACTGCGCCGCCCTGGCCACATTACGGTTCTGGGAGAAGGGCTCGTGGCAGCGCGGCCACGGCGTCAGCGCCGGCGAGATCGCGGCGATCATCGGGGCGGTCCCGCAGGCGCTCGGCGAGCGGTCGCTGACCCGCGAGGAGCTGGTCGACGCCGTGGTGGAGGTGACCGGCGACGCCCACCTGAGGGAGGCGCTCACGTCCGGCTGGGGCGCCCTGCTCAAGCCGTTGAGCCGGCTCGGTGAGCTCTGCTACGGGCCGCCCCGGGAGGGCAGGGTGACCTTCACCGCTCCGCGTGCCTGGGTTCCCGGGTGGCCGTCCGAGCTGCCGCCGTTCGAGGAGGCGGGTCTACGGGTGGCACGGGCTTTCCTGGGCGCGCACGGGCCCGCGACGCCGGAGATGCTGGACACCTGGCTGTTCGGCGGCGTGGCCAGGAAGGCGGTGCTGAAGGGGTGGTTCCGCGACCTGGCGCCCGAGCTGACCGAGATCGAGACGGACGACGGGCTCCCGCTGCTCGCGCTGACCGAGCACCTCGACGATCTCGCGGGCACGCGGCCGTCGGCTGAGGTCCACCTGTTGCCGGGCTTCGACCAATACATCCTGGCCGCGCCGCGCACGCTCGCCCCGCTCATCCCGCCACCGCTCAAGCCCAAGGTCAGCCGGCAGGCAGGGTGGATCTCCCCCGTGGTCGTCCACGAGGGCCGGGTGGCGGGCGTCTGGGAGGCCAGGAACGGCGACATCGTCGTCGATCTCGCCGCCCCCGTGCCCCAGGGGCCGCTGGACGAGGCCGTCGCCCGGGTGCGGTCCCTGCTGCCCTAACAGCTCGGCTCGCCGAGGTCCCCCGGTCGTCCCCCGAATGCAGGCCGGCGGTGCATGCCGTGACGCAGCCCCCGAGCGGCCCATCAGAGGCCGGGGAGTGCCCCACGTTACGCAGCCCCGGGTGACCGGCCAGGCCGTGACGCAGCCGCCCGAACGGCCGGCTAGGCCGAGGTGCCGGCCATGACGCGGTCGACGATGCCCTTGGTGCCCTCCTCTCGGGCGCAGTGGGCGCAGCAGTACCAGTGCTCGCCCGCCTGGACGCCATGCCCGATGACCTTGGTTCCGCAGTGCTCGCAGACGGGCGCCATCGCCTCGATCGCGCACTGGAAGCAGTCGAAGGTGTGCACCGCTCCCTGCGCGTGTACCTCGAACGCCATGTCGTAGTCGTTGCCGCAGGTTTCGCAGACAGCCATGGTGATCCCCTTTGCAGTCGAATCCGCCCGGGGGATACCCGGTTCCGTGGTCACCTTTCCCCAAAGGACCACCATATTCACGCCGGTCACGATCGTTCCCGCACGAAGCGAGCCACCAGCGGCAGACCCAGCAGCCCGAGCGCGGCCAGCGCGGCGGGCAGCCCGAGCCACCCGCTGAGCCCGGCCACGAGCAGCGGGCTTACGACGAACCCCGTGTACGAGATCGTGGACACCCCCCACACCAGCGTCCCGCTCGGGTCGTCGGCGGCCGAGCGGCTGAGCAGGGCGGGCACCAGCGGTCCGAGCGCCAGCCCGGTCACCGCGAACCCCACCATGGAGATCAGCACGCTCC
>NZ_VCJS01000273.1 GCF_005893125.1 Nonomuraea basaltis | reverse complement strand
CGCAACGGCAAGGCCGTCCTCATCGAGCCCGAGCCGACCTGACACAACTCACCGCGAAGCATCATCGCTCATTGCCGCTCGGGGTTCGCTGCCGCCTGCCCACGTGAAGGTCGAATTTTCGGGTCAGGAACACCGCATTCCATGACATGGATCGCTGGCTACGCCGACGACCTCACCTATGTTCCTGGTGATCGGGTCAACGTCCGAACCTCGACTGACGCGGACACGGTGACCGTCGAACTCGTCCGTCTGTTCAACGGCGACACCAATCCGGCCGGCCCGGGCGCCGACGTCCGGCTCGTCGAGACCGTTCCGAGCCACACGGTGCCCGGACAGCTCCAGCGCGTGCTCGGCGGTTCGTTCGGAATCATCCCCGCAGCCGACTCGTTGGCGGCACTGCAGTCGTTCACCGTCGCCGCGTGGGTGTGGCCGACGGCCCCGACCCAAGGCCGAACGCAGGGGGTCATCAGCACCGCAGACGATTCCGGGAACGGCTTCACGCTGGGGATCGACGGCAGCGGTCAGCTGACGTTCGAGGCAGGCGGCGCGAGCATCACCTGCAACCAGCCACTCAAGGAACGTCAGTGGACGTTCATCAGCGCGGTCTACGACGCGGGCTCGGGCACGGTCAGCGTCGAGGGAACAAGCCCGGCGTGGCCCGCCCAGCACGTCACGGCCTCCGGCAGCGTCTCGGTCACCGCATCGGCCGGCCCGCTGTATTTCGCGACCGCCCGCGTTGCCGATTCGCAGGGCGTCGGATTGTTCGATGGCAAAATCGAAGCCCCGATCGTGCTCGGTCGGGTGAGCGACGCGACCGCGTTGACCGCGCTCCAGGCGGGAGGCCGCCCGGCGGGTGCGGTGGGAGCGTGGGCCTTCGAGGACGACACTACCGGCATCCGTCTGATGGACCGCTCACCCCACGGCAACCACGGCGAGGTCACCCAGATGCCGACCCGCGCCATGACCGGCCACAACTGGGACGGTGCGAGCGACTTCCACAACGCCCCAGATCAGTTCGGCGCCGTCCACTTCCACTCCGATGACATCGAGGACGTCGGCTGGTCAGTGACCTCGACGATCGAACTGCCGGCAGATCTGCCGAGCGGCGCCTACGCCGCGCGGTGCACCGTGAACGGCGACGTCGAGTACGTCGTCTTCTTCGTGGCGCCGAGCCACCGCCCCGGCGTCGTCCGACCAGACACGGCGATTCTGTTCCCCACGGTGTCGTACATGGCCTACGCCAACGACCGCATGCTCGACAACGCGAAGCTCGAGGAGCCGGGCTGGCTGAATCTCGAGATCCAGCGCGACCGTGGCGACGAGTTGCTGGTGGCGCACCGTGAGTTCGGGGCATCGATCTACGATTGCCACTCCGACGGCTCCGGCATCTCCTACTCCAGCTGGAAGCGGCCGGTCGTCAACATGCGTCCGGACCACCGCAACTGGCAGACCCACGCCCCGCGTGCCTTCTCTTGCGATCTGTACATCGAGCACTGGTTGACGCAGCAGGACGTCGAGCACGACACACTCACCGACCACCTGCTGCACCGTGAGGGCGTCGATCTGCTGCGTCGCTACCGGGTGATCATCACTGGGACGCACCCCGAGTATTGGACCACGCCGATGCGCGATGCGCTGGAGCAGTGGCTCGACGAGGGCGGCCGCCTGATGTATCTCGGCGGCAACGGATTCTACTGGGTGACGAGCGTGCACCCGACGCGCCCGCACGTTGTGGAGGTCAGGCGGGGTTTTGGTGGTACCCGTACCTGGGAGTCCTACGCCGGCGAGACCCGCCACTCGACCACTCTTGAGCCGGGCGGTCTGTGGCGCTACCGCGGCCAGGACCCGAACCGCATCGTCGGCGTGGGCTTCTCCGCGCAGGGCTTCGACGTTCCTTCGCCGGGCTACGAGCTCGTCCCCGGCATCCGGGAGAGCCGAGCCGGCTGGGTCTTCGACGGTGTCGAGAATGAGGTGATCGGGGAGTACGGCCTGATCCTGGACGGCGCCTGCGGGGATGAGATCGACCGTGTGGATGCGCGCTGGGGGACCCCACCGCACACCCTGGTGCTCGCCACCTCCAAGGGCCGCCACACCGACTTCATGCAGGTCACTGTCGAGGACATCCCGGTCACCAACCCGAACGTCAGCGGCGTCCGGTCGGACAAGGTGCGCTCCGACATTGTGTTCATGGAGACGGGACAGGGCGGCGCGGTCTTCTCGGTGAGCTCCATGAACTGGGCGGGCTCGCTATCGCACAAGGGCTACGACAACGACGTCGCCCGCGTCACCACCAACGTGCTGAATCGGTTCCGCGACCCGGAGCCGTTCCCGTCAAACCTCTCGGCGATCAACGGGGCAGGCGCTTGATGGCTCCCAGCACCCTGGTCGTACGGCGGGCTCGGCTGCGGGACGGCCGCATCGTCGATATCGAGGTGACCGACGACCGGATCACCGCCCTCCAACCGGAAGGCAGTGGTCAGTCGGCACCCACAGAAATCGACGCCTCGGGCCAGCTCGTACTGCCCGCGTTCGTCAATGTCCACTTGCACTTGGACAAGACGCGGCTCGGCGACCGGATGCCGTACGACCGCACCGGAACTCTTCAGGATGGCCTTGAACAGACCTGGCCCCTGAAGCGTGCATACACGGTCGAGGACATCCAAGCCCGGGCCAGCGAGGTCCTGAATACCGCCATTGTGCACGGAGCGGGCTTTATCCGTGGCTTCGCCGACATCGACCCAATGGGAGGTCTCACGGGCGTCGATGCGCTTCTCGGCCTCCGGGAGCGCTACAGCTCACGCCTCCAGTACCAGGTGGCGGCCTTCACCCAGGAGGCCCTGTTCCGCCACGATGGGACGCTCGAACACCTCGAAGAGGCCGTGCGCCGGGGCGTTGACGTGATCGCAGGTTGCCCGCAGATCGAACGCAGCGCCGACCTCGTCCGCAAGCACGTCGAGACCTGCTTCGAACTGGCCACCGCCAACGACCTCGACCTGCACTTCCTGGCTGACGACACCGATGACCCTGCGGCCCGCAGCCTCGAGATCATCACCGATTGCACCGAGGACGCGGGCTGGCAGGGACGGGTCATCGTCGGCCACGTCGGCGCCCTGTCGGCGTACGACCATCCACACGCGGTCGAGGTGATCCGCCGCGTGGTCGACGCGGGGGTCGTGGTCTGCACCAACCCCCAGATCAGCCTGGTGCTGATGGGCCGTGAAGACCGCGGCGCCGTTCGCCGTGGCACGACTCGAGTCAGCGAGCTCCTGGCGGCTGGCGCTCGGGTGATCGCGGCGCAGGACGACGTGGACGACCCCTACTACCCATTCGGGATCCCGAGCCAGCTGGAAGTCGCCAAGTACACGGCCCACGTGGCGCACCTGTCACACCCGGCGGGACTGGACACCGTACTCGACATGGTGACCACGGAGGCGGCGAAAGCCGTCGGTCTCGAGGCCTACGGCCTGGAGCCGGGCGCCGATGCCGATTTCAACGTGTTCACGGTCGACCGGGTGAGCGAAGCACTCCGCCTGGCGCCGGCCCCGCGGTGGGTCGTCCACCGCGGGGTCGTCACCGCGACCACGGAAACCACGACTTGGTTGAGGACCGAATGACACTTCGTCGCAACGGCAGCCCCGGCACCAGGTGGCGGGACCGCGGATGACCCTCATTCTGAGCCACTCCGAAATCGCTGGCCTGATCGACCGCACTGCGATCTTCACAGCTGTCGAAGAAGCTCACCGCGATCTCTCGATCGGCCTCGCAAGCAACGGTACGGCTGCCGCTCTCAATGTCGGCGGCACCGTGATCCTGCCGATGGCCGCGGCGGATGAGCGCCTCAGGACGGCGTCGGTCAAAGTGCTGTCCGACCTAATGGGACACGATGGCAAGGTGCAGCGATCGACGATATTGGTGTTCTCCACCGATACGGGCGAATGCGAAGCGCTGCTCGACGGGCGGCTCGTCACGGCGGTCCGGACAGCAGCCGCGAGCGCAGTGGCAACCAAGTACCTGGCGCGGAGTACCAGCCGGACCCTCGGCCTCGTGGGGGCAGGCAAGCTTGCGCTCGAACACCTCCGGGCCATCGCGTCGACGTCACACATCGAGGAAGTCGTCGTCTGGTCCCGCTCCCAGGCGACGGTGGCGTCCTTTCTCGATGAGACCCGCGACTTCGGCATCACGGTCCGACCGCTCGCGAGTGCCGAGGCCGTCACTCGCGAGTCGGACGTGCTGTGCACTCTGACACCTGCACACGAGCCCCTCGTCCGTGGTGCGTGGTTCAGTCCAGGCCTGCACGTAAACGTGGTTGGTGCACCCCCGCGCACCGACCACCGCGAGGTGGACGGTGAGGCCATGGCGCGCGCGTACGTGGTTGTTGACTCAACCGCCGCCAGCCTGAGCAAGTCGGGCGACACCGTTATGGCAATCGAAGAGGGCGCAATCCCGTGGTCGGCGGTGCAGACGGAGCTGGGCGACATCATTGATGGAAAGGCCGACGGACGCGTCTCTCAAGACCAGATCACTCTGTTCAACTCCGTCGGCATCGGCCTCCAAGACACCGCGACTGCGCGGCTCCTGATCGACCGGGCCCGTGCCGAAGGCATTGGGCGCGAGGTCGATCTACGCGGATGAGTACGCGTTTATGCGACGGCGCATCGAATCTGAAGGACCTCGTCATGACGGTGGCGTCTATTCGCCGGGGGCAGGCTGAGGGTGCAATGCCACAGCACCCGCACGACCTCGGCCGGGTCCCAGCGTTGGGCGCGTGCGGTGGCGAGCACCTCTGGTGCGGCTTTGCGCAGATTCCCGGGTTCGTCCGGTTCCCAGAGCGGGGGGCGCGCACGAAAGTGGGCCGCGCCAGTGCTGGGGGAGACTGGCGCGGCCCATCGCCGGGGGAACCATCCCATGCCCTGGAGGTGGCCGGCGAGATCAGGGGATCTAGTGGTTGAACTGCTCTTCCTCGGTCGAGCCGCGCAGCGCGGTGGTCGAGGAGTCGGGCGCGACCGCGGTGCTGACCAGGTCGAAGTACCCGGTCCCCACCTCTCGCTGGTGCCTCGTCGCGGTGTAGCCGCGTGACTCGGCGGCGAACTCGGCCTCCTGGAGCTCGACGTAGGCGGTCATGCCGTCGCTGGCGTAACCCTGCGCGAGGTCGAACATGCCGTAGTTCAGCGAGTGGAACCCGGCGAGGGTGATGAACTGGAACTTGTACCCCATGTGCCCGAGCTCCCGCTGGAACTTGGCGATCGTGGAGTCGTCCAGGTGCTTCTTCCAGTTGAACGACGGCGAGCAGTTGTAGGCGAGCATCTGGTCCGGGTACTCGGCCTTGATCGCCTCGGCGAACTCGCGGGCCACGTCCAGGTCCGGCGTGCCGGTCTCCATCCAGAGCAGGTCGGAGTACGGCGCGTACGCCAGGCCGCGCGCGATGCACGCCTGGATGCCGTTCCTGACCCGGTAGAAGCCCTCGGCGGTGCGCTCGCCGGTGGTGAACTGCTGGTCGCGCGGGTCCACGTCGCTGGTCAGGAGCGTCGCGGCCTGAGCGTCGGTCCGCGCGATGACCAGTGAAGGGACGCCGCAGACGTCGGCGGCGAGGCGGGCGGCGTTGAGCGTCTTGATGTGCTGGCCGGTCGGGATCAGCACCTTGCCGCCCAGGTGGCCGCACTTCTTCTCGGAGGCGAGCTGGTCCTCCCAGTGCACGCCCGCGGCGCCGGCCGCGATCATGCCCTTCATCAGCTCGAACGCGTTCAGCACCCCGCCGAACCCGGCCTCGGCGTCGGCCACGATCGGCGCCAGCCAGTGCGGGCTCTCCACGCCCTCCGACCAGGTGATCTGGTCGGCTCGCAGGAGCGCGTTGTTGATGCGGCGCACGACGGCGGGCACGGAGTTGGCCGGGTACAGGCTCTGGTCCGGGTACGTCTGCCCGCCCAGGTTCGCGTCCGCGGCGACCTGCCAGCCGGACAGGTAGATCGCCTTCAGCCCGGCCCTCACCTGCTGCACGGCCTGGTTGCCGGTCAGCGCGCCGAGGGCGTTGACGTAGTCCTCGGTGTGCAGCAGGTTCCACAGCCGCTCGGCGCCGAGCCGGGCCAGCGTGTGCTCCTCCTGGACACTGCCGCGCAATCTGATCACGTCTTCGGCGCCATAGGTGCGCTCGAGGCCCTCCCAGCGAGGGTCGTTGTCCCACTCGTCCTGCAGCTGCTCAGCAGCTCCCTTGAGGCGATCGATCATTGCTCACTCCTTTGTCGTCCCCTGGGTGCTTACGCCGAGTCTCTGCCCTGGACGGCTGCGTCAACAGCAGAAATCTTGGAGAAGAAACGCGAAAATTCTCAAAACGTCCATTACTGGTGGGTATTCAGTAGAGAAGAAATTGAGAGTTTTACCGTTGGCCTAGACCAATCCCGGTCGTGAAAAGCCGAGCCGCCCTGATGAGCGACGCCCGCCCGTGGCGGCGCTTCCCCGCGCCGGCCTTACGGCGTTCGCGTTGCGGGTGCGCGATGTGATCGTCGGCCCCCGGCAGCCGGGGCCTGATGCCGGCCCTCGCCGGCGGGCGGCGTTGACGAGAGGAACTGGCGGACGTGGGCCACCGCTACCGGACGGAACGACGCCTTCGCTGAGCAACGGGACCGCATGGCCTAGAAAATGGATCGAATTTCTGTCTAAGATTCCGCCATGGCGTCCTTGCTAGGCGAAGAACCGCTGTCTTTGACGCAGGAGCTTGATCTCATCGCGTTTGGCCAGCGCCTGCGCCACCTGCGCAAACAGCGCGGCCTCACGCTGTCCGACCTCGGGGCGCGCGTCAGCAGGGCGCCCAGCCAGCTGTCGCTGCTCGAGAACGGCAAGCGCGAGCCCAAGCTGTCGCTGCTCAAGTCGCTGGCGGCCGCCCTCGGCGTGCCCGTCGAGGAGCTGCTGCGCCGCCAGCCGCCCAACCGGCGCGCCCAACTCGAGATCGCCCTGGAGGAGGCGCAGCGCGACCCCATCTACGCCGCCCTCGGCCTGCCGCGGCTGAAGGTCTCCGCGCGCGTGCCGAACGACGTGCTCGAACACCTCCTCGGCCTCTACGGCGAGCTGCGCGCCAGGCAGGCCCGCGGCACCGCCACCCCGGAGGAGGCCAGGGCCGCCAACGCCGAGCTGCGGCGCAGGCAGCGCGAGGTGGGCAACTACTTCCCCGAGATCGAGGAGGCGGCCGCCAAGGCCCTCGACGCGGTCGGCTACCGCACCGGCGCGCTGTCGCAGAGCACGATCCAGAGCCTGGTCACGCACTTCGGCTACACCGTGCACACCGCGCAGGACCTGCCCCGCTCCGTACGCTCCATCACCGACATGCGCAACCGCCGCATCTACGTCAAGCACGAGCAGCTCGGCATGCACACTCCGCGCACGATCCTGCTCCAGACGCTCGGCCACCTCGCGCTCGGCCACGACAAGCCGCGAGACTTCGCCGACTTCCTGCGCCAGCGCACCGAGGCGAACTACTTCGCCGCCGCCGTCCTCGTCCCCGAGAAGGCCGCCGCGCTCTATCTCCAGGAGGCCAAGTCCGACCGGGCGCTGTCGGTGGAGGACCTGCGGGACGTGTTCGCGGTGTCGTACGAGATGGCCGCGCACCGCTTCACCAACCTCGCCAGCCACCACCTCGGCCTCGTCTGTCACTTCGTGCGCAATGACGCCGGCGGCATCATCTACAAGGCGTACGAGAACGACGGCATCGTCTTCCCCGCCGACGAGCAGGGCGCCATCGAGGGGCAGCGGATGTGCCTGCAGTGGTCGGGGCGGCAGGTGTTCGCCTCGCCCGACCGGTTCTCCGTCTACTACCAGTATTCCGACTCGCCTACCGGGACCTACTTCTGCGTGGCGCACGTGGATCCGTCGCGCGAGCGGGACTTCGCGATCACGCTTGGGGTGCCGTACAAGGAGTCGCGATGGTTCCGCGGCCGCGAGACCACCAACCGCACCAAGTCCAACTGCCCCAACGGCGACTGCTGCCGCCGCCCGCCCGCCGAGCTGGCCGAGCGCTGGGAGGGGTACGCCTGGCCGTCGGCCCGCGCCAACTCCCACATCCTGGCCGCGCTGCCGCCCGGGTCGTTCCCCGGCGTGGACGAGGCGGACGTCTACACCTTCCTGGAGCGCCACGCCAGCACCGCATAATCTGGCATGTGCGGGGGATTGGAGGGGATTGGGGGGAGGTGTCGCATGCTGCCTGAAGTGTGCGGATGGTTGCGGCGCCGTACTTCGTCAGCCGGGGACTGGCCCGTCCGGGACCTGGCGGCCGCCAAGGGGGATACCACGGTGAGCGTGGTGCTCCCGGCCCGCGACGAGCGGGAGACCATCGGCGAGATCGTCGGGGTCATCCAGCGCGAGCTGGCCGGGGTCGTCGACGAGATCGTGGTCATCGACTCGCGCTCCTGCGACGACACCGCGCGGGTTGCCGCGCTGGCCGGGGCCCGGGTGTACGCCCAGGACGAGATCCTGCCGCAGCTCGAACCGCTCGACGGCAAGGGGGAGGCGTTGTGGAAGTCGCTGGCGGTCACGTACGGTGACGTGCTGGTGTTCGCCGACGCCGACATCCGGAATTTTCGTCCTTCGTTGATCGGTGGGGTGCTCGGCCCGCTGCTCACGGACCGCACCGTCGTCTACGTCAAGGGCTGCTACGACCGCCCGCTCAACGGCGCGCCCAACGGCGGCGGCCGCGTCACCGAGCTGGTCGCCCGCCCGCTCATCAACCTGCACTGGCCGCAGCTCGCCGGTTTCGTGCAGCCACTGGCGGGGGAGTACGCCGGCCGCCGCTCGGCGCTCGAACGCGTCCCGTTCCTGACCGGGTACGGCGTCGAGCTCGGCCTGCTCATCGACCTGCTCGACCTGGCCGGGCTGGACGCGTTCGCGCAGGTGGACCTGGGGTCGCGCGAGCACGCCCCGCAGTCGACCGAGGCGCTGGGCGGCATGGCGTGCCAGATCATGCTGGCCGCCTGGTCGCGCCTGCAACGCCAGGGCAAGATCCAGGCCTGCCACGAACCCTCCGGGTACCTGGCACAGTTCCGGCGCGGCCAGGCCGGGCACGACGTCGTGAACCGCGACGTCGGGATCTCGGAACGCCCACCCATGATCACCGTACCGGCCTGAGTCCCCGAACCATCCGCGCCGCTCTTGGAGCGGCGAGAATCATCATCCCCGAGACGTTCCTGTTCGAGCTACCGATCGGTAAGGTGTTACCACCGGTAACGTCCGCCCGCCGGTTGGGGACGAGTGCGAGGAGTGTGCAGCGGATGAGCGGGTTCTGTCCTGAGCTCAGTGACGACGTGGCCGAGGTACGCGACTGGGTGCACGAGTTCGCCCGCGACGTGATCCGCCCGGCGGGCGCAGAATGGGACGAGCGCGAGGAGACCCCCTGGCCGGTCATCCAGGAGGCGGCCAAGGTCGGCCTGTACTCCCTCGACTTCTTCGCCACCCAGTGGTTCGAGGAGAGCGGCCTCGGGCTGCCTGTCGCGTTCGAAGAGATCTTCTGGGGCGACGCGGGCATCGGCCTGTCCATCGTCGGCACCGGCCTGGCCGCCGCCGCCCTGTCGTCGAACGGCACCCCGGAGCAGATGGGGGAGTGGCTGCCGCAGATGTTCGGCACGGAGAACGACGTCAAGCTGGGCGCCTTCTGCGCCTCCGAGCCCGACGCCGGCTCCGACATCGGCGCCATCCGCACCCGCGCCGTCCACGACCGGGGCGACTGGGTGCTGAACGGCGTCAAGACCTGGGCCACGAACGGCGGCATCGCCGACGTCCACGTGGTCGTCGCCTCGGTCGAGCCGTCCCTCGGCACCCGCGGCCAGGCCTCTTTCGTCATCCCCCCGGGCACGCCCGGCCTGACCATGGGCCAGAAGTTCCGCAAGCACGGCATCCGCGCCTCGCACACCGCCGAGGTGATCCTGGACAACGTTCGCGTGCCCGGCTCCTGCCTGCTCGGCGGCAAGGAGAAGCTGGACGCCCGGCTGGCCCGCGTACGCAACGGCGAGCGGGCCGGCGAGCAGGCGGCGATGCGCACCTTCGAGACCACCCGCCCGTCGGTCGCCGCGATGGCCGTCGGCATCGCCAGGGCGGCCTTCGAGTACGCCAGGGACTACGCCCGCGAGAGGGAGCAGTTCGGCCGCAAGATCGGCGAGAACCAGGCGATCGCCTTCCTCCTCGCCGACATGGCCACCCGCGTCGACGTCGCCCGCCTCCTGACCTGGCGAGCCGCCTGGATGGCCCGCAACTCCAGGCAGTTCGAGCAGGCGGAGGGCTCGATGTCGAAGCTGGTGGCGGGGGAGACGGCGGTGTGGGTGACGGAGCAGGCGATCCAGGTCCTGGGCGGCGCGGGGTATACGAGGGAGCATCCGGTGGAGCGCTTCCACCGGGACGCCAAAATCTACACCATTTTTGAAGGGACGAGCGAGATCCAGCGCCTCATCATCGGGCGAGCCGTGACCGGCCTGCCGGTGAGGTAAGGATTCCGCAGGCCAGAGGGATGGCGTGGCCACAGGGCAGTTGTCGCGCCACGCCTTCCCCGGCCGACAGATCATCGGGCGTCAGACCCCAGTTCTGTCTCAGTTCTGCCTTACGAAGATCCGGGCCGCCGGAACTGCCGATCAATGGCCTCGCGTACCCGGTCATGCGACGAAGGCAGCATGTGAGCGTAGACACGGAGAGTAAGCGCCGGGTCGGCATGCCCCAGGTACTCGGACAGATCCTTGATCGTCACGCCACCTGCCAGGGTGACGCTGGCGAAGTAGTGGCGGAACTGATGCGTACCCTGCTGCCGAGTCGTGAGGTACCTTCGCCTGCCTCCTACGTCCTTGACCGGCTCAGGGATGACCCCTGCCGCGACGAGCGCAGGCTTCCAGACAGTCTCGTCGTAGTTGCGGTGCCGGACATGTAAACCGTCGGTCGCCCACCGGAACAGCAGGTTGTGCGTACGTGGCTTTCCGCTGACCTTCTCCCAGGGCAAGGTGTATGGCCGCGGCGTGTGGGCGTCAATGTGCGTGCGAAGGTGATCGGCGACCCATTCAGACATGGGGATCGTGCGCACTTTGTCTCTCTTCGGTAGGGCGAACACGAACTCGCTGTTCAGCTTCTTGACCTGGCGCCGGACGTGGATGGTCATCTCGTCGAAGTCCACGTCTTCGAGCGCGAGGCCGAACCACTCGCCCGCCCGCATGCCGCATCCAGCACCGAGGACCGGCATAGCACGCAGATGCTCAGGATGGGCGGCGATGATCGAGAGGACCACCAGATCGGGCCACGGGACCACCTTCTTGTACACGTGCGCTGGTGCCTTGACAATTTCGGCCTTCGCCGGGTTCTTCTTGATCTTCTCGTCGGCAACGGCGAGATCCAGGATGCCCTGGAGGACAAGAAGCGCCGTGATCGGGGTTGAGGCCTCGTATCGCTCAGAGAGTTCGGCAAGGAATGCTTGCACCTCTGACGGCTTGATCGACCCCACCTTGCGCTTGCCAAACTTCGGCTGGATGTGGAGCCGGTACATCGACTCATAGCGGATGACGGAGGCCGGATCGATGCCGGCCCGGGAGGCCAGCCACCGCTGTCCGTAGGTGCCGAATGCCGCATTGCCGGCTGCAGGGTCGATGTACTCGCCTCGCGCCAGGTCCTCCTCCATCTTCCGGGCGTACTTCTTGGCTTCGTCCTTGACGCGCCGGGTGGCTGTCTTCTCCCTGCCGTCCGGTCCGATCCACACCGCTTGCCATCGGTTCGCGTTCGTGTTCCCGCCGTTGTCGGGATGCTTCGCGGTCTTCTTCCGCATGGGTTTGCCGTCAGGTCCTTTGACCGTCGTGAACCACAGGTCTCTGACGCGGGCCATTGTGCTTCTCCTGAGGGGTTGTGGCGGTGCGCGTTTCGGTGTTTCGCCTGGTGTCGGGCATGCAGGCGAGTGGCGATCACCGTCCCGAGGAGTCCTCGCTACGCGCTTTGTGATCTTTGTGGACGCGTCTCGTGCAAGCGCACGCGTCGCGCTATGGTGTGTTTGACGCGTCTGATACGTCAGAACACGCTGTTTGTATCACACGAGTCCGCCGCAACAAGGCGAAAGCCTGCATCCGAAAGCCCGCCATCAGGAGCAGCCCCGGCCAGACAACGAGAAAGGCGCCCCCCGCTGAGCGGAGAGCGCCTAACCAAATCACCTCAACACCCGCATCCCCCGACCGGCCCCAAAGGTTGGTCGCCCAGACGAGCCGATCGGGAGGGTGCTCAAGATGCTTGGAGCCGAAGATATCACCTCGCCAAGCGTTCGCCCCGGTGCGCCCGAAGGACTGGGCCGCACGGCCGCCGAACGCCTCTCAACCTTCGCTGATCCCCTCCCGCGCGGCGGTCCTGTCGGCTGTCCCCGAAGGCATGCGCCGCGCCGGCTCGCAGCGCGACGTCCTCCGCGCCGTCAAGGAGCACCCCGACGCGCTCGCGCTGAAGTGCCACGCCTACCGGAACCTCACGGAGGTGGCGGCCAAGCTCGCTCACTGGGCCGACTGGACGACGATGACGACCCGCCCGACCGAGCAGCGCATCGCTGACGACCTCGACCTGTCGCTGTCCACCGTGAAACGCTGGATCAGGTGGCTGCGTGAGCGCGGCTTCCTCGGCGTCGTGGAGGAGGGCACGACTAACCGGTTCCGGCGGGGCAACCAGTGCGGGCTCACCGAGGACGGCCTGGGGAACCGGGCGGCGGTGTGGGTGCTCTGCGTTCCTGCTCCTGAGCTGGACGAATCCGACACGCACACCGACAAAACGACAACTGAACCCCCTTCTTGTACTTCCCGTAGGGGAGTACAAGAAGGTCCTACGCGCGCGCGAGAAAGATCAACATCTCACCGCCGTAAGAACCGAATCTCGACGACGGACCGACTCACCGCCACGCCGGGGACCCGCAAGCACGCACGAGCTCAAGCCCTCCACATCGCCCAGCAGATCCACGACGAGAGCACCACGCTGCGACGGCTGTCGCCGTGGTACATCAGGCACCTGACCAGGCCATTCATCGCTGCAGGGTGGACCGCCAAGGATGTGCTGCACGCCCTGGACCACCAGCCGGACGGTGCGGCCTGGACCTACACCTGGACCAGCCGCGACCAGATCCGCAACGTCCCCGGCTGGGTGCGATACCGGCTCGCCGCCTGGCTCGACGAGCACGGCCGGCCCCTGCCCAGCAAGTCACAGCGGCTCGCGGCCGCGGCCGCCCGACTACGTGCCGAGCAGGACGTGTGGCGGGCGTGGCTGGAGGAGGCCAACGCGCAGCGCGTAGGCGGCCCGATCGAGTTGGCTCCGCGGCTGAGCCGTGCGGAAGCGCTCGCGCCACCGCCCGTGGCCGAGCAGGCTCCGACATCCGGCCCGAGCGCGGCGTTCCGTGCGGCCCGTGCGGCGCTGGACGCCAAGCGGCTGCAACGGGAGGTCGAGCATCTTCGGAGGACGGAGTCGTGATCGACCCATACGCCGATCGTGCGCAGCAGGCGCGGGAGCTGCTGGCGCGGTCGTCGCCGGCGGCCGCCCGGGCGATGCGCACTCGCGAAAGGGAGGCGCAGGTGCGTGCTCGTGAGCTGGCGGTCGAGCAGGAGCGCCGCAAGAACGACCCGTGGCGGTGGCACTGGATCGACAGGCAGGTGGAGAGGTCTATCGAGGCGCATCCCCGGCTCGTCGAGGCCTCGCCTCCGGAGTCTGAGCCGGAGCCTGAGGTGGTGGTGGTCGCTTTCTATGCGGGCGTGGAGTGGCTGCGCAAGCGATGGGGTATCAGGGTGCGTCGCTCGAGGGAGCCCGCCGATCCGCCTGACTCGTAGCCACCCCGGGCACGACGAAACGCCCCGCCTCTCGAGGAGGCGGGGCGTCGTGCTGTGCGGCTCCGCGTCCGGCAGCTAGATGGGCAGACAGGGGCCGTTGTCGGGAGCGATTACACACTGCTTTTCCCAGAGCGCAGCGCTGGCCGGCGTTACGGTTTGCGCGGATCGGACGCGATTGGTGCCGGTTTCGTCGTACAGCTGGGTGGGCACACTGCTGCTTGCTGGATAGTTGCTTATCACGGAGCAGTAGGAGCAGGTCCAGAATGTTTGGCTCTTATAGCTTGAATCGCATGATGCAATCGCGACGAGCGGAGAAACGTTCTCGATGCATTGCTCTTTCTCGTCGTTCTTGATCAGGTGCGAGCCTTGCGGGTTCGCCGATCCCTGTGCTGGGTACCATCGTTGGCCCGCAGAGCCATCGCACGTAGCCGTGATAACTGGTGCCGTTGAGCTAACGTCCAGGCATTTACCGGTGTATTTGTTCTTGATGATGTAGTAGCTGCGGCTCTGCATAATGTTCGCCGACGCGGGTGACGAGATCACGCCGCCGAGCGCTCCTATAAGCGTCCCCACGAAAGCGATGCGTGCCATAATCGCTCGGGCTGACACTCCGCGACCCCCCTCGTGGAACCTTTGCGTTTTGCAGAGCCCGGCCGCCACCGCCGCGGCGGTGACGGCGATCCGCCTCACGTGTTCGATCATCGAAAGGATGCCTTCCCTTGCTGTCGGCGATCGGTCCAGGCCAGTTCACAACGCCAGGCCCCCGCGCGTCACCGTGTTCCAGCCTGAGCCGGAACACCCAGGTCACAGCCACGCACCCGGCACCGTCGACAGGGTGTTGATCGCTTGGTGATCCGCACCATGGAGTATGCGGGTATGACCGGGGGAATCTTGAGGATCGTCTTTACCGGTGAGGATCTGGTCCGGGTGCGCATCGCCTCGCGCATCGATGAGCTGTGGGAAATGGCGATGAGCCTGCACGTGCTGCAAAGGCCCGGCGGGGGCGAGGACATGGCCGCTTGGCGGCGGCAGGCCCGCGCGGACCTGGCCGAGGCGGGCTTGCTGACGCCGGTACGGCAGAGGCTGGTGCCGCTGATGCCGATCAAGGCCTACTTCCCCGACTTCCTGACCCCGCACCACGCCCAGGCCGGGCCGCGGAGCGGCATCGACGCGCTGGCCGACACTCCGCCCTCCCGAGTGCGCCGCGAAGTGGGCCAGCTGCGCCGGCACGCCGCCCTGCCCGCCACCCTCGACGGTCTCGCCCGCGGCAACCAGCGCGCCATCACTGGCCTGGCCGGCCTGGCCGCCCGCTACTGCCAGACCGCCTTCGCCCTCCCCCGCACCACGATGGAGCACGCACTGGGACGCGAACGCGCCCGCCTCACCCGCCTGCTCAGCGACCACGGCGTGGAGGCGATGCTCGCCGCCCTGGGACCGCGCACGCGCTGGCGGCCCCCCATCCTGGAGACCGACTACGCCGCCGGCCAGTACGAGATCCAGCTGCGCGGCCGCGGCCTGACCCTCATCCCCTCCTACTTCTGCCGCTACACCCCGGTCGCACTGGCCGACCCCAGCCTGCCACCCGTCCTGATCTTCCCAGCCC
>NZ_VCJS01000272.1 GCF_005893125.1 Nonomuraea basaltis | reverse complement strand
GCCACCGCAGTCGAAGAGCAAGACCCCGCCAGTCGTGACGAACTCAAGGGTCGAAACGGTCCATGAGGGATGAAGACCCTTCGGTTCAGTCCGATGAACCTTCAGTTCGCATGAACTCTGGGACTTCATCGGGGTTGAGGAACCGGCGGACAGCCGTTGGCGCTGAGAAGGATCTTGATTGCAGTGAGCTGAGGCTGCTCTTGGTTGCGAAGCTTCCTTAGCTCGTTGCCAGGTGCTGGCGTCGGCGTGCGGCGCGGATCTCGGCGTCGGCGACCTTGTCGTCGAGTAGCGCGTACAGCTGGGTGGTTTCGGTGGAGGCGTGGCCGAGGCGGCGGCGGACGGCCTCGATGGAGACGCCGGCGTTGATGAGTTCGGTGGCGTGGGCGTGGCGCAGTTGGTGGATGTCGATCTCGACGCGTGCGGCGGTGCAGTACGTCTGCCAGCGGTGGTGGGCGGCGTCGTAGGACAGCGGTCCGCCGCGGCCGTTGATGCTGGCCCGGAACAGTGGCCCGGCGGTGTAGCCGGTGCGGGCCAGGTAGAGCTTGAGCAGGGTGACGTAGCCGCGGTCGTCCAGCAGGACGGTGCGTACGCTGCCGCCCTTGCCATGGATGCGGACGTGTTCGTCGTCCAGGCGCAGGTCGAGGTCTTCGACGTACAGGCCGCACACTTCGGAGGCGCGGGCGCCGCACACGTAGGCCGTTTCGAACAGCACCCGATCGCGTAGCCGGTCCAGCGGCAGATCCTTGCGCGGCCGCCGCGAGCAGATCACCGCCAGCACCTTGGCGACGTCGGCGGCCGCGGCCGGGCGCGGCAGGGTCTTGGGCACCTTGACCGTGTCGATCCGGTCCATCGGGTTGGCCTGCAGGAGGTCGTGCCGGACGGCCCACTTGGCGAAGGAAGCGACGGCGGCACGCTTGCGCTTACGGCTGGCCGGCGACAGCTCGGCGAGCTCGGCCAGGAACGCGCGAACCGGTGCGGCGGACAGTGCGCCGATCTCCTCCCCGTGGTGGGCGGCGAAGGCGATCAGGTCGCCACGGTAGGCGCGCCGAGTGTGGATGGAGGCGCCGGCGTTGGCCAGATCAGTGAGGAAGTCGTCGAGATAGCGGGCAAGCGGGTGGGCGCGGCCGAGCTGCTCGACGATGACCAGATCCATTCGGTACGCCTCCACCATCCGCCGAGTTGCCAGATAACCGGGAAACGAAGCCTCCGCGCCGGACAACAGCCGCCCAGCTCGCGCTACGTCGGTGATCGCTATCTTGCCAGATAACGAATGTTATCCCGCAACACCTCAAGCGCCGTGCCCTGGCGAAGAGCTCCGCCTGCATCGTGGATCGTCGTATGGCGACAACTCGTCTGTCCGGTCTCACTCACGCCACGGGTTGTTCGCTGTCTGCTCCAGCCTCGATGCGGGCATCCTCAAATGTTCAGGCGGGCGGCGATGCCGTCGAGGAGGCAGTTGAGGCCGAGGTCGAACTGCCATTGCCTGTCGTCCTTGCGGGTGGCGGTGCGCAGGTAGTGCTGGTAAGTGGGGTAATGGCCGGTGCGCATGTGCCAGGCCATGAGGGGGGCGAGCTCGGTGCGCAGTTCGTCGCTGCTGGACAGGCTCTGCTCGCTCATGAACGCATCGACGGCGCTGTCGTGACTCATGGCGCCGTGCACGTAGGCGTCCACGCTGCGGAAGATGCCCATCATCGTGTCGGAGTCCAGGCCGAGGCCGTCGAGCGCCGTCAGGGCCTGCTCGGCCACGGCCATTCGGCTAGGTGTCAGGGCGAGCTTGGTTTGCGGTGGGAGCTGAGCCAGCCACCGGTGCTCCAGCATCAACTCGCGTGTGCGCACGGCCAGGGCGTGCAGGCTCTCCCGCCAGCCGAGGCCGCCGGACAGGCGAAGGCCTGCGTAAACGTGGTCAACCATGAGTTCCAGCAGGTCGTCCTTGCCTGACACATAGCGGTAGGGCGCCATGGGAGCGACGCCCAGCTCTGTGGCCAGGCGGCGCATGGTGATGGCCTCCAGGCCCTCGGCGTCGGCGACCGCAACGGCGGCCGTGGCGATGCCCAGCGGAGACAACGTCTGGCGGGGGGCTGGTGCGGGCCGTTCCAGCCGCTCCCACAGCGGTGCGCTCTTGTCGGTGGCCATGCCGCCGCTCCTTTCTTCTCATCTGCCGATACAACGTATCAGCAGTAGACTGCGTACACACTCATGTGTACGTTGTATCTAGCAAAATACGTTGTACACACAAAGGAGAGCCGCGTGCTCGAGATCGCCGTCATTCTCGGCAGCACCCGTGAGGGACGTTTCGGCCCCGCCGTGGCGAACTGGCTGCTGGACCACCTCCATCAGCGCGACGACATGAGCGCCGACCTGATCGACTTGGTCGAGACCCCGCTGCCGACCGTCTTGCCGGTGCTCGGCCAGCCACCGGCCTCTCAAGAGGACAGGGATCTGCTGGCGGCCGTCTCGCCGCGCCTGGCGGCGGCCGACGCCTTCGTCATCGTGACGCCCGAGTACAACCACAGTTTCCCGGCCGCGCTGAAGAACGCCATTGACTGGCACGGCGTCGAATGGCAGGCCAAGCCCGTCGCGTTCGTCGCCTACGGCGCCTTCTCCGCCGGGCTGCGCGCGGTCGAGCAACTCCGGCTCGTCCTGGCCGAGCTGCACGCCGTCACCATCCGTGACAGCGTCGGCCTGCAGCATCCGTGGGCGCAGTTCGACGGCGACGGCAAGGCCCTCGACCCGGCCGTCGACGCCGCCGCCAAGGTCATGCTGGACCGGCTCGCCTGGTGGGCGCACGCGCTGCGCGAGGCCAAGACCGCCCGTCCCTACACCGTCTGAGGCGCCATGACACGCCTGGGTGTCTTCGGGCTGCTGACCGGCATGTTCCTGGCGATGCTCGACGGCCTGATCGTGGGCACCGCGCTGCCCACCATCGCCGGCGACCTCGGCGGCCTGGACCAGCTGCCGGGGGTGGTCACCGCGTACATGCTCGCCGCCGCGGCCACCACCCCGATCTGGGGCAAGCTCGGGGACCTGCTCGGCCGCAAGGCCACCTTCATCTGCTCCATCGCGCTGTTCCTGGCCGGGTCCGCGCTCTGCGGCCTGGCCCAGACCATGCCGCAGCTCATCGCCTTCCGCGCCGTGCAGGGGCTCGGCGCGGGCGGACTCATGGTCGGCGCGCTGGCCATCATCGGCGTGCTGGTCCCGCCGCGCGACAGCGGCCGGCTGCAGTCGATGATCGGCGCTATCATGCCCGTCGCCTACGTCGGCGGGCCGCTGCTGGGCGGGCTGCTCACCGACCACCTCAGCTGGCGCTGGACCTTCTACGTCAACCTGCCCATCGGCGTCCTCGCGCTGCTGCTCATCGCCACCCGCATCCACCTGCCACCCACCGGACGCGGCAGGCCGCGCATTGACTACGCCGGGGCGGCCCTGCTGACCGTCGCCATCGTGGCCCTGACCCTGCTGGCGGGCGGTACCCCCTGGCCCTGGGCCCTCGGCGCGATCGGCGCGCTGGCCCTGGCCGCGTTCGTGGCCGTCGAACGCCGCACCGCCGAGCCGATCATCCCGCCCCGGCTGTTCACCGACCGGAACTTCACCCTGGCCCAGGTCCTGAGTTTCCTGGTCGGCGCGGTGATGCTCACCGTCACCAACTACCTGCCGCAGTACCTGCAGCTCGTGCAGGGCTCCTCCCCGGCGGCCAGCGGCATGCTGCTGCTCCCGCTGATGTTCGGCATGCTCGGCGCCCAGCTGCTCACCAGCCGCCTCATCAGCGCCAACGGCCGCTACCGCAGCTACCCGATCCTCGGCGCAGCCCTCATGGCCGGCGGCGCGCTGGCGCTGTTCCCGCTTGACGGAGACACCCCCGCCGCGCTCGCCTCGGCCCTGGCCCTCCCCATCGGGGCAGGCCTGGGCCTGGTGCTGCAGAGCACCACCCTGATCACCATGAACAGCGCCGACCCGCGCGACATGGGCGCGGCCAGCGGCACCCTCACGCTGCTGCGCACCATCGGCGGCTCGCTGGGCATCGCCCTGCTGGGCACCCTGTATGCCGCCCGGGTACGCGACGACCTGGCCGGCCACCTGGGTCCGGCCGCCGCCGACCGACTGACCATGCGGGGCGACCTCACCCCCGCCCTGCTGCCGGGCCTGCCCGCCCAGGCGGCCGACGCGGTGCGGCTGGCCGTCACCGGAGGCCTGCACGTCATCCTCATCGGCGCCGCCGCCCTGTCCGTCGCCGCCTTCACCATCGCCTGGCTGATCCGCGAAACCCCACTGCGCACCGGCCCCGCCGACGACCCCGGCACCGACGCGCCCGCCCCTGCCGCAATCCGTGATAGATAGGCCCGACATGGAATTCTTCTGTTACCACCGTGACCGGCCCGGCTCCGCGGCACTGCGCGAGAAGCTGGTGGAGGAGCACTGGTCCTACATGGACCGCTACGACTCGCAGCTGATCGCCCGCGGCCCGACGCTCGACGGCGACACGGCCACCGGCAGCGTGCATATCGTCGACCTGCCGGACCTGGCCGCTGCGCGGGCGTTCGCCTTCGACGAGCCCATCTTTCAGGCCGGCGTGTACCGGGACGTGATGCTGCGCCGGTGGCGCAACGTGCTGGGTCGCACCATGTGGGACTTTCCCGGTGGCCGCGAAGGCGGCAACCGCTATCTGGTTCTGGGCCTCGGCACGGGCCAGTCCGCCGACCTCGTTCCACCGTCCGACCGGCGGGACGACTTGATCGCCTACGGGCCGCTGTTGTCCGACGACGGCGTCACCTGGCTGGGCACGGCAGCCCTGATCCGGGCGACGGATCGGGACACGGCCCGCACAGTCCTGGCCCCGGACCGGTATGCCGGTATCGAAGTTCACGATTGGGAGTTCGGCGGACGACGATGATCAGCATGCGGTCATCACTGGCGGCGGCACCACATCGCTGCCCCGCCTGACCGCACGCACAAGGACAGCGGCGCGAGCCGATCCCTACCCAGCTAACCGTGATCGCCCGGCATGCGGTTCAGGCCCGTCCTCACCCACAACACCCATGGCGGCACCGTCATGCGGCGGTGTCGCGCCTAGCGGCCGCAGGCCCTTGTCCGGGGCCGAGGAAGTGATCGCGTAGCGGCCCAGGCAGTTGAGGTGGGCGTGGCCCAGCGGGGACAGCCGCGCCACGTCCTCGTCCTTGACTGGTACACCCTGGGCTGATTGCCCAGGCTCCGGCGGTAGCTGGAATCCATCGGGTCCAGCATGCTCAGTAGGTGCATCGTCTTGTCGATACGGCCGTACTCGGCGAACGCCTGCCCCAGCGGCGTCGGAGAACCCTGGCGGGCGAACATGCGCAGCAGGTCGTAGGCGCGCACCTGGTTGGTCACCAACGATCCGGCTACGCGGAGCATGTCCGGCCACTGGGTGATCACCTTCTTGGTGTTCACCTTGTTCCGGGCGATCGCCTCCAGCACCCCAAACGCGCCGGTGGTGCCGTCGGGCAGCTCGGCCCGCCAGAACCGCTGGTCGCCCAGGTCGGCGAAGCGGGGCGCGAACCGGTAGCCGAGCATGGAGAAGATCCCGAACACCATGTCGCTGTCGCTGGCCTGATCAGTCGTGACCACCGCGGGTTTCGGCCCGGCGTCCAGGTTGATCAGGCAGTCCAGGATATAGAGCGAATCGCGGGGCGTGCCCGGCACAACCAATTGCCCGATCCCCGCAACCTGATCATTTACTGCGTTGAGCCAGGTCAGGCCCCTTTTGTAACCGTAGTACTTGGGTGAGGGTCCGGCGTTGATCGTCTTGACCGGGACGACGAACCGCAGCCCGTCCACCGACGCCAGCAAGCCACCGCCCCACGCTGCGACGATCGGCACCTTGCCCTGGTGCTCGATCAGGATCGCGTTGGCCGCGGCGTCCGTCTCGCCGCGCACATAGTTCTGGTCCACATGCGAGAGCCGGCCACGGGTCAGCGCCTCATCCCCGACCTTGATCACCGGCGTCAACCCGACGTTGCACGCCTCGCTGATCAGCAGCGCCACCAGCGATCTCGGCAGATCGTTCATGCGGGTGGAGATGTCGGCCAGGTGCACATAGGCGTCCAGGAAACCGGTCCAGGCGTGCACCTCCAGCAGAAGCTCGGGCAGGTCGATGCGGGGCGCATGGCCTGGCAGGCGGCCCGTAGCCATGCCAGGGACTCGCTCTCGCCGAGCGCGCCGAGTTTCTCCACCGACAGCCGGGCCCGCCCGCCGCCGGCCGGGGTCACCACCGAGACCAACGCGTCCTCGCCCGCTTCCTCCAGCCGGGCGGCCATCTGCTTCCAGGCTGCGTCCAGGGCCGTGACCTTGTCGTTCAGATGTTCCTGGACGGGGTCGGTGAGTGACAGGGAGGCCAGCACGTCCTCGGCGATCGCCTCCCACTGCGGGCCGGCCAGCAGGTGCGCGCGCGGGTCGGCCCAGCGCAGCGACGGCGAGGCGAACACATCCCGGACCGTCAGGGCCCGCATCAGGTGCTCCAGCACGCACACCACGTACGCGTCACGATCCACCGCACCCTGCGGCAGATCATGGTTGGCATACACCGTCCGCTTCCACGACACGGTCACCAACGCGGCGTCGATCTCCTTGGGCAGCAGCGGCTTCTTGCTCACCTGCCGCCGCGACAGCTCCGGCAACCGGCGCACCGCGGCCAGCACGCGCCGCCCGCCCGGTGCCGCTGCCAGTGCCTTCGACTCACCCAGCAGCCGCAGGAACGGGCGCACGGTGTTGTACTTCTCCACCAGCGCCGTCCGCATCGCCGCCTCGGCCGCGCCGTCCTCCTCAGGGACCAGTTCTTCCACCACTTCCAGCGCCGCGCGGACCTGTTCCTTGCTGGCGCCGGCGATCTCGGCAACTGCGGTCCACATCGCCGCCACATCGAGGTCTGCACCCTCCTGGTCAACCAGGTCAAGCTGGTCGACCAGGACGCGTCCAGCCTTGGCCACCAGCTTGGAGGCCCGCTCCAGCCGCGGCAGCATCCGCAGCGCTCGTCGGCGGACTTACGGCGGGCCGGGCTAATCAACCGGGTGGCCATCAGCAGCGCGAACAGATCGGCGGCCACCGAGCCAATGCCGCAGGCCAGTGCCCGGGCCAGGGCGGCCAGCCCGGCACGGATCCGCTCCGGGCCGTCGGCGTCGATCCACCACACCAGCCGGTACTCCTGCCGGTGGCGGTGGGCGTACTGCAGCGCCAGTTCGCTCTTGCCGACGCCGCCCAGCCCGAGCACGGCCTGACTGATCACCCGGGCCCGGTCTCCTCCTGCAGCGCCTGACGTAGTGCGGTCAGGGCCGTATCGCGGCCGACGAAGGCCGCGGCCGGACGGCGCGGCAACCCGGCCAGCCCGACGGGGACCTGCACGGTGCCGGCCTCGGGCAGCGGCCGCCGCGGAACCTGCTGGGTGATCTGGTTGACGGTCTGGTCGCGAGCCGCCTGGTACAACCGGCCTTGGTCACGAGCGGCGCCGTCCATCCGGACATCTGGCAGATCCGGCAGGTCGGCCGAGGGGGTGGTCATGGCTCGTTGATGGTCTGGTCGCCGCCGGCCTGATACACCCGGCCCTGGTCTGAGGCCTGCGCCCGCATCTGCACGTTCCGCGCGCCGTCACCGGTGGAGATGATGCCGGTGTTGTCGCCGCCAATGGCGACCGACCGCTCGCCTTCGGCCGACACCTGAAGGGCTTGCTGCTCAGCGGCCGCCGTCTCGGGCGGGGTGATGCCGGCCGGGGTGCGGTCGGCGCGCGTCTGCGCGCGCAACGCCACCACCGCGACCACGAACCCGGCCGCACCCAGCAGCATGCCGGCGAACATGCCGATCACGCTGCCCCGTTGATCCAGGGTGGCCAGCAGTTCCGGAGGCAGGTCCAGCGGATCGGCGAAGAACCACAGCAGCCCCGCCACCAGAGAGGCCGCCAGCAACACGAGCGCGATGATCGCCGTGCCGCGCCACAGCCCCGAACCCGCCGCTCGTCCCGCCTCGTGCGTCGTCTTTGACATGCCTCCAGAGTGCTCTCGAACCAGCGCGAGCGGGACCGAAAGTAGCGGAGGACGCCTCGGTTGGGCCGCCGGCTCGGGATCGTGACCAACATCGTCCATCCTCCTACGATGATCGACTCAACCCGGAAGAGACAAGCCCGCTCGGACCGGGCGGGAGACTGGTGGCCACCGATGTTCACCGGGGCGTGCCGCCACTCCCGCGAATTCGGGCCTCTGCCATGGCACCCCAGCCGAACAAGCATGGCGTTCCCACCGTGAAGATCACACCGCAGACAATGAGGAAGACCCCGAGGCCCCTCTGCGACGCGACCGGCTCCACACTGGACTTGTCCGGGTTAGCCGGATCGTAGAGAACCTTGATACGGGCGCCCACCCGCTCATCGCCCGTATGCCGCACCACATGCCGGGTCCCGTCGAAGGCAACGAAACTGACATCGATCTTCGGGGTCGAACCCATGCCACTGGTGACCCACTCCCTGGAGACCACCACCCCGGTAGTGGAGCGCCCATGCCCGGAAAGATCCGAGGCTTCGTCAAGCATGGACCAGCCCGAGCCAACCATAACGACGCCCAACAGGACGAAGGGGATTGACGCCAGCACCTTCAGCACCGTCAAGAAGTAGGCGGCCCGAGAACTCCTCGCCTGGCCACCGGAGGGTCGGCCTCTACGTTCGCTTCCTGCAGGTGCCCGCTGTTGCCGACCGAGCACAGGGTTCCGCCTTTCTCGGTGATGATGACCCTGAAGCCCATTCTCTGCGTCTCGGCGCATCGGTACCAGAAAAAGGTGTACAGGTCGCGGTCGTGCAGGTCTCTGGCGTATCCGGAGACCACCACGGTGCACGGGAGGCGATCACTGAGACTGACTCACCTCCAACGAGACGGGACAGCGGCGGGGGCTCCCTGATCTTCTGCCGGAATTCCTGGGACGCAGGATTACTCCTGATAACCTTCCTTCTCCCGAGCAAAATCCATGATCGAAAGGGAGGCCGGAGAACCGCCCTCGCCCCCGCAGCGCCGTCACCGCGGCGGCGCTGGAGGTGTCCGCCCACACCGCCGACTTCGCGCTGAGCGACGCGACGCTCCAGGCGCTGACCGACGCGGTCCCGGCCTCGACCCGGCGCGTCTACACCGCCGACATGAAGGCCTTCGGCGCGTGGTGCAAGGCGCACGGCCGCGTCCCGCTGCCGGCCACGGCCGCCACGCTCGCCGAGTATGTCCGCCACCTGACCGCCACCCCGAGCAAGAACGGCAGGCCGTTCTCCCCCTCCACCATCGAACGCGCCATGGCCGCCATCGCACCACGCACGAGCTGGCCGGCCATCCCAAGCCGGAGACCAAGGCCGCCCAGCAGATCCTCACCGGCTACCGGCACGGGCTCGCCCTGGCCAAGGACCCAGCCGCCCAGCCCCGCAAGGCCACCCCCGCCGTTCCCGACGCGCTGCGCGCCATGCTGGCCACCCTCGACCGCACCACGCTGGCCGGGCAGCGCGACGCCGCCCTGTTCCTGCTCGGCTACGCCACCGCCGCCCGCGCCGGCGAGCTGGTCGCCCTCGACATCGCCGACGTTGTCGAGACCGACGACGGCCTGGACGTCACCGTCTACTGGCCCAAGCTCAAGAAGTTCACGCAGGTGGCCGCTCTCCGGCTCTGACAGAACTGGCCTGTCAACCTGGGCGGCGGAGGGTGCGGCGCACGGCCAGGCCGCCGAGGGCCGCCGACGCGAGCGCCAGGATCCCCGCCTCGGTCCACTGGAAGCGCCAGAACCTGGACGGCGGATGGTAGTACACCGCGTACCGGTGGCCCTTGCCGAACAGGCACGCCTGCCACGCCTCGGTGTTCTTGCTGCTCTGCCCCACATCCACCCGACGCGGGCAGCCGCTGTCCGACGGCTCGGCGACCTCCCTCCCGGACGGCTCCACCCAGGCGGCGCTCACCAGCCGAGCGTCGGGATCGTCCAGCAGCACGGTGCCGGACAGCTCGGTACGCGCGGGCTCGGCGTAGTGGTCGCTCAGCTGGAACAGCGTGAACATCGTCACCGTCACCCCGGCCACGACCAACGCCATCGCGGGCAGCGTACGCCGGAACAGGGTGCCGGCCACCGTGCCGAGCGCGAACGCATACAGCCACCACGCCCCCGGCGCCACCCCGACCATGTTGAACACGCCGATATTGCCGAACGTGGAGTCGACCCCCGTCCTGAACACCGGCCGCCACAGGCTCACCATGAGCGACAGCAGTAGCCCACCCGCCACGACCGCCCCGCCCAGGACCGACAGCTTGACCGCCAGCCACCGCCACACGGGCACGGACTGCGTCCAGGCCAGGCGGTGGGTGCCGCGCTCGTACTCGCGGCCGAGCAGCGGCGCGCCCCAGAACGCCCCGATCAACGCCGGCGCCACCAGAGGCATCCAACCGAACACCGAGTAGACCGCGTCGTAGCGCCGCCCCAGCGGCACCGCCAGGTCTCCGCACGCCACGGCGGGCCCCGGGCAGCCCGGCGGGGCGTGCTCGGCCACGTACCAGCTCGCCTCCACCGCCGAACCCAGCAGCAGTACTCCCAGCAGCGTCAGGAAGCCCGCCGTCACGAGGATCTGCGCCCGGTGCTGGCGCCACGTCACCCAGATCACGCGCCCACCCTCGTCAGTCCCGTCAGCGCCGCCGACTCGGGGCTGCGCAGGTAGCCCATGACGAGCTCCTCCAGCCCGGGGCGCCGCGCCTGCCAGCGCGGATCGAGCGGGGATGCGCCCCTGACCAGCATGCTGACCTGCCTGCCGGTACGGCTCGCGCTCACCACCTGCGTCCCCGCCGCCGACGCCTCGTCCGGCCCGGTGAGCACGAGATGCCCGTCGAGCAGCTCCTCGATGTCACCACTGACCTGCAGCCGACCCCCGTTCAGCACGACCAGCCAGTCGCAGGTCTCCTCCAGGTCGGAGACGACGTGCGAGGACAGCAGCACGGTCAGCTCCCTCCCGGCCACCTCCGCCATGATCGAGCGCATCACGTCGTGGCGGGCGAGGGGGTCGAGGTTGGCCAGCGGTTCGTCCAGCACGAGCAGGTCGGGCCGACACGCCAGCGCCAGCGTGACCGCCACCTGCGCCTGCTGCCCGCCCGACAGCCCACTCACCTTCCGCTCCAGCGGGATGCCCAGCCCGGCGAGCCGGGCGGCAGCGGCGGCGTCGTCCCAGCGGGAGTTCATACGGTGGCCGAAGGTGAGCATGTCGGCGACGGTGAAGCTCTCGTACAGCGGCTTGTCCTGCGCCACGAACGCCGCCTCGCCGGCCACGCGGACGCTTCCCAGCGCGGGCCGCAGCAGGCCGACGGCCGCGTGCATGAGCGTGGTCTTGCCCGCGCCGTTGGGCCCGACGAGCGCCGCCACGCGCCCCGTCGGCACGGACAGCGAACAGTCGCGCAACGCCCACGTACGGCGATAGCGGACCCCCAGCCCGGTCGCCTCCAGCGCGGGACTCATGCCACGCCCTCCTTCGCCGCGCCGGCCAGGACCACGGTGAACAGCGCCCGCAGGTCCTCCTGATCGAGCCCGGCCGCGAAAGCGTCGTGCACCCACGCCTCCAGACCGCGCCGCAGCCGCGTGTGCTCGGCGAGCGTCGCACCCGCGATGCCCTGCCGGACGAACGTCCCCATCCCCGGCCGCCCCTCGACCAGCCCTTCACGCTCCAGCTCCCGGTAGGCCTTGAGCACGGTGTTGGGATTGATGGCCAGGCTCTCGACCACCTCGCGGGCGGTCGGCAACTGGTCGCCAGGCCGCAGCGTACCGAGCCGGAGCGCCTGTTTGACCTGGTGAACGAGCTGTAGGTACGTCGAAACCCCCGAGCCGCGGTCCAGGTTGAACTCGATCAACCGAAACACCCTTTCACTATTTGAATAGTGAAAGGGTGTTGGATTCGCCCGCCCCTTGTCAACCCGTTGTCGTCACGCGACGCCATGTTCGGCAGTCGACGGGTCTGGAGACGGCCGAGCTGACCGGCGCGCGGGTGGCACCGGCCGCTGAAGGCACGCGGCGGGAGTGGCCGCCGACGTGGCGGGAGTGGCCGCCGACGTGGCGGTGAGGAGCTCGCGGATGGGTGGCAGACGCTGCGCCTGGCGGCCGACGCGGGTGAGGGGCAGGCGGGGGAGGCTGGGACGGCGCCGTATGTTACGAACTTGCCCGCATCCGATCACTCGCGCCCCCATCACAAACGAGTTCCACTGGCTCAGAGACGAAGAATCCGCGAACCCGCGCGCTTCGGCAGAAGGCCGATAAGGACGTCGCGGAGTGGTTGCCGATCGAGCAGGTCCGCTGCCGGTACGCGGTAACAGTTGAGGCATCCTCGCCATCGCCCGTGCGAGATGGCGATGCAATAGGGCGCATGTCAGCCAGGCAGCCGCGACCACCAGCCCAGGACGTCATAGCAGCGGCGACCACATCCAAAGCACGTCGAATGGCTAGAGGCGCGACCCCGGCCCCTGCGCCTGCCACGGCTCCCTCAGCGCGCCAGACACGATGGTGGAGACGGCGGTGGATAGGACGCTTATTCTGGCTGATCCCCCTGTTAGCGGCGATCGCCGGGGCTGGCGCAGCAGCGACCATCGGCAGCATCCCAGACTGGGGACGCTGGACCCTGGCAGGTATCGCCCTGGCCGGAATCTCCGCACTCGGCATCGCCGTGCTCATCGGGCCGGCCGCGCGCCGCCTAGCCGGGGAACACCATCCCTTGACGCGGGCCGAGCGTCAGCAGATGACCGCGACCGAACGTGTACAGGCCGTCAACGCCGCGCGCCACACCCTGATCCAAGCCGCCACCGGGCTGGTGGTCATCGGCGGCGTCGTCTTCACAGCCCAGGGCTTGTGGTACACCGCGCAGTCACTCGATGCTTCTCGGCAGGCGCAGCTGACCGCCGAGGAGGGGCAGATCACCGACCGGTACACCAAGGCCGTGGAACAACTCGGCTCCGCCAAGCTGGACGTCCGGCTCGGCGGCCTGTACGCCCTGGAACGGCTCGCGCAAGACTCCCATCGCGACCACCAGACCATTTACGACGTGCTGGCCGCATTCGTGCGCGAGCACGACCCGAAACCCAGCATCACAGACAAGGAGTTGTTCACCATGCGCGCCACCACCGATGTGGCAGCCGCGTTGACCATCATCGGACGTCGATCCGCTACCCGAGATGTGCGCGCGCCCGACCTGAACTCGATCCGTACCCCTGGTGCGAACCTGAGCGAGGCGTACCTCATGGATGCGGGCCTGACCGAGGCGAGACTGTTCCGCGCGGATCTGACCAAAGCCCACCTGGGTGGCGCCAATCTGACCAGCGCACGGCTGGACGGCGCAAATCTGAGCGGCGCGGAACTAGACTACGCGAACCTGCTCGGTGCGAACCTGACCGACGCGAATCTGTTCCGCGCGAACCTGACCGACGCATACCTGACCGACGCGAACCTGACCGGCGCGAACCTTATCGACGCGAACCTGACCGGCGCGAATCTGACCGGCGCGAATCTGACCGGCGCGAATCTGACCGGCATCATCGGAGTCACGGAGAGCGAAATCAGAAAGGTGCCCCTCGTCGATGAGACCACGATCTTCTGATCGCACGTGGGCGACCTATGGTCTGATCGACATGCCAGCAATGCGGCGGCGTAGCCGAAGCTCCTGGTCGGCGAGCCGGTCATCGAGGACGAGGTTCCCGCCGACCACCCCGCCGATGGTGCGGGTGAGGGTGATCTGCCGCACCCGCAGCTTCACCCGCTCCCCCGCCTCGCCAGGCGCGTAGATGCGGTCGCCGGGCAGGTAATCCCGAAGCGGGAGCCAGCGAGTGTTGTGCGCGAACGACAGTTCGCGGGTACGCTGCACCCGCCGCGCCGCGCACGAGCAGCGAGTCGCCAACGAGGGTCGCCGCGGTCGCCTCCGTCACGCCAACCTGGCGGACGCCGGCCTCCCACCGCCCCCACGACAGCGGGGTGCCGACGTTGACGCGCTCGACGCGGAAGGAGCTGTCGCCGGTCCGGTCAGTGCCCACGGCGATGTCCCACGTGTCCGTGGTGACGACAGTCGCGCGCATCGCCGCCGCGGCGATCAGCGGCCGCTCCGACGCCGTGGCCAGCCTGCGCGGCAAACTCACCTGATCGGCCCGGGGGCGTGCTGGACAGGAATGTCCGGGAAGTGACCGGCGCGTGCCCTGTTGACGGCGACCGTGCTCTGTGACGCCAATAGCAATCGCTCTGGCGAACTCACGGGGAGACTCGATGCAGACAGCAGGAACATCCCGGAAAATACGCCCCATGGCCCGAGTTCTGGCGACGGTAACCGTGCTTGCGGCACCCTTGGCGGTCACCGCCTCGCCCGTGTCGGCCACAACCGCAAATCGGACCGTTTCGGCTGAGGCGGCTCTGGCCTGCGCCACCCCCTGCACGTGGTTGTCAGGGCCACATGAAGCGAGGATCAGAGCCCTGAAGGCGGCGGAAAAACAGGCCAAGATGCTTGCCGAACAGGGCTACATGATCGAGCTGGTGACGACGATTACGACGCAGACCACGATCGGCCAGGCGCACAAGGGGAAGGTGCGTTACGTCAGAAGATGATGCGGTAGGCGACCGAGCCCGCTCCCCCGCAGGGTGGTCAGTCCGGCGGCGCCGCTGAGCGAGGTCTAGCTCCATCACCGCCTCGGCGGCGGCGCGCGGGCGGGACGTACTCGAACGACACCAGCCCGAGCCGACGCGGGTCGAGCGTGTCCTTGTGCTGGTTCCGCCGACGCCCGGAACGCCTCCCCGTTGGAGAGCGTCTTGTACGGACGCAGCCACGCGGGCGCGGCGGTGACGCTGAACCCGTATGACGAGGAGGCGTTCCCGGTCCCGATCCCGCCGCTGGTGACGGTGCCACGACGATGATGAGCATCGCCCCTCTTGATGTCGCCGTCCGAAAAGCCGTATAAGTTCACGCTTCCCTAAGATCGTCTTCCATGAAGAAGACAATCATGGCTGTGGTGACAGCCGCGACCGTTGCGGCGCTCATCCCCCTCGCACCAGGCACGGCCCTGGCCGAACCGGTTCCCACCGGCTGAACCACAACCGCAAGGCCCTCACCCACGACTGGCAAATCAAGAAGTACTAACGCATCGTCGCGAGGTGCGGGCACTGGCAGAATCCAGCGATCGAGTGATCGTGTTTCTGGGCATCGGCTGGATCCCATCTTGTCGTGAGACAGGTGCGGCGCTGAGAGCGATTCTCAGCGCCTCACCTCGCGAGCTGCAACCGTCCCAAATGCGTTCGGCGCCGACGATGCGGACGCGGGGCTTGATCTGCACAAGGGTCTCCTTGTCAGGTGACATCCGATCTGGCCATTGATCATGGCGTGACCTCGCGTTGGACACATTGGCGGGCCTGTCCAGTAAACGGTGTAACTCGATCTTGAATTAGTTCTATCGGGTGGTCGGGTTCAGGCGGCCTTCGAAGGTGATGGCGAAGGCGTTGAGAGCGGCTTTCCAGCGGGTGATCCAGCGTTTG
>NZ_VCJS01000271.1 GCF_005893125.1 Nonomuraea basaltis | reverse complement strand
GTACAAGAGACAGAGCACGCCCACCGGCCTACGCGGCCGCCACCCGACCGGCACGCCCACCACCCGACCGGCACCCACCACCCGACCGGCACCCACCACTCGACCGGTGCGTCCACCAGCCGCCGTGTCAGCGCTGCCGGCCGGGCACCCTGCCGGCGCTGCCGGCCCCCACGCCTGCCGTCAGAGGCGCCACAGACCACCGTCCAGAGGCGCCGGGCTCCTGGGGCACCGGCCCGCTTGGGGCGCACCAGCGGCCGTCGTGGGGCCGTCCTCGGAACACGTGCCGTCGCCATGGCGATCCGCCTCCCTGCCATGGATGCTCACCGGCCGGCGGCTGAGAGCCGGGCCGAAGTTCCCCGGATGGCTCAAAGCGGCCCGGTCACAGCGGCGGGAAGTTGGGTGGGCGGCGCTCCAGGAAGCTGGTGACGCCCTCGGCGAAGTCCGGGCGGCCGAAGGAGGCGATCATCTCCTGGGTCGCCGCCTTGGCGGACGCCTCCAGCGTGGCGTCCCAGTCGTGCCAGACCTGCCGCTTGATCACCGCCATCGACGCCGGCGAGCTGTGCACAGCCAGCTCCCGGGCGTACGCCCGCGCCTCCGCCACCACCCGATCCCCCGGCACCGCCCGGTTGACCAGCCCCAGCTCGTACGCCTCCCGCCCCGTGAACACCCGTCCCGACAGCAGGATGTCCATGGCCCGCTGCTGCCCCATGATCCGGGGCAGCACCCACGACAGCCCGTACTCGGCGATCAGCCCGCGACGCGGGAAGGCAGTGGTCCATTTGGCGTCCTCGGCCGTGAAGACGAGGTCGCAGACGAGCGCGTGCACCATGCCCAGCCCGGCGCAGGCCCCGTTCACGGCCGCGATGATCGGCTTGCCGATGGTCGTCGGGAAGGTGTTGGGCCGGGGGTCGGGGATCGCGTCGTAGGAGCCGGTCTGGATGGCGTTCAGCGTCTTGAAGTCGGCCCCCGAGCAGAACCCCTTCCCGGCACCGGTGACCACCACGGCCCGGACCTCGGGGTCCTTCTCCGCCTCCGCCAGGAGGTCGAAGTAGCGCCGCCCCATCGCGTCCGTCCAGGCGTTCAGCGTGTCGGGACGATTGAAGGTCAGTGTGAGCACGCCCTGGTCAACAGATGAGAGCACGAGTTCCGCCATGCCCTAACCGAACCATGTTCTAGCCTGGGGCGGCAAGTAGCGTGGCCCCATGAACCGAGACCTCGCGTGGGACGGTTGCCACAACGTCCGTGACCTGGGCGGTTTGCCGGCCGCCGGCGGCGCGCTGCTCGGCCGGCCCGACTACGTTCGCGCGGGCGGCCTGAGCGCGCCGGACCTGGTCGCGCTGCGCGAGCGGCTAACGGTGGTGGACGAAGGCCGGGGTGAGGACGCTGGTGTCGTAGTAGCGGTGGAAGACCGGGGTGGCGCTGCCCGATAGCGGCGGCACGATCCACGACCAGTCGGCCGGGCAGACGCGCCCCGCCTTCTCCTCCTTCGCCAGATGGGCGAGGAAGCGCCGCGACTCCGTGTGGTGGTCGGTCATCGTCACCCCGGCCCGCTCGAACGAGTGCAGCACCGCCACGTTCAGCTCCACCAGCGCGTGGTCGCGCCAGAGGGAGCGCTCGGTGGAGGTGTCCAGGCCGAGCCGCTCGGCGACCACCGCGAGCTGGTCGTACCGGTCGGCGTCGGCGAGGTTGCGGGCGCCGATCTCGGTGCCCATGTACCAGCCGTTGAAGGGCGCGCACGGGTAGCAGATGCCGCCGATCTCCAGGCACATGTCCGAGATGGCCGGTACGGCGTGCCAGCGCAGCCCCAGGTCGGCGAACCACGCGTAGTCGGGGTGCACCAGCGGCACCTCCAGCACGGCGTCGCCGGGCACGTTGCACAGGAGCGGATCCCCGAGCCCGGGCTGGATGATCAGCGGCAGCACGTCGAACCGGCCGCCGGACCCTCCGCTCCACCCGAGCGCCTTCGCCATGTCGGTGAGCTCGGCGTTCCTGGGGTCGCCGACGATGCCGGCGCGGGTGCGGTGCCCGGCGTAGCGGATGAGCTGGTCGTTCAGTATCCGGGGGCCGGGGAGGGCAGGGGTGTCGGGCGGCAGGACGGTGACGGTAGGCCTGATCTTGCCATTGCTGGTGGCCTCGCGCAGATGGGAGACGCATTCGAGGGCCACCCCCTCGGCGGTGCTCACCTGCCTGCGGTCGCGTACCCGCAGGGAGCGCCAGTAGAGCCGGCCGATGCAGCGGCTGCTGTTGCGCCAGGCCACGCGGGCGCCGAACTCGAGCTCCTCGAACGTGTGCGTGTAGGTGCCCGAGCGGGCGATGTCCCTGGCGACGTCGCGCAGCCGGGCGTACAGGCCGCCGGCGGAGGGGTTCTCGGCGTGGAAGAGCTTGATGAAACGCTCCGCCTCGCGCAGGTCGGTGGTTCGATCGAGCCATGTCCGCATGGCCGGCACATCGAAGGGACGCAGGGACGTGATCCAGGTACGCACGCGACAACCAGCACTTCTCCGTCATCGGATCGCCCCGCCGGGTTCCGGGCTCGGCGGCACGTCCTGGTGGCGGCGCCCTTCCCTCGCCTCCGTCACAACTTTGTCCGCGGCTCCGGCCCCAGAGGACCGGCCTCTCCATCCTTCCCCGCGAACCCGGCTTTGTCCCGTCAAATCAAAAAGCGCGTGATCGCCCTGTTACAAAGCGTGAGATGGGTGGCGACTCCGGAGGATCGGGCTCGCAGGATCCCCATAACGCGATCAAGGCCCCTCCCGGATCTGGGAAGGGCCTTGGATATTGGCTCCCGCGATAGGACTCGAACCTATAACCTGCCGGTTAACAGCCGGCTGCTCTGCCGTTGAGCTACGCGGGATCGACCGTTTGCGCTGATCGTCGGGGCAGTGTGGCCCCTTCGCCGTGCGCAGGAATAGATTAGCGCACTCCAGGAGTGCGTGTCGCATCGTTAGCGGGGTAGGCCCGGAGACAGCGGAGGTGCGAAATGCGATATCGGATGACATTCGCTGTTGGTCTGGCGATCGGCTACGTGCTGGGCAGCCGGGCCGGACGCGAACGGTACGAGCAGATCAAGCGCACGGCGCAGCGCGTGGCCGACAATCCCCGGGTCCAGGAGGTCGCGGGCGTGGTCGGCGCACAGGCGTCGAAGTACGCGGGAATGGCCAGATCCAGGATGGGTGACACGCTGCAGCAGCGGATCCCGTTCCTGCACGGCGACGCCCACAAGCACGACGGCGGCACCGGCTGGCCGGACGATGAGGAAGCGGACGAGAAGACCCGCGAGAGCGGGATCCCTTATTAGAAAGGCGCGCATGGGTGTGTGGGACTTCACACGCCCATGCTGCGCCGCACTCCCTCCAGGGCCTGTTCGGCCTGCGCGCGCAGGCCGGGGTCCGAGGGGTCGAGCCCGTCGTCGAAGACGAGGGTCCAGCCGAGCACCTCGCCGCCTGGCCGGCGCCTGGCCACCAGCCGCACGCCGCCCCTCCCTGGCAGGTTGACGTGCTTGTTCACCACGATCGTGGAGTTGACGCGCTCGCGGATGGTCTCGGGCAGCATCCGCGGCTCGGAGATCCGCTCGAAGTGCCGTGTGCCGTCCATGGTGAGGACCCGCAGCCCGTCCTCGTCCCACGACGCCTTGTCGATCTCCTCGTACGGCACCCGCGTCCCGTCGGACAGGAACAGCGCGAGGTTCGTGGCCACCACGTGGCCGTCGCTGGACGTGGCGAACGTCAGCACCCGCTCCCGCGGCTCGGTAGCGAGGGATTTGCGCACGTCGGCGGGCAGGCGGCGGAGAAAGCTCATTCCACCACGGTATCGGCGAGCAGGTCGAGGGTGAGCGCCGCGCTCCAGGAGAAGTCCCGGCAGCCGCGCCCGCTGCCGTCGAAGGGGTCGAAGCACTCGCGGAAGCCGGCCTGCCGCACCAGGCGCAGGGTGCCGTTGGTGAGCTGCTGGGCGAGCTGGTCGAGGGAGTGCACGGCCGCGGCCCGGCGCAGCAGCCAGTTGGTGTTCACCCACGAGGGCCCGCGCCAGTAGCGGGTGCGGTCGAACTGGGTGGCGCGGATCTCGCAACTGGGCACCGGGTACCCGGTGGCGCCCATGAACCTGGCCGACTCCAGCATCTCGACGGCGGCGTGCAGGTGCTCGCTGGGCAGCCCGGGATCGAGCAGCGGCCCGAATCCGCCCACCGTGCACACCTTGATCAGCCGGTCGGTGCGCAGGTCCCTGGCGTAGAAGCAGCCGTCCCACAGCCGGTCGAGCATGGCCTGCCTGATGCGCTCGGCCTGCTCCACATGGGGTGCGGGATCGGCGTGCGCGAGCGGCGCCAGCTCCGCCAGGGCCTGGCAGGAGGCCAGCCAGATGCCGTTGAACATGGGGTCCTCGACCGCGAACGGATGCTCGTCGCGCAGGTAGCCGGCACTGTAGCCGGCGTCGCGGTAGCGCATGGCGAGCCAGACGTACCGGTCGTTGTCGCTGTCAGGGTGGCGCTCGTCGAGCTCCACACCGCGATAGCCGTACCTGATCATGGGGAGCGCGGCCAGCGGCTGGTCCCAGGCCGGGCTGTCGTCCATGCCCGACTCCCACGGGTGAACGATCGCGGCCAGGCCGGCGCCGCCGAGGTCGCGGGCCGAGGCGAGGTAGTCGTGCTGGGCGACCAGCGCCGGGTACGCCTTCCTGACGAAGGCCTCGTCGCCGGTGTGCCGGTAGAGCCACCACAGCGCCAGCCCGTGCAGCGGCGGGGCGGTCAGTCCCGAGGTGAGCACGTGCGGCGCCGCTTCGTGCTCCTGCGAACGCCACACGGAGGGCCCGGGGAAGTACGCCTCCCGCGTGTGGAAGACGATGTGCGGCACCATCCCGGTCGCCCACTGCCCGCGCAGCAGACTGAGCAGCTCCTCGCGGGCCCGGTCCGGCCGGTGCCTGGCCAGGCCGATGACGACGAACGCGGAGTCCCAGCTCCATTGGTGCGGATAGAGCCCTGGGGCGGGCACGGTGCCAGTGCCCGTCCAGTTCGCCTCGAGCACGGCCAGGGCCTCGCGCCCGAGCGCGGCATCGTCGACCGCCGGCCGCGCCTCCATCACCCAACTATGACTGGGGATCCCTCAGGAAGCTATGTCCTCTTGACCCACTTTGAGAGGAGCATGGCGCCGAAGACGACGGCGCCGATGATGAGGCCCCACTTGAGGAGCGTGAGCGCGAAGCCCACGAGGGGCCCGAGCAGTACGAGTGCGACGACGACCGCCGCGATGATCAGAAGTATGCGTCCCATGTCTGCAACGGTAAGAGATCGTTTAAGCGGATTGCAGGTGACACAGGGTTGAATCAGGGACAAGTCAGGGGTCTCCCCGAGCCAAAGGAACTAAACCGGTCAGACCCCCCGTTGAGCCGGTATATACGGGGAATCGGGGGGCCTCTTCACGGGGAGCGTGATGAGTCTGGGACCACCCATGAGCAGGGAAGGCGTCGAGCATGCGCTGCGCGCTCGAGCCGACGAACGCGACCGCATCTCCGGCGACCTGCTCGATCTCGAATCCCACACCACCTACCAGTTACTCAGGGGAGCCTCCTTACGCGGCGCGACCGAACACCGCTGGGCCGCGGCGCACGACGCGCTGGCCGCCCTGTGGCGGCTCAACGACGCCTACCGTGAGGTGCTGCGCGACGCCGAGCAGATCAGGGCCTCGCGGGCCAAGCTGAGCGCCGAGCAGCTCGCCGAGCTGACGGCGCTGCTCGCCGGCGATTCCGTGGTGCTGCGGGCCGCCGCCAAACCCGTCGAGCGGCGCTCCCTGCTGCCCCAGCAGGACGAGCGGCTGACCCTCGACCAGACCGTGACGCGGATGGACGCCGCGTTCCAGGAGGTCACCTCCACGCTCAACGACATCGACGACCGATGGAACGCCCTGCTGCCCCGTCTCGACGCCGCCGACAGCGACCTGCGCCAGGTCCGCGACCTCGAGCTCGAGCTCGGCGAGAGCGCTGCCGGCCTGGGCGCGCAGGAGGCCGAGCTGAAGCGCATGCGCGCCGCCGTGGTGGAGGACCCGCTGGGCGCGGCCGTCGAGCAGGACCTGGACCGGCTCGTCCGGCTCCTGTCCGCCTCGCTGGCCGAGCTGGACCTGGCGATGGTCGTCAAGCGGGACTTCGCCAGGCGCCGCGAGGACCTGGTGGCCGCGCTGGACGGGGTGCGGGCGGCCGAGAGCGAGGCCAGGCTGGCCCACGGCGCGGTCGTGGTCAAGATCGCCCTGCCGCCCCAGGCCCAGCCGCGGAGCAGGGTCGACGCCCTGGCCGCCACGCTGGACGCGCTCGACGTCTCGGCCGACACCTGGGTGCTGCGCGCCAAGCGGCTGGCGGAGCTGGAGAGCGACGCCCGCAAGGCCGCCGAGCAGGCGCAGGCCACGGCGAAGGCGCTGTACGGCCTGGTCGGCAGACGTGATGAGCTGCGCGGGCGGCTCGGCGCCTGCCAGGCGATGGCGGTGCGCAAGGGGATGGCGGAGGACCCGAACGCGTCCGAGCTGTTCGAACGGGCGCGCGCGCTGCTGTGGAGCGCCCCCTGCGATCTGACGAAGGCGGCGGCGGCCGTCGAGACCTACCAGCGCGCGATACACGGAGGTACGCCATGACCCGATGCGCGCAGCCAGGCTGCACGGGCACGATCGAGGAGGGCTACTGCGACCTGTGCGGCATCGCGGAGAGCTCGCCCCCGCCTCCCGTCCCGGTGCCGGCCCAATCGTCGTCACCGCACACACAGCCGGTGAGCAGGCCGATGACCGGGCCGACGAGCAGCGGCAGGTCGCGGGCCGGGGTGCTGGCCACCATCGCCGACCTGCCGTCGGTGCCCTACCGCGACCCCGCCACCGCCGTGATGACCAACCCGGAGGTGCCCGAGGACAAGCGGTTCTGCGCCAACGGCGCGTGCGGCAAGCCCGTCGGCCGCTCCAGGGACGGCCGGCCCGGGCTCACGGACGGATTCTGCCCGCACTGCCGCACCGCGTTCTCCTTCACGCCGAAGCTGGACAAGGACGACCTGGTGGCCGGCCAGTACCGGGTGCTGGGCTGCCTGGCGCACGGCGGCCTCGGCTGGATCTACCTGGCCGCCGACGAGAACCTCGACGGCCGGTGGGTGGTGCTCAAGGGCCTGCTCAACACGAACGACGCCGAGGCGCTGGCGGCGGCGGAGGCCGAGCGGAAGTTCCTCACCACGGTCGACCACCCCAACATCGTCAAGATCTTCAACTTCCAGCGGTCAGCCGGGCACGGCTACATCGTCATGGAGTACGTCGGCGGCCAGTCCCTGCACGAGCTGCGCCGCCAGGGCCCGCTGCCGCTGCGCGAGGCCCTGCTGTACGGGCGGGAGATCCTGCAAGCGTTCGGCTACCTGCACGAGCACGGCCTGGCCTACTGCGACCTCAAACCGGCCAACGTGATCAGGGTTGGCAAGCGGCTCAAGCTCATCGACCTGGGCGCGGTGCAGCCCATCGGCTCGCCGCCCGGCACGTCGTGGGCCACGCGCGGCTACCACGCCCCCGAGCTGGAGACGCATCCGTCGTCGGTGACCACCGACCTCTACACCGTGGCCAGGACGCTGGCGGTGCTGGCGATCCCGGGGTTCAGCCCCGTCGTGAACGGCACGGAGGCACCGCTGCCGCAGGACTGCGGGCACCCGTCGTTCACCCGGCTGCTGCGCAAGGCGACCGCCGCCAACCCGGCCGACAGGTTCCAGAGCGCGTGGGAGATGGAGGAGCAGCTCGTCGGGGTGCTGCGGGAGGTCTGCGCCATCGAGGACGGGGTGCCGTACCCGCATTCTTCGACGCTGTTCGGGCCGGAGCGCACGGCGGTCGGGACGGCGCTGTCGGAGGAGGACGACAAGGTGTTCGGGCCGCTCGACCCCGTGCCGGCCGCGAAGGGCCTGCCGGTGCCGCTGGTCGACCCGGCCGACCCGGCGGCGGGCGCGCTGGCCGGGCTGCTCGGCCGCGACGGCAAGGAACTGATCGTCCAGCTCACGTCGATGCCGCCGACTCCCGAGACGAAGCTCATGTATGCCAGGCTCCTGGCCGAGGCGGGCGCGGCGGAGGCGCCCGGCGCGCTGCACAAGCTGACCATGGAGCTGCCCGGCGACTGGCGGGTCAGCTGGTACCGCGGCGTGCTGGCGCTGGCCACCCGGCAGGCCGACGTGGCGGTGTCGATGTTCGACTCATGCCTGTCGATGCTGCCGGGCGAGGCGGCGCCCAAGCTGGCGCTGGCCTTCGCCCTGGAGTACGCCGGACAGGCGGCGGCCCCCTGGTACGACACCGTCTGGCGGACCGACCACACGTACGTGAGCGCGGCGTTCGGACTGGCCAGGACGGGCAGGATGGGCGTGCTCGACGAGGTGCCGGCCACGTCGAGCTACCGGGTGGCGGCGCAGATCGCGCTGGCGGCCTCCGCGGTACGCCGCTCCGACCCGAGCGGGATCGTCCCGAAGGACCTGGTGGCCGCAGGAGAGCGGCTGGCGAACCTGGCCGACCTGGACCCGCACCGCCGCGACCTGCTCACCGCCGAGCTGCTGCACGGCGCGCTGGACTGGCTCGACGCGAACCCACCGCCGCCGAACCTGCAACTGGCCGGGGCGCGGTTCACCGAGCCCGCGCTGCGCAGGCGGCTGGAGACCATCTACCGCAAGCTGGCGGTCGCGGCGGTCTCCCGCCAGGAACGCCACGCCCTCATCGACCAGGCGAACGCCGTACGACCTAGGACGTGGCTGTAATGGATCCGCAGCAGAGGCAGGATGCCGGGACATGCCCGGTTTGTGAGGCGTCCGTGCTGGCCGGCGACGTCTACTGCGAGGCGTGCGGGCACCCGCTGGGCGCCCCGGCCTGCGCGTCCTGCGGCGCCGCGGCCGTCGACGCGGAGGGCTACTGCGAGCGGTGCGGCCTGCGCCAGCCCACCGGCAGGGACCACGCGGAGACGGTGCTCGACGGCGGCGCGGCGGCCGTGACGGACAGAGGGCTGCGCCGCAGCCGCAACGAGGACGCGATGGCGCTGCTCACGTCCGGCGACGCGGTGGTGACCGTGGTGTGCGACGGCGTGGGCAGCTCGCCCAGGGCCGACGAGGCGTCCGCGGTCGCCGTCGAGACCGCGTCCGCCGCGCTGGCCAGGGGGCTGTCCCATCAGGAGGCGTTCGACCTGGCCGGCCGGGCGGTGACCAAGCTGGCGACCTCCGTACACGACGCCCCGGCCTGCACCTACATCGCGGCCGTCGCCGGGCCGGACCGGTTCACGCTCGCCTGGGCGGGCGACACCCGGGCCTACTGGCTGGGCGCTGATGGATCCGCAGGCCAGGAAGTCGTCTACGGCACGCTGCTGACCGAGGACGACGCGGTGGAGACCGGCGAGATCACCGCGTGGCTCGGCGCCGACGCCGAGGACGTCGCCCTCCACGTACAGGCCTTCAAGCCGCCCGCGCCCGGCCTGCTGCTGGTCTGCAGCGACGGCCTGTGGCGCTACCTGGACGGCTACGCCTTCCCCAGCGCCGGCGCCCCGCTCCAGAGGGCCCGCGAGATGCTGCGGCACGCGTTGGACTCCGGCGGCCAGGACAACATAACGATTGCTTTGATCCCCCTAGGAGACGCGCATGAGTGACCAGCCCGCGTTCACGCTGAACATCGACCAGAACAAGTACCTCCCCCTCGACGGCCGCGAGGTGCACGCCATCCTCGCCGTCGGCTCCACGGGCGGCGTCACCACGCGGGCCGTGTCGACCGAGGCCGCCGAAGTGATCATCATTGACACGTCCGGCTCGATGAGCGGCGGCAAGATCCGCGAGGCCCGGCAGGCGGCCGCGACCGCCGTTCAGACGCTGCGCGACGGCGTTCACTTCGCGGTGATCGCCGGCACCGAACAGGCCAAGATGGTCTATCCGGGCGGCAATCCGCACCTGGTCAAGGCCACCCCGGCCACCAGGGCCGAGGCCGAGCGGGCGATCGGCCGGCTGCTCGCGCACGGCGGCACCGCCATCGGCGAGTGGCTGAAGCTGGCCGGGCACCTGCTGACCTCCCAGCCGTCGGCGATCAAGCACGCGCTGCTGATGACCGACGGCCAGAACAACGAGCGCGCCGAGGTGTTCGGCTCCGTGCTGGCCGGCTGGAGCGGCAAGTTCGTGGTCGACTGCCTCGGGGTCGGCGACGACTGGGTGCCCGCCGAGCTGCGGAAGGTGGCCGAGGCGATGCTCGGCACGTTCGACTTCGTCCGCAACCAGGGGGATCTGCCCGACTACTTCCGCAGGCTCACGCAGACGTCGATGAGCAAGACCGTGGCCGAGCTGTCGCTGCGGGTGTGGGTGCCGCAGACGGCGCGGCTGAAGTTCGTCAAGCAGGTCTCCCCCGTGCTGCTCGACCTGACCGGTAAGCGTACCGACGTCAATCCGCTGACAGGCGACTACCCGACGGGCTCCTGGGGCGCGGAGGAGCGCGAGTATCACATCTGCGTCGAGGTGCCGCCCGGGCAGATCGGGCAGGAGATCAGGGCGGGCTGGGTCAAGCTCGTACGACCTGACACCCAGGACGTCGTGGCCAGCGGCAACGTGCTCGCCCAGTGGACCGACGACCTGGCGCAGTCCACCCGGATCAATGGGAAGGTCGCCCACTACACCGGTCAGGCGGAGCTGCACGAGCTGATCCAGGACGGGCTCAGCGCCAGGGCCGTGGGCGACGTCGACACCGCGACCGCCCGCCTGGCCAAGGCCAGGGAGCTGGCCGCCGAGTCAGGCCGCGAGGACACCGCCAAGCTGCTGGAGAGGGTGGTCGAGGTCGATCCCGTCACCGGCACGGCCCGGCTGCGCAGGAACGTGGACAAGGCCGACGAGATCGAGCTCGACACCGGCTCGGTGCGCACCAGCCGGCTGCGCAAGGAAGGACACTGATGGCGACCTGCCCGCAGGGGCACGCGTCGGGCGCCGACGACTACTGCGACGTGTGCGGAACGCAGATGACGGCGGCGCCCCCGTCCTCGTCCTCGGCCCCCGCCCCGGCGCCCGCCGATGCAGCGGCCGAGAGCTGCCCGATCTGCCAGACGCCGCGCGCCGGGCAGTTCTGCGAGGTGTGCGGGCACGACTACAGCGGCAGCGGCAGCGGCGCTCCCTTCCAGCTCCCGGCGACCGGGGCCCGGTGGGAGGCCGTCACCGCCGCCGACCGTGCGTACTACGAGAAGGTCATCGCCGAGGGCGGTCCCGACGCCGACGCGGTGGCGTTCCCGCCCTACTGCCCCGAGCGCTCGTTCGGGCTGCACGGCGAGCAGGTACGCATCGGGCGGCACAGCCGGGCCAGGAACCTGGCGCCCGAGATCGACCTGACCGGGCCGCCGGAGGACCCGGGCGTCTCGCACCTGCACGCCGTGCTGCTGGCCCAGCCGGACGGCTCGTGGATGCTGGTCGACCCCGGCTCCTCCAACGGCACCCAGCTGAACGGCCGACCGCTCAAGCTCAACGTGCCCGTCAAGATCGGCCCCGGCGACCGGATCCACCTGGGCGCGTGGACCGTCATCACGATCAGGGAGGGCACGCCGTGACCCTGGTCCAGACCCGGGGCGCCGCGCCTGAGGTGCGTCAGAGCGTGCCCGGCCGAATCCGGGTCATCTCCGGCATCACCGTCGCCTCGCTGGCGCTGCTCTTCGTGGCGCTCGCGGTCGGCAGCTCCAGCGCCCGCGACGGCCTGCAGGTCATCGGCCGCGACGCCGGGCCGCAGGTGGTCGCCGCCGCCGGGCTCTACCTCGCGCTGAGCGACATGGACGCGCAGGTCGCCAACGCGCTGCTGATCGGGAGGGGGTACGCCCGGCAGCGCAGCGAGGCGATCGACCGGTACGAGCGGCAGCGGTCGGAGGCGAACAAGGCGCTGCTGGAGGCGTTCGAGCTGTCCGGCGACAACCCGGCCGAGCGGCGGACCGTGCAGTCGGTGCTCGACGGGCTCGGCAGGTACGAGCGGCTGGCCGGGCAGGCGCTGCTGCTCGACGAGCGGTCCAAGCACGCGCCCGGGCCGCCGCCCGAGGACGTCGTGGCGATCTACCGCCAGGCCACCGACCTGATGCGGCTGGAGCTGCTGCCGCAGGCGTACAACCTGACCCTGGAGAACGGCACGATCGTGCGCCGCACCTACGACGAGAAGGCGCTCATGGTGCCTCTCCTGCGGGTCGCGGTGCTGCTGGCCGGGCTGATCGCGCTGGGCTGCCTGCTCTGGCTGCAGGTCTTCCTGGCCAGGCGCTTCCGCCGGGTGTTCGGGCCCGCGCTGCTCGTCGCCACGGTGACGACCTTGGTGGCGGTGTTCTTCGGGGAGGCCGAGCTCGGGCGGGACGTGGAGGCGCTGCGGCAGGCCAAGTCGGCCGGGTTCGACTCGATGCTGACGCTGGCCAAGACACGCGCGATCAGCAACAGCATGCAGGGCGACCAGAGCCGCTACCTGCTGGACAAAGAGCGGGCCGACACCTACGAGCACACGTACCTGGACAAGTCGCTGTCAGTGATGTACGTCGAGGCGGGCAACCTGGACACCTACCACAGCAAGGTGGCCACGGGCTCGAACAACTTCCTCGGCCTGCTGGGGCCCGAGCTCGTCGGCGCGCAGGGCGCGAAGGTGCTGGGGGCGTACCGCGGCTTCCAGGCCGCCGACGACGACTTCCGCGAGCTGGTCAGGAGTGGCCGGGCCAACGAGGCGGTCGCGGCGCGGCTCGGCCAGGTCACCGCCTCGTTCGACGCCTACGACCGCACGCTGGTGGCGCTGGCCGGCCAGCACGAGGACGTGTTCAAGCGCGCGATCAGCACCGGCGAGAGCGCGCTGGAGGAACTGTGGCGGCTGCTGCCGTTCGCTATCGGCGGGATCGGCCTGCTGGTGATCGGCGGCGTGTGGCCACGACTCAAGGAGTACCGGTGAAGCGCGTGGTGGCGGTGGTGGCGGCCTTGGCGGCCGCGGGGGTGGTCGCGGGCTGCGGCACCGGCGGGCCGGAGTCGATCGTCGACAAGGACTCCCTGGTCATCGGGGTGCGTCCGGACCTGCCCTCGGTCGGGTTCCGCAAGTCCGACGGCACGTTCGAGGGCTTCGACGTGGACGTGGCCCGCTACGTCGCCGCCAAGCTCGGCAAGGACCACCTCTTCGTGCCCGTGCTGGCGGCAGGCCGGGAGAAGGCGCTGGTCGACGGACCGGCCGACCTGGTGGTGGCGACGTACACGATCAGCCAGGACCGCAAGGCCAAGGTGCTGTTCGCCGGGCCCTACCACATCTCGTACCAGGACATCCTGACCCGGTCCGGCGAGACGATCAAGAACGTGCGCGAGCTCAAGGGCCGCAAGATCTGCGAGGTCCAGGGGTCGAACGCGGCCCAGCGGGTCGTCGAGGAGCGCGAGGTCGCGGCGCAGGTCGTGCCGTTCGCCGACTACAAGGCGTGCCTGACGGCGCTGAAGGGCGGGCAGGTCGACGCGGTCACCACCAACGACGTCATCCTGGCGGGCCTGGCCAAGCAGGACGGCTCGGGGCTGCGGCTGAACAACGCGCAGTTCAACGAGCAGCGCACCGGGGTCGGCCTGCGCAAGGGCGACGTGCCTGGCTGCGAGGCGGTCAACCGGGCGATCACCGACATGTACCAGGACGGGACGGCGGCGAAGCTGCTGGACAAGTGGTTCGGCGGGTCGGGGCTGGACCTGAGCACGATCGCGGTCCCGCAGTTCGAGGGCTGCTCCTGAACGTGCGGGCGGGCCGGGGCTCTCGCCTCCCCGGCCCGCTCGAACGGCCTCGCACGGCCTCGAAGGGTCAGTCCAGGTAGTCCCTGAGCATCTGGGCACGCGTCGGGTGGCGGAGCTTGGCCAGGGTCTTCGACTCGATCTGCCGGATGCGCTCCCGCGTGACCCCGAACTCCCTGCCCACCTCCTCCAGCGTGCGCGGATGCCCGTCGGCCAGGCCGAAGCGGAGCTGGATGATGCGCTGCTCCCGATCCGACAGCGTGGCCAGGATGTCGTCGAGCTGGTCCTGCAGCATGATGAAGGCCGCGGCCTCCATGGGCACGACAGCGTCGGCGTCCTCGATGAAGTCACCGAGGTCGGAGTCCTCCTCGCCGATCGGCGACTGCAGCGACACGGGCTCCTGGGCGATGCGCTGGATCTCCACCACGCGATCGACAGGGAGGTCCATCTCCTTGGCGATCTCCTCGGGAATCGGCTCGCGGCCGAGGTCCTGGTGGAGCTGGCGCTGAACTCTGACGAGCTTGTTGATGGTCTCCACCATGTGCACGGGAATGCGGATGGTACGCGCCTGGTCGGCGATGGCCCGGGTGATCGCCTGCCTGATCCACCAGGTCGCGTAGGTGGAGAACTTGTAACCCTTCGTGTAGTCGAACTTCTCGACCGCCCGGATGAGCCCGAGGTTGCCCTCCTGGATCAGGTCCAGGAACAGCATTCCGCGGCCCACGTAGCGCTTGGCGATGGACACCACGAGCCTGAGGTTGGCTTCGATGAGCCGCTGTTTGGCTCGAGTGCCCTGCCAGACGAGCTCCCTGAACTCCGGGAAGGCCAGACGCGAGACCCCGTTGGCCAGCCTGTCCTCCGCGAACAAGCCGGCTTCGATCGACTTGGCGAGCTCCACCTCCTCCTCAGCGGTCAGCAAAGGCACGCGGCCGATCTCCCGCAGATAAATGCGGACGAGATCGCTGGTCGGCGCCCGCTTGCCTACGTCTTCCTCATCGGCGCGGGTGGACTCCTCGTCGCCCTGGGGCTCGAGGACCTCCACGCCGTTCTCGGCGAGCATCCGCACGACGCGTTCCAGCGCGTCGGACGGCAGCTCGGATCGGTCAAGCGCGGCTGCGACGTCATCGACGGTTACGCTCCCGCGCTCCCTTCCCTTCGCGACGAGGTCCGCCACCTGATCTACCGATGGCGGTCCACTTGGCAGCACCGATGCACCCACGGGAGACAGTCTGCAGTATTGGTTCCATCAAATGGCAGACCCATTTTTGTCACAGAAGGTAAGACGATCGTCCTTACCGAATTGAGATCGGAATAAGGTTTAGCCGAAGATTGATCAGGAAAGTAAAGTCAATTACGCGATCAGGATTCACGCGCCCGGCGACGCTGCCCGGCCGGACGCAACTCTTCTGCTGCCCGGACAACGTTGTCCAGCCCCTTTGTCACCATTTGGACCGCGCCAAGTTCCCTGGTCAACCACTCTGTAATGCCGCTTGGATCGCGGCCGAACCGTTATCAACCGCCTGTGCGACAGACCGGTCCTCTGGGCGTTCGGCACGAGTTCGCGATCTCTCTCGTGCCCGCGTTCACCTCGATTCTGATCGACTCGGTCAGCCGGTCGCCGTCGACGCGCAGCATCACCTCGCGGTGGCCTGTCCGGGTCGCCTTTGCGGGCCGTGTCCCGGGCTGATGATCGATTCGGCCGGTTTCGACGTGCCGAAGTCCGAGCGCGACGCCCACCGCGCCGCCGCCCAACCCCCACTCGGTAGGCCCGGTGTACGGCTCGGCGAGCAGCTTCGGCAGCCCCTGTAGGTGGCTCAGCGGGCCGGACGGACGGGTGGGCGGCTCGGCGGGTCAGCGGGCCGGGGG
>NZ_VCJS01000270.1 GCF_005893125.1 Nonomuraea basaltis | reverse complement strand
CTTCTGGAGCGGGGCGGGCGGGCCCGCGCAGGCCCCGGCGCCGGCCACGGCGAGCAGGATGAGCAGTAGTGCGGACACGCGCATGAGAACTCCCCATAGTCCGAGCCCTTACGGCAGGCGGGCTCCGAGAAGGCACCCACTCTAACGAGTGACCGGCCCACTACGGTGAGTATTCGGCAGGATGCCGTTCAGGCGCCGTGTTTTGCCGCGATGTCGTCGATCATGGCGGCCAGGGTGAAGTCGAGCTCGGTGAGCCCGCCCTTGTCGTGGGTGGTGAGCGCCAGGTGCAGCGTGCGCCAGCGGATGTCGATGTCGGGGTGGTGGTTGAGCTCCTCGGCCTTGACCGCGATCTCGTCGACGATGCGAATGGCGGCGGGGAAGCCGGGCGCGGTGACCGTGCGCCGGATCTCGTCGCCCTCGCGCCGCCATTCGGGCAGATCCTTGAGCTTGCTCTCGATGTCCATGGAGACCTCCCTCCCGAGCCACATTATTTCAGCGCCCCGGAGCTGAGGCCCGACTGGATCTGACGCTGGAAGATGATGTAGATGATCATAACGGGAAGGATCGTCATGCTCAGGGCGGCGAACAGGCCCGGCCAGTCCGCCTCGTACCCCGCCAAAGTGGAGATCTTGGCGATGCCCTGGGTGATGACCCATTTGTCCGGGTCGCCGGCCAGGAGGACGAGGGGCAGCAGGTACTGGTTCCACTGGCCGAGCACGTTGAAGATCGTGATGCTGACCAGGCCGGGCCTGGCCATGGGGACCATGATCTGGAAGAACGTACGGGTGTGCGAGGCGCCGTCGATCATGGCGGCCTCGGCGACGGCGTCCGGCAGCGACCGGAAGAACGCCGCCAGGAAGAACACGGTGAACGGGAGCGAATAGGCGATGTAGACGAGGACCAGGCCGACGTGCGAGTTCAGCAGGCCGAACTGCTTGACGACGAAGAAGAGCGGCCCCAGCGCCAGGAAGACGGGGAACGACAGTCCTGCCACGAAGTAGTAATAGATCAGCTTGTTGCCGATGAACCGGTAGCGCGCCAGCACGTACGCCGCCATCGACCCGAACAACATCGTCCCCGCCGTGCCGAAGAACACGACGACGACCGTGTTGAGCATGTATTGCCCGATGTGCGCCTTGTTCCAGGCCCGGCCCCACGAGTCGAGCCGCACCGCGCCCGGCAGCTGCAGCGGGTCGCCGAAGATCTCGGTGTTGGTCTTGAACGACGCCAGGAACGTCCACAACAACGGCAGGATGATCAGCAGCGCCCAGACCGCCAGCGCCATGTGGGAGAGCCCACTGAGCACGCCGGGCCGCGGCCTGCCTGTGTCACGCGAGGCCATGTCTAGAGCTCAACCCTCTCACGCCTGGTCGTACGCAAGGTCAGTACGGCGAACGTCACGGTAAGGAAGAACAGCGCCACGCCCATCGCGGAGGCGTACCCGACCTTGTTGTAGGCGAAGGCCGTCTTGTAGACGGTGATCGGCAGGATGGTCGTGGCCCCGTCGGGCTCGCCCTTGTCCCCCGCCAGCACCTGGATCAGCGCGAACCCGTCGAAGGCCGCGATGCCGAGATAGATCCAGCCGACCTGGACGGTGTCGCGCAGCAGCGGCAGCGTTATCGAGAAGAACAGCCGCATGCGCCCGGCGCCGTCGAGCGCCGCGGCCTCGAAATAGTCCTTGGGAATGGCCGCCATTCCGGCGGAGAAGAGCACGACGTAGAACCCGACCCCCTGCCAGACCATCACCGCGATGATCGACCAGAGGGCGAGCCCCGGCTCGGTCAGCCAGCCCACGGGCTCGACGCCGAACCTGGCGAGCACGCCGTTGACGACGCCGTCCGCGTCCGGCCGGTAGACGGCCTGGAACAGCACCCCGACCACGGCCACGGCGAGGACCTGGGGGAAGAAGAACACCACCCGGTAGAACTTCGACCCCCAGACGCCCCTCATGCCCGCGCCGCGCGTGCCGCCGCCCAGGTTCAGCAGGAAGGACAGGAACAGCGCGATGACGATGGTCGCGATCGGCAGCACGAGCAGGAGGATCCCGTGATTGCGCAGGGCCTGCCAGAAGATCTCGTCCTCGAACAACCGGCCGAAATTGTCCAGCCCCACGTATCGCACGACCGAGGAATATCCGTTCCAGCTCGTCAGCGAGAGCTGGAACGCCTGGACGTAGGGGCTGATGACGAAGACCGAATAGAGGGCGACGGGGACGACGAGGAATCCGGCGATGAAGCCGTATTTGCGCAACCGCTCCATCGTGCTATTGGCTCCGCGTCTGCTTGGCGACGGAGTCGTCCTTCTTGATGCCGTCGGCCTTCTTCTGCATGTTGGCGCAGAACTTCTCCGGGGTGATCCGGCCGGCCATGACCACGTTGATCTGCTCGGTGCCGTAGTCGAAGAGCTCCTTGTACCAGCCCTCGAAACGGGCGTCGGTGATGATGTTCTGGCCGGCCGCGTCCTGCGCCTTGGCCGCGCTCTTCAGGCCGGCGGGCAGGTCGACGCCCTCGGCGGCGCCGTTCACCACGGTGAGGTTCTTGGTCTTCTCGGTGAAGCCCTTCGCGCCTTCCTTGGACAGCATCAGGCGCAGGTACTCCAGACCGCCCTGCGGGTTCTTGCCCTTGGAGGCGACGACGAAGTTCTCGCCGACGCCGACCTGGATCGCGCCGTACGGCATCTTGTCGGCCGCGGTCACGTCGGGAATGGGGGCGATGGCGTATTGGAAGTCCTGCGGCTGGTCCTTGGCCATCTCGTTCTCGATCCAGGACCCGACCGGGTAGAACAGCAGCTTGTTCTGCAGGTGCTTGATCTGGGTCTGCGTGTGGTCGAGGCCGAAGTACGCCTTGTCGCCGTACTTCGCCTGGACGTCGGCCCACGCCGTGACCGCCTGCTTCATGGCCTCGGCGTTCCAGGCGTTGTCCACCAGGTTGTCGATGTCGATGACGACCTGGTTGCCGCCGATCTTGGCGGCGGTGTAGAGGACGTTCCAGAGCTGGTAGTACGGGCCCTTCTGCCCGGGGTACGCGAAGAGCAGGACGCCGTCCTTCTTCGCCTCCTCCCCCAGGGCCGTGAACTCGGCCCACGTCTTCGGCAGCGTCCATCCCTTGGCCTCGAAGAGCTTGGCGTTGTACCAGAGCGCGCGGTGGGACACGGTGTAGTTCAGCACCAGGTCCTTGTCGTTGATCTTGGCGTTGTCGAGCACGGCGGGCGTGACGGTGTCGCGCACCTTCTTGCCCGGGTCGTCGATGGAGGGCGCGTCGAACAGCGGGGCCAGGTCCGCCAGGTGGCCCTCGGCGGCCAGGGCGGCCAGGTCCAGCGCCTCGGGGCCGGAGTTGTTGAGCACGTCGGGCGCGTCGTCGCCGACGAAGCGCGGGCGGAGCTGGGTGCCGATCTGCTGAGTGGCGGTGTGCTTGATCGTCACACCGGGGAACGCCTTCTTGTAGAGCTCCTCGTGCAGGTCCTTGGCGTACGCGTCGCCGTACCCGCCGCTGAAGATGACGACTTCGAGCGGCTTCTTCGCGTCGACGCCGAACGGGTTCTTGGGATCGGCGGAGGCGGCGATCGAGGTCGCGGGCGCGGGCGTGGGATCGCCGCCCGTTCCCGCGGTGGCGCAGGCGCTCAGCAGGCCCGCGCCGGGGCCGGCGACGAACGCGGTCATGCCGATGCGACGGAGCAACTCGCGCCGTGTGATGTCGCCCGGGTGGGTCATGGGGGCTCCCGAGGTGAATTAGGAAAGTTTCCTAAATGTTTGCCCCGAAGGTACGGACGCCCGCTGACACCCGTCAAGGGGTGCAATCGAGCCGTGACCCTGCCGTGACCGTTCTCCTAGATTGATGTTTTCGCTGGTCGCCTGACTGTGAGTACACCTACCGGTGAGTCAGACGACAGCATTGTGGACGCGGACCGGGGAGGGCAAGGGTGCGGAACGCCTCGGTGAACGCCACGGCGCCGGTCTCGGGATCCATGATCGTGACGTTGCGGGCGGAGGCGCTCAGGCGAAGTGGGCGCGGGTTTCGGCGAAGGCCTGGTCCATGCCCTCCAAGGCCTTGGCGACGTCGGACTCCGTGTGGGCGGCCGACATGAACCAGTTGTGCCACGGATGCACGTACACCCCGTTCCGCAGGCACGCGTCGCTCCAGTACATGGCGACGGACAGGTCGGCGTCGCCGTCGAAGCTGAGCCACGGGATCGTCACCGGCCCGGTCTGGTTCACCACGAAGCCGTGGGACTTGGCCTGGGCGTACAACCCCTCGCGCAGTTGCGTGCCCGCCCTCTCCATGGCCGCGATGCCGTCCGTGTCGCGCAGGGTCTCGATGGTGGCCTTGGCCGCGGCCATCGCCACCGCCGAGAACCAGAACGAGCCGGTCGAGTACAGCGTCTGGGCCGGGCCGCGGAGCGCGTCGGTGCCGGTTACGGCGGCGATCGGGTGGCCGTTCGCCATGGCCTTGGACCAGGCCGTCAGGTCGGGGCGCACCCCGTACGGCTCCCAGGAGCCCCGCAGGTCGATCCGGAAGCCGGCCCGCACGTCGTCGATCACCAGGGCCGCCCCGAGCCGGTCGGCCAGGGCGCGGGCGCCGCGCGCGAAGGCGGGCTCGACCAGCTCCTGGTCCTCGAAGGAGTCGTGCTTGAACGGCGTCACGATGATCGCCGCCACGTCCCCCTCCACGGTGGCCGCCGCGGCCTCCAAGGACGACAGCGAGTTGTACGTGAACTCGACCAGGTCGGCCCGCTCGTTCGGCGTCGTGCCGGCCAGGGAGGGCGTGCACCACGGGTCCGCCCCGTGATAGGCCCCGTGCGCCATCAGCACCTTCGTGCGCCCGGTCGCGGCCCTGGCGACCATCAGCGCCTGCGTGGTGGCGTCGGTGCCGTTCTTGGAGAACATCGCCCAGTCGGCGCTGGGGATCAGGTCCACGAGCAGCTCGGCGAGCTCCACCATGATCGGTCCAGGCCCGTTGAGGCAGTCGCCGAGCGCGGCCTGGCGGGCGGCGGCCTCCTCGACGCGCGGGTGCCGGTGCCCGAGCACGATGGGGCCCCAGCTGCACATGAAGTCGATGTACTCGCGGCCGTCCACGTCCCACTGCCGGCAGCCCTCGGCACGCTCGAAGAACTGCGGGTAGCCGGGGGCGAAGATGGCGGCGTTGAGGTGCCCGTACATGCCGCCGGGGACGACCTTCGCGGCCCGCCGGCGGAGTTCGGCGTCTTTCATGTGAGCATCCTTAGGGTGGATTCGAGGTCGGTGATGCCGGCGTCCGAACCGAGGCCGGTGGCGACGCGGGCGGCGGCGGCCGTGCCCCATCGGGCGGCGGTCAGGACGTCCTGGCCGTGGAGGAGGCCGGTGAGGAAGCCGGCGCAGTACGCGTCGCCGCAGCCGGTCGTGTCGGCGACGTCCGTCTTGAGCGCGGGCACGCGTTCGGAGCCCGACTCGGTGACGACGAGGCTGCCTTCCTCGCCCAGCGTCACGAGGACGCCGCGCGGGCCGTCCGACAGCAAGGCCGCCGCCGCGGTGGCGATGTCCGCCGCGCCCGTCATGAGGAGGGCCTGGGACTCGTTCGGCAGGACGTAGTCCACGTGCGGGAGGAAGGCCCGGGCCATTCCCAATAAGTCGGGCATCTCTGAGAGGAGGTCCATCGCGATGATCGTCCCGGCGGCCCGTACCTCGTCCAGGAGGGCGAAGAAGGCCGGGTCCCCCAGGCCGAAGGTGACGTCCATCCCGCCCAGGTGGATCGCCCGCGCGCCGCGCAGCACGCCGGCGTCCAGGTCGGCGTACGTCACGGAGAGGTTCGCGCCGGGCACGTGGAAGCTGGGCCGCCCGCCGTCCGGCCTGATGGGCAGGATCGAGGCGGCGGTCTGCTCTCCCGCCCTGCGCGCCAGGCAGGAGACGTCCACCCCCCGCTTGGCCAGCACCATCAGCAGGAAATCACCGAGCTCGTCATCACCGATGGCGCCCATCGTGACCACGTCGTTGCCCAGCTTGACCAGGTCCACCGCCGTCCCCGCGGCGGCGCCCGCGGCGGTGAGGCGGATCTGGTCGACCAGCACGGTGTCCTGGCCCTCGGGGATGTGCTCGACGGGCCTGGCGAGGATGTCGGCGATATGGACGCCGACGGTGACAACGGTCATAGTCTAAATAGACAGACGTCCGACTAAAAAGTCAACGGAGGAATCGATGCCGAAGATCGTCGATCACGACGAGCGCAGGCGCGAGGTCCTGTCGGCGGCCCGCCGGGTGATCGTCAGAGACGGCATCGACGCCGCCACGACCCGGGCCATCGCCAAGGAGGCAGGCTTCTCCAACGGGGTGCTCGCCCACTACTTCGCCGACAAGGACGAGATCCTGCTGTCGGCGCTGCGCCAGTCGCATCAGCGCATCCGGGGGCGACTGGCCCGCAAGGTGGAGGGCGTGACAGGGCTGGCCGCCCTGCGCGAGCTGCTGCTCGACAACCTGCCGCTGGACGCCGTGCGCACCCAGGAGACGCGGCTGGAGGTGAGCTTCTGGAGCCGGAGCCTGGCCTCCGAGCAGCTGGCCGAGGTGCAGCGGGCGGAGGCGGCCGAGCTGCGGGCCGCCGTACGCGACCTGCTGGGCCAGGCTCGCGCGGCCGGCGAGCTGCGCACGGACGACAACCTCGACGACCTGACCGAGCACCTGCTGGCCTTGGTCGACGGGCTCAGCCTGCACCTGCTGCTCTACCCGGGACGGCTGACCCGCGTCGACCTCGAACGACACATGCTCCAGGCCCTCGACCGCCTGTGAGGGAGTGCCGTCGCCTGGAGGAGCGGCGGGAGCGAAGCGACCAGAGCGGGGGAAGGCGGCGGCATATGGCGACCGAGCCGCCGAACGGAGTGAGGCCATGAACAGGCGGCGGCATATGGCGACCGAGCCGCCTCACGGAGTGAGGCCATGAGCAGGGTGATTGACCGTATTTCGGACGACCGACTACATTGGCAGGGTATGAGCCTCCGCGAGCAGCTGTGCGACTACGGACGGCGCGCCGTCGAGCTCGGCCTGGTCATCGGCACCTCGGGCAACCTGAGCGTGCGCCAGGGCGACCTGGTCGCGGTCACCCCGTCGGGGGCGGCGCTCGACCGGCTGACGCCGGAGATGTGCCCGATCGTGGACGTCGAGGGCTACCTGGTCGAGGGCGAGCTGCAGCCGTCCAGTGAAACCCCCATGCACCTGGCCGTCTACGAGACCACCGGCACGCAGGCCGTCGTCCACACGCACTCGGTGTTCGGCACCGTCGTGGCGACCACGATGGCCGAGCTGCCGCCGGTGCACTACAACGCGCTGCTGCTCGGCGGCGTGGTCAAGGTCGCCGAGTACGCCACGTACGGCACCCCAGAGCTGGCCGCCAACGTGCGGGCGGCGCTGGCCGGCAAGCAGGCCGCCCTGATGGCCAACCACGGCGGGGTGACCATCGGGGCGACGCTGGAGCAGGCGTTCGAGGCCACCCGGCTGCTGGAGTGGCTGTGCGAGGTCTACGTGCGGGGCCTCGGCGTCGGCAAGCCGGCCATCCTGACGGAGGAGCAGCTCGCCGCCGTGGTGGAGCGCTCGCTCAACCCGCCGTCGTTCCCCCGTCGCTGAGTGCCGCAGTGCTCATTGCCTCACTCCGTTCGGCGGCTCGTTCGCCATACGCCGCCGCCTTCCCCCGTCGCTCTAGTCGCTACGCTCCTGCCGCTCCTCCTCCAGGCGACGGCGCTCACTCGCCTGTTCCGCCAGGCCCAGCGGCAGGCCACCGGAGCCCGCGATCCTGTCGTGGAACTCCTTCAGCGGCCCCTGGAAGGACCCGCGGATGCGGTCGATCTCGATGGCGCCGGTCAGGTAGGAGGGCGCCTGTGTGGGCCAGGCGCAGTAGCGGTTCACCTCGCCCTGGGCGGTGCCGGGCGACAGCGACGCCTTCGTGGCCATGAACGTCTCTGCCTCTTCGATGGACATGTCCTCGCAGTGCAGCGCGGTGTCCACGACGATCCTGGCGGCGCGGAAGATCCGGCAGTCCAGGTGGGCCAGCTCGGTGGCCGGGGTGTCGAAGTAGCCCTGCTCGTGCAGGAGCTTCTCGACGTAGAGGGCCCAGCCCTCGGTGAAGTACGCCGTGCGGAAGACCTTCCTGACGGTACGGGGGTTGCCCGCCATGTACGACAGGTGCCAGTGGTGCCCCGGGTAAGCCTCGTGGACCGCGATCGACGGCATCTGGGCCCGCGAGTTCGTCCGCAGGCGCTGGCGTACCTGCTCGGGGGTGAAGTCGTCGGGCGTGTACGGCACGAAGAAGACGCCGGTCCGCGAGCTGCTCAGCGGCGGCGGCGAGAGGTAGTGGGCGACGGACAGGATCGGCCGGGTGTACTCGGCCGAGGGCAGCACGTGACACTCCTCGCCCTCGGCGAACGTGACCAGGTCCCGCTCCTTGACGAAGTCCCTGGCCCGCTGGGTCTCCGCGGCGTACTCGGCCCGCATGTCCGCCAATGTCGGCGGATGGTCGTCCATGAGGGACTCCATCGCCGCCCGCCAGTCCTCGGTGCCGTTGACCCGGACCGCCACCTGCCGCATCCGGGCGTCCAGCTCGGCCCAGGCGGCCTTGCCCTTCTCGTGCAGCTCGGCGGCGCCGTACCCGAGGAGCTCGCGCTCGCGCAGCAGCGTGGAGTAGAGCCGCTCCCCCATCCGCCAGGTGCCGCCGCAGGTGAAACGCTCCAGGAACGTGACAAGTTCGTCGAACGCCTGGGCGGCGGGCTCGGCGGCGGTGGCCAGCCTCGCGCGCAGCTCGGGGTCCTCGACCATGCCGGGGACCGTGCGGGTGAGGAAGTTGCGGCCGGTGCGCGCCTGGCCGAGGCCCCGCTGGACGAGCAGCGGCGCCGCCAGATCAGGGTCCAGGTTCGCCCGGCAGGCCGCCAGCACGCCGGGCACCTCGGCCAGCCGGGAGACGGCGGCCGGCACCAGCTCGGACTCCGGCTTGAGCCGCCGCTGGAACGGCGTGTACATCGAGCTGAAGATCGACGCGAGGTAGACGGCCGGGTCGCGGCGCCACTCGGGCCAGGAGGCCATCGCGATCGAGCCTCTCAGGTGCGAGAGGACCAGATCTCTGTCGATGGCGTCGTCGAAGGACGGGGCCTCGGCCGCCGACAGGCGTTCGAGCCAGCGGGTCTCCTCCTGCTCGCGAGCGGCCCAGGCGGAGGCGGTGAAATCACCGAGGGTGTGATCGTAACCGTCCGCCCCCAGGAAGCTGGCGACGACAGGACGGTCGGAAAAGTACCACTTGAGAAACTCGTCCACCGACGCACCATATCCTGAGCAAATGCCCCTGCAGATCACCGGAGCGCTCGGCGACCCCGACCTCATCCGCCTTCCATGGGACGTCCCCCTCGAAGACTGGCCGCAACACCATCTCGTCGATCTCCCGCGCGGCATCTCGCGGCACGTGGTGCGCTTCGCCCGGCTCTCCGGCAAGGTGTACGCGATCAAGGAGATCAGCGAGCGCTACGCCAAGCGCGAGTACCGGCTGCTGTGGGACCTGGCCAGGCTGGACGCGCCCGCCGTGGAGCCCGTCGCGTACGTGACCGGCCGAGACGAGGGCCTCGACGCGGCGCTGATCACCCGGCACCTGCAGTTCTCGCTGCCGTACCGCGCCGTCATGTCGGGCACGCTGCGCCCCGACACGCTCACCCGGCTGCTTGACGCGCTGGCCGTGCTGCTGGTGCGGCTGCACCTGAACGGCTTCTACTGGGGCGACTGCTCGCTGTCCAACACGTTGTTCCGCAGGGACGCGGGGGCGTTCGCGGCTTACCTGGTGGACGCCGAGACCGGCGAGATGCACCCGATGATCAGCGAGGGCCAGCGGCTCGGCGACATCGACGCCGCGCACACGAACATCTTCGGCGAGATGCTCGACCTGGAGGCCGGCGGGCTGCTGCACCCGTCGATCGACCCCATGGACACCGCCGAGGACGTCGTCGCCCGCTACCACCGCCTGTGGGACGAGATCACCGAGAGCGAGATCATCGAGGAGGTGGACTGGCACCGCGTGGAGCAGCGGATCAGGCGGCTCAACCTGCTGGGCTTCGACGTGGCGGAGATGATGGTGCGGCGCAAGGTCGGCACCGGACGGCTGATCGTGCGCCCGAAGGTCGTCGACGCCGGGCACCACCAGCGGCGGCTGCTCCGGCTCACGGGGCTCGACGTCGAGGAGAACCAGGCGCGGCGGCTGCTCAACGACCTCGACGGGTTCCGGGTGGCCAAAGGGCTGCGGCACGAGGACGAGGCCATCGTGGCGCACCGGTGGCTGGCGGAGGTGTTCCAGCCGACGGTCGACGGCATTCCCGCGGAGCTGCGCGGGAAGCTGGAGCCCGCGCAGTTGTTCCACGAGATACTCGACCACCGCTGGTACCTGTCGGAGCAGGCGGACGGCGACGTGGGGCTGGCCACGGCGGTGAAGTCGTACGTGGACAATGTGCTGGTCCACAAGCCCGACGAGAAGGCGCTGCTCCCTGAGGAGCCCGATCAGTAAGCGACGGTGATGCGCCGGCGTGGATGGGCGCCGCTCTCCAGCTCGTCCGCGACGGCGACCGCGTAGTCCTCGGCGCTGATGACGCTGCGGCCCTCGGAGTCGGCCAGCAGGTCGTCGCCGCCGATGCGGTAGACGCCGGTGCGCTCGCCCGGCGCACCCCGGCCGCGCGCACGCCCTCGATCAGGGCACGGTTGGCGTCGAGGAAGGGCTCCTTCGGCTCGGTGCCGTCGCGCGGCGGGGCGATGGCCGGGACGACGGCGTCGTAGCCCTTGGCCAGCATCGATCATCAGCCGCCGGTCAGTTTGGTGATCTCGGTCACCAAGGCGGGCCAGAGCGGGCGCGGCAGGTCGTGACCCATGCCCGGGTAGGTCACCAGCCGGGCGCCGGGAACGGCCGCCGCCGTGGCGCGACCGCCCTCGACCGGGACGAGCTGGTCCTCCTCGCCGTGCAGGACCAGCGTGGGCACGGTCACCCGGGCGAGCTGCTCCGTACGGCTGCCCGAGTCCATGATGGCGGCGAGCTGCCTGGCCGTGCCCGCCGGGTCGAAGCACCGGTCATAGGCCAGGCCGGCCATCATGGTGATCCGCTCGCGGTCCAGCTCGTAGCCGGGCGAACCTATGACCGACCAGGTCTGCAGCGCCTGCTCCAGGACGGCCGCGCGGTCGGCGGGCGGCGTGGCCGTCAGCGCCGCGATAGCGGCCGGCGTCGGCGGGGCGACCCGGGGGCCCGTGGTCGACATGATCGAGGTCAGGGTCAGCACGCGTGCGGGATGCCGGATGGCCAGCGCCTGGGCGATCATCCCGCCCATGGAGGCGCCGACCACGTGGGCGGCGGGCCACCCGAGGGCGTCCATGAGTCCGGCGGCATCGTCGGCCAGGTCGTCCAGCAGGTACGGCGCGGGCGCCCCCGCCTCGGGGACGCCCGCGTCGTGGAAGTGCGTGGACAGGCCCACGTCGCGGTTGTCGAACCGTACGACGTGGTGTCCCTGCTCGGCCAGGAGCCGGCAGAAGTCTTCGTCCCAGTGGATGAGCTGGGCGCCGAGCCCCATGACGAGGAGCAGGGGTCGTCCTTCGGGTGAGCCGAAGGACTCGTAGGCGATTTCGATGCCGTTGACGGCTGCGCGGGTGGTCACGAAGACCAGAATGACATTCTGGTCCCGCTCCGTAAAGTCAGCGCGTGACGAGCCTGCGGATGCGCTCGCCGCCGAGCACCACGCCGCCGCCGGCCATGGCGAGAGCGCCCGCGACGAGGACGCCGCCCACTGTGCCGGACTCCTCGGCCTCACCCTGGGGCGCGGCCGCCACGGGCCGCTCGGGGGCGGCGACGGCCTTGCCGCCCGCGGACTCCTCGTCGGGCTCCTCAGACGGCTTCTCCTCGGCCAGGACCTGCGGCGGCTCCGCCGGGTTGTTGTCCCGCTCGGCCCAGGCGCCGGTGGAGAAGGCGACCGGGTAGTTCTTCTTGCCGACACCGTCACCCCACTTGGTGATGATGTAGTCGACCTCGATGTGGCCCTGGCCGCCGACGCCGTCGACGCCGAGGGTGTCGGAGTTGAAGGTTCCGCCGGTCAGCTCGGCGAAGGTCTTGGCGTCCAGGTCCAGCATGATGCCCCTGTTGGAGGGTTTGCCGGGGCCGCGGTCGCCGACGAAGAAGGGCATCTTCTTGCCCTTGTACATCACGTAGCCCTCGGTCAGCAGCGGCCAGCTAGGGCTTGCGGCCAGGCCCTTCTGCATGGGCTTGCCGCTGGCGGGCAGGCCCGTGTCACCGGCGCGACCGGAGGCGTCGTCCCAGAAGTAGGACGCCGTGGTCGAGCCCTTGAGCAGTACCTTTTTATCGGTGTCGGAGTCGGCGTGGACCGCCGTGCAGGCGACGGTGAGCGCGCCGACGGCGGAAACGGCGAACAGGGCGAGGGAACGCAGGCCGAAACGAGCAGACATGAGGCAGTGGTCCTTTACGAGGGGACAGGGACGCGCACTCACCGAAAAAGGGCATGGCGGGGCAGAACGCCGAGCAATCTGCTACGCGGAGCGCGGAAGAGCCTGGAAAAGGGCGCCGCTCAGTCGGCGGCCGACACTACGCTGCCTGGGGGTCTGACGCGGTGATACATGGGTGTGATGTGTCCTCTCCATCACGCCTACCGGGTTAGCTGACGGGTTCGGGCGTGGAGATGCCCTACCGACACAGGTCGGATTCACCCCAACGAAGTGGGTCCCCGGTTCCCGACGGATCGGGATTCGGCGCCAGCCGGCTGTCCCTCCTGGGTAAGGGCCATGCCACCGGCTGGTAGTGGGCCATACTGTAACCACGTATTCCGGACAAACGCAATCGATTGGTCATGAATCGGGCGAAGATCTACGTACTCAGGTAAAGCAAGAGGGGGCACGGCATGCCGTGCCCCCTCTTGCTTCCAGCCTCAGCCGCCGCTCTTGCGCCTGAACGATCTTTTACTCGCAGCCGGACCGTGCGCCCCGTGGATCTTCGATGGGTCGACGCCCCTGCCACCCGAGCCCGAATCGGCGTGCTGGTTGCGCTTGCGCTCCAGCGCCTCACGGAACTTGCGCTTCATCTCGTCCTCGGGAGTTTCGCTGACTTCCGGCTCCGGTGTTTCCGCCATGAGGACCTCCAAGGTGTTGGGGACAATCACAGCTTCGCATGGCGCCGCTTATGACGCGAAACCGGCCTCAGCGTCTTGAAATCTCTGCGGTTCCCTGAAGGGATCAGCGGGCACCGTGCGCCGGTCGGGCACACAGCTGGACCGGCTCGGACACGCAGGTCGACCGTGCTGAAGCCCCATCCGCAGCGCCTGCCGGCGGAGATCCGCACCGGCGTCGCCTGGCCGACGAGGTCCTCGCCGGCCTCACAGGTACTCGCCGGCCTCATAGGTAAAGGGGAACCGCTCTGTTCCTGGTATTGGGTTGGGGCGGGCCCGGATATAGAAGCGGCATGATGGTCAACCCCCCGGTCCGGCAATGAGCCTCCTCGGTCGCGACCTGGCGATCGACCTCGGGGCGGCCAGCACGCGGATCTACGTCAAGGGCAAGGGCATCGTGCTCGACGAGCCCTCGGCCGTGGCGCGCGACGCCGAGACGGGCAAGGTCCTGGGGTACGGCGCGGACGCGGCCTGCGGCGGGACGGGCGAGGTCCTGGGGTACGGCGGGGACGCGGCCTGCGGCGAGACGTGCTGGCCCTTCCGCGACGGGCTGCCGGCCGACGGCGAGCTCGCCCGTCGCCTGGTCCGGCATTTCGTGCGCAAGGTGCACTGGAATCCGTTCGCCAGGCCGCGGATGGTCATGGCGCTACCCGAAGGCTCTACGCCGATCGACCGGGCGGCGCTGCGGGACGTGGCGTTCGATGCGGAGGCGCGGGACATCCTGCTGATCCCGCACGCGCTGGCGGCGGCGCTCGGCGCGGGCGTGCCGGTCAAGGACTGCGCCGGGCGGATGGTCATCGACATCGGGCGCGACTCTGCCAGGATCGCGGTCCTCTCGCACGGGGCCGTGGTGGCCTCCGGCACGCTCGGCGGCGGCGGCCAGGCCATGAACCGGTCGATCGCCCGCCTGGTCGAACGCGAGCACGGGCTGCTCCTCGACGAGCGCGAAGTGGAGGCGGCCAAGCGGAGCGCGGGCGCCGACTGGAAGCCGCTGCACCGGCAGGTGGTGGTACGCGGCCGCGACGTGGAGACCGGCCGGGAGCGCGCGGTGCCGCTGCCCGTACAGCGGATCTACGAGGCGACCAGGCAGCCGGTGGAGTCCATCGTGCGAGCGGCGGTCGGGATCGTGGAGCGCTGCCCGCCGGAGCTGGCGGCGGACCTCGGGGAACGGGGCGCGGTGCTGGTGGGGGGTGGCGCGCTGCTGCGCGGGCTGGGCAGGCGGCTGCGTACCGCGCTCTGCATCCCGGTACGGCGGGCGGAGCGGCCGCTGGAGTGCGTGGCGCTCGGCCTGGGGCAGTGCGTGGACGACCTGGGGCTGATCGCGAGGCTCAGACGCCTGCCCGGCTCCGTCGGGCGACGCCGAGCCTAGCGTTCGTCGACGAGCTCGCCCTGCTCGGCCGACGGGTCCTTGGCCACCTCGAACGCGGCCTTCGTCTCCGGCAGCGACGGGGCGAGCGCGGTCGCGGCCTCCAGGTCGGCGAGGGAGTCCCAGCGCCACATGTCCACCCAGGTGCGTTCGTCGATCCGGGTGAGCCTGGCCTCCGTGAGTCCTGGGGTCGCGGCGCGGAGCGCGGCGATGAGGGCGGCGCGCCTGGCGAGCACCTGCTCGGCGTCGGCGGGCTCGGCGGTGAAGCGGGTGGTGCGGATGATCGCCATGAGAGTCCCTCTCTAGAGTTGGAATCTAGTTAACCTGACTAGAGTTAAGCTTTAGCTATGAGCGATGTCAAGCGGGTCAGCAAGCGCACGCAGAAAGCCCAGGAGACGCGCAGGCGCATCCTGGAGGCGGCCGGGGAGCTGTTCGTGCGCGACGGGTACGGCACCACGAATCTGCAGGACGTCGCCGACAAGGCGGGCGTGGCCGTACAGACGATCTATTTCGTCTTCGGCAACAAGCGGTCGTTGCTGAAGGAACTGGTGGACGTCACGATCGCCGGCGACGACGAGCCGGTGGCGACCATGGAGCGGGCGTGGTTCCGGGCCGCGATGGCCACGGAGCGGGCCGAGGAGCACCTGCGGGAGCACGTGCGCGGGACGCGGGCCGTGCTGGAGAGGGTCGCGCCGATCACCCAGGTGCTGAACACGGCGGTGGCGATGGATCCCGAGGTGGCGGCGCTCTGGCCGCAGGGCGTCGATCCCCGCTACACGGTGCAGCGGGCGGCGGCCGGCTCGCTCATGGCCAAGCCGGGGGCGAGGGCCGGGGTCTCGGCCGAGTTCGTGGCCGACGTGCTCTACGGTCTGCTCAGCCCGGAGGTCTACCTGCAGTTCGTCGGGGAGCGCGGGTGGTCGCCCGAGCGGTGGGAGGAGTGGACGCACCGTACGCTGGCCGCCCAACTGCTCCAGGACTGAGGTCGGCCGGGCGGAGGGCTGGGATGCTGCTGGATGCGGCCGGGCTCCAACTGCCCACCGCCGAGCCTGTCGAGGACGGGGTCCTGCGTGCCTGGGGAGGTGCGGGGGCTGTCTCGTATACACATCT